>NZ_DASREO010000016.1:0-123787 GCF_035652035.1 Bradyrhizobium sp.
CGGCCGTGATACATCAGCGCGATGAAGGGCGGCTTGCTGTCGGCCTTCGCGTCGGGCAGCGCAAAGTAATCGCGAAAGGCGCGGTTGATGAATTCAGCGCGGGTGTCGGCATCAAGCAGCACGATGCCGATGTCGACCTGGTCGAGCGCCGATGAGAGTCGGTCGGCGGTTGCGTGATGACGGCGCTCCCAGGCGAGCGTATCGACCAGGCGTTTCCGCAGCAGGCCGGTCAGCAACGCGGTGCCGAACGCGGCGACCGCGAGCATCGCGAGGCGGGCGAGGTCGGAAGCCGACGCGTCGAGCCGAAAGCCGTTGGCCAAAAAAATCAGCGCGGAGCAGGCGAGTGCAATCGCCGCGCTGGTCAGGCTCGAGCCAAGACCGGACAGCGATCCGGCAAGCGCCACGATGCAGACAAACAGCGGTGCGGGGTTGGGAACGGCAAACAGCAGGCGGTCGACGGCGAGCGCAACCAATGCGGTTGCTGCGGTGAGGGCCGGTCCGAACGTAGCGCGCCAGTCGAACTGCATGAACTAACTCTCGTTGGCTCACGAGAATGAGACGGGCAGTTTGATGGAAAGTTGTGTGTCGTCAGCGAGGTTTCTCGTCATAACCTTAAACAGCCGTTAATCGGCTCGGTGCAGCTGTCCGGTCTTTTGCGTCAAATTGGCCGGGAACCGGCTCGCGTGCGGAAGTCAGGACTTGCCGCTGATTGTGCTCGGCGCCTGCTTCATCTTTCACGAATGGTCGTAAGCCGGCGCATCGCGATACGGAAGCGGCGCCTCCTCGCCGCGCGTGCCGGCGGCAATCAGCAATGACGCCGCCACCAGGATGGCCGTCACCAGCGCTGCCGTCACCAATGCGGTAGGCGACCTCATCATTCTCCGATCGCGATGCGGATCATCGCGTTTCAGTCCAAGCCAACGAAAAACCAAAATGGCTTTAAGAAAATGAAGGGGAGCTAGGCCGGAATCGGCGGGCCCGCACCGAGCTTGCTCGACAGCACCGTGAGGGTCACCATCAGGCAAAGCGACAGCGAGGCGATCGCGAGCGAAGCCGCTACCGCCTCCCTCAACCGGGTCGATGCGACGGCCACGCCTGGGTTAAAGAAACCGGCTGGGCCCGAAGATCGGGTCATGGTCGAATAAATCCTTATAAAAACGCGCAAATTCGTCCCGTCACGCGGCGAATCAGTGCCGCGCGATAATCGTTATGTGACAATTTTCACCGGCAAGATTGGGGCGGGGCCGTCAGTAAAAGCGGCTAAAATGCGGCGAAGCGAGCGCTATGCCCATGATCCCCGTCGTTCGTCCCCGCTTTTCACCGGGTCTTCAGGCCTCGGCCGCGAGATCTTCAGTCTCGGCGGGCGACCAGTCCATCGAGACAAATCCCGGAAATTGCTCGACCCGCTTCAGCCAGGCGCGGATCGCCGGGAAGGTCGAGAGATCGTAGTCGCAAAGCTCCGCGACATGGGTGTAGCCGTAAAGCGCGATGTCGGCGATCGTGAACTGGCCGGCGGCAAAATAGTCGTGGGTCTTGAGATGATTTTCCATCACCTGGAGCGCCGCATAGCCGCGCTCCATCCAGTCTTCCAGCGCATGCGTTTGCAGATCGCGGCCGCCTTTGACCAGCGCGAGCCAGAAATAGGCCGCGCCGATATTCGGCTCCAGCGCATGCTGTTCGAAGAACATCCACTGCAGCGCTTCGGCGCGTTCGATCGGCGACTCCGGCGCCAGAGAGGTGCCGCGGGCGACGTACCAGAGGATGGCATTGGATTCGGCGAGGTAGCGCCCCTCGGCGACTTCGAGCAGGGGAACCTGTCCGCTCGGATTCTTGGCCAGAAAGTCCGGCGTGCGACTCTCGCCGCGCAGAATGTCGATCTCGATCGCGCGATAGGGTGCATCGAGTAGCGCAAGGGCCAGGCGGACCTTGTAGCTATTGCCCGAGCGCTGCATGGAATAGAGTTTGTACATTGCGAAACAGTTCGACCAGTGAGAGCGATACTAGTGTCCCGGTTCTGACATTCGTATCATATCGCGGCAGGCACGGTTACGAATGTCAGAACCAGAGGGACACTAGCAACCCTGTGATTCTAGTGTGGCCTTGACTCTGACGTTCCTTTGAAGAACTCGCGGCGGCACTGAAAGGAACGTCAGAGTCGCCACACCAGCGGCTTCTCCGCCTGCAACTTGGCCAAACAATGATGCCGATGCGAGCGCGCCGCAAGGGTTGAAACTGGAATCGGTCAAAAACCTCTACTGCACTGCAACGACGGAAAACAACTTTCCGATCCAGCGCGACAAATCAGATCACAGTTGCGATAGCGGCGGCGCGCTCGTGCTGTGCGCTCAGACGTCGCACGATCAGTGCGAACAAAGCGAGCGTCGCGAGCAAGCCGATTGGAATGCCGATCAGGCCGGCCACGCTGCGTGTCACAAGCGGCGCGATCCAGACAAATGCCATCACGCTTTTTTCATAGTCGCGCGCGCCGTCGTCCAGCATGGCCGACGTGAGGAAGGCCAGCGCGGGCGCAAGCAGAACGAGGTCGTAGTCGAGCAGATGCGGCGAGGCCAGCGCCGTCGCGACCACGAGCATTGCGGCTTTGAGTGCGATGTTATCGGAGATACGCCAGGCATAGGCGGTCGTGAGAACGGCCAGCATCGATACGGCGCCCTGCACAGCATAGCCCAGTGGCACCCCGCCGCCCCACAGCCGCACGGCTGCAAACGCGCTCTGCAGTTTTTCGAAGCCGACGCTGCCTTGCTCGAGCAGGATTTTCCGCGACATCTCGGTCGAAGCGAGAAATGCCGTCCATGCATCGGTGCCGAACAACAACCAGGATGCACCCACAAGCGCGATCGTGGTCATCGTGGCGGCCGCGATCACGCGCCACCTTCCGGCGGCGAGCAGCGCAAGCGGGATGACGAGCGCAAATTGCGGCTTGTAGGAAAGAAGGCCGATGCACAGGCCTGAGAGAAAAGGCCGCTCCAACATCACCAACGCCGCGCCGAGCAGGCCAGCGGTGAGAAAGCCGTTCTGACCGTGGCCGAGATTGACGAAGACTGCGGGAAAGGCCGCCGTCACCGGCAGCCAGTTCCGCGCGATGACGGGATCCTGCCGTCGCGGTTTGCCGAGAATCGCGGCGATGCCCCAGAGATAGAACGCAAACCCCGTTGCCTGGAACAGCGCGAGCGCAAACGGATAGGGTAGCAGCGCAAGTGGCGCCGCGATGAGGAAGAACACCGGCGGATAGTTCCAGCTGTAATAGGGTGTCGTCGCGCCGAACTGGCTTTGCTCGCGTGCGTGCTGGGAGGCGGGCTGGTAGGCGTCGGCCGCGCGGCCCTCGAGCGCCAGCGAGCCCGCGGCATAGAAGCTCGAGAAATCGGTGCCGATGGGTTTGCCGTTGCGGTCGATCAGGCCATCTGACAGGGCAATCCAGCCGATCGTCGCGACAACGCAGAAGCCGAGCAGGATCAGGCTGTAGCCGCGCGCGCGGGCGGCCGTCAGCCACTCGCCGGATCGCAGGCCTTGCCAGAAATGAGCCATTTTGCCGCGGAATTTTATGAATGTTGCGCGGAAAGCTAGTCCCTGCACTTTAAGGATCTCTAAAGTTCGCAAGGCGTGGCCGAAGCTTCTTGCGATGCGGTGAGCCTCGTTTTACTGTGGTCCGCATTCCACTCACATCGAGTCGTGATGCTTTTGAGCGCACGACGTTTGCCGGGAGATCATGATGCCTTTCCTGTCTGCTGCACTCGACCGCGTGAAGCCGTCCGCGACCATCGCGGTCACGGATAAAGCGCGCGAGCTGAAAGCGGCGGGGCGCAATGTGATCGGTCTCGGCGCGGGCGAACCCGACTTTGACACGCCCGCCAACATCAAGCTCGCGGCGATCAAGGCGATCGAAGCCGGCAAGACCAAGTACACCGCGGTCGACGGCATTCCCGAATTGAAGCAGGCGATAGCAGCCAAGTTCGAGCGCGAGAACGGGCTTGGCTACAAGCCGAACCAGATCATCGTCGGCACCGGCGGCAAGCAGGTGCTCTACAATGCGCTGATGGCGACCATTAATCCGGGCGACGAGGTGATCATTCCCGCGCCGTACTGGGTGAGCTATCCCGAGATGGTGGCGCTTGCCGGCGGCGAGCCGGTCGCGATCGTGTGCACGGCGGAGCATGGCTTCAAGCTGCAGCCCGATGACCTGGAAAAGGCGATCACGCCGAAGACCAAATGGATCATTCTCAACTCGCCGTCGAACCCGACGGGCGCCGCCTATACCCGCGCCGAGATGAAGGCGATCACCGACGTGCTGGTGAAGCATCCGCATGTGTGGGTGATGACCGACGATATGTACGAGCATCTCGTCTATGACGACTTCGTGTTCACCACGCCGGCGCAGATCGAGCCGAAGCTGTACGATCGCACGCTGACCGTGAACGGCGTCTCCAAGGCCTACTGCATGACCGGCTGGCGCATCGGTTACGCCGGTGGGCCCGTGCCCTTGATCAAGGCGATGTCCACGATCCAGTCGCAGTCGACCTCGAACCCGTCGTCGATCGCGCAATGGGCCGCGGTCGAAGCGCTCAATGGTCCGCAGGATTTCATTCCCGCGAACAACAAGGTGTTCAAGGAGCGGCGCGACCTCGTGGTGTCGATGCTCAACCAGGCGAAGGGCATCGATTGTCCGCGGCCGGAAGGCGCGTTCTACGTCTATCCGTCCTGCGCCGGCACCATCGGCAAAACCTCGCCATCGGGCAAGGTGCTCGCCAACGACCAGGACTTCGTCACCGAGCTCCTGGAAACCGAGGGCGTCGCGGTGGTGCAGGGGTCGGCCTTTGGTCTCGGACCGGCGTTCCGCATTTCCTACGCCACCAAGACCTCCGACCTCGAAGACGCCTGCAAACGCATCCAGCGTTTCTGCGGCAACCTGCGCTAGTTTAAGAAGACCCCTCGTGTCCCGGACGCGGTGCGACGCCTCTCGGCGTGCACCGCAGAGCCGGGACCCACGTGTCTGGACCCCGGATCGGCGGTGCAAGACCATAGCATAGCGCGCCCAAGACGCGCGTGAACGCGCTTATGGTCCTGCGCCGCGTCCGGGGAACGCATCTGGAGCAAGCATAAAACTTATGCCATAGACAAAGCGTGCGTCCGGGCCTGTTGCCCGGGGCGCGTTCACCTTTCTCGACTCGCATCACAGCTTTTCAGCCGGAGACATAATTCATGCGTCGTTTGATCATCCTTGCCGGCATTGCCGCCGCTACGCTTGCCGCGCCCCTGGCCGGCGCCAACGCTCAGCCGGTGGACCGCGTTCAGGTCGGCGTGCTGGAATGCCGGGGCGGGGCGAGCATCGGCTTCATCGTGGGATCCGTCACCAATCTCGGTTGCGTGCTCCGCGTCAGCGGCAGGCCCGACGACTTCTATGTCGCCACCATCCGGAAGGTCGGCGTCGATCTCGGCATCACGCAGGAGACCGCACTGGCCTGGGGCGTGTTCGCGCCGGCGAAGTGGCTCGGTTCGGGCGATCTCTCCGGCAATTATGCTGGCGCGCAGGGCAGCGCGACTATCGGCGTCGGTGCCGGCGGCAACGTGCTGGTCGGCGGCTCCAACAACTCGATCGCGCTTCAGCCGCTCAGCCTGCAAGGCCAGGTCGGCCTGAGCGTCGCCGCCGGTCTGGAAAGCCTGGAACTGCGTCCGGGACGATAAGACCCACGCCCTGCTGGTCCGCCGCCTTGCGATGACAAGGCGGCGGAACGATTCCTTGGTCGATGCACCGCAGCGATTTTCTTCCTTGCCAAATCGATGACGGAGGAAGAGCATACACTGTTGCCGACCCAATCACGGGCCGAGCTCCACATGAGGAGGCGGCAATGGGACAAGACGTCAGAAGTCCCCGCGGTCCACGGTGCATCGCACTGGTGGGCCCTTTCCAAAGCGGTAAAACCACCCTTCTTGAAGCAATACTCGCTCGCACCGGTGCGATCTCGCGTGCGGGCAGCGTCGATTCCGGCACGTGCGTAGGCGACGCCAGCCCTGAGGCCCGCCATCACAAGATGGGCATCGCGCTCACGGCCGTCACCACCAATTTCATGGGCGACAGTTACACCTTTATCGACTGCCCCGGCTCGGTTGAATTCACTCACGACATGCGGGCCGCTCTTCCCGCCGTCGATGCGGCGATCGTGGTCTGCGAAGCCGACGAGAAAAAGCTGCCGCAGCTCCAGATCATCCTGCGCGAGCTCGAGGATCTCGGCATTCCGCGTTTTCTGTTTCTCAACAAGATCGACCGCGCCAACAAGCGCATCCGCGAGACGCTCGCGACGCTGCAGCCAGCCTCGCGCATTCCGCTGGTGCTGCGCCAGATCCCGATCTGGAACGGCGATCTGATCGAAGGTTTTGTCGATTTGGCGCTCGAACGCGCCTTTGTCTATCGCGAGCACAAGGCTTCCGAAGTCGTCACGCTCGAAGGCGGCAACCTCGACCGCGAAAAGGAGGCCCGCTTCTCGATGCTGGAGAAGCTCGCCGATCACGACGACGCATTGATGGAACAATTGCTCGAGGACATCGCGCCGCCGCGCGATGCCGTATTCGACGATCTCGCCCGCGAATTGCGCGAAGGCGTGATCTGTCCGGTACTGCTCGGCTCCGCCGCGCGCGGCAACGGCGTGCTGCGCCTGATGAAGGCGCTGCGGCACGAGGCGCCGGGCGTCGCCGACACGGCCAGACGGTTAGGGGCGGCCGCGTCGAAGGAGATGTTGGCGTATGTCTTCAAGACTGTGCATCTGCAACACGGCGGTAAACTGTCTTATGCACGCGTGCTCGCCGGACGGCTTGACGATGGCGCCACGCTGCATGCCTCCTCGGGCGAGGCCGGCCGGGTGTCGGGCGTCTCCGCGCTCTATGTCGGCCAGGACAACAAGCGATCGTCGGCCGAGGCCGGCGAGACGGTCGCGCTCGGCAAGCTTGACGTGGTCAAGACCGGCGACACGCTGTCGAGCGGCAAGACCGCGCCACAGCCGCTGGTGAGCGTCGCGCCTCAGCCGCCGGTGCTCGCGATGGCGGTCGCAGCCACGGACCGCAAGGATGACGTCAAGCTCGGCCAAGCCTTGTTGCGACTGAATGAGGAAGACCCTTCGCTGACCATGGTGCAGAACCCGCGCACCCATGACAGCGTGCTGTGGGGACAGGGCGAGATGCATCTGCGCGTCGCGCTCGAGCGGCTGAGCAACCGCTTCGGCGTCAACGTCAAGTCGCATCCGCCTGCGATCGGTTATCAGGAAACTATCCGCAAGCCGATCACCCAACGCGGCCGGCACAAGAAACAATCCGGCGGCCACGGCCAGTTCGGCGATGTCGTGCTCGACATCAGACCGCTGCCGCGCGGCGGCGGCTTCGAGTTTCACGAGAAGGTCGTCGGCGGCGCGGTACCGCGCAATTACATCCCGGCTGTCGAGGAAGGCGTCGTCGATGGTCTGTTGCGCGGACCGCTGGGTTTCCCGGTCATCGACGTTGCGGTGACCTTGACGGACGGCTCTTACCACAGCGTCGATTCATCCGATCTCGCGTTCCGGACCGCCGCACGAATCGGCCTCAGCGAAGGGTTGCCGCAGTGCCAGCCGGTGCTGCTGGAGCCGATCCATGTCGTGGACATCGTTTGTCCGACAGATGCGACGGCGAAGATCAACGCCATCCTGTCGGGGCGGCGCGGACAGATCCTGGGTTTCGACACCCGCGAGGGCTGGCCGGGATGGGATCGCGTGCGCGCGATGATGCCGGAGGCCGAGATCGGTGAACTGATCGTTGAGTTGCGGTCGGCGACTGCCGGTGCCGGCAGCTTCACGCGGCAGTTCGACCGCATGGCGGAGGTGACGGGCCGCGCCGCCGACCAGATCATTGCCGCCCATCGCGTCGCCGCCTGACCGTCTTCAAGACTATAATTGCGGATCGCCGTCCCCATTTGTGGGGGCGGCGATCGTCTTGACGGCCTCGTCTGTATCTGGCTGCTTTCTGCTGCGCAGCCCGAGGCCGGCACCACGCAGGATCGGGATCGATTGATATATTATAAATGTAAATTGATGCTTGAAGCATGCTTTCATGTATCATATTTATATTTTGTCTAGATCCAGGCGAACCGCTCTACATGATCACCGCCAACCAACTCAGGGCCGCGCGCGCTTTGCTGAATATCGATCAGCGAGAAATCGCCGATATGGCTGACCTTTCAGTTCCAACCATTCAGCGCATGGAATCAAGCGAGGGCGTCATCCGGGCCAACGTCGATTCGCTGATGAAGCTCGTTTCCGCGCTCGAGAATGCGGGAATCGAATTGATCAATCCCGGAGCTCAGAGCGCCTCGGGCGGCCGCGGTGTCCGGCTGCGCGAACATGTCGTCAACCCGGTGACGAGGAGCGTCCGCTAACGTCCGGCCAGGTTCTCAGGCCGTAGCGGCGGTATCGTCCGTCCGTTCGAGCAGCGCAAGAAGCCCTTTCAGCATTGCCATCGGCGTCGGCGGGCAGCCGGGAATGTGGAGGTCGACCGGCACAACATCGCCGACGCCTCCAACCACCGCGTAGCTGCCGGCAAAGCAACCGCCATCCTTCGCACAATCACCGATCGCGACCACCCATTTGGGATCGGGGGTCGCATGATAGGTGCGATCGAGAGCATCACGCATGTTTTTGGTCACCGGGCCCGTCACCATCAGCACATCGGCATGGCGTGGCGAGGCGACAAAGCGCAGCCCAAAGCGCTCGACATCGTAATAGGCATTGTTGAGCGCGTGAATTTCCAGTTCGCACCCATTGCACGAGCCCGCATCGATCTCGCGTATCGAGAGGCTGCGGCCGAGACGTCGCCGTGCGGCGTGAGCGACGGTCGCCGCGAGCTCGTTCAGCGCGAGATCATCCGGCAACGGTGCGCGTTCCGTCAGAGGCGGGCGGAACAGGCTTTGAAAGAGCAGCTTGCGCATCTTGTGTCGCCCTTAGAGGTCCTGACCCGAATACGAACAGTTGAACGACTTGTTACAGAGTGGAAAGTCGGCGACGATATTGTCCTCGATCGCCGCTTCAAGCAGCGGCCACTGAAACCACGAGGGGTCGCGCAGATGGCAGCGCTCGACCCGGTCGCCGCGCAGGCGAAGCCAGACCAGTATGTCGCCACGAAATCCTTCGACCATCGCCATGCCTTCGTTCGCCTCTGGCCGTGGCTTGAGCGGAATTCTCGACGGTCCTTCGGGAAGCTGGTCCAGGATCTGATCGATCAGCGCAAGCGATTGTTCGACCTCGCGCACCCTGATCCAGACGCGCGCGTTGACGTCGCCCTCGCTCAGAACCGGCACGTCGAAGCGCAAGGCGTCATAGGGCGGGTAGGCGAGATTCTGGCGGGCGTCGAACGCGCGGCCGGAGGCGCGGCCGATATAGCCGCCGGTGGCATATTGGCTCGCCAAAGCAGGCTTAACCACGCCGGTGCCGAAGGTGCGGTCCTGCAGCGAGGCCGTATTGTCGTAGAGTTCGACAAGCGGGGGAAAGCGCACACGGAGATTGTCCAGCATGGCGTGGATAATTTCCTTATGCTCGTCGGTGAGGTCGCGGACGACGCCGCCGGGCACGATCAGATCCCGCATCAGGCGATGACCGAATACCTCGCCGGTGGCGCGCAGCACGCCCTCGCGCAACACGCCGCAATGCGCATGCATCAAGGCGAAGGAAGCGTCATTGCAGATGGCGCCGATATCACCCAGATGATTGGCGAGCCGCTCGAGTTCGGCTAGCAGCGCGCGCAACCAGACCGCGCGATCGGGGACGACAATGTCGAGCGCTGCCTCGGCAGCCTTCGAGAATGCGAAAGCATAAGCCACCGTGCTGTCACCCGAAACCCGTCCGGCAAGTTGGGCGGCGCGTTCGAGAGCGGCGCCGGACATCAGCCCCTCGATGCCCTTGTGGGTATATCCGAGCCGCTGCTCCAGCCGGGCCACGGTCTCCCCGCTTGCGGTGAACCTGAAATGTCCGGGCTCGATGATTCCTGCGTGCACAGGTCCGACCGGAATCTGGTGAAGGCTGTCGCCCTCGACCGGGAGGAAGCGATAGGGCGCCGCTTCCGGCGGGGACACCACCCGATTTCCCAACGGAAACCACATACCCCAGCGCCCGTGATCAAGCCAGGGTCGGGCATCTGGCAAGCCCTCCGCTGACAATCCGAACAGATCGTTGATTGCCCGTTCCAGGCGGATGGCCGGCGGGTGGTGCGCGCCGACGGAAGGGTATGTTTGCTCGGGGCAATCGAGACTGAGCACGGCAATCTCGCTTGCGGCCTTGTCGCTGATGGCCATGTGCACCGCGGAGGGTTCTCCCCAAAGCGCGAGCAGGTTGCAGCGCCTCTGCGCCACTTCATCTGCCGCACGGCTCCAGGTGGCAGCATCGACCACGGCGCGCGGCCAAGGGCGATGTTCGGCGACCATGCGGCCCTTCTGCACGAGATCAATCAGCGGCGACATCATCAGGCCATCCTATCCGAGAAGGCGCGCGACATGCTGGAACCAGGCGACGAATGGCGCGGGCAGATAGACGCCCGCAATGAGAACCAGCGACAGATGCGCGAACATCGGCACGTAGGATGCCTTGGCTGACGCCGTGCTGCCGCGCGGTTCGCCGAATGCGAGGCTGGTCAAGCGCAGGATCAATGCGCCAAAGGCCAACAGGAGCCCAAACACCAGAACGATCGCGAGCAAGGGGGCTCTGGCAAACGTCGAGCTCACGACCAGGAATTCGCTCATGAAGATACCGAGCGGCGGCAGGCCAGCGATCGCCACGACGCCGACGATCAGTCCCCAGCCGAGCGCCGGATGCGTCACGGTCAGGCCGCGGATTTTCGAAATTCGCTGCGTACCCTTGATCTGTGAGATGTGGCCGACGGTGTAGAAGATCGCCGACTTGGTGAGGCTGTGCATCACCATGTGCAGCAGCCCGGCGAAATTGGCGAGCGGCCCGCCCATGCCGAACGCAAACACGATGATGCCCATATGCTCGATCGAGGAATAGGCGAACATCCGTTTGATGTCGCGCCGGCGATAGAGCATGAACGCCGCGAAGACGACCGAGATCAGGCCGATCGTCACCATCAGCGGTCCCGGCGTGATCGCGAAAGGATTGGCAACCACCAATATCTTGAAGCGCAGCAGCGCATACAGCGCGACGTTCAGCAACAGCCCGGACAGTACCGCCGAAATCGGAGTGGGTCCTTCGGCATGCGCGTCGGGCAGCCAGGCGTGCAGCGGCGCGAGACCGACCTTGGTGCCGTAGCCGAGAAGCAGGAAAATGAAGGCAACGTTCAGAAGCTCGGGGTCAAAATTTGCGGCATGCTCGATCAATGTCGTCCAGACCATGCCATCGAGGCCCTCGCCAACGACGGGGCGCGCCGCCATGTAGACCAGGATCGTGCCGAACAGCGCGAATGCAATTCCAACACTGCCCAGGATGAAATATTTCCAAGCCGCCTCGAGCGCGGCATGCGTGCGGTAGATCCCGACCATCAGCACTGTCGTGAGCGTCGCCAGTTCCACCGCAACCCACATCAGCCCGATATTGTTCGACACGAACGCGAGGTTCATGCCGAACATCATGGTCTGATACATGGCGTGGTAGAAACGCAGATAGATCGGCGTCAGCCTTTTCGTCTCAAGCTCGTGGGCGATATAGCTGGCGCTGAAAATGCTGGTCGTGAAGCCGACGAAGGTGTTGAGCACGATGAAGACGATGTTCAGGTCGTCGACCAGAACATATGGCCCGGGCTGCGACCGCTCGACCACGAACAACGAAAGCGCAGCGAGAAAGGTCGCAAAGCTCGCGACAACGTTCAGCCGCGCGGTCAGCCGGTAACCGGGCAGCGCCGCCAGCAACGCCGCCGAGCCGATCGGGATCAACAGGACTGCCGTCACCGCATCGGAAGAATAGGTGTTCATCGCCGCTCTCCCCGAAAATCGTCGAGCGCCGACACATCCACCGAATCGAAGCGCTCGCGAATCCGGAACAGGAAGATGCCGATGACGATGAAGGCTATCAGGATCGAGAAGGCGACGCTGATTTCGACGACGAGTGGCATGCCCTTGGCTCCGGTGGCCGCCAGCACCAACCCGTTCTCGAGCGACATGAAGCCTACGACCTGGCTGACGGCATTGCGGCGCGTCACCATCACCAGAAGGCCGAGCAGTACGACCGACAGCGCAAAGGCGAGATCCTCGCGCGCCAACGGGTCGGCATCGGCCGTGACCCGCAGCATCAGCACCATCGACAGCGCGACCAGCGCCATTCCGGCCAGCATGGTCGGGCCGATGCCGACGGCCGACTCGATATCGCGATGAATGCCGAGCTGCTTGACGATGCGATGCAGGGCGAGCGGGATGACGATCGCCTTGAAGACGAGGGCGATCATGGCCGTGATGTAGAGGTGCGGCGCGTTCTGGACATGGGCCTGCCAGGCGACGGAAAGCGTCAGCACCAGGGCGTGAAGCGCAAACACATTGAGGAGCGAATAAAGCCGGTCCTGATACAGCATCATGAAGCTGATCAGCACCAGCCCGCCAGCGAGCGTGTGCGAAATGTCGAAGGCGAGACTGTGCATCTGCATCAGAAACTCCTCGATACGAACAGGAGCAATGTTCCGAGTAGACCCAGCATCAGCGCGGCGCCGAGGAATTGCGGAATGCGGAAAACTCGCATTTTCGCGGTGGCGGTTTCAAACAGCGCGAGGAAGAAGCCGGCAACGGCAAGCTTGACGATGAAGACGCCGGCGCCGACGGCATAGGCCAGCGGCCCGGCGCCGAGCACGGCCATTTTCCACGGCAGAAATACGCAGACGATCAGCGAGATATAGAGCAGCAACTTGAGAAATGCGCCGATCTCGATCATCGCGAGGTGGCGTCCCGAATATTCGAGAATCATGGCCTCGTGCACCATGGTGAGTTCAAGATGCGTTGCCGGATTGTCGACCGGAATGCGCGCATTCTCGGCGAGCGCCACCATGATCAGCGCGATCACGGCCATGCCGAGCGAGACGCGCAATCCGACCCAGGACGATGCCATGAAGTTTGCAAC
The DNA here is from genome assembly GCF_035652035.1 of Bradyrhizobium sp. Lineage (GTDB taxonomy): Bacteria > Pseudomonadota > Alphaproteobacteria > Rhizobiales > Xanthobacteraceae > Bradyrhizobium. Next base: position 13,080 of record NZ_DASREO010000016.1, read on the forward strand.
CGTCGAAAGCTGGGTCGATCCCGCAACCAGCGCCATGCAAAACACGATCAGCAGCATCGCGGGTTCGGCGAGCGTTGCAATCATGACCTCGCGGCTGGACCCGATGCCGCCGAAACTCGTTCCGACGTCCATGCCGGCGAGAGCCAGAAAAAAGCGAGCACTTCCGAGCAGCGCGACGATGGCGATCAGGTCTGCAGTCCAGTTGAACAACAGGCCTGTGGCGAAGGTCGGCACCAGCGCCGCTGCGACCCAGATCGCCGCGAACGTAATGTAGGGCGTCACGCGGAACAGCCACGACGCGTTCTCGGCGATCACCACCTCCTTGCGGAGCAACCGCAACAGATCGCGATAGGGCTGAAAGATCGAAGCGCCGCGCCGCCGCACCAGCCGCGCCTTGATCTTGCGTACGAAGCCGGTCAAGAGCGGCGCAAGCAGGAGCACCAGCAGCATCTGCACGGTTTGCACGAGAATGTTCGAGATCACGACCATATCGCAAGCACCAGCAGAAGCGCGACAAGCGTGACGAATACCAGGCTGAGATATTGTCGAATGGTCAGGAACTGCAGACGATTGAGCCGTTCGGAAGAGCGGCTGATCGCGCCTGCAATCGGCGCGTACATCGTTTCCCAGACCAGATCGTGCAGTTCGATTCTGAGCCGCGCCGGCCGCGTATCGCCGGGAGCAGGCATCTCGACCTGGTCTTTCGCATTGAACGCCATGGTGCCGAACACGCGCCGGATCGGCTGCGCGAAGCTCGCGGCCGAATATTGCGCAGCCGGGGTCGGATCGGAAAAGCCACAGCCCCAGGCCGGTCCGCGCCGCAGCGCGTGGGAGGCGAAACGATGGATGAAAAACACGGCGAGCGAGGCGGAAATCGTGATGAAGACCATCACCAGCAGGCCGTTATATGAACTTCGACTCTCCGCAATCGGGGCGATCGACAGCCACGCTTCGTTGACCTGGATTGGCATTCGGCCGCCCAGGATCTCGATCGCAACCGGCGAAAGCGCATCGATCACCAGCCCCGGCAGAATTCCACCGAACAGACAGAGCGCAACGAGAACGAACATCGCGCCGAGCGAGAAGCGGTCGACCTCATCGGCTGTTTCGGCAACCACGCTGCGTGGCCGGCCGAGAAAGCTCACTCCGAACACCTTTACAAAGCAGGCGGCGGCGAGCGCCGCAGCCAGCGCCAGCATCGCACCTGCCGCAGACACCGCGATCTTGAGCGCCCATTGCGGAAGATCCGGACTCTGCAATACGGCCTGGAACATCAACCATTCCGAAACGAAACCGTTGAATGGCGGCAGCGCCGAGATGGCGACGCAGCCGACCAGGACGGCGAAGCTCGTAAGTGGCATGCGATGAATAAGGCCGCCCAGCCTGTCCATGTCCCGCTCGCCGGTCGCCGTCAGTACGGCGCCGGCACCAAAGAACAGCAGGCTCTTGAACAGCGAGTGGTTGAGCACGTGGAACAGCGCTGCTGTGAAAGCAAGCGCTGCCGCCAGTTTGAGACCGTTGGCCTGAAATGCCAGCGCAAGCCCGAGACTGACAAAGATGACGCCGATATTTTCGATGGTGCTGTAGGCAAGCAGCCGCTTGAGATCCCTTTCCATCATGGCATAGAGGATTCCCATCACGGCGGTCACGCTGCCAAGGAAAAGAACGACGACGCTCGCCGACCATGCCGGCGGTCCCAGCAGGTCGAATACGACGCGAACAAAACCGTAGATCGCCACCTTGGTCATGACGCCGCTCATCAGCGCCGAGACGTGGCTGGGAGCCGCGGGATGGGCGAGCGGCAGCCAGACATGCAACGGCACCAGGCCGGCCTTGGAGCCGGCTCCAAGCAACATCAAGACCAGCACCAGCGCCGCCGTGTAAGGCGTGTGATGCGCCGCGCGGATCGCGGAAAATGCGTAATCGCCTGACGGGCCTGACAGCAGGCCAAAGGCCAGCAGAAGTGCAAGCGTCCCGAAGCTTGCCATCACGAGATAGATGTAGCCGGCCTTCGCGTTACCTGCCTCGCGGTGATGCGCCATCACCAGCGCCCAGGAAACCAGCGACATGAATTCCCAGCAGAGCAGATAGGAGAACGCATCGTCCGCCAGCACCACGAGACTCATGCCGGCCAGAAAAGCGGCGAAAAAGGGCAGCACGCGAGACGGAGTTGGCTCATGGTGGCCGTAGCCCAAACCGTAGAGGCTCGCGGTTGCACCTCCAAGATTGACGACGACGAGGAAGAAGGAGGCCAGCGGGTCGAGGCGGAAATGGGCGCCGAGCCACGGCAATCCGATCGGCAATACAAGATCGGATGTTGACGAGTAACCCAGCAAAACCACGAGCGAACTGATTAATCCGACCGCTGACACCGCCAATGTCGCGCCATAGAGGATGACCGTGGAGAATCTTGACCGGCTGAGGACGATCGCCAGCACTGCCAGTCCAAGCGTGACGGCCACACACGCCATTTGCAAAACCACGGCTGACATTATGTGCGCGCCCTCGTTCTGCCCGCGGCTTTGTGCGCCGATCGTGTTTCGACCAGGGTTGATGTCGAACTCGCTCTCAGCCGTACCCCTCGCCCTTGCGAACGGCTGACGGCTCCTTCGTCGATCATCTCGATGCCGGCCGCATCCAGTGCGGCAATCAGCTTGACCAGCGAGTCGACATTGCCGCGAACCATCGTTTCAGAGGCCTCCATCCGTTGAATGGTTGGCACGGAAAGCCCTGACAGTTCGGCGAGCCGGCGCTGATCGATGCCGAGAAGCACCCTGGCGGCTCGCAATTGAGCCGCAGTGATCATTGGTCTGCCCTGCTGCGGGGATTCCAGCTGATATGAGAGATCATATTTTCATGATAATTTATGATGTTAATTTGTCAATAAATGATATTTAGAACATCTAATATGAGGTGTGCAGGCTGTGAATTCTGTGAATTTCTCGGATTTTGACGTCAGCAAGGGTGCGCGACAGTGCGCTATCGCGGTCCACCTCTTCATGAACCCCATCGCCGGGACCGGGCACTGATCTGGGTCAAAATCGATGCTCCCCGGCTTCTATCCTCGGACCGGGCTCGGCGCTGAGATGCACGGGCTCTCGCCGTTGCACGAACAGCCTGTCCGCATTGACTCGGCAACCGGCTTGCCCGATCTGAGGGATATGGCGGCGATGCCGCAACAGGATCGACGATGGCTTTTCTGACAAGATCTCGCGCGGCATGTTTGATCGGATGGCCGGCGGCGCATTCGCGCTCGCCCCTGATCCATCACTACTGGCTGCGTCAGCTCGGCATCGAGGGCGGTTACAGCATTGAAGCGATTCCGCCGGAAGGGTTTGCCGAATTCGTCCAGCACCTGTCGATACACGGCTTCGTCGGCGCCAACGTCACTATTCCGCACAAGGAACGCGCTCTGGCGCTGACCATGCCGGACGCGCGGGCGCGCGCCGTCGGCGCCGCGAACACGCTTTGGTACGATGGCAGCAACCTCCGCTCCACCAACACCGACATCGAAGGCTTTGTCGGCAATCTCGATGCGTCCGCGAAGGGATGGGACGGCGCAACTGAGGCGTTGGTGTTAGGGGCCGGCGGTTCGTCGCGCGCGGTCATATTCGGTCTTCTCGAGCGCGGCATCAAATGCGTGCATCTGGCGAACCGGACCGCCGAGCGATCGCAGGCACTCGCGGATCAATTCGGAACCGCCGTGCGGCCGATTTCGTGGGACGACATCAGTCAGGTGCTTCCGCGCGCCGACCTTTTGGTCAACACGACTTCGCTCGGCATGCACGGACAGCCGGCGCTCGAGCTCGATGTGAGCCTGCTCGCGGCGCGCGCGATCGTTGCCGATCTCGTTTATGTCCCGCTGGAAACCGGGCTCTTGAAAGCAGCGCGGGCGCGAGGTCTGAAGACGGCCGATGGTCTCGGCATGCTGCTCCATCAGGCGGTTCGCGGTTTTGAGCTGTGGTTCGGCCAGAGACCGCAAGTCACGCCCGAACTGCGCGCCCTGGTTGAGGCCGATCTCAGGGGCGCGTGATCGCGCGCATTTGAACGGAATATCATGAAGGCGTCCGGGTCTATCGTTATGCTGCCCGTATATCTTCCGGAGAATTGTTCATGCTGACGGTCCGTCCCCGTTTTGCCCGCTCCTCATTTGCCCGTCCGCTGATCGCCGCTGCGATGGTGGCTGGGTCCGTGTTCGCCGCCATCGCGCAACAGTCACCGACGCCGACGCGGGTGCGCGGCACGATCGAGGGCGTCGATGGCGACGTGATCACGGTCAAATCGCGCAGCGGCGAAGACGTCAAACTGCACATGACCTCGGATATGAAGGTCGTCGGAATCATCAAGATTTCGCTCGCCGACATCAAGCTCGGCTCCTTCATCGGCACCACGACGGTGCCTGGACCGGACGGCAAGCAGAATGCAGTCGAAGTGCATGTTTTTCCCGAGAACATGCGCGGCACCGGCGAGGGTTCGCGCCCCTACGATCTCAAGCCGAATTCGACCATGACCAATGCGACGGTCGCCGAACAAGTTGCCGGCAACGACGGCCAGACCTTGATGATCAAATACAAGGATGGCGAGAAGAAAGTCACGATCGGCCCCGACACGCCGGTCGTGACCTATGTTCCCGGCGACAAAGCCGACCTCAAGGCGGGCGCGAAGATCATCGCCTTTATCAAGCCACTCGCCGACGGATCGTTCGAAACCAATCGCATCAGTGTCGGCCGCGATGGCCTGACGCCGCCGATGTGACCGCGAAGCGGTCATCCCGGGGCGTACGAAGTACGAACTATGGTGCGCAATCGCGCACCTGACGATCTCGAGATTCCGGGTTCGCGTCGCGCAGTCCGGAATAACCCCGCGCTTGCGGGGTACTGCCTTTATTGTACGCCGTAAACCTTTGAGGGACCGATCATGCCGAAAATCTCTTCCTGGCTGCCGCGCTCGTTGCTCACTTCGCTGGCCGTCGTCTCCGTGCTGGCATCAAGCGCATGGGCCCAGCAATCGCCGACGCCGACGCGCATTCGCGGCACCATCGAAAGCGTTGATGGTTCGATGCTGGCGATCAAGACGCGCGAAGGCACCGACGTGAAGGTGAAAATGACCGATGATCTCAAGGTCATCGGAATTGCCAAGACGTCGCTGTCGGAAATCAAGCCGGGCAGCTACATCGGCGTGTCGGCGATGCCGCAACCCGACGGCAGCCAGAAGGCGTTCGCGATCCATATCTTCCCGGAAGCGATGCGTGGCGCCGCCGAGGGCCACCGTCCGTGGGATCAGCGTCCGAACTCGACAATGACCAACGCCACCGTCGCCGAAACGGTTGCCAGCGTCGATGGCCAGGTCATCCAGGTCAAATACAAGGACGGCGAGAAGAAGGTCGTGGTGCCGCCGGATGCCGCGATCGTTGCCTTTGCCGACGGCGAAAAATCCGAGATCAAGCCGGGCGCCAAGATCATCATCTTCGGTGCGAAGAAGAACGACGACGGCTCGCTCGAGACCAACCGCATCGGCGTCGGCCGCGACGGGATCGCCCCGCCGATGTGACGTTTTCGCCTACGCTTGCCTATGAAAACGTCATCCCGGAGCGTCGCGACAGTGACGAATTCGGGATCTCATGGCGCCGCTATAGATTAGCTCGTCAATGCGAGCGAAGCGAAGCAATCCAGCGTTCGATAAGGACTGGATTGCTTCGTCGCTTATGCTCCTCGCAATGACGGCGGCGAATCAAACCGCCACGACGTGGTCGTCGATTTCGGCGATCGTGTTCACGCCGCACAGCCCCATCGTCGTCAGAAGCTCGTTGCGGATGATGTCGATCGCCTTGGTGACGCCGGGCCCGCCATAGGCGCCGAGGCCGTGCACATAGGCGCGGCCGATCATGCAGGACTTGGCGCCGTGCGCGAGCGCCCGCACCACGTCCTGGCCGGAGCGGATGCCGCCGTCGAACATGATTTCCATCTTGTCGCCCACTGCATCGACGATTTCCGGCAGTGCGGCGATTGACGATGGTGCGCCGTCGAGCTGACGTCCGCCATGGTTGGAGACGACGAGCGCCTGCGCGCCGCTCTTGGCGGCCTCATTGGCGTCCTCGACGTCGAGAATGCCCTTCAGCACCAGCTTGCCCGGCCAGATGCTGCGGATCCATTCGACATCCTTCCAGTTCAGCGTGGTGTCGAACTGCGTTCCGATCCAGGTGCCAAGCGCGGTGATGTCGTCCGTGCCTTTCAGGTGACCGACGAGATTGCCGAAGGTGCGGCGCTTGCCGCGCAGCACGCCGGCGACCCAGGCGGGCTTACTGGCAAAGTCGATCAGTTTCGACAGCGACCATTCCGGCGGCACCGTCATGCCGTTCTTGATGTCGGCATGGCGCTGCCCGATCACCTGAAGATCGACGGTGAGCACGAGCGCGCTGCACTTGGCCACCATCGCGCGCTCGATCAGCGCCTTGATGAAGCCGCGGTCCTTCATGACGTAAAGCTGGAACCAGAACGGCTTGTCGACATTGGCGGCGACGTCCTCGATCGAGCAGATCGACATCGTGCTGAGCGTATAGGGAATGCCTGCGGCATGCGCTGCGCGGCAGGCATGAATTTCGCCGTCCCCGTATTGCATGCCGGTCAGGCCGACCGGCGCCAGGATCAGCGGCAGCGCTGCCGGCTCGCCGAGAATGGTCGTCGAGGTGTCGCGCTTCGACACATCGACGAGGATGCGCTGACGCAACTTGATCGCTTGCAGATCTTCGCGGTTGGCGCGCAGCGTTTCCTCGGCGTAGGAGCCGCGGTCGCAGTAGTCGAAAAATGCCTTGGGGACCTTTCGCCGGTGGCGCTCGCGCAGGTCCTCGATGCAGGTCATGTGTTTCATGGACGTTTCCGAGACTTGTATTTGGCTTCTTTGCTGTCATCTACCATGGGAGGGGCCAGCGCAACATCGCTTCGCGACAAAGCTTTTGGACATTGCCATGACCGGACCGCACCCGAAATCGCCCCACAAGAAAAAGCCCGCCAGGACGTCGCGCGACGAGGCGCTTGAAGATGCGCTGGAGGAGGGCTTGGAGGAGACTTTTCCGGGCTCCGACCCGGTCAATGTCGTCCAGCCGGCCCCATCCAAGGAGGATGCTCGCCCCCTGCGCAAAGGCTGAAGTTCCCGCGAGCGTCTCGGCCGAAAAAAATTCTGTTTCTTTTCAATATGTTGAGCTCGGCGGCGGCGCCGTATCCGAAATGATTAATCATATTTTTTGAAGTCATTTTAGCGGCGTAGGCATTATAACGGCGTCCAATATTACAATGGGGCTGACAGTCCGGCGTCACGGTCATGGCCGTTCGAGGCCCAGACGCTGCTGGGGGTTATATGAGCCGCAAATATTTCGGGACGGACGGGATTCGGGGCCTCGCCAATGGCCTGATCACGCCGGAGCTCGCGCTGAAGGTCGGGCAGGCCGCAGGGCTGGTGTTTCAGCGCGGCGAGCATCGCCATCGCGTCGTGATCGGCAAGGATACCCGCCTGTCCGGCTACATGATCGAAACGGCGCTGGTCGCCGGCTTCACCTCCGTCGGCATGGATGTCCTTCTGCTCGGCCCGATGCCGACGCCGGCGGTGGCGATGCTGACCAAGTCGATGCGCGCCGACCTTGGCGTGATGATTTCGGCCTCCCACAATCTGTTTGAGGACAACGGCATCAAGCTGTTCGGCCCACAAGGTTTCAAGCTGTCCGACGACGTCGAAAAGCAGATCGAGCAGTTGCTCGATGAATCGCTTGACCGCCGCCTGGCGCAAAGCGCGAGCCTGGGCCGCGCCCGCCGCATCGACGGCGTTCACGACCGGTACATCGAATTCGCCAAGCGCACGCTGCCGCGCGAACTCTCGCTCGAGGGGCTGCGCGTGGTGGTCGATTGCGCCCATGGCGCGGCTTACAAGGTGGTGCCGGAGGCGTTGTGGGAACTGGGCGCCGACGTGATCTCGATCGGCGTCGAACCCGACGGCTTCAACATCAACAAGGAATGCGGCTCGACCGCGCCGGAAGCGCTGTGCCGCAAGGTGCGCGAACTGCGCGCCGATATCGGAATTGCACTGGACGGCGACGCCGATCGCGTGATCCTGGTCGACGAGCGCGGCCATCTGGTTGACGGCGATCAGTTGCTCGCCGTGATCGCACAGAGCTGGAAGGAAGACGGGCGGCTCGCCAAGCCCGGCGTCGTCGCTACCGTTATGTCCAATCTCGGCCTCGAACGTTTCCTGGAGAACCAAGGCATCGAACTCATTCGCACGCCCGTCGGCGATCGCTACGTGCTCGAGCGCATGCTCGCCGGTGGCTATAATCTCGGCGGCGAGCCGTCCGGCCACATCATCCTGTCGGACTATGCCACCACCGGCGACGGCTTCGTTGCGGCGCTTCAGGTGCTGGCAGTGGTGCAAAAGCTTCGCCGCCCGGTCTCCGAAGTCTGCCGCCGTTTCGATCCGCTGCCGCAGATCCTGAAGAACGTGCGCTATCGGAGCGGAAAGCCGCTCGACAATGCCGACGTCAAGTCGGCGATCGATGACGGCGAGAAACGGCTCAACGGCCACGGCCGGCTTCTGGTGCGCTCCTCCGGGACAGAGCCCGTGATCCGCGTGATGGGCGAGGGCGACGATCGCATTCTGGTCGAGGAGGTCGTCGACCACATCGTGTCCGCGCTCGGTCAAGCCGCAGCCTGAACGCCTCCGTCCTTTCGTTCCCCGGATGCTGCGTAGCGCGCCGTTCTTTCGGCGTGAGGCGCTGCTGATCCGGCGTCTCTATCGTGGGTCCCGGCTTCGCGAAGCGGTGCTACGCACCGCATCGCATCCGGGACACGAGTTATAGATTGTTGCGTGACGAGCTTCGTCGCGCACGTTCCTCGCAAACGACGGCAATTGTGGAGAGCGCATCACAGCCATCGGCTATTGGCGGTGGTGGGCAAGACCTCGCCGGCGTAGGTAGTGCGCATTGCCTGCCGCATTCATCCTGCCGGGAATGATTCGTTGAACAAGCCTGTCGTCGTCTCCGAGGAAACCCTGACCGAGCCGGTCATCGTCGACGACGCCTCGTCTGCGCTGAAGGCGAGCGTCGCCGGACCGGCTTATATCGTGCTTGCCGGCATCAGCTTCTCGCACTTCCTCAACGACACCATGCAGTCGCTGATCGCATCGGTGTATCCGATCCTGAAAGACAATTATGCGCTCGACTTCGCGCAGATCGGATTGATCACGCTGGCGTTCCAGTTCACCGCATCGCTGCTGCAGCCGGTGGTCGGGCATTTCACTGACAAGAAGGCGCAGCCGTTCTCGCTCGCGATCGGCATGTCCTCGACCTTCTTCGGACTGTTGCTGCTCAGCGTCGCTCACCAGTACCTGGTCATCCTGATCGCTGCCGCGCTGATCGGCCTCGGCTCCGCTGTGTTTCATCCGGAGTCGGCGCGTATCGCGAGGATGGCCTCCGGCGGCCGCTACGGGTTTGCGCAATCGGTGTTTCAGCTCGGCGGCAGTTTCGGCACGTCGATGGGGCCGGTGCTCGCAGCGTTGATCGTCGTTCCGTTCGGCCAGCCGAGTATCGCGTGGTTTTCTTCCATCGCGTTTCTCGCCATCGTGGTGCTGTGGAAGATCGGCCAGTGGTACAAGCCGCAGATCAGGGCGAAAAAGACAGCCGTCATCGAGCGCCACCCGGATGCGCCGAATTCGCGCGGTGTTGCGTTCGCAATTTCCGTATTGGTGGTGCTGCTACTCTCCAAACAGCTCTACGTCTCGAGCCTTTCGAGTTATTACATCTTCTATCTCATCGATCGCTTCGGCGTTTCGACCCAGGCCGCGCAGCTTTATCTGTTCGTGTTCCTGGCGGCGAACGCGGTCGGCGCCTTCTTCGGCGGTCCGCTGGGCGATCGCTTCGGCCGCAAGATCGTGATCTGGATCTCGATCGTCGGCGCGTTGCCGTTCACGCTGGCGCTGCCTTACGCGGGTCTCACGGCGAGTGCGGTGCTGACCGTTTTCATTGGGCTCATCATTTCTTCGACGACGTCTTCGATCATCGTGTTCGCGCAGGAACTGGTGCCGCATCGCTTCGGCATGATCTCCGGTGTGTTCTTCGGCGTGGCGTTTGGTGTTGGAGGTCTTGGAGCCGCGGCTCTCGGCAAGCTCGCCGATCACACCTCGATCGCCTTCGTCTATCAGATCTGCTCATTCCTGCCGGCGATCGGATTGCTTGCGGTTTTCCTGCCGAGGATGTCGCAACCGCAACGGTAAACAAGCTGTTTGCGCGCTTTTCTTCCATCAAGGCTTTGTTAGTGATTGCGGCTTCGCTCACCATTTCTGGGCGAGGGAAACACGCAGCCACAATTTTGTTCGCGAAAAATCAACCTTAAAAATTAGGGTTAAGCGGCGCTTAAGCATTTGGTGCGATCGTCCCGACGTGAGTTTTGATGTGGGGCCGTCTGCCTCACCGGCCAAAAGGACGAAACCAATGCGTAGTGTTAGATTTTTCGTTATCGCCGGAGCGGCATCCCTGCTGTCGTCGATGGCGTCCGCCGCCGACATGGCAATTGCGCCCCCGCCGATGCCTTATGCGCCACCCGTTGCCGAATTCGGTGGATGGTATCTGCGTGGTGACGTCGGGTTCAGCAACCAGCGCGTCGACAACATCCGCAACACCAATGCCGCGCTCTACGCGAACAATCTCTCGTTCCAGGAGACGACCGGCTTCGACACCGGCGGTCTCTATCAGATCGGCGCCGGCTATCAATTCAATCACTGGTTTCGCATGGACGTGACCGGCGAATATCGCGGCAGCGCCAATTTCCACGGCCTTGATCTGATCAGCTTCCCGAACGGCGGTACGACCGGTTTCGGGTCCGACGTTTACAACGCCAGCAAGTCCGAATGGCTGTTCCTCGTCAACGCCTATGCCGATCTCGGCACCTGGTACTGCATCACGCCTTACATCGGCGCCGGCATCGGCACCGCGCGGGTGCAGATCGCGAACTTCACCGACTCGGGTGTTGCAACGCTATTCCCGCCCGGCAGTGGTGTCGGGCCGAGCCTGGTATCGGCCGCAACCGGTTCGCAGTGGAATTTTGCCTGGGCGCTACATGCCGGCCTTTCTTATCAGGTCACCCAAAACATGGCGGTCGACCTTGGCTACAGCTACGTCAATCTCGGCAACGGCACCACGGGCGTCGACAGCGCGTTCGATCATTCGGCTGGCGGTCATGTCTTCCAGTTCCACAACATCACCTCGCAAGACGTGAAGCTCGGCGTGCGCTGGAATCTCTGGAGTCCGCCGACTTATGCGCCGCCACTCGTCACCAAGGGCTGATTGAGCGAGCTTGATCTTAACTTCTCTTAACGGCGCGGGGATGTTTCCCGCGCCGTTTTGTTTTGCGTGAATGCATGATCCCGACCCGAAGGGCCGCGCCAGCGCAAAGTGGACCCCGGTTTTCGGACAAGATCATGCACAGAAGTCGCGCAAGACAACGATTGATTAAGGTTAACAGGCGATGATCACGCAGAGTTTCGAAAGTGTGGATGGGAGTGATCGATGCGTGGGGTCCTGTTGGCAGCGGCGATGGTTGGGATGTCGGTGAGCGCACAGGCCGCCGATATGCCCGATTTCCTGCGTGGCTCGGTTGGCTACACGCCGGTCAACATCTGGCAGGGATTCTATGTCGGTGGGCAGGGCGCCTACGGATCTTCCGATGTGCGTTTCAGTGGGTCGAACGGCAGCATGCTGAGTGCGCTGGTCGCCAACAATATTATTCAGCAGATGGGCGTCGCCGGTTGGAATCTCCAGCTCGGCGGCGTCTCTCAACGCTCCACTGGATTCGGGGGATTCGCGGGATATAACTGGCAGTGGGACGACGTCGTCGTCGGTCTCGAAGCGTCTTATCTGCACGGCACATTCGGAGCGACGACCAGTGCCCAGGCAGGGCCCCTCGTCGGCGGACCGCTATCGGACAACACCTTTCACACTGTGACCGTTGTTTCTTCGGACTCGATCGGCATTACGGACATGGCGACGTTCCGCGCGCGGGCGGGCTATGCTTATGGAATCTTTCTGCCATACATGTTTGGCGGGCTAGCGCTCGGCAATGGCAATATCTCACAGTCGGTCTCTGTCCAGGACAACTGGGGAACCAGCCTCAACCAGGCGATCGCACCATGTGGAAGCGTGGGCGGCCCGATTTGCGCCCATTCCGCCGCCGACAACACCCTGCATAACCACTTGATCTACGGCTACTCGGCGGGCCTCGGCGTCGATATCAAGCTGGTCGGCGGCCTGTTCATGCGCGCCGAGTGGGAATACGCGCGCTTCGTTGATCAGATCGAAGTCAACATGAACACCGTGCGTGCCGGCCTCGGCTACAAGTTCTGACCGCGTCCCCGACGCGCCTTTATTGACATGACTGATTGCGCCTGTTGCTCTGTCATTTCCTCGACAGGGGCGGCAGTCGATGAAGATCTACGGTGACACCAAATCGGGCAACTGTCTCAAGGTGAAATGGGTGTGCGATTATCTCGCGCTGCCCTACACCTGGATCGCGATCGACATTCTCAAGCAAGAGACGCGCTCGGCGCAATTCCTCAGGCTCAATAGCGCAGGGCAGGTGCCAGTGGTCGAATTCGACGACGGCCGCACGCTCGCTCAGTCCAACGCCATCATTCGCTACCTTGCCCGCGGCAGCGACCTCGTTCCGGAAGATGCGTTTGCCGCCGCCAAGATGGATGAATGGCTGTTCTGGGAGCAATACAGCCACGAACCCGCGATCGCGGTCTGCCGCTTTCAGATGGTCTATCTGGGCCGGCCCGCTTCCGAACTCGACCCCGACAAGGTCAAGCGCGGCTATGCGGCGCTTGAGCGGATGGAGCAACAGCTCGCAGCGACGCGATTCTTGATCGGCGAGGCACTGACACTCGCCGACGTCGCCTTGCTCGCCTATACGCGCGTGGCACATGAAGGCGGTTTTCGCCTCGATGACTATGCCTCGCTGGATCGGCGACGCCGAGCAGTCGCTTAAGTTACCACCGAACGCTGGTTGAGCGCGTCGGAATCGCGCTTGCGTTTTGCCGCAGTTTCGCCTGCAGCCTGACGCGGCCCTTGTGACTCCTGCGAAACACGTTTCGCCGTTCGTTCGCCTTAACCCACGATAAACTAATTCGGTCATCTGGAATTTTGCTCAGGAACGATCCGTGGCAGTTGGCGTCTGTCCGGCGCACAGAACTTCGGGGACGTCAAAATGAAGAGCTATTCCATCGTCCGGATGGGCGACGATTATGTCGTGCAGGCGGACGACAAGAGCATTCTGAAAGTCGCAAGCCGGCGCCGCGCGGCGCAACTCGTCAGTGACGCGTCTGAGCTCCTGAATGCGCAGCCGGAGCCCGCGGACGACGCAGAGCCTCCAGTCGCCGCAGAAAACGAAGCGTCTTGACGATTTGAGGCGTTTGCCCTATCCACCACGGCGGGACACCTCCCCCCAACGGGAGGCTTGCTATCTGGAAGGGTAGATCATGACTGTAGCGAAGCCCGCTTCGCGGCCTCTCGTGCCGCATTTTTCCTCCGGCCCCTGTGCTAAGCGCCCCGGCTGGACCCCGCAAAATCTGAAAGACGCAGCTCTCGGCCGTTCGCATCGGGCGAAAATCGGCAAGGAGAAGCTGAAGCGCGCCATTGATTTGACGCGTGAAGTGCTCGAGGTGCCCGCCGATTACAGGATCGGCATCGTGCCTGCGTCCGACACCGGCGCGGTCGAAATGGCGCTGTGGTCGCTGCTCGGCGCGCGACCCGTGACGACGCTGTCATGGGAATCGTTCGGCGAAGGCTGGACCAGCGACATCGTCAATCAGTTGAAGCTGAAGGACGTGACCAAGCTCGCGGTGCCTTACGGCGACATTCCCGATCTCTCCAGGGTCGATCCGGCGTCCGACGTCGTCTTCACCTGGAACGGAACGACCTCGGGCGTTCGCGTTCCCAATGCCGACTGGATCAGCGCCAGGCGCGAAGGCCTGACGATCTGCGACGCCACCTCGGCGGCATACGCGCAACCGCTCGATTGGCCCAAGCTCGATGTCGTGACCTTCTCCTGGCAGAAGGCCCTGGGCGGCGAGGCTGGCCACGGCATGCTGGTGCTTTCGCCCCGCGCGGTCGAACGGCTTGAGACCTACAAGCCGGCCTGGCCGCTGCCGAAGATCTTTCGCATGACGAAGGGCGGCAAGCTCAACGAAGGCATCTTCGTCGGCGAGACCATCAACACGCCGTCGATGCTTTGCGTCGAGGATTATCTCGACGCGCTGAACTGGGCCAAATCCGTCGGCGGTCTGAAGGCGCTGATGGCGCGCGCCGACAAGAACCTCAAGGTGCTGGCGGACTGGCAGGCCAGGACTCCCTGGATCGATTTTCTCGCCAAGACGCCGTCGATCCGGTCCAACACCTCGGTGTGCATGAAGATCACCGATCCCGCGGTCGCTTCGCTGACTTCTGATGCGCAGATCGACTTCATCAAGAAGATGGTCGGTCTCGTCGAGAAGGAAGGCGCCGGTTACGACTTCGCCGGCCATCGCGATGCGCCGGCCGGTTTGCGTATCTGGTGCGGCGCCACGATCGAGGCGAGCGATGTGGCGTTGCTCACCCAGTGGATCGACTGGGCTTTTGCCGAGACCAAGGCGCAGTTGCCGAAGGCTGCGTAAGTTTTTTACCCTCCCCTGGAGGGGGAGGGTCGACGCACCGTAAGGTGCGGCGGGGTGGGGCGATCATCTCTCCCAACTCGGCGCGCCCTGAAAGATTTCAGATTGATAGCTTCACCCCACCCCGGCGCTTCGCGCCGACCCTCCCCCTCCAGGGGAGGGTGAAGGAACGTGAACCATGACAAAACCGAAAGTGCTTATTTCCGATGCGCTGTCGCCGGCTGCAGTGCAGATCTTCAGGGATCGCGGCGTCGAGGTCGACTTCCAGCCGAACCTCGGCAAGGACAAGGAAAAGCTCGCCGCTGTCATCGGCGATTATGACGGCCTTGCCATTCGCTCGGCGACCAAGGCGACCGCCAAGATCATCGAGAAGGCCGCAAAGCTGAAGGTGATCGGACGCGCCGGCATCGGCGTCGACAATGTCGAAATACCCGCCGCGACCGCCAAGGGCATCATTGTGATGAATACGCCGTTCGGCAATTCGATCACGACCGCCGAGCATGCGATCACGCTGATGCTGGCCTTGGCGCGCGAAATTCCCCAGGCCGATGCTTCGACGCAAGCCGGCAAATGGGAGAAGAACCGCTTCATGGGCGTCGAGATCACCGGCAAGATTCTCGGTGTAGTCGGCTGCGGCAATATCGGTTCGATCGTTGCGGATCGCGCGCTCGGCCTGCGCATGAAGGTGATCGCGTTCGACCCGTTCCTGTCGCCCGAGCGCGCCAAGGATATCGGCGTCGAGAAGGTCGAGCTCGATGAATTGTTCAAGCGCGCCGACTTCATCACGCTGCATACGCCGCTGACGGACAAGACGCGCAACATCATCGACGCAGCGGCGCTGGCGAAAATGAAGAAAGGCGTGCGTATCATCAATTGCGCGCGCGGCGGCCTGGTCGACGAGCAGGCGCTGGTCGACGCGCTCAATTCCAAGCATGTCGCGGGCGCGGCCTTCGACGTCTTCGTCGAGGAGCCGGCAACGTCGAACGTCCTGTTCGGCCATCCCAACGTGATCTGCACCCCGCATCTCGGCGCTGCCACCACCGAAGCGCAGGAGAATGTCGCGCTCCAGGTCGCCGAGCAGATGTCGGACTATCTGTTGCACGGCGCGATCTCGAACGCGGTCAACTTCCCCTCGATCACGGCGGAAGAAGCGCCGAAGCTCAGGCCGTTCGTCGAGCTCGCCGAAAAGCTCGGCTCGTTCGCCGGCCAGCTTACCGAGACCGGCATCACCCGGGTGCAGATCACCTATGAGGGTCACGTCGCCGAAATGAAGATCAAGGCGTTGACCTCCGCTGTCCTCGCCGGCCTGCTGCGGCCGATGCTCGGCACCGTCAATGTCGTGTCCGCGCCTCTGGTCGCGAAGGAACGTGGCATGGCGGTTGACGAAATCGTCCGCACCGCGCACAGCGATTACGAAAGCCTGATCACGGTCACCGTGACGACGGAACGGCAGGAACGCTCGGTGTCGGGCACGGTCTATGCCGACGGCAAGCCGCGACTGGTCGACATCAAGGGCATCCGCGTCGATGCCGAGTTCGGCAAGTCGATGATCTACATTACCAACGAGGACAAGCCAGGCTTCATCGGGCAGTTTGCGGGCCTGCTCGGCGATGCCAAGATCAACATCGCGACTTTCCATCTCGGCCGCACCAAGGCGGGTGGAGACGCGATCGCACTGGTCCAGATCGACGGCGCCATGCCGGACGAGCTGCTCAAAAAGGTCAAAGCGCTGCCGCAGGTAAAGCAGGCGAAGGCGCTGGCGTTTTAAGCGCGAAGGCCAATCTTCGTCGTCATTGCGAGCGTTAGCGAAGCAATCCAGTCTTTCGATGCACTGGATTGCTTCGTCGCGTTGCTCCTCGCAATGACGGAGGCAAAAACGCCGCTGCTCCTGCCGCGATCCTGCCTTCGCCGCGCCGCACGGAAACCTCAATCGAACCGGTTCCTTCCTGCCCGCGTCTCACGGCAAGGCGCGACGCAATCTTTTTTGTCGGCGGATACCGTCGGTCCGGAAAGATGAGATGCGCGTCTGTCCAATCCGTCGGTCTCTTATTGCAGGAGGGAAGCTCATGGGTCTTGTTGCGCACCGTCTCGTCTTGACCAGTCTCTTCGTTTTGACAACCTTTGCCGCGACACGCGCCGAAGCGGCTGATGTCGAGGCAGCGTCAACGGTTGACGCCGTTACCGTTTATCCAGACGGCGCCAGCGTGGCGCGCGTCGTCACGGTCGAACTGCCGGCGGGCGAGAACACGCTTGTTCTGAAGGATTTCCCGCTCACGCTGGACGCCGCTTCGCTGCGGGTGGAAGGCGAGGCAGATGCGGCACTGGCCATCGGAGCGATCGACACCAAACCACCGCGCGCGACGCCCCCGGTCAACCTGCCCGAGATCGACAAACGCATCGAGGTGCTGAAGGACGAACGCGCCGATCTCGATGGCGCGATTGCCGCCGCCGAAGCACGCCGCAAATTCGCCGAGCGATTCGCGGAGACGTCGCCTGCCGGAATCGGCGAGAAGGGTGAAGCGCGGCCGATCGCCGAATGGCGCACGGCGTTTTCGGCGGTCGCCGAGGAGGTGGCGAGCGCAGATACCGCCATCCGCGAGGCGCAGCGCAAGCAGCGCGACATCGATCGCCAGATCGCGCGGCTGGAACTGGACCGTAAAGCCAAGCCCGCCAACAAGCTCGAGGTCAGTGTCGCTCTCGCGGCCAAGGCCGCGGCCAAGGCGACGCTGCATGTCACTTACACGGTGCCGAACGCACGCTGGAAGCCGATCTACGACGCCCGCCTCGATACCGGCGCGAAAGATCGCAAACCCGCACTCGAACTGGTGCGCCGCGCCGAAATCACCCAGGCCACCGGCGAGGATTGGTCTGACGTCGCACTAAGCGTTTCGACCGTGCGGACTGCGGTCGGCGGCAACGCGCCCCAGCTAAGTTCGCTGGTCGTGCGATATCCGTTTGTCGCCCAGGCGCCGGCGCCGATGAGCGCTCCGGCGGGAGAGCCGTCTTTGCGAGGAAATCTCGCGAAGACTACACAGCAGTTCCATTTTGGAGGGGGAACGACTTTTGATGAACCAGCCGATAAGGCGGTTGAGAAAAAGGCCGTGGCCGACGTCAGCGGCTTCCAGGTGGTCTTCAGGATTCCCGGCCGCGTCAGCGTCGGCGCCAGCCAAGGTGCCAAGAGCCTTCTGATTTCCACGGCGACGATCGCGCCCGATCTCACCATTCGTTCCGCCCCGGTCGTCGACGCCACCGCGTTCCTTGAAGCGAGCTTCGTCCAGAGCGAGGATGCGCCGCTGCTGCCCGGCCGGATCTCGATCTACCGTGATGGCGCGTTTGTCGGCCGCAGTCAGATGACGGCCGCCAGCAAGGACGAAAAGGTGCGGCTCGGCTTCGGCGCCGACGACAAGGTCAAGGTCGTGCGCTCGGTCGTCAAACGCAACGAAGGATCGGCTGGCCTGATCGTCACGACCGCGAAGACGGATGAGCGCGCCTTCAAGACCACTGTTCGCAACGGTCACGATTTCCCGATCCGGGTGGCGATCGAGGATCAACTGCCGGTCAGTGAAAATGACGACATCCAGGTCGAGATGCTGCCGTCAACGACGCCGCCGACCACGACCAACCTGCGTGACAAGCGCGGCGTGCTGGAATGGGCGCTCGAAGTGGGGCCATCGGAAGCCAAGGAGATCAATTTCGCCTGGCGCGTCCGCTGGCCTAAGGACAAGGGCGTCGTGATGGTTCCGGCCGGATAATGGCATTCGTGAGCGGCGGGTATTTTCGACCCGCCGCTCGCGCGAAACTCATCCGGAGGGCGCCTTGCGCGAGGCGATCACGATGCCGGCGATGACCATCAGATATCCGACGAGGTGAAACAACCGCGGCTCTTCGCCGAGCAGCATGATCGCCATCACCGAACCGAACACCGGCACCAGATGGAAAAACGGCGCGGCGCGATTCGGTCCGATCATCGCAATGCCGCGGTTGAAGAAAAGGTAGGCAAGCGTCGAGGGGAAGATCACGACATAGACAAGCGTGATCATCGTGATCGTGTCGAACTTGAGCGTGATGCCGTTCTTATATTCCCAGATCGAGAATGGCATCAGGAGCAGCGCGCCGCAGGCCATGGTGAAGAAGATCAGCGAGAGCTGATGCGTCACCGGGCGTCGCAGCATCAGCGCCGAGTAGAGGCCGAAAGAAATCAGCGCGCCGGCGAACATGACGTCGCCGATATTCGGCCTGACGGTGGCAAGCGCCGTGGGGTCGCCGCGCAGGATGATGGTGAGCACGCCGACAAGCGACAAGGCGACGCCGGCGAACTGGCTCCAGGTCAGGCGCACGCCGAACAAGATCAGCGCCCACAGCGCTACGAACAGCGGCCCGGAGGATTGGATCAGCAGCGCGTTGATGGCTTCCGTGTATTGCAATGCCCAGTAAGACAAGGCGTTGTTGAAGGCAAATCCGGTCGCTGCGAGTGCGACCAGCAGCGGAAGGTGCTTGCGCAGCACTGGCCAATCCCGCTTCAAATGCGGCTGCGCGAACGGCAGCAGCATCAGGCAGGCGCCGATCCATCGCACGCAGGACAAGGTCATCGGCGGCACGTGGCCCGCGACATAGCGGGCGAGAACGATATTGCCGGCCCAGAACAACGAAGCCAGGCTCAACAGCAGATAGGGCTGATGATTGAGCCACCGGATCGGATCAAATGACGATGGCGCGCTTTTTGTCATCGGCGGACGCGGGTAGTGGAGTGGATTTGACATTCGCTACTCATCTGTCCGCAAGCTCCGAATGCGAATGTCAAATCCCAAACTCCACTAGAAACATATATTTTCTAGTGGTCCTTTGATTCTAACATTCGCAAAAGTGCCTGCTGAGAAGGGATGCGAACGTTAGAATCGGACCACTAGCCCGTTCGTGCCGATGCTTTTCGCGACGTCACGTAGACGCCTGTCAGCACCAGCGCAAAGCCGATGAAATGGAAGACTTGCGGCCTTTCGCCGAGGAAGGCGATCGCCATCACCGATCCGAACACCGGCACGACGTGAAAGAACGGCGCGGCGCGGTTGGCGCCGATCAGGTGAACGCCGCGGTTGTAGCAGAGATAGGCGATGGTGGAGGGAAACACTGCGACATAGATCACCGACAGCAGGTTGGCCGCGTTCAGTTCCATGACCGGACGCCACAGCGACTCCGCGATCACCGCCGGGATCAGAACCGCCGAACCGCATCCGAACGTAAAGGCGACGAACGACAGATCGTGGAGGCGCGGACGCCGCGACGACATCACCGTGTAAAGTCCGAAGATCAAAAGCGCGACGGTGAAGATGAGGTCGCCCTTGTTGAAGTCGATCTTGGCGATCGCCGTCAGGTCGCCGTGCAGCAGGATCACCAGCACGCCGGTGAGCGACACCATGACTCCGATCGCCTGTGCCAGCGTCAGCCGCACGCCGAGCAGGATCAGCGACCAGGCCGCCACGAAGAGGGGACCTGCCGACTGCAACAGCAGCGTATTGAGCGCAGTGGTATGTTCGAGCGCCCAGTATTGCAGGCTGGTGAAGGCCGAAATGCCTGTGAGGGAGATGAGGATCATCGTGCCGAGGCTGGCGCGGATCATGTTCCAGTCGCGCCTCAGGTATTTCCAAGCCCAGGGAAGGATGATCAGAAACGCGAACCACCAGCGCAGGAACGCCAGCGTCACCGGCGGAATGTGGCCCGCGGCAAGCCGGCCGACAATGGCATTGCCGGCCCAGCACAGAGCGGTGATCGATAGCAGCACATAAGGCTGGTTGGTCAGCCAATTGCCGCCATGTTGGGCGGCATCGGAAATCTGGTCGGAAGCGGACATGCGGCCTGGGCCTGGTGAAGCGAAATCACAGCGCCGCGCCCCGGCCCGGCATGACACACCCGGCCGGATGATTCTCGCCCGGCTTTTTCTAAGGACACGGATTTTGAAGTGGCTTCAACGCCGGCCGATGCATCGCCTCCATGCGCCCGCGGCCATTGCGAAATAGGGCGATGACGGACGCATCCGTGGCGGCGGTCTGGCGGAATGGTGACCGTCCGCGGCCGAGGACGGATTTTCGGGGGATATCAAGGGCTTGATCGGCTCTCCGGACGGCCCCGAAGCGCCTTCTTGCTTGCGTCGGTAGCCCGCATCCTTTATCCGGATGTGTGCCTCGCATGGGACCGGCCCCGGCATGCCCTCCACAGGGCTGAAACCGGTTTTTCGAACAGATCATGCTGAACTTTTAAAGAGTTGCAGAGGGAATAGCTGCGGATGGGGAATGTCGTTGTGGTCGGCGCCCAGTGGGGCGACGAAGGAAAAGGCAAGATTGTCGACTGGTTGTCGGAGCAGGCCGATATCGTCGTGCGTTTTCAGGGCGGCCACAATGCCGGCCATACGCTTGTCATCAATGGCGAGACCTACAAGCTGGCGCTGCTGCCTTCCGGCGTACTGCGTCCCTCGAAGCTCGCGGTGGTCGGCAACGGCGTCGTGTTCGATCCGCAAGCGTTCCTTGACGAAGTGACCAAGCTGAAGGGGCAGGGTGTTGCCGTCAGCCCGGAAAATCTTCGCATCGCTGAAAACGTCACGCTGATCCTCCCCTTGCATCGCGAGCTCGATGCGCTCAGGGAATCTTCCAATACCAACACGGCGATCGGCACCACGCGGCGCGGCATTGGACCCGCTTATGAAGACAAGGTCGGACGGCGCGCGATCCGCCTCATGGACCTCGCCGATCTCGCAACGCTGCCGCACAAGATCGACCGCTTGCTGGCGCACCACAACGCGCTGCGTCGCGGGCTCAATCTCGCAGAGATCGACGGCAAGGAAATCTTGCGCGAGCTGACGGCGCTGGCGCCGCAGCTCTTGCCCTATGCCGAAACGGTGTGGCGATTGCTCGACATCAAGCGGCGCGAGGGCAAGCGCATCCTGTTCGAGGGCGCGCAGGGCGCGCTGCTTGACGTCGATCACGGCACCTATCCTTATGTCACCTCGTCCAACACGGTTGCCGCGCAGGCCGCGACCGGCACCGGTCTTGGGCCGGGCGCGGTCGGCTACGTGCTCGGAATCTGTAAGGCCTATACGACCCGCGTCGGTCAGGGCCCGTTTCCGACCGAACTGCATGACGCGATCGGCGAGGAGATTGGCCGCCGCGGCAAGGAATTCGGCGTCAACACCGGACGCAAGCGCCGCTGTGGTTGGTTCGATGCCGCACTGGTGCGCCAGACCGTGCGTACCTGCGGCATCCATGGCCTGGCGCTGACCAAGCTCGATATTCTCGACGGCTTTGAAACCATCGAGGTTTGCACAGGGTATCTGCTGGACGGCAAGGAGATCGACCATTTACCGGCTGGTGAGGGCGCCCAGGCCCGGGTTAAGCCGGTCTACGAGACGATCGAGGGCTGGAAGGAACCCACCGCGAATGCTCGCTCCTGGGCAGACCTGCCGGCGCAGGCGATCAAATATGTCCGCCGTGTTGAGGAATTGGTGGGTTGTCCGATCGCCTTGCTTTCCACAAGTCCGGAACGCGAGGATACTATCCTGGTGCAGAATCCGTTCGAGGCATAACGACATGTTACAGCAGAGCGTGCATTGTTGAACAGAAATGGCTGACTACTACCCGCTGATCGCCCGTGCCATCGCCGGACTGGATCCCCAAGCTCCCGGTGAAAGCCGTCGTGCGCTCTATGAGCGTGCGCGTGCGGCGTTGATCGCGCAGCTTCGCAGCGTCGAGCCGCCGCTCAGCGAGTCCGAGATCACCCGTGAGCGGTTGTCGCTGGAAGAAGCCGTGCGGAAGGTGGAATCGGAAGCAGCCCAACGGGCTCGCGATGCGGCGCGCGGGGCGGACCCGACACGCACCCCGGCGCGGGCATCGAACGCGTTGCGGGCCAATGCCCGTTCAAACGGACGGCCGGAGGCTGCAGCCGCGGCAGCGCCGGCGCGCTCGCGACCATCGGCACCGCCGCCATTGCCGCGCAACGACGACCGGCGGCCGGACGCGGCGCGCCAGCCGCAGGTTTCGATGCAGGACCCGCAATTGCCGCCGTCGCGCGATCGGCAGGGCGCAGCGCGCCGAGGGGGCGAGAACAATTCAGCCGAGGCGCCCGGCATCCGCGGTTTTCGCGACATCACGGCCGACGCCGACGATCTTGGCCGTGCCGCCGCTCAGGCCAGCCGCGCGGCGCGGAAGACCTATGCCAACGTGCCTTCACCGTCGCCTGAATTCGACCGGCTCGAACCGGTGATGGAAGACCGCGGCTATGATGACGAGGCGCCTTATTCCTACGATGAAGCTGCCGCAGAGGCGGAGCGCTATGCACCGCCGGCACAGCCTGCGCCGTCACGCCCGCGCCTGCCGCCGGATCGCGGCCGCGAGCCGAAACGGGGGACGGTGTTTCCGTTCAAGAGCGCGATCGCCGTCGGCATCGTTCTGATCCTCGTCGGCGCTGCGATCCTGTGGGGCAAGACGGCCGTCAGCACCGTGAGCGGCCTGTTCAAATCCTCGCCGACATCGGTCGTCGAGGCGCCGAAGGATTCGAGCACTCCGGGGACAAAGCCGAAGATTCCCGATCGCGTGGGACAGCCGTCGTCGAGCGATCAACTGGCGCCGGTGGCGCAGCGCGTGGTGCTGTATGACGAGGATCCCTCCGATCCCAAGGGCAAGCAGTATGTCGGCTCCGTGATCTGGCGGACCGAGCAGATCAAGGCCTCCGGGAGCCAGAAGGCCGATCTTGCGGTGCGTGCCGACATCGAAATTCCGGATCGCAAGTTCAAGATGACGATGTCGTTCCGCCGCAACACCGATTCGTCGCTGCCGGCGAGCCACACCGCGGAACTGACCTTCATCCTGCCGCCGGATTTCTCGGGCGGCGGCGTCAGCAACGTGCCCGGCATCCTGATGAAATCCAACGAGCAGGCGCGGGGAACGCCGCTCGCGGGCCTCGCGGTCAAGGTCACCGACGGCTTCTTCCTGGTGGGTCTGTCGAACGTCGACGCCGATCGCTCGCGCAACCTGCAACTGCTCAAGGAGCGTTCCTGGTTCGACGTGCCGCTGGTCTACGTCAACCAGCGCCGCGCCATCATCGCCATCGAGAAGGGCGCTCCGGGCGAGCGCGCCTTCAACGATGCATTCGCCGCCTGGGGCGAATAGCGACCCGCGCGGAGTGGCGATGAAGCGTTACGTCATCTTTGCCGCGCTGGTGCCGCTGATGGGCGGCTTTCTGCTGCTCCTGACAACCACCGTGATGTCTGGGTACTGGAGCCATCCGCCGAGCCTGTCGGAGGCCGGCAAGCTCCTCACCGTGTTCGCAAGGACGTTGCAGTATGCCTACCTGTTCGGTCTGTTGCCGGCGCTGATGCTGGGTGCGGTGGACGATATCGTTTTTCACGTCAAACGAATTGGACCGCTGGTGCGCCTCGTCATCGTCGGCGTGATTGCTTTTGTTGCGGCGGAACTGCTCTATGGATCGCGCGGGCCGGACTCCGGCACGCTGCAATTCGTTCTCTACGGTCTGGTCGGATTTGTGCCCGGTTCGGTATCTTCCGCTGTCGTGCATTTCGCTGAACGGCAGGTCCCGGTCTAAGCGCGCCGCATTGCATCGCCGTAAGGTGGACAAGACGGACCTTGCGCCGATGGGAGGCGCACCCATCTGACCAGCATGACGAACGAAGACATCATCTCTCCTGGCAATGCGCGCTTTGGGGCTTCCTCGCGCGGACGCTTCCGCGATCGCCGGCCACACGGCCCGGTGATCGACCAGGAAGGCCGCGAGATTCCGGAAAGCTCACTGCGCGACGGCATCCGTCGCTTTCAGTTCGATTTCGCCCATTCCAGCGCCAATCCCTTCGGCGAGCTCACGCGTGAGCAGCGGCTGGCGCGGTTCGAGACGCTGGCGAAACTGCTCGATATCGCGTTCCTGCTGCCAGGCACCAAGATCCGCTACGGCGTCGACGGCGTCATCCGATTGATCCCGGTGGTCGGCGACATCCTTGCCACCGCCTTTTCACTCTGGCTGGTGCGCGAAGCGCGTGCGCTGGGCGCGCCGTGGCACGTCACCGCGCGGATGCTCGGCAACGTTGCTGTCGACGGCGTGGTCGGTCTGGTGCCTTTGGCGGGCGATGCGTTTGACGTGCTGTTTCGCGCCAATATGCGCAATGTGCGCCTGCTCAGGCGCTGGCTCGACAAGCAGCCGCGTTGATTTCGCGGCTGCGATGTCGGCTCAGTCTCGATATGTGTGGATCAGGCGGCCTTGTCGTCTGCCTTGGCGGCCGTATCCGCCGGCTGGGCCGCACGCGGACGCCGCGGCAGCGGAAAATCCTTGCTCTCATAGAGCGAGCGAATGCCCATCTGGTCGAAGCGTGCCTCGTCGACCTGAAGGTAGGCGCCGTTCAGCGAATCCGCCGGCAATTCCTCGATCGCAAAACGAACCGCTTCGGCCGCGGTGCCAAATCGCCGATAGGCGAAACCAGCTCGCTTCTTCTTGCGGATGGCGGCAGGAAAAAGTTCGGCAGCGGTGTTGAAGCTGAAAGCCATGATCGAGGACCTCTATTCTTCTTGGTGAGAACGCGATCGGTATCGCGAACAGATTGCACGGGCGCAAAAAACAGGCGGCGCCGGTACACGTCATTTCCATTTTGGACTGTCCTTAATATAGGCCTCTCCGCAGGAATTGCGAATCCTCTCGGGCCTGATGATGAATCCGTCATCCAGGCCCCTAGTCCACTAAAAAGATGTTTAATTACAGTTACTTACGGGAATTAGAGTTTGCCGAGTAGCAATAGCACCAGCAATACAACCAGAACCACGCCGCCAAGACCCATTCCGGAGTGCCCATAGCCGTAGCCGTAGCCGCCGACCCGGCCGCTCCAGCCGCCAAGCAGGTAAATGATCACGAGAATGATGAGGATCGTTCCAAGCGACATGGCGCTCCTCCCCGTTCAACCGACCGGCGCGTGAATGCTACCAGACCGGGTGAAGAAGAACAGCGTATCGACCCTTCCGGTTCCGTCAACGGAACCGGAATTGCGCATCCGGTTCGCGACCGGCGACGAGGGTAGGTATTTTCTGGCGTTATTTCTTGGACTCGTCGATCGGCATCACCTTCAGCGGCGACGCGTAGGGTTCGACCCGCAGCGAGTCCGAGGCGATCAGGCCGATCTTGCGCAGCGGCGCCTGCTCGAGGTCGCCGGTGGCCGATTTGTGCGACGCATATTGCCACACGCTCATCGAACCCTTCGCGACCAGC
The DNA here is from genome assembly GCF_035652035.1 of Bradyrhizobium sp. GTDB lineage: Bacteria > Pseudomonadota > Alphaproteobacteria > Rhizobiales > Xanthobacteraceae > Bradyrhizobium. The sequence goes on from NZ_DASREO010000016.1 coordinate 39,009, forward strand.
ATCCTGGCGATGCCGCCGGCGTCCTTGCCGTCGATCTGCGCCAGCTCGTCGTCCGGGATTCCGATAACGATTTCGTCCTTGACGGTGATGATCTTGAACAGGGAAACCTTGTCGGCGGCCAGAGCGGGCTGAATCATCAGGCTCCCCACGGTGAATGCGGCTGCGCCGACACCGAGCAGCAGACGTTTGGAAATTTGCATATGAATTTTTCCTCAAAGCTTTGCGCAAGAGAGCGGACGAGAGGCTGGATGAGAAAAACCCCACGCGATTTTGGTCGCGCGGGGTGCGAAAGGCGTTCGAGGCAACTTAGAAAAATTATTTCGGCTCAAGCTTTAGCGCGGCTGAATTGATGCAGTAGCGCAATCCGGTCGGCGCCGGTCCGTCCTCGAACACATGGCCGAGATGGCCGTTGCAGCGCGAGCAAAGCACTTCGGTTCGGATCATCCCGTGGCTGATATCGCGCTCTTCGTCGATATGGCTCCCGGTCGCCGGCTGGGTGAAGCTCGGCCAACCGCAGCCGGAATCGAACTTGGCGTCGGACTCAAACAGCGTCTGTCCGCAGCCGGCACAGACGTAGGTGCCGGCACGCTTCTCATGCTCGTATTCGCCGGAGAAAGGCCGTTCGGTCGCCTTCTCGCGCAGCACCGCATATTGCATCGGCGTCAATTCCTTGCGCCATTCGGCCTCGCTCTTTTCGACTTTCGGCGTCGTCTTGGCGTCGGACATGAAACCTCCTTTGCAGCGAGAGCCCTTTAGTTGGTGGCCTTGTTTTCGCTCACCAAAGTGGGCTTCTCGGTATAATTGTCGGCGAAAATCTTCTTCAGGTTTTCGACCTTCGGGATGTCGTTATAGGCAATATAGGGCTGGGTCGGGTGAAGCGTCAGGTAGTCCTGATGGTAGGCTTCCGCGGCAAAGAACGCCTGCAGCGGGCCGACCTTGGTCACGATCGGCTTCTTGTAGACGCCGGCGGCGTTGAGCTGGGCGATATAGGCGTCCGCGACCTTCTTCTGCTCGTCTGAGGTCGTGAAGATCGCAGAGCGGTACTGTGTGCCCGTGTCTGGTCCTTGGCGGTTCAGCTGCGTCGGGTCGTGCGCCACTGAAAAGAAGATCTGCAAGATCTTGCCGTAGCTGATCTTCTTCGGATCGTATTTGATCTGGACGGATTCAGCGTGTCCGGTCGTGCCGGTCGACACCATGTGGTAGTCGGCGGTCATCTGGCTGCCGCCGGAATAGCCGGACACGGCGTTGACGACGCCTTTGGTGTGCTGAAACACGCCTTGCACGCCCCAGAAGCAGCCGCCGGCCAGAACCGCGGTCTGGATACCGCTTGCGGCCTGATCGTCGACCGCCGGCGGCGGGATCACCACGGCGTCTTCCGCGGCAAGCGAAGGTGCGACGTTGACGGCGGAAATTGCCAGCAAGCCGACGGCGGCGGCAACAAGCGAAAAGCGGCTGAGGGGACGGCGGGTCATGGGAGCTGGCTCCTGATTTGCTGTCGGAAGGATAACTTAAGATGACGCTGGCCGTTCGCAAAACGGACCTCGCGCCTGCTTCTCCCAAGATACGGGACAAAAGCCGTTTTGTTACGACCGGTTACGCACGAGTCCGTGACTTTTCGTGGCGTCTCAAACCACGATGGAAAGCCGCTTGGCCGCCCGCGTCACGCCGGTATAGAGCCAGCGCGCGCGGCTGTCCTGAAAGGCAAAGCTCTCGTCGAACAAAACCACATCATCCCATTGCGACCCTTGCGACTTGTGCACGGTGAGCACATAGCCATAGTCGAATTCGTCGTAGGGCTTGCGCTGCTCCCAGGGGATCTGCTCGATGCCGCCCTCGAAGCAGTCGCAGCGAACGGAGACTTTCGTCACCTTGTGGCTGAACTCTTCGTCGGGTGCGATCCGCAACGAGACGATGCGCGACTTCGACCGCGAGGCGGTGCGCGACTTCACGCGCCACAGGCCGCCATTGAACAACCCTTTCTTGCGGTTGTTGCGAAGGCACACGAGCTTGTCGCCGGCAACCGGCAGCGGCTCCTCGATATTCTGTTTTTGCCGCATCCGCATATTGTAGGCACGGCGGGTGTTGTTCCGTCCGACCAGCACCTGATCGGCCTGCATCACCCGTTCCGGATCGAGGTCCGCGCGGGAGACGATTTCGCTCTCGCCATAGCGGCCGAGTTCGAGTTCCCGGCCCTCGCGGATATCCATCGACATCCGCACGATCGGATCGTCCTGCGCCTGACGGTGCACCTCGGTCAGCATCGCGTCGGGCGCGCTGTCGGTAAAGAAGCCGCCGCCCTGGATCGGCGGAAGCTGCGCGGGGTCGCCGAGCACGAGCAGCGGGCAATCGAACGACATCAGATCGCGGCCCATTTCGGCGTCCACCATCGAGCACTCGTCGATGATGATCAGCTTTGCTTTCGAGGCCGGCGCGTCGTCCCACAATTCAAAGCTTGGCTGCTCGACGCCGGATTCGCGGGCGCGGTAGATCAGGGAATGGATGGTGGAGGCGTTGTCGCAGCCCTTGTTGCGCATCACCAGCGCGGCCTTGCCGGTGAAGGCGGCGAATTTCACCTCACCATCGACACCCTCGGCCACATGACGGGCCAGCGTCGTCTTGCCCGTACCGGCAAAGCCGAACAGGCGGAACACCGGCGGCGTGCCGTTGCGGCCCGGTTTTGCTTTGAGCCATTTCGCCACGGCATTGAGCGCGGCGTCCTGGTGCGGGGAGAAGTTGGTCATTGGGGCTCGGGCGGGGAGGGGCGTCGCTTATGCGGCGACTCACGACAAACCGAAGCTAACGTCGAATTTTGCTCGCACAAGCCAACAGTTACGAGAAAGGGAACTTGATGCTTGGAAGGACGCATAGCAACTTTTAGTATATGCCAAGCACTTCCAAACGTAGCGATGAGCCGTCTGAAATGGCTACGACTTATATATTGTTCGGCTTTTTGCTGGTGGGCTGTGGTGGCCTCGCACGTCTTAATGGCTACCTGTCGCGTGATCGTCCCGAGGATCAGTCTCGGATCAAGCTCTTTGTTGAGGCACGCGGTTTGCGTGTCATCTCTATAAAGCGCGCCAGCTCGTTGCGTTCGTTTTGTTATATGCTTCGCTGGTACCTGAGCAATGTTGCTCGGGTCTACGCGGCGAGGGTCGAAGATGCCGAAGGTGTCCGGGCGGACATTTACGTGGCCTTTGACTCCTGGATGTTGTCGGTGCCAGCGCGCTCAAAGATTCTGAGTCCTCGAGCCTTACGTCACGCTCCACCGGGACGGTCGGTCAGCTTGAATCAAATGCTACCGGCGCGACGGCTAACTCGATAGGTCGGGCTGATCACTGCCAGCCGGGAACGCCGCGCATATCGGGCAGGCGGTGGGCGATTCCCTTGTGACAGTCGATGCAGGTCTTTTCGCCGCTGAACAGGAAGCGCTCATGCGCCACGGACGCCCGCGGCGACTGCTTGGTAATGTCCATCGATTCGGAGCTGTGGCAGTTGCGGCATTCGAGCGAATCGTTGGCCTTGAAGCGCGCCCACTCGTGCTCAGCCAATTCGAGCCGGCTGTCGATGAATTTGTCGCGGGTATTGATGCTGCCGAACAGATGGCCCCAGACCTCTTTCGAGGCCTGCATCTTGCGCGCGATCTTGTCCGTCCAGTTGTGCGGGACGTGACAATCCGGGCAGCTGGCGCGCACGCCGGAACGGTTGGAGAAATGGATCGTCGACTTCAGTTCCGCGAAAACATTGTCGCGCATCTCATGACAGCCGGTGCAGAATTTCTCGGTGTTGGTCAGTTCAAGTGCGGTGTTAAATCCGCCCCAGAAGATGACGCCGGCCACGAAGCCGGCAAGCACCAGCACGCCGAGGCCGAACACCGAGCTCGGCCGACGCAGCACGTCCCAAAGCTCGACGATGAAGGCCCAAATTCGTGCCCAGGGCGTCGGGCGAACCTTTGTCGGCTTGTCCGCGCTCATCGGCGCCCACCGGGATTGGCGCGGCTCAGCATGGTATCGATATCGACAAAATCGTTCGGGACCGGCGGGGTCACCACATTCTGCGGCACGTGGCATTCCGTGCAGAAAAAGCGGCGCGGCGAGACTGACGCCAGGAACTGGCCGTCGCGGTCCATGAAATGGGTGATGCTCACCATCGGCGCCTGCGACTCCGCGGTGCGGGCGCGCGCATGGCATGACAGGCACTTGTTGCTGTTGAGATCGATCTGATAGCCGTCGATGGTGTGGGGAATGACGGGCGGCTGCTCCGGGTAGTTGCGCACCTCCTTTTCGGCGGTATTGCGGACCGGCGGCATCGGCGCGGCCGGGCCTTCTTCGTTGAGCGGGGTGCTCCCACGCAAGGCCGAGGAGACCTGTGCGGAGAGGGGGCCGGAGGCGGCTGCTATCGCGATCGCCAGCGCGGATACGATGAGTTTTCTCGCCATGGCTCTCTCACACCTTTTCGATGCGCACGGCGCATTTCTTGTAATCGGTCTGCAACGAGATCGGATCGGTGGCATCCAGCGTCACCTTGTTGATGAGCTGCGCCTCGTCGAACCAGGGCACAAATACAAGTCCGCGCGGCGGCCGGTCGCGTCCGCGCGTCTCGACGCGGGTGCGGATGTAGCCGCGGCGGGACTCCACCTTGACCTCATCGCCGCGCCGCAATTTCAACTCGGCCGCATCGTCCGGATGCATGAAGCACACGGCTTCCGGGAAGGCCTTGTAGAGCTCGGGCACCCGCCGCGTCATGGTGCCCGAGTGCCAGTGCTCCAGCACACGGCCGGTCGAGAGCCAGAATGGATATTCGGCGTCGGGCGATTCCGCCGGAGGCTCGTAAGGCAGTGCGAAGATGCGGGCCTTGCCGTCCGGAAACCCATAGAACTCGAATTCCTTGCCGCTCTTCACGTAGGGGTCCGATCCCTCGCGGAAGCGCCACCTGGTTTCCTGTCCGTTGACGACAGGCCAGCGCAAGCCGCGCTCGCGGTGATAGGTCTCGAACGGCGCGAGGTCGTGGCCGTGGCCGCGTCCGAACGAGGCGTATTCTTCGAACAAGCCTTTCTGCACGTAGAAGCCGAAGGCCTTCGATTCCTGGTTCTCGTAGCCGGCTTCGATGTCGGACAGCGGGAATTTGTCGACCTGTCCATTCTTGAAGAGAATATCGAAAAGGGTCTTGCCGCGATATTCGCTCTTCTTCGCAATGAGTTCTTCAGGCCAGACATCCTCGATCTTGAAGCGCTTCGAGAACTCCATCAGTTGCCACACATCCGACCGCGCTTCGCCGGGCGCCGACACCAGTTGATGCCAGAACTGCGTGCGCCGTTCGGCATTGCCATAGGCGCCTTCTTTTTCGACCCACATCGCCGTCGGCAGAATGAGATCGGCGGCAAGTGCGGTGACGGACGGATAGGCGTCCGAGACGACGATGAAATTTTCGGGGTTGCGATAACCGAGCCAGGTCTCCTGGTTCGAATTGGCGCCGGCCTGCAGGTTATTGTTCACCTGCACCCAATAGGCGTTGAGCAGGCCGTCTTTCAGCATGCGGTTTTGCAGCACCGCGTGATAGCCCGGCTTGTCCGGAATCGTGCCTTCGGGCAGCTTCCAGATCTGCTCGGCCTTGTCGCGGTGTGCCTTGTTGGTCACTACCATGTCGGCGGGCAGGCGGTGCGAGAAGGTGCCGACCTCGCGCGCCGTGCCACACGCAGATGGCTGGCCGGTGAGTGAGAACGGGCTATTGCCCGGTTCCGAAATTTTTCCGGTCAGAAGGTGAATGTTGTAGACGAGGTTGTTGCACCAGACGCCGCGGGTGTGCTGGTTGAAGCCCATCGTCCAGAAGCTTGTCACCTTGATTTTCGGATCGGCGTAGAGCTCGGCGAGCGCCTCGAGCCGGTTGATCGGCACGCCGGACATCTCGGCGGCCTTTTCCAGCGAATAGTCGGACACGAACTTCGCATATTCCTCGAAGCTGATGTCGGTGGCATCGCCGGCCTTAGCGGCGCCGGTCGCTTTCTGTTGCAGCGGGTGTTCGGGACGAAGGCCGTAGCCGATGTCGGTCTGGCCTTTCTTGAACACGGTATGGGCGATAACAAAATCCTTGTTGACGCGGCCGGTCTTGATGATGTGGTTCGCAATCGCATTGAGGATGTAGAGATCGGTCTGTGGCTTGAACACCATTCCGATGTCGGCAAGATCGAAGGAGCGGTGCTCAAAGGTCGAAAGCACGGCCACGCGAACGTGTGGCGCACTCAAACGGCGGTCGGAAAGGCGCGTCCACAGAATGGGATGCATCTCGGCCATGTTCGAGCCCCACAGCACGAAGGCGTCGGCCGACTCGATATCGTCATAGCAGCCCATCGGCTCATCGATACCGAAGGTGCGCATGAAGCCCACCGCGGCGGATGCCATGCAGTGACGCGCATTCGGATCGATGTTGTTGGAGCGGAAGCCGGCCTTGAACAATTTGGAGGCGGCATACCCTTCCCAGATCGTCCACTGGCCGGATCCGAACATGCCGACACCGCTTCCGCCACGCTTCTTTAGCGCGGCCTTGTATTTCTCGGCCATGACGTCGAAGGCTTCATCCCAGGAAACCGGCGTGAACTCGCCGTTCTTGTCGTATTTGCCGTTCGTTTTGCGCAGCATCGGCTGGGTCAGCCGATCGTGGCCATACATGATTTTGGAGAGGAAATAGCCTTTCACGCAGTTGAGGCCGCGATTGACCTCGGACTTGATATCGCCGTGGGTTGCAACGACGCGGTTGTCCTTGGTCGCAACCATCACGCTGCAACCGGTGCCGCAGAACCGGCATGCCGCCTTGTCCCACTTCAATTCGTTGGCGTCGCGCTCGGTCACGAGATTGGCGGCGCGTGCCGTCGTGTTCATGCCGCCCGCAAGCGCGGCCATCGCGGCGGCTTCCAGCTTCAGAACCTGACGGCGATCGAGCTTCGGTGCGGTCATTTGATTGATGCTCCCGTCGGATTTTTGAGGTCGCCTTAGCCGGCGTCGATGGCGTGAAAGACGAGCGAAGCCGAATAGACGTCTGGCAGAGCTGCAATGCTGTTGAGGATGGTGCCAAGCGCGCCGGCGCTGACTGCCTCGGCAACGACGACGAGTTTTCCCTTGGGGTCGCGGCCGTGGACCTCGCAACCATTGATGGCAACGACCGCACTTTCGACGTCGGCAAGGCCCTCGGGGCGCGCCTGCACCAGGATGCTGGCGATTTCGGCGCTTGGCGGCACGACGACGCGGTCAGGCAGCCGGCCGGTGATCAGGGAGCGGCGATCGATGGCGGAGTTCGGCTTGGCCATTGTTTCATTCCTCTTGAGATTCACTTAGTGCGACGGCGGCCCGGGAGGACCGGCTGCCATCTGGTAAATCCAAACGGTGAGCCCGTAAGTGCCGACGGTCGCAACCGCCAGCGCCGGCATCAGGATCGCGGTAAGAAAGAGGAACGCGAAGATTTCCATGCGCTTACGGCGCGGTCGTTCATGCGTGTCGTCGCTCGCGGCGGACATGCTGTCTCTCGGCTTTCAAATTCGGGGATTTCGACGGCGTCAGGGCCGTTACCTGCCAAGAGAATAGGCAGGGTGCCTTTGGCGGCTTTGATCTAGGTCAAAGCGTGCCAAGCGCCGGAGTTGCTTTCGCCCAAACAATGGTGAGGTCCGTTCCCCGGACGCAGCGTAGCGCCGAAAGCGCGTTTTGCGCGCGTCTGAAACGCCATAGCGATGCGCTGCTGATCCGAGGTCCATTGTTCCCTTGGGTCTCGGCTCTGCGCAGCAGCGTACCGAACGATGCTTCGCATTGCCGTTAGCACGCTGCATCGCGTCCGGGACACAAGAGACTTGACATCATTTCACCCGCACCAGCTGATTTGCCCGTCGCGTTAATCTGTCGCAGGCGCTTTCGGTTGTGACGTCGGGCAAATCAAGGGCACTTCTTCGCGCGTCCTGTGCCCGTTAAGAGGGGCGCTTCGCGATCGTCACGAACGTTGGGTGCGGGATGCGATGGACGCTTTCGCATCGACTGACGAGCGATGTCGAAGCGGACGGCGAAGTCGTGTCGGCCTGATATCCCGACGCTGATATCAACCTGGTGACGATGCTAACGCATCGTGACCAGCGACGGAGACAACAAAGCCCGGTCTCCGGGGCGAGCACGAAGGAAACCGTAACACCGTCGCGCAGGGAAGGCTGGGGATGCCCGGTGAACCTGTGGTGACTAACTTGCGTGTTTTCGTTTTTTGCACGCAAGGCTGCGGGTGCGCTGGCGTACCCGGCTTTCCCTGCGCCCTCTGTTTTTTGGAGGGCGGAATTTCTCAAAACTCGGGCGCAAGGCGCGGCGGGGAGGATGGAGTGCGTCTACACCAAGTCGTTCCGCGCACGCGCCGACCCGATCAGAGCGGTGCGCGATCAACGGGGGGCAAAGCTAACCATTCGCGGTTGGCGCAAGCCAGCTCCGCCTCACGGAATAGGCTCCCGGCTGGACTCAAGTTTCACCGGCACTACACTGACTCAAAAGACAAAACCGGCCGCGGGGAGAGACCTTCATGAAGTTCGGCATCTTCTATGAGCTGCAACTGCCCCGGCCGTGGCAGGCGGGCGATGAACTCCGCCTTTACCAGGATGCGCTGACGCAACTCGAGACCGCCGACCGGCTCGGCTACGACTACGCCTGGGTGGTCGAGCATCATTTCCTCGAAGAATATTCGCACTCACCGTCGCCGGAATCCTTTCTCGCAGCTGCGAGCCAGCGCACCAAAGACATCCGGCTCGGCCATGGCATTTTCCAGCTGACCACCAACCATCCCGCGCGCGTTGCCGAACGTATCGCCGTGCTGGACCTCTTGAGTCGCGGCCGCTGCGAATTCGGTATGGGCGAAAGCGCCTCGATCACCGAGCTCGAGCCATTTTTCCGCGACATGGAAACCAAGAAGGAGGTGTTCGAGGAGGCTGTCGCGGCAATCTTGCCGATGTTTCGTGAGGGCGGCAGCGAACATCACGGCAAGTATTTTGATATTCCGTTGCGCAATGTCGTGCCGAAGCCGGTGCAGAAACCGCATCCGCCGCTCTGGATGGCCTGCTCGCAGCTGCCGACCATCGAGCGCGCGGGACAAAATGGTTTTGGCGCGCTCGGCTTTCAGTTCGTCAGCGCCGACGCCGCGCATGCCTGGGTGCACGCCTATTACAACGCGATCACCAAACGCTTGAAGAAGCTCGCCGACTACGAGATCAATCCGAACATGGCGCTGGTGTCGTTCTTCATGTGCGCAAAGACAGATGAGGAGGCGCGTCTACGGGCCGACGGCGCCACGTTTTTCCAGTTCGCGCTGCGCTTTTATGGTGCGTCGCAAGGCCGCCAGCGTCCGGCGCCCGGCACCGTCAACATGTGGGACGAATACAACAGATGGAAGCGCGAGAATCCACAAGCGCAGGAGGCGGCCTTGCGCAGCGGCCTGATCGGTTCGCCTGAGACGTTAAGCAAGAAGCTGCGCCGCTTTCGTACCTCGCACATCGATCAGGTCATTCTGCTCAACCAGGCTGGCAAGAACAGCCACGAGCATATTTGCGAGTCGCTTGAACTGTTCGCAAAGGAAGTGATGCCCGAGTTTGAAAATGATGGCGAACATGACGCCTGGAAGGCCGGAGTCATGAGCGGCGCGATCCGGCTCGAGGAGATCGATACCACCGCTTTCACCGACCGCTACGGCAAACTCGAAGCCAATGTCGGCCTGCCGAAAAGCACCCCGGCAATCGCACGATAAAGGGACGCTTTGCGGCTGATCGGCGTCACAGGGCCGGGGAAAAATGATCTCCGTTGGCTCGCTTCTCTGGAAGAAACGTGCCGTTGCGCCGTAATTCGGCAGGCCCGGCATCGCTTTTTTTCTCAAGTTCTCGACACGCTTGGGCCACACCCTCATCCTGAAGCGTGACACAAAAGGAGGCCATCGCCTCCGCAGCATCATTTGTACTCGTTGGGGACATGGAATGTCGGACATCGCGATCAAGGCTTCCGAGCCGTTGACGCTGCGAGCGCAGCTGACCGAAGACTGGCTGGCCGTTGTCATCGGCCTTCTGGTGTTTGGCGCGGCGCTGGTCAGTCTCGGCGGGACCGACATTTTGGGCTGGGCGGTCAACACATCGGTCTATACGGATATCACCTCGGCGCTCAGCCCGATTGCGAAGTCCTACGCCTGGCTTGGCGGCGGCGCCGCATTGGTCGCGACCTATCTCTCGTTGCTCGTTGTGCTGACCGCGGGCGTCGCAACGCTTGGCGCAGACGTCCGGAAATTTGCACTCGCCTTCACCGTTGTCTTTGCGATCGCCTATGCCAGCTGGATCATCGGCAGCTATGCCCATGTCGCTGCAGTGACGCCGGCCGAACAGCAGAAATTCGGTATTTCCTGGTCGCTCAAGCTGACCAACGAAGGCGGCTACATCGTCGCGCTTCTGGCCGGGCTCGTCATCGCCAATTTCTTCCCGCGGTTTGCCGAATGGCTGAAAGAAGCAATCCGGCCCGAGCTCTATATCAAGATCGCGATCGTCATTCTCGGCGCAACGGTGGCCGTCACCGCTGCCGGCCGGCTGAACCTCGCGTCTTCGCTCTTGTTGCGCGGAGCTGCCGCTATCGTCGAGGCCTATCTGATCTATTGGGCGGTGATCTATTACGTCGCGCGCAAATGGTTCGGCTTTAGTCGCGAATGGTCGGTGCCGCTTGCCTCAGGCATTTCGATTTGCGGCGTTGCGGCATCGATCGCAACCGGCGGCGCGATCCGCGCGCGGCCGGCCGTGCCGATCCTGGTGTCTTCGCTGGTGGTCGTGTTTGCCGTGGTCGAAGTCCTGATCCTGCCGTTCCTGGCACAGCACTTCCTGTGGCAGGAGCCCTTGGTGGCCGGCGCCTGGATGGGGCTGGCGATCAAGACGGATGGCGCGGCGGTCGCAGGCGGCGGCATCACCGAGTCGCTGATCATGGCGAAGTCAGCCGCCGAAGGCATCAAGTATCAGCCGGGCTGGATTCTCGCGACCACGACCACGGTAAAGATCTTCATCGATATCTTCATCGGCGTCTGGGCCTTTATCCTCGGCTATATCTGGACCAACCACATCGACAAGGGGCCGGACAAGGCCAAGCCGCGCGAGATCTGGCAGCGGTTCCCGAAGTTCATTCTCGGTTTCATCCTCGTCTTCGCGGTTTCGCTCTGGCTCGCGCTGGGCGCGACGCCGGCCATCGCCAAGGCGCTGCCCGCAGCCGCCGGCGAAGCCAACGTGTTCCGCGTCATCTTCTTCGTGCTCACCTTCTTCTCGATCGGCGTGCTGTCGGACTTCCGCAAGCTCTGGCAGCAGGGTTTTGGCAAGCTCGCCGCGGTCTATTTCGTCAGCCTGTTCGGCTTCGTGATCTGGGTGGGCTTGTTGATTTCCTGGCTGTTCTTCAGCGGTTTCAAGCCGCCGCTCGCCAGTTAAACTGGAAGGTTATCCGATGCCGACATCCAATCTCAAAGACGAGATCAACGCCAAGGACGTCGAGCCGTTGCTGCCGATCGAAAAGAAGCTGATCGGCTCAAGCCTCGGTCTCGGCATTGTTCTTTTGATCGTCCTGATCGCGATCAATCACTTCATTCCGATCAAGCTCTAGACCGGGCTCGCGCTTGCATGCCCGCCCGGCATCCAGCGGGGTAGCCCTGAGGAGGGCGCTTTGTTATCGCCTAACGGGTAAAATTGATCCTTTATCAGCGTAGAACCTTATGAACGCTCCATTTCCCGTTCCCGGAGCGCCGCCGAGCGACGTGCAAACCCGTCCCATCATCGCCTTTGCCGATGTCAGCAAGGTCTATCCGTCACGCGACCGCGCGGCGGAGGTGATCGCGCTTTCCGACGTCACTCTCGACGTGCCCGAAGGCGCCATTGTCGGCGTGATCGGCAAGAGCGGCGCCGGCAAATCGACCCTCATCCGCATGGTCAATGGGCTCGAATGTCCGAGCCGCGGCCGCGTGATCGTCGATGGCACCGACATCACGGCGCTCGACGAGCGCGGCCTGCGCCAGGCCCGGCGTTCGATCGGCATGATCTTTCAGCACTTTAATCTGCTGTCTTCCCGCACCGCTTTCGAAAACATCGCGCTACCGCTGGAAATCGCCGGTCTCGACAAGGCTGCGATCGCCGCGCGTGTCGAGCCCTTACTGGCGATGGTCGGGCTGTCCGACAAGCGCGACCGCTATCCGGCGGAACTGTCCGGCGGGCAAAAGCAGCGCGTCGGCATTGCGCGGGCGCTGGCGACAAGGCCAAAGGTGTTGCTGTCGGACGAGGCGACGTCCGCACTCGATCCGGAGACGACTGATCAGATCCTGGCGCTGCTCAAGACCATCAACGCCGAACTCAAGCTGACCATCCTGTTCATCACCCATGAGATGATGGTCGTGAAAAAGCTCGCCGACCGCGTCGCCGTGCTCGAGGGCGGCCGAATCGTCGAGCAAGGCACGACTTACGAAATCTTCGCCCATCCGCGGCACGAGACGACACAGCGCTTTATCGGCGCCATCACCGGCAGCGAGGCGCCGGAGTGGCTGGTTGCGAAATTGAGGCGGGAACGCCAACCGGGCGACAGCGCGGTGCTCCGCGTCGGCTTTGTTGGCGGCGAAGCCGATCAGCCGGTGTTGTCGCGGCTGTCGCGCAATCTCGGCCTCGACGTTAATATCCTGCACGGGCAGGTCGAGACGATCGCCGGCCGTCCGTTCGGATCGTTGTTCATTTCTGTGGCGGCCGACCCGGACGAGCTGCGGCGGATCATGGAGCATTTGCGGGCAGGGCAGAATACGGTGGAGCATCTCGGCTATGTCGCCTGAAATGGTCCAGCTCATCGCCGCCTCGACGCTCGACACGCTCATCATGGTCGGGCTCTCCGGGCTGTTGGGCACGCTGCTCGGGCTTCCGCTCGGCATCTTTCTTGCGACGAGCCGGGCGGGCGAGCTGTTTGCCGCCCCGGTTGCCAACCGCATTCTCGGCCTCATCGTCAATGCGACGCGTTCGACGCCCTTTATTATTCTCGTCGTCGCCATTGTGCCGCTGACCCGGCTGATCGTCGGAACCTCGATCGGCACCCGCGCGGCGGTGGTGCCGCTGACCATCGCGGCGATTCCGTTCATCGCTCGCGTCGTCGAAGCCGCGATCCGCGAGGTCGACCAGGGTCTGGTGGAGGCCGCGCGCGCCTTCGGCGCGAGCCCGTTGCAGATCGTGCGCAAGGTGCTCCTCCCGGAGGCCTTGCCGGCTTTGACGCTAGCACTCACATTGACGTTGGTCAGCCTGCTCGGCTATTCGGCGATGGTGGGCGCGGTTGGCGGCGGCGGACTTGGCGATCTCGGTATCCGTTATGGCTACCAGCGCTTCATGCCCGAGGTGATGGCCGCTGTCGTGATTGTGCTGATCGTGCTGGTGCAGGGCGTGCAGACCCTGGGCGAGGTGATCGCGCGGCGTCTCGACAAGCGCAGCCGGAAATCATGAGCTGAATTTTTCAATAAGGATCGAATGATCATGTCCCTTCGTTTTCTCCTGGCCTCGGCTGTCGCAGCCCTTGTCGTCGCTGGTCCGGCGCGCTCTGAGACCATCAAGATCGGCGTCACGCCGGGCCCCCATGCCCAGATCCTCGAAGCGGTCAAACCCATCGCGGCCAAGAACGGCCTCGACATCCAGATCGTCGAATTCACCGACTATGTGGTTCCGAACGCCGCGCTCGATGCCGGCGACTTGCAGGCAAACTCGTTCCAGAACCAGCCTTATCTCGACAATCAGAAGGCCGACCGCGGCTACAAGATCGAGACGGCGGCGCTCACAGTGAATTTCCCGCTTGGAATCTATTCGAAGAAATACAAGAGCTGGGATGCGGTGCCGCAGGGCGCGACCTTGTCGATCCCGAACGATCCCACCAATGGCGGCCGTGTGCTGCTGCTGTTGCAGGACAAGGGCGTGCTGAAGCTGAAAGCCAATGTCGGATATAAGCCTACAGTCGCCGACATCACCGACAACCCGAAGAAATTCAAGATCGTGGAAGTCGATGCCGCGCAAACCGCGCGTACGCTTGACGACGTCGACGTCGCCGGCATCAATACCAACTACGCGACGCAGGCCGGCCTTGACCCGGTCAAGGATGCGATCTTGCGCGAGGATCCGAAAGGCCCCTACACCAACTTGATTGCGGTACGCAGCGCCGACAAGGACAAGCCATGGGTCAAGACTTTGGTGGACAGCTATCATACGCCGGAAGTCCGCGAGTTCGTGCTGACCAAGTTCAAGGGCGCGGTGCTGCCGTCGTGGTAGGCTTGCGTCGATGCGCCGTGAGCCGCGCTGACCGATGAAACGGGCCGCGACCTGGTTGTTCTACGCGATCGGGGCGCTCGCGGTCGCCTATCTCGCGCTTTACGCCTATGTTGCCTTCACCGGGCGCACGTTTGAGCCCGGCGATCCCATCCATATCTTCCGCAAGCCGGATGCTCCGAATTATTCGTGAGGCGTCTGCGAGATCGAGAGGATTTTTGAACCGGTTGCGCGGACCACGCGACATACCAGGTCGTCAGGAAGAGGCGCAATTTCGGATGGGGCAGGGACATTTAAAGGCTGCTGGGGCCAAGTCCCGTCGCAACCCTGCGGTGCGACTCCTGGTGGCGGCCGTGGCCGCTCTCGTTGGCGGCATAGTCCTGGCCGCTGGAGTCTATGCGGCGGGCCGGACGCCTGACCTGCACGATGTTGCCTCCGCGGCGCGGATGCCGATCCCCGGTACGGCAGATGTCGATCTGGATCGCAGGGAATATGGCCTCTATTTCGGCTTGCTGAACGCACCCACGGGCAAGGCCGTTCACGTCCCAAGGCTCCGCATCACCATCGTGCCGCCGGATGACGTCGCGGATCCCGCGTTCTTCAAGGTCCCGCATGACGTTGACGTTGATGTCGATGGCTTTCACACCGTGCAGATCGCCCGCATCTCCGTGCATCTGCCGGGCAAGTATCATCTGCACGTGGAAAGTCCGGACGAGGTTGGCGGCTCTTTCTCCGTTGGCGAGATGCCGCGCGTGCTGGATCCGGATCGCGCGTTTGCACGCGCGATCCCGTTTGGCTTTGCCGCGCTTGGCCTGTCGGCCTTGCTCGCCGCCGCGGCGATCTTCGTTCACTGGCGCGATAATCCCGCCGATCGCGGCTTCTGACCGCACGAACAAAATGGCCGGGCAAGGCCGGCCATTTGCATCAGACGCTCTAACGGCTATCCCACCGCCGGCATTCGCGGATATTCGCCGGTCGTGTTGGGCGGCGTGATCGGAATGCCGCCGTCGGCATATTCATTCAGCTTGTTGCGCAGCGTGCGGATCGAGATGCCGAGAATGTTGGCCGCGTGCGTGCGGTTGCCAAGACAATGTTTCAGCGTCTCCAGGATAAGGTCGCGCTCGACATCGGCGACAGTGCGACCGACGAGGGCGCGAGTGACCTGTTCGGCGGCGAAGGTCGCATGTGCCACGGCGGGAACGGTCTTCGGACCATCGAGACGGTCGCCGTCAGGCGTGATGATCGCCTCGACGCCGATCTCATCGCCCTGAGCCATCAGCACCGACCGGTGAATGGTGTTTTCCAGTTCGCGGACGTTGCCTTGCCAGCGGTTGGTGGTGAGCACGCGGCGCGCCTCGGCGGAGAGGGGACGCAGCGGGACGCCGTTGGCGTCGGAGTATTTCTTGGCGAAATGCTGCGCCAGTTCGAGGATGTCGGCCGGCCGCTCGCGAAGCGGCGGAATCTTCAGGTTGACGACGTTGAGGCGGAACAGCAGGTCCTCGCGGAAGGTGCCTTCGCGCACGGCGTCGGCGAGGTTGCGGTTGGAGGTCGCGATGATGCGGATATCGACCGGAACCGGCCGCGTGCCGCCGACGCGATCGATCACCCGTTCCTGGATCGCTCGGAGCAGCTTGGATTGCAGCCGCACATCCATTTCCGAAATTTCGTCGAGCAAGAGCGTGCCGCCGGTCGCTTCCTCGAACTTTCCAATCCGCCGCGCGATCGCACCGGTGAAGGCGCCCTTTTCATGTCCGAACAGTTCGGACTCGAGCAGGTGCTCGGGGATGGCCGCGCAATTGATCGAGATGAACGGCCTTTTGGCGCGGTTGGAGCGGGTATGGAC
The DNA here is from genome assembly GCF_035652035.1 of Bradyrhizobium sp. Lineage (GTDB taxonomy): Bacteria > Pseudomonadota > Alphaproteobacteria > Rhizobiales > Xanthobacteraceae > Bradyrhizobium. The sequence continues at coordinate 55,142 of NZ_DASREO010000016.1, forward strand.
ATAGCGCGCCAGCACCTCCTTGCCGGTGCCGGACTCGCCCGTGATCATGACGGAAGCGTCGGAGCCGGCAATTTGCTGGGCGAGCTTGATGACCTTGGCCATCGCATCGTCGCGGTAGACCAGGTCGCGGGAGTCGTTGGCGACCGCGGCAAGCACGGCTGCGATCAGCTCCGGATCCGGCGGCAGCGGGATATATTCCTTGGCGCCGGCATGGATCGAGGCGACCGCGGCGCGGGCGTCGTTGGAAATGCCGCAGGCGACAATCGGCACATGAATGTGTTCGGCTTCAAGCCGCATCACCAGGTCGCGAATGTCGAGGGATACGTCGACCAGCAACAGGTCGGCGCCCTTGCCGCCGCGCAGCACCCGCATCGCCTGTTCGTTGTCTTCCGCGTGAGTGACGGAAGCGCCGTTGTCCATCGCGATCTTGGTCGCCGTTGTGAGCTGCCCCTTCAAGGTACCAACAATAAGAAGCCGCATGGTCATCTCCTGTTCGACTATTCGCGCCGTTCAGGCGCGCCGTTTGAGTAAGAATCTTTAGTTGCGTTCCGCCTTGATGATTTCCGTCATCGTGACGCCGAGTTTGTCTTCGACCAGAACCACCTCGCCACGCGCGACCAGGCGGTTGTTGACGTAAATGTCGATCGCTTCGCCGACGCGGCGATCGAGTTCGAGGACAGTGCCGGGACCGAGCTTGAGCAGATCGCCGACTTCCATCTTGGAACGGCCGAGCACCGCCGAGACCTGGACCGGTACGTCAAACACCGCTTCGAGGTCGGCCGCGATCCGGGCGGCATTCTCGTCTTCGTTATAGGCAACGTCGGCCATCGCCGGCGTGTCGGCCGAGTTCAGATCCGGGAGGGGAACCTGTCCGTCGGTGTCACTCATGGTTCATTCCTCTCAAGGCTCGTCTGGCCTGGTTGTGGACGCGATATAGCGCCCGACAAGTTCGTTGATCTTGGCTTCGATGGCTCCGCGTTCCAGAACGACACCGCCATCCGCCCATTCGATCCGGCAATCGCCGGTCGCAACACTCGGCTCGGCCAGGATGATCAGCCGGCCGGAAAAGCCGCTCTGCTTCGCCAGCGCCTCGATGCGCGTGTGCGCGGCCTCGTAGAGGGCGTCATTGATTCTGACCACGATGTGAGGCGTCGAAACCAGCTGCGCAAAGCAGTCGGCAACCAGCGCCGTGACCTCGCCGAGCGGCTCGCGCGCGATCAACTCGCTCGCCAGCTTGCGCGCGACCGCGACAGCGACGTCGACGGCCTCGGTTTCCATGCGGCTCTCGATGTTCGAGAACCGCGCGGCCATGCTCTTGATAGAGACGCCGATCGTCTCCAGCGCCAACGCGACGCGGCGGTCGCTCTCCACCTTGGCCTCGCGCAGCGCGGTATCGTAACCGCTGCGATAGGCGTGGGCCTCGGCTTCGGCAATCTTCTGGGCGACTTCCGCGGGCGTCGCGGGGCGCTCGCGCACGGGGGCCGCGAAGTCGGTGTCGAACAGGAATTTTGCGGGTGAGGCCATCAGTACACCAGCTCGTCGTCGGCGCGGTTCTTGGTCAGCGTGATTTCGCCCTTGGCAGCGAGGTCCTTGGCGAGATTGACCAGCAGCGCCTGCGCCTCGTCGACGTCGCGCAGCCGCACCGGTCCCATTGCCGCCATGTCGTCGAGCAGCATCTTGCCGGCGCGCGAGGACATGTTGCCGAGGAAGAAGCCGCGGACCTCTTCGTTGGCGCTCTTGAGCGCGATCGCAAGCTTGTCCTTGTCGACATTGCGCATCAGGGTTTGCGCCGAGCCTGAGTCCAGCTTGATCAGGTCGTCGAAGGTGAACATCAGCGCCTTGATCCGCTCGGCGGATTCGCGGTTCTCTTCTTCCAGCGAGGTGATGAAGCGGGTTTCGGTCTGGCGGTCGAAATTGTTGAAGATTTCGGCCATCACCTCATGGGCGTCGCGCCGCCTGGTCTGCGACAGGTTCGACATGAATTCGACGCGCAGCGTCTGCTCGACACGCTCAATGACTTCCTTTTGCACCGCTTCCATTTTCAGCATGCGGTTGATGACGTCGAGCGCCATGTCTTCGGGCAGGATCGCGAGCACGCGCGCCGAATGCTCCGGCTTCAGCTTCGAGAGCACGACCGCAATCGTCTGCGGATATTCATTCTTGAGATAGTTCGCGAGCACCTCTTCCTGGACGTTGGAGAGCTTTTCCCACATGTTACGGCCTGCGGGCCCTCGAATTTCGTCCATGATGCCGACGACCCGCTCGGGCGGCAGGTATTGCTGCAACAGCCGCTCGGTGGCGTCGAAATTGCCCATCAGTGCGCCGGATGCCGACATCCGCGACACGAATTCGAGCAGCATGTCCTCGACGGTGTCGGCCTCGACCGTGCCGAGCGTCGACATGTGGACCGACAATTCGCGCACCTCGTCGTCGTCGAGCAGCGACCAGACCTTGCCGCCATATTGCTCGCCGAGCGCCAGCATCAGAATGGCCGCGCGCTTTGGCCCCGGAAGAACAGGGGCGTCCTTGGCCCTGTTGCTCGCACGCGCCGCGAGCGAGGAAATCACGCTCGTGATGTCATTGGTGTTGTTGGTTTGTTGCAGGGCCATTCCGGATCACGCGGCGGGTTCGGAGAGCCATTGGCGAATAATGGCTACAGTTTCGTTGGGATTGCGCTCGGCGAGTTCGCCGACGCGATGAACGGATTGGGCGTGGACCTGCCCCTGGACCTGGGCCACGTCGATCAGCGCGGCGGTGTTGTTGACGCCGGGAACGAGATTCGGACCGCCGCCGCCGGGCGCGGCAGCTTGCGCGCCGCTGCCGTCGACGATTGCGGGCAGTTTTCCCTCGTTGGCGACTGCCGCGATTTCCTCATCGGCAATGATACGTTTGACCAGCGGGCGGACCACCATGAACAGCACCACGATGCCGAGCATCATCATGACGCCGAGCTCGATGATGTACATCACGTCGTCCTTGGTGAATTGCAGCATCCCGAGCAACCCCGCCGGCGGCTCCAGCGGTGCCACGGCCGGCGCTTCGGCAAATCGCAAATTGACGACTTCCACCTGGTCGCCGCGCTTCTGGTCGAAGCCGATCGCCGAGCGCACCAGCGCGGCAATCCGGTCGAGCTGTTCCTTGCTGCGGTCCTGATAGACCAGCTCGCCCTTGTCGTTCTTGGTATAGGTGCCGTCCACCAGCACGGCGACCGAGATACGGTTGACCCGGCCCGCTTCGGTCACTTCGGTCTTGGTGGTGTGGGAAATCTCGTAATTGTTGGTTTCCTCGGTCTTCTTGCTCTGGTCGCGCGCAACCGGCGCATTGGCTGGATTGTTGGCGCCTGGAAGCTCGTTGCCGACCGAGACCTGGCCGTTGTTTTCGGCCGTGGCGCTGGATTCCTCGCGGGTTTGGCTGGAGCGCAGCACCCGGCCTTCAGGATCGAACTTGTCGGAGGTCTCGGTGATCTTGTTGTAGTCGAAGTCGGCCGAGAGCTGGACGCGGGCGCGGCCTGAGCCGACCACCGACGAGACGATCGCTTCGACCTCGTTGCGCATCCGCTTTTCGAAACCTGCCCGCCGCTCGTCGCCCGCGGTGTTGTCGTTGGGCCCGCCTGCGCCATCGGCGAGAAGCTGGCCGGCCTCGTCGATGATCGACACCCGCTGCGGCTTCAGGCCATTGACGGCGGAAGCGACCAGATGCCGGATCGCCCTGATCTGTTGCGGCTCCAGGCTGCCGCGCACCCGCACCACGATCGAGGCCGACGGTTCGGGGGTTTCGCGCGCAAACAGCGGCCGCTCGGGGAGGACCAGATGAACGCGCGCGGCCTGGACGCGGTCAATGGCGCGAATGGTGCGTGCGAGTTCACCCTCCAGCGCGCGCAAATGGTTGATGTTCTGGACGAAACTCGTGGTGCCGAGCGCATCCGACTTGTCGAAAATCTCGTAGCCGACGCCGCCGCCCTTGGGCAGGCCGCCCTCGGCGAGCTTCATGCGCAGCCGCGTGACCTTGTCCTTCGGCACCATGATGATGGCGCCGTCATTGCGGAGTTCGAAAGGAATGGCCTGGCGTTCCAGGTCTTTGATGACGGCGGAGGAATCCTCGAGGCTGAGGTCGGTGAAGAGGGTGGTCATCTGCGGCGTGGTGACGCGCATGATGACGAACGCGAAGAAGCCGATCAGTGCGGCTGTCACCGCCACCATCGCCATCAGCCGCGAAGCGCCCAAGCCTCTCAGAAAGCCTACGAGACTCTGCAAACCAACCGCCCCTCAAGATTCGGTCCCAAGTCGGGATCGGACCACTGGGCAATTATTGCCTACGGTATGGTTTCGATATGGTTAACGAAGGTTAAGAGCGGGGGCGAAAGTTCGAAATGGCAAAAATCGGCTTCGCAAGGCGACGCCGATTTTCTTCAAAATGGTCGCTTTGGGTGACGACTACTGGCGATACTGCTGGATTCGCGTGGTCCGAAGCCCCGCAAGGCCGTGCTGATCGATGGAGAACTGCCAGGAGAGGAATTCGTCCACGGTCAGCGTGTAGCGGCTGCAGGCTTCCTCGAGGGACAGGAGGCCACCGCGAACTGCGGCGACGACTTCGGCCTTGCGACGGATCACCCATCGCTTCGTTCCCGGCGCGGGCAGATCCGCGATTGTCAACGGACTGCCGTCGGGCCCGATGACGTATTTTACCCTCGGGCGATGGGGCTCTGTCATGGCGTACTCACAAACTCTCAACCACTGAACTCACGTGATCAAGCTACGCCCGGCGACTTAAAATTTGGCTAAGCCCAAGGCTCTAATGCGAATCTCCTTCAAAAAGGGCGGCGCCGGCGCGGTCCAAGCCACGCGCCGGCGCCTTTTTAACCGAATCTTAAATCCTGGACCGCTTCCGCGCGGCTAATCGATGATGCTTTCGACCTGGTTGACCGTGAAAGTCTGCCCGCCGATCGACAGCAGCGGCGGCGACTGGGTGAGATCGACCGACGAGACCACGCCCGCGACCGAGGTGGTGACGGCCACCGTCTTGCCGTTGGAGTCCTTGGTGGTCGCCGTAAGCGTGTAGTTGCCGGCGGGGAGCTGGCTGCCGTCGGTGCCGAGCCCGTTCCAGTTGAAGGTCTGGTTGTTGCCGGCATTGGCGGCAAAGGTGTTGGTGTAAACGGTCTGGCCCGAGCTGTTGGCGATCGAGATGTTGACATTGGAAGCGGTGGGAATGTTGAGCTCCCAGGTGGCCTGGTTGTTGCTCAGCGCCGCGGTATTGCCTTTGACAACCGCGGTCTTGCCGACGAATTGCAATGCCTGACTGGATTGGGCGGTCTGCTGCAGCGAGACCAGCGTTGACAGCGAATCGTTGGTGTTGATCTGCTGCTGGACGCCGGCGAATTCGACGAGCTGCTGGGTGAACTGGTTGGTGTCGAGCGGGCTCAGCGGATTCTGGTTCTGCAATTGCGTGGTCAGGAGTTGCAGGAAGCTCTGAAAGTTGCCCGCAATCTGCGTGTTCGCCAGCGCGTTGGCGGACTGGGCCGCGCTGGTGCCGGACGATGATGTCTGTGGCGTCGTTCCTGAAACAACGGTCATATCGTTCTCCTGTTACTCATTACACTCTGATGTCGACGCCGCCGCTCGGTCCGAGCGAACGGCCGTAGCTGCGGCCCGCAGCCGCCGCCGGCACCGCATCTTCGTCGCTGATGACCAGCCGCTGGGCGTTGGGGTTGTTGTCGTTGGCGTTGTTCTGGCCGGAAGAAGACTGGTCGCGCAGGGAAAACTGCAGGCCGCCGCTGTCGGTCTTCAGGCCGGCATCGCTGAGCGCCTGCTGCAATTGCGGCGCGTCCTGGCGCAACATCGACAGCGTTTCAGGCTTTTCGACCGTCAGGTGCGAAGTGACCTGGCCATTCTGATCGATCTGGACGCGAACGTCGATGCGGCCAAGATCCGCGGGATCGAGCCTGATTTCAAAGCTGCTCTTGCCGCTCTTGACGTTGGCGGCGATCTCGACGGCAAGACCGCTGAGCGGAACCGCGCCGCTGGTCGCGGCTGTCGCGGTCAGGTTGTTTGTCGAAATGAGGCCCGATGCCGAATTGAGCTGCGGCGGCACCGCGCCGAGCGCTTGCGCCGAAGGATCGGCCATGTCGGCTGCGGCATGTGCTGTTGTCGCCGCGGTCGCCGCATGGTCGCGGCCCGATGCCGCCGGCGTCGTCGCCGCGGCCGAATCCGCAGGGGCGCTCTGGACGGCGAAATTCGCCGTCTCCGGCTTGCCTGATGTCGGCGTCTGCGCGGCCGCCGCGCTTTGCGTCGAATCCACAGATGTACCGGCCGCGTTTGCGTTTGCGGATGGCGCGCTGGCCGTAGAGCCTGTGGTGCCTGTCGTTGTGAGTTGCGTCTTGCCTTGCGTCTTCGGTGCGACGGGCGCGGTCGCGGCGACCGCCGTCGTCAAGGCGGACGCGTCTGACGGCGCCGTGCTGCCTGCCTGCACGTCGGCGTTGACAGTGACGGTGGGCGTGACGACGGCAACCTTTGGCGCGGTTTGCGCGGCGGCAGATCCGCTTGTTGGCGTCGTCGTGCCGGGATCGGTTTTGCCCGGGTCGGATGGTGCAGACGGCGGTGAAAGCGTTTGTGTGCTCGCGGCGATTGCGGCAGCCGCAAGCGCGAGCGGCGCCGTCGGGCCTCCCGTCGTCGGCGACGTCGAAGGCGTGTTGGTTAAGGGCGTAGATGTGAGTACCGGAGCGGCAACCGGCGTTGGCGTGGTCGGGGTGTTACCGACCTGTTGCGCAAGGAGGGCCGCGTCCAGGGTGGTCGCATCCGCTTCGGTATCGTCGCCCTGGGAATTCTTATCGCCGGATTTCGATGCGCCCGACGTGGTTGTCGAGGTCGTGGTCGTCGTGGTGGCGGTGGATGGGCTGGTGCTGTTGGCGGAAGCGCCGTTATCATTGTTGTTTCCGTCGGCGCTGCCGGACGCGCCGGCGTTGGAGCTGGCATTGGCTGACGAAGTGTCATTGCCGCCGTTACCGGAATCGCCGCTTGCCTGCGACGAGTTGGGCGCGTTGTTGTTGCTATTGTCAGCCGGCGCCGCATTGTTGTCGGCATTCGGATTGTTGTGGTGCGCAGGCGGCGGCTTGTTGGCCTGCGGATTGTTGTGATGCGCGTTCGGCGGCGGCGAGGCGTCCGCATTGTTGTGCTGGGGCGGCGAAGGGGCTGCCGCACTGGAGTCACTCTGCGTGTTCTGGCTGACCAGGTTTCCAAACAGATCCTTTGCCGGGGGCGTGCTGGAACGCGTCAGCCATGACGGCGCAGCCTGGAATGCGGCATTGGCTGAAGCATCTGGGGTAACACTGAGCACAGGACGGCCTCCGACGAAGGAACTCGAAAGAATAGTCAGCAAGGACCGGGCCATTCCGCAGCTATCAATAATATTTAATTATTTCAATGCCTTATGGATTTGACCGGGTCTGCATCCGGCCACGCCGAACCCCGTCTTTTCTGCCCGGCGGCAAGATTTGCCTTATCTGATCGGCCGCCTGTGGCCATGATTGCTTCGCGCTATATCGGCCTATATTAAAGTGCAGCTTTCCGGCGGCCCCAATGGGGGTCAGCCCCAGGGAAGCGCCCGACATTTTCGACCGCCGCCGCGGTGACATCGGTGACTTGGACAACCATGCGCAACAGTCTGGATCTCGAAGGCCGTCCCCAGGATACCCGCGTGGTCGTCGCCATGTCGGGCGGGGTCGATTCGTCGGTGACAGCGGCACTGTTGAAGTCGCAAGGCTACGACGTCGTCGGCATTACGTTGCAGCTCTACGACCATGGCGCGGCGACCCATCGCAAGGGCGCCTGCTGTGCGGGTCAGGACATTCACGACGCGCGCAACGTCGCCGAGCGGATCGGCATTCCGCATTATGTGCTGGATTACGAAAGCCGCTTCCGTCAGTCGGTGATCGACAACTTCGCCGAGAGCTATGCCTCCGGCGAAACGCCCGTTCCGTGCATCGAATGCAACCGTTCGATCAAGTTTCGCGACCTGATGGAGACGGCGCGCGAACTCGGCGCATCCGTGCTCGCGACCGGACACTACGTCGCCTCGCGCGCCACGGCTGACGGCTCGCGCGCGCTGATGTGTGCGGCCGACAGCGATCGCGATCAGAGCTACTTCCTGTTTGCGACCACCCGCGAGCAACTTCAGTATCTGCGTTTCCCGCTTGGCGACATGACCAAGCCCGAGACCCGCGAACTGGCGCGGCGCTTCGGCCTTGAAGTCGCCGACAAGCACGACAGCCAGGATATCTGTTTCGTGCCGACCGGACGCTACACCGACGTGATCGGCCGGCTGCGGCCGAACGCAATTGAGCCCGGCGACATCGTCGATCTCGACGGTCGCGTCATCGGCCACCATCAGGGCATCGTCCATTTCACCGTTGGCCAGCGCCGCGGCCTTGGGATCGCCTCCGGCGCGCCGCTCTATGTGGTGAAGCTCGATGCCGCACACCGCCGCGTCGTCGTGGGTCCGCGCGAGGCGCTCCGGATGGATCGCATCAGCCTGCGCGATGTGAACTGGATCGGCGATGGCCCGATCGATCGCGCGGTCGGTAGCGGCCTTGAGATTTTCGTGCGCGTTCGCTCGACGCGCGCCCCGCAGCCGGCATGGCTGCGCGCGACCGGCGACGGCTACGCGGTCGAACTCGTCGCCGGCGAAGAGGGCGTTTCACCCGGCCAAGCCTGCGTGTTCTACGATGCGCCATCGGGCCGCGCGCGTGTGCTCGGCGGCGGCTTTATCCAGAGCGCCAGCGCGACAGGAATGAACGACAGGACGGCGAGGGGAGCCGTGACGCCGCTCGAAGCGGTGCGCGGATAGAACTCTTAAAGGCGGGGGCATGGCGTCAGATATCGACCGCGAAGGGGTCGCGAAGGCCTATGGGCGATGGGCGCCGATCTACGACCTCGTCTTCGGTAAAGTCTTCGATCATGGCCGCCAGTCGACGATCGCGGAAGCCGACCGGATCGGCGGGCGAATTCTCGATGTCGGCGTCGGCACCGGATTGTCGCTGTCCGACTACGCCGCGACCACGAAAGTGTGCGGCGTCGATATTTCCGAGCCGATGTTGCGCAAGGCGCAGCAGCGGGTGCGTTCGCTGAAACTGACAAACGTCGAGACGCTGGCGGTGATGGACGCCAAGAATCTGGCTTTTGCGGATTCGTTCTTTGATGCGGTGGTCGCGCAATATGTCATTACCGCGGTTCCCGATCCGGAAGCGACGCTTGATGATTTTATCCGCGTGTTGAAGCCAGGCGGCGAACTCATCCTGGTCAATCATATCGGCGCCGAAAGTGGCCCGCGCCGCGCCTTCGAACTCGCGTTTGCGCCGCTTGCCCGCAGGCTCGGCTGGCGGCCCGAATTTCCGTGGGAGCGGCTGGTGAAATGGGCGGCCAAACATGGCGGTGTGAGCCTTGCCGAGCGGCGGCCGATGCCGCCGATGGGGCATTTCTCGCTGATCCGTTATCGAAAGGCCTGAAATCGTGACCTTGGGATCGCGGAACCAGCGTGCGTGACGCCCGTTTTCTTGGGATGACGAAACACGCGCTTGTTCTGACGTTCGGATTGATGGCCTCGATGCAGGCTGCGGCCGCCCAGGCGCCGCCAACGGTGACCACGCCGCCGCCGCCGACCGCCACAGCTTCGACCGATAACTGCACGCCGATGGCAAAATCGGGCGTGCCGCGCCCCAACCATGAGCCGGGCACCACGACCGGACAGGCCGGCGAGCCGCTGGCCGACAAACTCGCCAAATCCAACGGCGTGCTATGTCCGCCGTCGGGCGTCGACCCGCAAATGCGCGCCCCGACGCCGGATGGCGGGAACACGCCGGTCATTCCGCCGCCCGGCAGCCCCGGCGGCAATCCCGGCGTCCAGCCGAAATAGTGCGCCGCTTCAGGCGCTTCGGGGTGGATTCGCGCTTTGCTTGACAGGGCCGGGAGCTACTTCTTATATGCCGCGCGCTCGCGACTGCGGTTCATATATAATGTCCGCGTTGCCTGCACCGTGGCGGGGTAGCTCAGCTGGTTAGAGCACGGGAATCATAATCCTGGGGTCGGGGGTTCGAGTCCCTCCCCCGCTACCAAACGGCACGATTTTGTGCGCGAAACAACGATCTTGTGCGAGTCCGCGCGAACTGTGGTAGCGCCCGAACATGTTGCGTCAGAGATCGGCGAACACCTGATGGCGTTTGCTGCCAAGTGCACGGAAGCGCTCTCGGACGATCGAAACGATCCATCAAGCCGACTTGAATGCCACGCCGGCGATCGCATCAGCTTCTGCGCCTTTCCTCGCCGCTTCGTCGCGAACCGCGGCTGAGACGCGACCATCGCCGCGGCGAATTTCACGCACGATGCCATCGCCCATAGCGCGATGCGGTAGAGTTTTCGGCCGTTTGATCGATCATTCACCTGACGCCGTCGGCCAGATGACGGCCAGCGAACATACCCGACCGGGCTGAGTGGGCTTGGGCGCGCTTTTACTTTCGAATTAGGTTTCGAAATACTTTCGCTTTTGGTTGCATTCGCGCGTTTACGAAGATACGGTTCCAGAAAAAATCCATTTACAGGGGAGGGGAATCTTATGCTTCCGCGAGTTTCATCCTCGACGTCGCGCCGCCAGGTTCTCAAAATTGCGGCTGCAGGTGCGGCAAGCTCGATAGTGGGCATCCCGCGCGCACGTGCTGCCACAAAGAGCCTGACGCTTATTCACGAAAGCTCATTCATCAAGAACTTTGACGCTTACTTCCAGAACACGCTGGCCCCGGCGTACGAAAAACTTACGGGCGTCAAGGTCGGGTACGAGCTGGCGAGCGTTGGAAGCCTCCAGACGCGGCTCACCACCATCATCGAAACCGGCCACGGAGCCGACATCGCGCTGAATTTCTTCAATTGGCCCTTTCTCTACGATGAAAAATACATCGACGTCAGCGAGATCGCGGAGGCTGTCGGCGCGGCGCAAGGCGGATGGTACGAACCCGCAAAAGAAGCCTGCGTCGTCAACGGTAAGTGGAAGGCAGTGCCCTTCGGCAATGTAGGCCAGCTGATGAACTGGCGAATGGATTGGTTCAAGGAAGTCGGCTTCGAGAAGTTTCCAGACACCTGGGATGAATTGCTCGAGGCCGGCACCAAGCTCAAGGCGAAGGGGCATCCCTTTGGCTTCGAGCTCGGTCATGGCTTCGGCGATAATCACGGCTGGATCTATCCGCTGCTATGGTCTTTTGGAGGCCACGAGGTCGAGCCGGACGGCCAGACAATTGTGCTCGACTCTGACGAGACCGCGCGTGCATTGGACTTCGCGCGCAAGTTCTACCAACAGACCATGCTGGAGGACTGCCTGGGCTGGACCGATGTGAACAATAACAAGGCCTGGCTCAGCGAACAGATATCCTGCACCAACAACGCCGAAAGCATCCTTTGGGTCGCCAAGCGCGATTTTCCGGAGATTGCGAAGGTCACCGGTCAGGCGCTGAACCCGACCGGTCCAAAAGGCCGCTTTCACTTGCTCAACTCTTGGAGCCATTCGATCCTCGCATCGACACCGGATCATGAGGCGGCGAAGGCATTCTTGAAGTGGTTGAGCGAAAAGCCTCAGTTGGGACCCTGGTACGCAGCAGCCGAGACCTATTATCAGCCGTTCCTGCATGGATACGACGATGCGCCGATGTGGTCTGCCGAGCCGCGCAATTTGCCTTATCGCGACGCGCTCGCGACCGCCCATCTCCCTGGCTGGCCAGCTCCGGTGAGCCGTGCCCAGTCGGAGGTGATTGCGAAATACGTCGTCATCGACATGTTCGCCAAAGTGTGCTCCGGCACGTCGACAAAGGACGCCATCGCCACGGCGACGAGACAGCTCAAACAGATCTACGGCCAGGGCTGACATGACAGCGATCCTGGAAGCCGTCGGATCGCGGCCGCTCCGGCTTCGAGACGCAGTCTCGCGATGGCTTGACCATGAGGCGGTGTTCAGCTGGGTGTTGATGGCATTGCCGCTGACCTTCTTGTTCGCTCTGGTCGGATATCCCTTCCTGTACGGCGTTTATCTTAGTCTAGAGAGCCGTCCGGTAGCTCAGCCGGGCGTGTTCATTGGCCTGCAAAATTTCATCGAGGACGCGAAGGATCCGGTTTTCTGGCAGGTGACGTGGAACACCATTATCTACACGGCAATCTCGACGGCGCTCAAGATGGGGGGCGGGCTGGCGCTGGCGCTGGTGATGAATCAAAACTTTCCGATGAAGAACTTGGTCCGCGCCGCTCTGCTTCTGCCATTCATCGTGCCGACGGTGCTAAGCACAATCGCCTGGATGTGGATTCTGGATCCGGCGTTCAGCGTTATCAATTGGGCGTTGGTGCATTCGGGTTTGTCCAAGTCGCCCGGCCCGTCGTGGCTCGGCAACCCGGTTCTAGCGATGGCTTCGATCATCACGATCAATACCTGGCGGGGTCTGCCGTTCTACGCCATCACGTTGCTCGCCGGCCTTCAGACCATCCCGCAGGATCTCTATGAGGCGGCCGTGATCGACGGAGCAAGCAGGCGGGCCCAATTCTGGTACGTTACTTTGCCTTTGCTGAAGCCAGTGATTTTGATCGTCACCATTTTCTCGGTCATCTTCACATTCGCCGATTTTCAGCTCGTTTACGTGCTCACCCGCGGCGGGCCGGCGAACGCCACGCAGCTATTCGCCACCTACGCGTTCGACATTGCCATGAGCGGCGGCCAACTCGGCCGCGGTGCGTCGGTGGCACTCGCCATGCTGCCGCTTCTTGGATTGCTGATCATCGCTCTGACGGCCTACACGCGGAGCCGCGAATGATCGGACATCGCGGATCCAACTCCCGTATGCTGAGCCTCTGGCTCCCGCTTGGCTTTTTCGTGCTGATGGCGCTCGGTCCCTTTTATTGGATGCTCATCACCTCTCTGAAGCCGAACGCAGAGCTTTATAATACGCGCATGATGCCGTTGGTCGTCCACCATCCGACTCTCAAGCACTACGTAGATCTCTTGACCGAGACCAGCTTTCTCACCTGGACCTACAACACAACGGTTGTCGCTGTGCTTTCGACAGCGATCTCGCTGGTGCTGGGAATCATGCTGGCCTATCCGTTGGCGCGGATGCGGTTCGCGGGCGCGGGACTCATCGCGGCGACAGTGGCGGCGACCTATCTCGTACCCCAACCCTTTCTGTTCATCCCGCTTGCCGACATCATCAACAACTTAGGGCTTTCCGACACACTGACATCCGTCATTCTCACTTATCCGACGATGCTGATACCGTTCTGCGCGTGGCTGCTCATCGGATATTTCAAGACGGTACCACGCGAGCTGGAGGAGGCCGCGCGCATCGACGGGGCGAGCCGCTGGCAGACCATGGTGCGGGTTGTGCTGCCTCTGTGTATCCCCGGCTTTATTTCGGCGGGTATCTTCGCCTTTACGCTATCGCAGAATGAGTTCCTTTATGCGTTGATCTTTCTGAATAAGACCGATGTTCGCACAGTCCCCGTTGGCGCGATAGCTGAACTTATCCGCGGCGACGTGTTCTACTGGGGCCAGCTGATGGCGGCTGCTTTGCTCGGGTCACTGCCCGTCGCCTTCCTCTACTCGTTCTTCGTAGAGCACTATGTTGCCGGCCTGACTGCCGGATCGGTAAAGGCTTGAGATATCACCTTTGCCGAGCAGATGAAGCGCCCAATCAATCTTCCCGAGGATGATAGATCTTCGCTAACATCAACGGACGCTGAAGGCATCAAAACACTCCTTTGAGCATGAAGCATCCACTCCCGGACCGGATGCGCGCAGGATCTCAGCCTCGACCATGACTACGTTTGGAAGATCGCTTCCGAAGAAGCCTCGCGGCCAATTCCTGGCCCGCTCGAATCAGATTGTCCATCGCCTGCGCGAACAGGCGGGCGTCCCGCACCGCCAGCCACTGGTTGAGCATGCCGACGAAACTCGTGTAAATAAAATTGGCGAGCTCCATGATCTGCGCCTCATCCTCGGGGCGAACATCCGTCGCCGCGCGCAGCCAGTCGGCGTAGAGCAACAGGAATTCGTGATCCTTCTCCCGCGCCATGTGCTCCGCATGGGGGTGTCGAAGGACGTAGAGCGTCATCTCCTGAAGGGCGAGCTGCTCGCCGGGAGCTTTTTCGATCTCGCTCCAGATGAACCGCAGAAGATCCGCGATGCGATCGTGCAGTGTTTGGGGTGCAGAAAATTGCTTCGCCAGCGTGGCGCGATAATTGGCGACGAGAACCTCCATGACCTTAAAAAGGATCTCTTCCTTGTCGTGGAAATGGTAGTGCAGAGTTGCCACATTGACGCCCGCAGCTTCGGCGATCTTGCGTGTTGTGGCGTGGTAGACACCGTCACTGATCATCACCTTGAGCGCCGCATCGATGATCTGCTCGCGTCGGCCGTCGCTGTTGGGACGTGCGAAGCTCTTTCTTATGACACGCTGATTCATGGCGGTTATGTTGCTTTGCAGTGTCAACAAATCAAGTTGTTTTGGAGTCTATGGGCGGCGATATTCCGCTCCTTTACATCATGATCTGCGCTGCCGCGCGGCAGCAATAATGGCCCGCGCTTCGATTGTGTTCCCGCTGGCGGCGGGCCCGACTGAATCGATGGACACTGAGACCGCCGGCACTGCCTCCTGCGATGGATTACAACGAGAACGATAGTCCATTCCTCGTAATCCGAGAGCCGTTGCCCCAAGCTTGGCTGGAAACCCGACGCGTCGAGCACGAAGAAAACGCTAACCGCTGACCTTTAAGCCGCGCTGTTTGAGCTGCCATGCGAATGACATTGACTCAAGAATGATCAAATCGTACGATTTGGTCAAGTGATTGGATTTGACAAGGTCCAACACGTGGCGGGAGGAGACAGCATGAAGAACGTGAAGAAGCGCCTGCAGGCTTTTGATCGCGTGGCTCGCGATCCGGCCTGATCAAAGCCGAGCGACGCATAGGCAGCGGAGCGGCGATCACAAGACCAACCGACTAATCTGAAAAAAAGCAGCAGCCCCTTTTCTTGACGGGTGCGGAGGGCGCTGCCGAGGCGACGCTGCACGCAACGAGGCGCGTACGAGCGCCTTCGAAGTGCCATGGGAGGAGGAGCAAATGAAAGCACTAATGGGCATTTTTGGAGTTTCCCTGATCGCAGTTGTCGCGGCGTTCTCGATTGCCCCGGCCATTGCCGGAGACGACGTCCAGCTGTTACCCCCGGAATTACTAGCGCCGACAACCGACAAGAAGACTCCGCCGGACAAGTACAAAAAAGCGCCGCCTTGGACGATCGGAATGGTGTTTCCCGGAGTTGGAAACACGTGGATCATTCAGATGGCCGAAGAAACCAAATATGAGGCGGCACACACTCCGGGGATCAAGCAGTTCATCTTTACGGAGGCCAATTGGGATCCGACAAAACAGGTTGCGAACATGGAGGACATGATCTCGCGCAAAGTTGACGCGATAATCATTGCGCCCATAGCGATGCCTCTCCTGAAGAAGCAGGTCGACGCGGCGCTGGCGGCCGGCATTCCTGTAATTAACCTGGGATGGAGCAAGGGCGCGCTCCCCAGCACCGTCGAGGTCATGGGCGGTGGCGGCCCGTTCGGCGAAGTTGGTGGAAAATGGCTCAGAAATAAACTTGGCGGCAAGGGCACGGTCTGGGCTTTCCGTGGGGTCGCCGGCGTTCAGGAGGAGACGGACCGCTATGAAGGGTTTAAGAAAGCGATAGCAGGTTCAGATATCACCATAGGCGCGGAAGTCTTTGGCGACTGGAATTATGCGAAGGCCAAGGGGCTTTGCGAAAATCTCGTTCTCTCGGGTAAGCCGGTGGATGGCATCTGGTTTTCCGGCGCCGAAATGACTCGCGGTTGTATCGATGTCTTCAAGGAGGCCGGCAGGCCGCTCGTGCCGATGACAGGAGAAGGCAACAACGGCTTCCTGCGGGCGTGGAAGGAGTCGAAGTTGGACAGTGTTGCCGCGGTGTTCACGCCGGAGCTCGGTCCTGCTGCGTTGCGCGCGACTGTAGCCATTTTACAGGGGAAGTCCTTGTATGATCACTACTTCTCGGATCCCGCACCAATTACGAACGTAAACCTCGACAAGTATTATCGGCCGGATCTGAACGATGCCTTCTGGATGCCGTCCGAGCTGCCCAAGGCAGAAATCGAAAAAATGTTCAAGAAATAAGAGCGCGCGAGGGCGATGATCACGCCAGTGGCGCACTCTTCTCCCAGGAACGCGCTTGTCGCATTCCAGTCTGTCAACAAGAGCTTCGGGTCGACCCGGGCTCTTGTTGACCTTTCTTTGCAAGGATCTGCGGGCTCGGTGCATGCGATCACTGGCGAGAACGGTGCTGGAAAATCAACCCTCATGAATTTGCTTGCAGGTGTTCATCAACCCGACTCGGGCGAGATTAGAGTTCGCGGCCAGGCCCTCAGAATCGAAAGCCCAGCCCAGGCGCAGCGCGCTGGCATATCCACCATATTCCAGGAGCTGTCTCTCGTCCCCAACCTGACGGTCGCCGAAAATCTCTTTCTCGGCCGGGAGCCTCACCGAGCGGGAATCGTCGATCGTTCTTTCATGCGCCGTCGTGCGGAGCAGGCCCTCGACCTGGTCAAATGTCGCTTGGACGTGAACACCTTTTGCCAAACCCTTTCGGTGGCGGAGCAGCAGCTCATTGAAATCGCAAAGGGATTGATGGCGGATGCCGACGTGTTCATTCTCGACGAACCGACCGCCGCCTTGAACGGACCGGAGGTCGACACGCTTGGGGATCTCATCCACTCATTAAAGACAGCTGGCAAACTGATTTTTTATATAAGCCACAGGCTTGAGGAGATATTCCGATTCAGTGAGGCCGTTAGCGTCTTGAAGGACGGCAGACTCGTTGGGACATTTGAGACAAGCGAACTTACGCAGGACGAACTGATATCGCTCATGGTTGGTCGCCCGCTTGGGCAGCTGTTTCCTCTCCGCAATCCGCACCCAAGTCACCTCGGCTGTGCCCTGGAAATTTCGGAACTTGTAGCTTCAGATGCCGAACACGCCGTCTCGTTTGGGATCAATCGTGGCGAGATTCTGGGGTTTGCAGGGCTGCAGGGTCAGGGGCAGCGTGAGATCATCAGGGCGGTTGCCGGGGTGGAACCTCACGTCCGCGGGCTCGTCAAAAAACGCAGTCCCAGCGACGAATTGCAAAGCGTCGATCTGTCAATCGTCGCCGTTGCTCGCTCGGGTATCGGCTTTATCCCGGAGGACCGAAAGTCCGAGGGGCTCTACTTGTCGCTTTCTATAGAACAGAATGTCGCGCTCGGCATGCTGCGGCAGCTCGCGATGTGGCGCCGCGCTCGTGTGAGGAAATCAGGTATCGCTGATCTTTTGTTGCGGATGAGAGTTCGCGCCAATGATCAAGGGCAACCCCTCTCGTCTCTGTCTGGCGGTAATCAGCAGAAGGTGATGTTGGGGCGATGGCTCGCGTCCGAGGTCGATGTCCTGCTGGTTGAGGAGCCGACGCGCGGTGTGGACGTAGGCGCCAAATCCGAAATCTACGCGCTCTTGCGCGAGTTCGCCAATTCCGGTGGCGCAGTCCTCATTGTCTCAAGTGAACTGACCGAGATTCTGGGCCTATGCGACCGAATCCTCGTAATTCGCGATGGCAAAATCACCGCCGAACTTGATGGCGTCGGGGCGAGCGAGGAGGAGATAATGCGCTACGCGCTGGCCGGATCGGAGGCCGAGGCCAGGAAAGAGCTGTGATGGTCGCTTCAATTACGAAGTCCAGTCGAAGCGGCCTCCGCCTCGCCACGATCTCGCTTCCGGCCCTGCTTTTCGTGGCGCTTTCGTTTCTGTCGCCAGCCTTCCTGAGTGTGCAGAATCTGAGCAACGTCAATGGCCAGATAGCAGCACTCTTGATCGTCTCACTAGGGCAGCTCGTTGTAGCCCTGATCGGAGGCATCGATCTTTCCGTGGGGGCCGCTCTCAGTCTAACGACAACGATCATTGTCTCGGTAAGTCCGGATCTCGCGCTCGCGGCCGCCTTGCTCGCCGGCGCCGCGATCGGCCTTGTCAATGGAATAGGGATAACTGTCGCTGGCATACATCCGCTCATCATGACAATGGCGTCGATGACGTTCCTGCAGGGACTTGCGCTCCTGATACATCCCGTACCCGGCGGAACCGTCCCTGACTACCTTGCCGGTCTGGCATGGACCTCGGCGGCAGGCGTACCCGCCGCGTTCTTCTGGTGTGTTGGTGCGGTGATGATCGCGTCGTTCGTCTTGTCGGCGACGCGCTTCGGGTTGCGCCTGTTTGCAATCGGCGCCAATCAGGCCAGTGCGGCCCGCAACGGAATTGCGGTCAGATGGTACAGCGTTGGATGCTACGTGATCTGCTCTGTGACCGCGACGGTCGCAGGCATTTTCATCAGCGCCCGAGTCTCATCGGGAGATGCTACGGTCGGAGCTCCATTCGCTTTGGATTCGATCACCGCAATAGCTATGGGAGGAGTCCAGTTGGCCGGGGGTACCGGCAGCGTTGCAGGTGTGGTCCTTGGCACCATCACGTTGGGTTTGCTGACGAACGGAATGAATCTAGTCGGGATTTCTCCATTCCTGCGCACCGCTGCAACGGGATTCTTGCTGCTTATCGCAATCAGCATGCAGCGCCGAAGTGTGATCGGCGTGTGAGCGATATGACCACCAATTCGTTCCCTCGGGCGGTTCATCCCCGCAGAATAGCGCGCTTGCTCTTGAGCGTTCCGCTTGCTTACGCCGGAACAGCCGCCTTGTTGGTGTTTGCCTATGTGACCAGGCCGGCTCTCGTTTCACCTGTGTTGCTCTTGCTCATCGTTCGCCAGGCTGCTCCGTTGGCTATCGCCGTCCTTGGTCAATCGGTTTGCATGAGGGTTCTTTCACTCGATCTTTCGGTCGGCGGCGTCATTCTCGCAGTCAGTTACATCCTCACGAGCGGCATTCTGAGATTTCCCGAGCCGGTGCTGCTGATCGTTTGCGTGCTCTTCGGAGCAGCCGTCGGCGCCGCAAACGCATTCTTTATCACGCGCATCAGAGCATCATCCGTCATCGTGACTCTGGCGACCGCCCTGATCTTAAGTGGTGTCGTCTTTTCGCTCAGCCAGCTGCGTGCGCCCGGGGAAGCTCCAGCCATCCTGCGTTACCTAGGGCAAACGAGAATAGGCATTGTGCCGATCTCTCCGCTATTTTGGCTCGCGTTATTCGTTCCGGTCGCGCTATTTCTCCGCATGTCAGTGTTTGGGCGCTATGTGGATGCAATCGGCGCCAACCCACGGGCAGCTTTGATGTCCGGCATTCCCTATGTTCGTATCGTGACGATTGCGCATATTGCGTCGGGCATTCTCGCGGTTTTCAGCGGTTTCGTGCTCATCGGCTTTGTTGGGGCCGGCAGCCTGGATATCGGTCGTGACCTGCCCTTGAATTCGCTCGTTGCAGTTATTCTCGGTGGAGTCACCTTTGGCTCGGGCAAGGGAGGTTCGCTCGGGCCCGCTGTGGCCGCTTTCATGCTCACGTTCAGCTTCAATCTGCTCACGAGCCTTGGCATCGGCGAGCCGGGGAAATTGATGTTGCAGGGAGCGATCATTGCCCTTGCCGCCACACGGCGAAGTCCTGACTGAAACAAGTGAAGATGGAGAGACGCATGCCGCGCGTGATGATGGAAGCCGAGCCGTTCTTTTTCGATGGCAATGATATTGCCGTGCTCGTCTTGCATGGTTTCACGGGGACCACGCAGAGTGTGCGCTATTTCGGGCAGGAGCTACACCGGAAGTATGGCTTCACAGTCCGAGGTCCGCGCCTCGCTGGACACGGCACCACACCCGATGACATGGAAAAGACCGGCTTTCACGATTGGGTCTCTTCGTGCGAAGAGCCACTCCATGAACTAGCCGCAGGTGGCAAATCCGTTTTTGTCGCAGGCTTATCCATGGGCGGTACCCTGGCGCTCAACCTGGCTGCACGCTTTTCCACGATCGTCCACGGCATTATTCCCATAAACAGTCCAGTCGGCATTTTCGAACCGCCGCTCGCGGAATTGGTCCTGAGCAAATCGGCTCCGGCGCGGGTCCCGGGAATAGGTTCGGATATAAAGGATTCGAGGGCGTCCGAACTCGCCTATTCAGAGCTGCCCGTCAGCTGCGCACGCGAGGTGTTTATTCTGGTTGCGGCGACTTCGGCACTTCTTTGCAGGGTAACTTGCCCAGTCCTTGCGATGCACTCCCGAGAAGACCATGTGGTGCCTCCGCGAAATGGGCAAAGAATCCTCGAGAGCGTTGGGTCCGATGACATAAGGCTGTTGTGGCTCAACAATTCCTATCATGTCGCAACTCTCGACAATGACAGGGATCTTATCGTCCAGCGCGCCGGGCGATTCATTGAGGAAGTAAGCGGATAGCCATCCATGAAAAAGAGCGCGACAGCCTTACGCCGTCTCGTCCCTTCGCCATCCGTTGGCGCGCGCCGAGCGAGTCCAAGAACCGGACGCGAAAAACCATTGGTTGCCATTTTTCAGATAGGGAAACAGCTTACACCTCAGCAGGGACACTTGATCAGCGCGTCCAGAATCATTTGATACCCCCTTACGCGGGGCCGGATCGTTCATGAACGGCGCTTTTGGTAGACGATTAACTCGGCCTCGCGACTTGGGTCGTCCTACGACAGAAAAACAAGTTGCTGGCTAGTAGTGCAGCCGACCTCCGCCACAATGCAAGCGTTCACGCCACCATGATAAGGACAAACAGCGGTTCGTCGTGTCGGTGGTTGCGTAAGATTCCCTGCCTAGGCACCAACGCTCCAAGTACTGCGCCAGGGACCCATTTGAACGAGCCGGACGCTAGGCGGCTTTTCGTTGCCGTATGATGGTATAATCAAGCGGTAGGGCGGAGGGGGGAGTCAGGTGAATCGCCCCCCCCCGCTACCATCTTCCGGAAAGACCCTCCGCCTACGAGCGCGGCTAGTTTTCCTTTCACTTCGACCTCAAAGCCTTGCCGGGGATCCCTCGGGTGGACGAGGACGCTATGAACGAGCGCCCTGAAATCGGCGATGACGGGTCCGCTGCGCTGTCGCTCGCCTTCGATCCGGTCACGTTTCGCCTCCAGCCGCGTGCGCACCGCGACCGCGCCCCGGCAAGCCGCTCTCACTCACTGTTGTAGTTGCGCACATAGGTCTCGATCAGCCGATGATCCTTCAACTCTTCGGCCATCCAGCTGAGCACAAGCCTTTCGACGTCGGGGAGGTAATGATCCTGCAATTTGAACAACTGCCGCTCTCGCGGACAGCTGAGCAACGAATCCTAGGCCTGTGCCTGGCCGCGCCGGGCTATCTGAAAGCAATGTAACTTTCATCGGGCTCTTATGATCAAGTTGTCAGTGCAAAGCGTTTTGCCGCCTCTGCGGCCATCAGATACGACAATGTGACGGTCGCGATGATTAGCGTCAGGGAGATCGAAAGTCCGGTAAATCCGAACAAGCTTCCCCATGGACCAAGGGCGACAACGACACTCGCAACGAGAGCGCCGATTGAGGTCACAAGAAGGACAGGATTGGGTCGATTGGCGCGCCAGGGCAACCGGCGCGAGCGGATCAAGAAGATCACGAGTATTTGGGTGGCGATGGACTCGACAAACCAGCCGGTTTGAAAAATCGACTCATCCGCATGAACGACCTTGAGCAGAACAGCAAAAGTGATTGCATCGAACAACGATGAGACCGCGCCCATGATGATGGTGAAGCGAAGGATCTTTCGCATGTCCCAAACTTCCGGGCGCGCGACATCCTCGTCGTCGACCTCATCGAAGGGAATGCCGACTTCTGAAAGATCATAGAGAAGATTGTTGAGAAGGATTTGCAGCGGCAACAGTGGCAGGAATGGCAATACGACGGACGACAGCGCCATCGACAGCATGTTGCCGAAATTCGAACTTGTTCCCATACGAATGTATTTGAGAATATTCGCGAAGGTCCGCCGACCTTCGCGAACGCCGGCCGCGAGCACCGACAGATCGGGGGCCAGCAGGATCATGTCGGCTGCGGCGCGTGCGACTTCGGTGGCGCCGGTGACGGACATGCCGACATGGGCCGCATGGATCGCAGGCGCGTCGTTGACGCCGTCTCCGAGAAAGCCGACCACATGTTTCCGGCGGCGAAGCGCCGTGACAATCCGTCGCTTCTGGTCAGGATCGATCCGCGCAAACAAGCCGATATCGTCAACCCTGGATTCCAGGGCCGCGTCTGTGAGATCGGAGATTTCCGTTCCGGTCAGTATGCCGTGATTGGAGAGTCCGACTGCACCTGCCACATGCGCGACGACCGCGGCGTGGTCGCCGGAAATGATCTTGATTCCGACACCAAGCACAGTGAGATTTTTCACTGCGTCGGCGGCATCCTGCTTCGGAGGATCGGCGAAAACGCAGAAGCCGATCAGGGTGAGATCGGCTTCGTCGTCGACCGAAACGCTGGTCTGGCCGATCGAGATCGATTTGATCCCGACCGCCAGCAGGCGAAGACCGTCACGAGAATAGCTGTCCTGTAGCTCTGCAAGGCGCTCGTGCCACAATTCATCGAGAGGATGCGCGAGACCCTCGATTTCGGCTGCGACACATCGGGCCATGACCGATTCGGGTGCGCCTTTGGTGATCAGAACGTGCTCGTCTTCGCGTGCCAGCAGCACCGAAAGGCAACGACGTTCGAAATCGAACGGTACCTCGGAGATGCGTTTCCAGGCACCCGTGCCTTTGTTGTCGATCGCCAGGATCGCGTCATCGAGCGCACTCCTGACGCCGCCCTGAAACGCGCTGTTCAATCTTGCAAGATCGAGCACGCGCTCGCTGACTTTCCCGGTACAATCGACGTTCGTCGTCAGCGTAATCCGGGCCTCCGTCAATGTGCCGGTCTTGTCCACACACAGCGTATCCATGGCGCCGAGGTCGTGAATGGATGACAGTCTCTTCACGATGACCTTGCGATTTGCCATGCGCTGCGCTCCCCTCGCCAAGGTGACTGTCATCACCATCGGCAAGAGCTCAGGCGTGAGGCCGACAGCCAGGGCAACAGCAAACAGGAAGGATTCCATCGCTGGGCGATGGCCCAGCAGCTGGACCAACAGCACAAACAGCGTGAGGAATAGCGTCAGGCGAAGGATCAAGAATCCAAGCCGCCGCACGCCCTGTTCGAGCGCAGTGGGCGGTGCATTGGCTGCCAAGGCAGCCGCAATCGCGCCGAAGCGCGTGCGGCCGCCGGTCTCAACGATCAGCATCGTACCGTCGCCTCCGACAACGCTTGTTCCGGCGAAGAGGGCGTTGGTAGCGTCAGCAGGCGAGACGGCGGAGCAGGGCGCATTGGTCTTGCTTGCAGGAAACGGTTCGCCCGTCATCAGCGCTTCGTTGATCTGCAGTTCACGGGCTTCGAGAACCACACCGTCGGCTGGAATGAGATCGCCGGTTCGCAGTTTGACGACATCGCCCGGAACAAGCGTTGTCACCGACACGGCCGAGACCAACCCGTCACGCAGGACGTCGGCCTCGATGGCGACCGATTCCCTCAGTGTCTCGGCCGTCAATTCGGCGCGATGTTCCTGGACGACGTCCAGCGTCAGGGACAGCGTGACGACCGTAACGATGATGACAAAGCTGCCAAAGTCGCCGCTCAGTCCCGAGATCGCGGCGGCGGCCAGAAGGATTGCGACAAGGGGATTCAAGAGGCGCTGAGCGAGTTTCCGCAAAATGGAGCGGCTTTGCGATGCCTCCATCCGGTTTGGACCAAAGGTCGAGAGCCGCTTCTCGGCCTCAGACATCGACAGCCCGTTGGGGCTACTGGCAAGTGCCGAAAAAAGGGCGTCGAATGGCGTATGCCAGAAATCGAGATCGATGGCGCTATCACGCGCATCTTCTCTTTTGGGTCGAGCCGCTCGCCGTGCAAAAGTCCAATGACTCCTTTCTGGGTTGAACAGGCGGTCTTGCATCAACCCGCTCTCGCCCATTCCTCGTCCTCGGGCGATTCAAGATGATTGCCGGTCACAAGATCCATCCAGAAAAGATGGTCGTGGACCTTGACGACTCCCTGGACGTTTTCCGCGGCGACAATGACCGCCTGTCGATAGCGCTCGCTGGTCAGCACGCCACTCAGGTGGACGATGCCGTCGCGTACGACGACGTTCAGGTCGATCGGACACCAATCGTGCTTTTCGATCTCCGCGATGATTCGCTCGCGGATGTGATCGTCGTCGGCTGTGGGATCGGGTACATCGCGGGAAAGACTTGCCACCGCCTGGATCAGATTGGACCGCGAAACGATTCCAACGAGCTTGTCGTCACGCACGACAGGGACTCGCTTGATGCGGTGCCGCTCCATGAGTGAAACGATGTCTGAAAGTGGAGCGTCTTCGCCGACGGTGATTGGCGACGGCGTCATCACTTCAGAGATTTTGCGGCCGCGTTCACGGACGTAGTCATCTGCCGCAGGGCCATGACCGAAAATGAAGCTCAGCAGACGGTTGTGCTTGCGCGGGGTACCGATTTCGGTCCGGCGCAGGAAGTCTGCCTCCGACACGATGCCTACGACAGCTCCAGCCCTGTCAACCACGGGCAGGCCGCTCACATGGTTACGGAGCATGAGGTTAACTGCTTCCAAAATCGTCTGTTCGGGCGTGACCGATACGACCTTCCTGGTCATGATTTGACGTGCGCGCATGTGAGCCTCCAGCTTTTAGGCAGCCAGACTAAGAGGCTCAGATCGATCCCGTTTTGATGTCGATCAACAGCTCGAGCCGGTAATCGTCCCATCAAGAAGCCTGACATTTGATCCAGAACAATCGCAGCTGGAGTCTGACGGCTAAATTACGGAGCTGTCGAAACCGGAAATACAAATGAAAGACGAGCCGTCGATACAAAGGGGTGTGCCATATCTGTTACCCGTTGCCCTTGCCGGGATCGGGTTGCTATTCCTGCAATGGCTTGTTGTGGCTCACAACACGATCGAGACAATCCCCTATAGCCGGTTCGAGGAGCTTGTTGGACAGGGGGCCGTGTCCGACGTTATCGTCGGGAAGGATACGATCCAAGGCAACCTGAAGGAAAAATTTCCGAGCGGAAAATCTGCTTTCGTAACGACGCGCGTGGATGCATCGCTGGCGGACAAGCTTGGGTCCAAGGGAATATCAGTGTCCGGCACTGCGTCCGACGGTCTTCTCGGCAGTATTCTTTCTTGGATCGCACCGCTGATACTGATCTACGGGTTCTGGTTCTTCATGGCGAGGCGCATGGGTGCTGGCCAGGGCACGAGCGGCCTCATGGCGATCGGAAAATCCCGCGCCAAGGTCTACGTCGAGCAGGATACGAAGGTCACTTTTGCGGACGTCGCCGGCGTCGATGAGGCGAAGTTCGAATTGCAGGAGGTCGTCTCCTTCCTGAAGGACCCCAAGAGCTATGGGCGATTGGGCGCGCATGTGCCCAAGGGAATCCTGCTGGTTGGACCTCCCGGCACCGGAAAGACCCTGCTCGCACGGGCGGTTGCCGGTGAAGCCGGCGTACCGTTTTTTTCGATATCAGGATCGGAATTTGTCGAGCTGTTTGTCGGCGTTGGTGCGGCGCGGGTCCGCGATCTGTTCGAGCAGGCGAGAAAAGCTGCGCCTTGCATCATCTTCATCGACGAACTCGATGCGCTTGGCCGAAGCAGGACAGCGAATGCCCTCGGCGGCTATGACGAAAAGGAGCAGACGCTTAACCAGCTGTTGGCGGAACTTGACGGTTTCGACCCGCGTGCCGGCGTCATCCTTCTGGCGGCGACCAACCGGCCGGAAATACTGGATCCCGCCTTGTTACGGGCCGGCCGATTTGACCGTCAGGTGCTGGTCGATCGTCCCGACAAATCAGGTCGGCTGGCCATCCTCAAGGTGCACATCAAAAAGATCACGATTGGGTCCGACGTCGATCTTGAAAAGATTGCCGGTCTCACAGCCGGCTTTACCGGCGCCGATCTTGCGAACCTCATCAATGAAGCGGCGATCGCGGCGACAAGGCGCAACGCCGATCAGGTGACGTTTGATGATTTCACCGTTGCAATCGAGCGTATCGTTGCCGGAATCGAAAAAAAGAGCAGGACTCTGAGCAAGGGTGAGCGCAAGCGTGTAGCCTATCACGAGATGGGGCACGCCTTGGTTGCCGCCAGCCTTCCCGGTGTCGACCCTGTGCAGAAGGTCTCGATCATCCCGCGCGGCGTTGGGGCGCTCGGTTACACCATGCAGCGGCCCACGGAAGACCGCTTCCTGCTGACGATTAGCGAACTGAAAAATCGGATCGCGGTCCTGATGGGCGGGCGCGCCGCCGAGCGGCTGATCTTCGACGGCGATGTCTCCACTGGCGCTGCCGACGATTTACAGCGCGCCACCGAGATTGCGATCGAAATGGTGACGAAATACGGGATGGACGCCACCGTCGGACAGCGGACTTATGCACCGAAGCCGCAGGCGTTCCTGCCAGCGATGCAGGACGCGATTGCGAGCGCCGCCGAAGCGACCGGGCGGGAAATCGATCTTGCCGTCCGGCAATTAATCGAAGCGGGCGATGGCTGCGCGCGCGAAATCCTGCAAAGGCGGCGGAAGGAATTGGAAGAGGGCGTCACGCTCCTCATCGACCGGGAGACGCTGACAGCCGAGCAGTTTGCGCCGCTCCGTTCTTCGGGCGCGGTGGGCGGCGTTCAAGCGGTTGCCTAGCTGATCCCAGCTCTTTGTGGCACCCACTCGTCACCAATCTTGACGTAGGACCGCTTCACCGCCGCCCAAGCGGTGCGGTGCGCGATTTCTTCTTGACGAGTTTCTTCCCGGTGCGAGGCAAAAGAATGGTTGAAGGCCTCGCGATAGATATCCTGGGCATGCTGCGGCAGGTGGTGGCGAACGGAAGCGGGAAGATCTTCGTTTGAGCGGTAGGGCATCCGTTCTTGACCTTTGACTAGAGCGGTCGTTCGAATTCTTCCACCGAGTGGCCAAATTGCGTGAAAGCCTCTTCAAGCAGGTCACCAAGAAGCGGCATTCCCAGAAGGTATTCGGCGGTGCGCTTGTTATGAGCGCGGGCGGCCTCGGCGCGAATATCGCTCCAATCGGCGAGCTCGCCATCGCCTCGCCCAAGCCAGCTGAGCGCAACCAGGTCGATCTGCTCGTCGGCATTGAGGCCACGGATGATTGCGGTCAATTCGGTTCGAACAGGATCATCGCTGTGGTCTTCCAGCACCGATAGCATTCCGTCGTCGCTGGCGTTCGAGCCGGGGTCCGGATCGGTCACGACATCCTTGACATCAAATTGCCTGGCCTTGGCAATGATGGCCGCAACCTTCTCGGCAGAAATTGCAAGTTCGGGAATTTTTTTCATGCTCGCTTGGCCTGGAATATCCGATTGAGATAGCAGCAACTTAGCCGACTGGAAAAATGGCATCGTTGACAAAGGTCAAAGCCGGCGCCAAACGCGCCCGAGCAATCAAATCCGGCGCGTCGAGGGCAACGTCGTTGCAGCTTCTTTGCCGTTAAACTCCAAACCATGAGACTTGCCCGCTTCCACGATCGCTGGCGCGGTTACCATCGTGCCGAGTCTGGCCGACAGGGCAAACCCCATGATCGCGATACTGCCAGCGAGCGCGACGACGACGATACGCAGGTGTGTCGCGCGGTCAGCACTGTAGATCGAGGAGTTCATGGATAGCCTCCTGTGGCAGAAAAGTGCCAGTAGGCTCTTCCTACCAGGGCGGGGTGGTTCCCGAAATTTCGCTTCTCTCCTTAAGTGAAAATACGGATGCGTCCGGGCGGTCGGCGCCTCCCGGTGTTGATTGATCTCGCGCAACTCGTCTCCGGCTAATGCGCCTAAGTTACCGAGGTGTCGGAGATCTTACTGCATTCATCCACTCCTGAGTCTGCCCAGCCGGCGAGCCGTAAGTCGGGCCTGTCGAGTGAAGAAGCGGCGCGTCGTTTGAGGCAGTACGGACCAAATACGACGTCGTCGAGCACCGATACGCCTGCCTGGCGCGTGCTTGTCGGCAAATTCGCCGCGCCGGTGCCGTGCCTGCTTGCGGCGGCTATCGTCCTGCAATTATTTCTCGGCGAATATATCGAAGCCGCCGTCATCGGCTTGCTGCTGCTTTTTAATGCCGCGCTTGGCTTTTTTCAGGAAGGGCGAGCGAAAGCGACACTCGCTGCGCTCAGGTCGAGGCTCGCGCTGAACGCATCGGTTTTGCGCGACGGCAGCTGGTCGATTGTGCCCGCTGCCGCCCTTGTCCCGGGTGACCTGATCAAGCTGACGCTTGGCAGCGTGGTTCCTGCGGACGCGCGGATCGGTGAGGGCACCGTGCTGCTCGACCAATCTATGCTCACCGGCGAGTCGATGCCGATCGAGGCTGACGCGAGCTACAGGACGTTTGCCGGGGCGTTGGTTCGCCGTGGTGAAGCCCTGGCCGAAGTGACCGCGACCGGTCCGAATACCAGGTTTGGCCGTGCCGCGGAGCTCGTTCGCACGGCGCACGTTACCAGCACGCAACAGAAGGCGGTCCTGCGGGTTGTCCTGTATCTCGCCGGCATCAATGGCACTCTGGCGGCACTCCTGATCGCCTATGCCTGGTACATCGGGCTTCCATTTGGCGAAATAATTCCGCTCGCTCTCATTGCGATCCTTGCATCGGTGCCCGTGGCGCTCCCCGCGACCTTTACCTTGGCCACAGCGGTCGGTGCGCAGGCACTCGGAAAGCGCGGTGTGTTGCCGACGCGGCTTTCGGCAGTCGACGAAGCGGCCAGCGTGAATGTGCTGTGTGTCGACAAGACGGGTACGCTGACAAAAAGCGAACTGACGGTCGCGGCCGTGGTCCCGTTGGGACAGTCCAGCGAACCTGACGTCCTGATGTGGGCGCGCCTTGCAAGCTCGGATGCCGGGCTCGACCCTGTCGACGCGGCCATCCGCCACGCCGCGGCTCGCTATTCATTCGCTGCGTCGCCAAGAAGAGAGGAGTTCGTTCCCTTCGATCCAGCAGCGAAGATTGCAGAAGCACAGGTCACGGACCAGGACGGAGCGAGGCTGCATGCGGTCAAGGGCGCATTCGCGCATGTCCAGGCGATGGCGCGTCCTTTGCCAGAGGCGTCTATGAAGGCTACCGCGCTCGAAGCCGAAGGCTTTCGAGTACTTGGGGTTGCGGTCGGAACCGCCGGCGCCATGCAACTGATCGGGCTGATCGCACTCAGCGATCCACCGCGTCCCGAGGCCGCGAGTTGTCTGGCGCAGCTGAATTCAATGGGCGTTCGGGTGGTGATGGTGACCGGCGATGCCCCCGCGACGGCGGCAGCCGTCGCGCGCGCTGTGGGCCTGGAAGGTGCAGTTGCTCCGCCCGGCGCGATCACCGAAATCGCCTATCCGGAGGATTATGCCATTTTCGCCGGCGTGCTTCCGGAAGACAAGTTTGCGCTGGTGAAGGCCTTGCAATTGGCCGGTTATACGGTCGGGATGTGTGGCGACGGCGCGAACGATGCGCCGGCATTGCGTCAGGCACAGCTTGGTATTGCCGTCTCAACTGCAACCGACGTTGCGAAATCAGCGGCTGGCATCGTTCTCACGGAGCCCGGGCTCGACGGGATCGTTGGCGCGGTGATCGAAGGCCGCGTGGCCTTCCAGCGCATCCTGACTTACACGCTCCGTTCGATCCTGCACAAGGTTCCGCAGGTCGCCTACCTTGCGATCGGCCTTCTGCTCACCGGTCATGCGATCCTGACGCCGATGCTGGTAGTGATCTCAATGATCACCGGTGATTTTCTGGCAATGTCGTCGACGACAGATAATGTGCGGCCGTCGGAAAAGCCCAACACGTGGAAAATCGGCCAGCTTACCATCGCCGGCGTTCTCCTGGGCTTGTTCGACCTGGTCTTTTGCGTCGGCGTTCTGCTTGTTGGAAAGGACTATCTCGAGCTTGACCTCGATACATTGCGGACCCTGATGCTGGTCAATCTCGTGATCAGCGGTCAGGCGATTTACTATGTCGTCCGCGAGCGGCGCCGCATCTGGTCGTCCAGGCCGAGCGAGATCGTGCTCGCATGCTCGCTTGCAGACCTGTTGATCGTGCCGACGCTCGCATTCGCAGGCGTTCTCATGGCGCCGCTGCCGCTTTCCATCATTCTGAGTGTCTTCGCCACAGCTATCGTGTTCGCGTTCGCACTCGATGAGGCAAAGGCACGGCTATTCCATGCGCTGGGCATGAGGTGAGGGATCCATGTACGAAATGACGATCAGCCGCCGATGGGCCCGATGGGAATGGAGCGTCTGCGATTCCACCGGAAAAGCGATCGTCACCGGCCGGGAAATGTCCCGGCCGGCGGCCAGATACAAGGCCGCGCGCGCTCTGTTCGAGTTGCTGCTGTCAAGCAGGCTTTGTGACCTTTCGAAGGACTGAGGCGCAAGGAGTGTCGCCAGGGGTGCAAGCGGTTTTGAGAGCATGAAATGCTGGACGTAAGCATCTCATTGCTCGCGACGTATCCCGCAGTATCAATCTTAGTAGAGATACTCAGCTCGCATCAGATGATCGTTGACGGCGGCTACGCCGGCAATTGACTCGGCAGCTACCCGGATCGCCCGCCGCTCTGCGTCGGACTCGGCAAAACCCCAGAGGTCGACCACGCCGTTCGCGACCGTCACATTCAGCTGATGAACATGCGACCAGGAGTTCTTCTTCAGCTCGGCCATCAAGCGCTCCCTGATCATTGCATCGGGCGCGCTGATCTCGAGCTTCGGGCGCGCAGTCGCCAGAGCCTGGATGATATTGGCCCGGCTAACGATGCCAACAAGGTTGCCGCCATCGCTCACGATTGGAATGCGCTTGATGTGATTTCCCTCAAAAAGATCCGCAATTTCGTTGAGTGGCGTGTCGGGTTGAGCGGTTTGGACGTTCTTCGTCATGACGTCCTTTACTTTCATCGCGTGCGACTTGACGTATTCCTCGGCGACAGCGCGTTCGCCGGAAATGAGCGATAGCCACCAGGAGGCAGGTCGGTCCGTACCAGCTTCCGGCCGATGCATCAGGTCGGCTTCGCTGACGATGCCAACGACCTTTCCGGCACGATCGACCACTGGAACGGCGCTGATGTGCTTTTCAATCAGAAGTTTCGCCACGTCGCGAACGGTGCAGTTCTCGCCGATGGTAATCACCGGCGCGGTCATAATATCGCGCGCTTTCATACCGTACCTCCTTCGGCAGTTAGTCCAGGGTGATGAGGGCCACAAAAGCTTGGAAGGCCAGCCAGCCCGCCGCCGCGCCCACCATCATTGCAGCCAGCAGCCATTTCATCCGGCTGGAGAATCGGGGCCATCCATGCTGGGCTCTCGCGCGAGGCTGAGCAACGGTTACCTCTGATCTGCCGAGGTCCAGATCGGGTTCTCGACAAGAACAGCCAGGATGATTTTCGTGATGCACGATCGCCATCGTCCAAGGGCTTCCCTGCTTAAATGGCCATATCCGTCTCAGGCGACCGTTCGCGCTTGGGCTCCGGGATTTCGGTCATGGTTGCCTCGGTCAGCAGTAAGACGCTTGCGACCGAAACCGCATTCTCCAGCGCCGTCCTGACCACTTTGGCCGGATCGACGATGCCTGCCTCGAAGAGGTCGACATACTCCTTGCGCGCGGCGTCAAATCCGACGTTGCCTTGACTGCCCAGCATCCGGGCCACCACGACACCTCCATCGACGGCGGAGTTTTCGGCGATTTGGCGGGCAGGGGACTCGAGCGCGCGCTTGAGGATCTGGATTCCGGTCTTCTCGTCGCCTTCGCAGGTTGCTTCTTCTTTGGTGACAGCTTCCGTACACCTGAGGAGCGCTAATCCGCCACCTGGCACCATACCTTCCGCGACCGCGGCCTTGGTCGAACTGATGGCGTCGTCCAAAGCCTCTTTTTTGGCCTTCATCTCCGCTTCTGTCGGCGCACCGACACGGATCACGGCAACCCCTCCCGAGAGTTTTGCAAGCCGCTCTTCGAGTTTTTCCTTGTCGTACTGGCTTGTGGTCTTTTCAATCTCGCGGCGGATCTGCTGCAGCCGGCCGTCGATATGGGCGCGATCGCCCTTGCTGCCGATCAAGGTCGTGTTTTCCTTGTCGCAGACCACGCGCGCGGCATGACCAAGCTGCGCCACGGTCACGTTCTCCAGCTTCAGACCGACTTCGCCGGAGATCACCTGACCTCCGGTCAGAGTCGCAATATCTTCCAGCATCGCCTTGCGACGGTCTCCAAAACCCGGTGCCTTTACCGCGCAAATCTTCAGTACGCCGCGCAGCCGGTTGACCACCAGGGTTGCCAGCGCGTCGCCTTCAATGTCCTCGGCGATGATCAAGAGCGGGCGGCCGGATTTCGCGACCTGTTCGAGCAGCGGCACCAAGTCGTTCAGTGCGCTGATCTTCTGATCGCAG
The DNA here is from genome assembly GCF_035652035.1 of Bradyrhizobium sp. Taxonomy (GTDB): domain Bacteria; phylum Pseudomonadota; class Alphaproteobacteria; order Rhizobiales; family Xanthobacteraceae; genus Bradyrhizobium. The sequence goes on from NZ_DASREO010000016.1 coordinate 87,598, forward strand.
ACGAGAATGAAAGGGTCTTCAAGAACGGCTTCCATTCGTTCTGCATCAGTGACGAAATAAGGGGACAGAAAGCCGCGATCGAATTTCATTCCCTCGACAACGTCGAGCACAGTCTCGGTCGTTTTGGACTCCTCGACCGAGATCACGCCGTCACCCCCGACCTTTTCCAGCGCGGCCGCGACCAGTTCGCCGATTGCCGGATCATTGTGAGCTGAAATCGTGGCTACCTGCGCCTTTTCTGCCCTGGTCTTGACGGGCCGAGCCATGGCGTGCAGTGCGGCGGTTGCGGCATGGACCGCCCGGTCGAGCCCGCGCTTCAGATCGATTGCGCTCGCGCCCGCAACCACGTTCCTGACGCCGTCAGCCAGAATCGCATGCGCCAGGATCGTTGACGTGCTGGTGCCGTCACCAACGACGTCGCCCGTCTTTTCGGCCGCCTGCCGAAGCACCTGCGCGCCGAGATTTTCTTCGGGGTCCTTGAGGTCGAATTCCTTGGCGATTGTCACACCGTCGTTGCAGACAATGGGGGTGCCCCAGCTCTTCTGGATCAGGACCGACTTCGACTTCGGGCCTAGGGTGACGCGCACGGCGTCCGCGAGGAGCGAGGCGCCCCGAAGGACCTTTTCGCGGGCAGCGGAATGAAACAGAACTTGCTTGTGCGGCATATGATGTCTCCAGGTCATAAGAGAGCGGCCTCGCCATCCAAGGGGAAAGCGAGGCCAGCGCTGGCTTACTTCGTGGTGATCGGGATCACCGTCTGCTTCTTCTGGGCTTCCGCGGACTTCGGAAGGGTGACCGTGAGAATGCCGCTCTTGTAGTTTGCCTCGATCTTGCCGGCATCGACGCCGGCGGGAAGCTGAACGGAGCGGCGGAAGGAGCCATAGCGACGCTCGGAAACGTAGCGGTCCTTGGTCTTCTCTTCCTTCTCTTCGTTTTTCTCGCCTTTCACGGTCAGCACATTGTCCGAAAGGCTGAGCTCGATGTTCTTGGCGTCGAGACCCGGCAGTTCGGCAGTGATCTCGAAAGCATTGTCCTTATCGACAATGTCCATTGCGGGTGTCACTGGAAGCGTGAGATCTCGGCGCCAGAAATTGTCGACATCCCGATAGAGCGGCGATTGCAGGAAACCGGTTTCGAACTCGCGAAACAGACGGTCGACCTGATTGCGCAAGCCCTCGAACGGTCTCCAATCAAGGACCGACGGCGTGGCTGATGATTTCTCTGTCTTTACAGGTAGCTTGGTTGCAGCTTCTGCCATAGGAATCCTCCTTTGCTCGACTTTGGCGAAGCAAAGGTAGGAGCTGCGGGAGGTTTTCGTTTGATCCTCGTCAAACCATGCGATGCGTCGTCGAGTGGGATGCAAATTCTTCGAGAGGCAAGGTCTCGCGAGGCCGATCTGCTCATCTGGCATTGAACGAAGAGGCCATTTGTTCTGTTTAGCAGACGCGCCAAAAACGGGGCTTGGGGAGGACGATCCGTAAAATTACGGGCTCTAAGGGTTTCTACTTAAGGGGACGACCCGAATTTTTTATTTTTCGCAAAGCGGCACAGTGGCGGCGGGTCAACCAACCAATCAACCCGGAGTTTCGCCATGCGCACCACCGCAAACGTTACATTCGCGATGCCTTCCCGGTCGCCTGTTTCGGCTCTTTCTACCAGAATTCCGGAAGGGCCGCTCGGCCTCATGGGTGCATCGATGCGATTTGGCCGAAACGAGGAGATCTACGGCGAAGACGAGCCGGCGGAGTTTCTCTACCAGATCGTGACCGGAGCAGTTCGCACCTATCGCATGCTTGACGATGGCCGGCGCCAGATCGTCGCATTCTATCTTCCCGGCGACATCTTCGGTGTCGAAGCGGGCGAAGCGCATCTGGCCTCGGCAGAAGCCGTCAACGACTCTCAGGTTCTGGTCGTGAAGCGCGCGAGCGCAATGGCTCGCGCCGAGCTGCAACGCGATCTCTCCAAGCAGCTCTGGATGCTGGCGGTGCGTGAATTACAGCGTGTGCAGCAGCATTCCCTGGCCCTGATCAAGAGTGCTGATGAGCGTGTCGCGGGCTTTCTCCTGGAGATGGCCGGCCGCTGCGGCAGCAGCGCCTCCGTGGACCTGCCGATGTCGCGCCAGGACATTGCCGACTATCTGGGATTGACCATCGAGACCGTGTCGCGAACGTTCACCCAATTTGCCCAGTCGGGAATGATTGCGCTCGAAACGTCGCGCCGCGTTCAGCTTCGCAATCGCGTGGCGCTGGGCCGGCTCAATGCTTGAGCTGCCCAATCGAGGGGGCCAGGATGATGCTTGCGACCGGGGTGATGCGAAGCTCCTTCGCAACGATCGGACCTGCGGCGTCACTGTTGGATGCCGTGCGGCTGTTGTTGCAGACGAACCAGCGAGGCCTTGTACTCGACAAGATAGGAATCTTCTCGGCATAATTTCGGAGGGAGACCTCCTTCATCGAGACGAGTTGGGCGTGACGCCTCCCGCCGGCAATTGGCTGGAAGAGCTGCTGGGCATAGAGGAGGGTGGCCCGGCTCGCGAACGAATGCGCACGCTAAATGTCGCGAAGATCATGACCCAAAATCTCGTTTGTGTTGACGAGCATGCGACCGTGAATGACGTGATCGCGGCGATGGATCAGCGCAGGATCGCTCAGGTCCCTGTCGTATGCGCGGGAAAGATGATTGGATCCATCAGCCGCTTCGAGTTGCTGGCTGCTTTAGAGTACAAGCCGAGCCCCTACCAGGAAAAGTAAGTCAGCGGCCCCGAGCGCAGATTGCTCTCCGCAAAGGCGGCGCATGCGTCAACGGCAGCAGCGAGACCAAGCATCCGCTAAGCGCGCGGCGAAGCAGGCGTCAGTCAGTCAACCCACTTGATGATCGGCTCCTTGCGCGGAACGGGAGCAGCGGGAGCCGCCGGGTGTCCAATGATGATCGGTGCAACCGGGATCCACGGCGATGGACATCTAATGAGAGACTTCCCGGCCTCGGTGCCCAGGAATTTCTGGGCGAAGCCAATCCAGCAGCTGCCAAGGTTGGCGGCAAACGCCGCAAGCATCAGATTCTGGGCGGCAAGTGCGCAGTCTTCGACTGCCCATGGGCCGGGACCGTCTGCCGAAATGATGATCAAGGCCGGCGCGTGGTAAAAGATCTGGAATTCAGGATTGCGCAAGTGCAACATCATCTGCTCGGAAAGGCCATTAGCCGGCGTCGTCGCGAGCATGTAGACCTTTGCTTCATGCGAGATCCGGTCGAGCAGGCTCTGATTCCGGACGATGGTAAAGCCCCAAGGCTGTTGATTGACGGCGCTCGGCGCCTGGATGGCTGCGTCGATCAATCCGCGGATGGTCTGCTCGCTGACGCTGTCCCGGGTATACTCGCGCACCGCGCGGCGGCCATTGATCGCCTTATCGAGATTCATTCGGTTTTCTCCATCAAGTGCCTGATGCGGCAGGCCAGAAGCCTGCGAAGCGCAACCAAAGCCGATCGGGGAAAAGCTGGATTGATATGAGTCAATGGGAGCGCCATCGAATTTTGTTCGACTTCACGGGTCTCGAGCTTGATGATTTGTGGCTTGGCAGCGTCGCTGCGAATGAGCAGACGAGGGGGGTCTATGAAACGCTTATTGCTGTTGGCCTGCCTCAGCCTGATAGCTGCCCTTCTCGTTCCGGCAGTCGGTGTATTTTCGCAGACTGCGGCCCCGGGCAGCGGGCACGGGTTCTTGATCGACAAACATGTCGCCGCCCACATTGGCTGCGGCCAATGTCATACCGCGGGAATTTCTTCGCCGCCGACAGTGGTGACATGCTTGTCATGTCATGGCGGGACGTACCAAAAACTTGCCGCGAGCACGGCGAACGATACGCCGAACCCCCACGAGTCGCACCAGGGCGAGATCCCTTGCGCAGAGTGCCACCACGTCCACAAGGCGTCGGTGACACTCTGCAACCAATGTCATACCTTCGACATGAGTACTCCGTGATGGTAGAAGGCGGCTCTTCTATTCCGCCTTCAGACGTGCCCGTTGCTGCCTTCAGCCCGCGCGACAAAATCGCGGGTGATATTCTTGATGGCCGATGTGCCGGCCAGCCTCATGACCATGGTTAGCTCATTTTTGAGATGAGTATGCGCGGCCTGAACGCCTTGCGCGCCTCCCAGCGCCGAGGCGTAGAGCAGCGGACGGCCCAGTGCGACTGCAGTTGCCCCGAGCGCGATCGCCCGGAAAACATCCTGGCCGCGGTAAATGCCGCCGTCGATGATGATCGGCACTTTTCCTTTTACGACGGAAGCCACGGCAGGCAACGTGGTCATCGGCGCAGCCATGTTGTCGAGCTGACGGCCGCCGTGATTCGAAAGCCAAATCCCGGAGCAGCCAGCATTGAGCGCTTGCTGGGCGTTGGTGGGGGAGAGGATGCTTTTGATGACGACAGGCAGCCCTGATTCCTTTCGGCAGAACTCGATGTCCTTCCAGTCCATATTTCCTTTCATGTCCATTGCGCTGCCGGTAACGCCAGGTGTCTTTGGCGCGTTGCCCATTTTCAGATTGGGAAGCGCTGCGCCGTGCAGCCGCATCGAGCGCTCACGATTGCTGGTGACGTTGACATCAGCAGTGACGACAATGGCCTTGTAGCCTGCCGCCTTCGCCCGTTGCAGCATCTCGCGAGCGAAGCCTGGGTCTCGCGGAATATAGAGCTGAAACCACTTCGGTCCTTCGGCGGCAGACGCAATCTCCTCAACGCTGAGCTGGGACACCGAACTCACGCAGTACAGCGTGCCGGCAGCATTCGTCCCTTTGACGTTCGGCAGATCGGCCTGCGCGTGAACCGACCCTTGATTGCCGATCGGCGCGGCAATGACGGGGTAGGAAAGCTTGGTGCCGAGCAATGTTGTCGTCGTATCGGCGCTACCCGTGCCGTTCATGAAATCGGCATTGATTACCCACCTGTTGAAGGCGGCCTGGTTCTCGCGCATCGTCCATTCGTCGCCGGCACCACCGGACACGTACGCGAAACCAAAAGGCGCCATGACCTTCTGCGCGTCGACTTCCAGATCGCGCAGCGTGACGATGTTGATCTTCTTTTCGCTGTTCGGCACCCCGCTGGCGTCTGTCGGCGCCTTCGCGATCGATTCGGCCGTGGCATTTTGCGCAAGCAGGGGCCCCGGCTCGCCGATAGCCGCAGCAACGCCCGCGGTCAGAAGCAAATTCCTGCGATTGAGACCTGTGGCCATTTCCTCACCTCCGGGTTTTGAAAGCCAAACCTTGGTTCGGTTGGTGGAGGCTGCGTTTGAGGCAGGTCAAATCCAATCACGAATTGCAGCGACTGCGGCGCAGCAATTCTGTCATGAAAACTTCATGCTCGCCGCGACGTGGCAGGAAAATGTCGAGCGAGCTTTCATTGACCAAAATCAAACAAGGCGAGACCGGGCGGTCTCACAATTAATTTGGCTTGCGGCCTGCCGTCGCAGTGCGAACGATTGGGAGACGCCGAAATGAAACGCCAATTACGCGTTTACAGCTTTGTGATCTTGGCTTCAGTCACGCTTTCCGCGGCCGCGGCGCTTGCGGGAAACTGCGAAGATCTCGCCTGGTCGAAGGATCGCCTCTCCATGTTTGATGCCGCCGTTGCTTCGGGCCCGGAAGCCGCCAAAAAGCCGGCTCTCGTGAAGCAAGCGTCGGAGATCGACGCTGCCATTGCAAGTCTGGAGCAGGACATTGCCTCCCGCAAAGGTGATGCCGCCGCGAAGGGCGAAGCGGTGCTGAAGGACCTTCGCGCTGGTCGAGGTGCTTACCGTGCCAAGCTTACCCAACCGGTCACTCAGGTGATGTCGGCCGCAACTGCGGACGCTGGCCATGCAGCCGACGAGACCGCGACTGCATTGTGGGACAAAGTGGATGCGTATCTCGATGCGGTCGGCGCGGATCTTTCGTCCCGTCAGGCCGCCGCGCTGTCCAGGTTCGTTGGCAATTGATCAGCGTATCGCCTCCAAAGGCTCGCTGCGCACCGATGCGGCGCGTCGCATGCGCGACCTCTCGATCAATGGAAAAATACGCGTTTCACAAAACAAACGAGCTGGATGCATCGGTTGACCTACATCAAAGCGGTCGGCGTCTTTTCGAACTCAGATATCTAACAAGCGAAAATCATTCTTGAAGATATTGCGGAAGGAGACGTTCAAATGTCGGATCATGATCGATCGGCTCGCGGCTTTGCAGAGCGCGTACCGTCGTCAACGCGTCGTAGCCTGCTGAAAGGTTTCGCTGCTGCTGGAGCAGCGGTTTCACTGAGCAGCAAGCTTGCGTGGGCTGATGGCGAAATCGGGTACTGGGCAAAAGACCTGCCCAATGAAAAACTGATCGAGATGTATTCGACGATCCTGCGTATCAGGTGGTTCGAGCGCACTCTGGCCGACAAGCAGCTCAGCGACCGCAGCTTCCGCAACCTCATCCATCTTTATGCTGGCCAGGAAGCCGTCGCAACTGGCGTCTGCGCTGCACTCAACAACAAAGGTCCGTTCAGTGAAATCGACGTGATCTACGGCACGCACCGCCCGACCGGACATGCGATTGCCAAAGGCGTCGACATGAAGAAGCTGGCGGCCGAATATAATTTCAAGGCGACCGGCCTTAACCGCGGTTATGCGGGTGAGATGCATCTGGCCGACAAGTCGGTCGGGTACATGGGCGCCGACGGCATCGTCGGCCCGTCAGCGGTGATTGCCGCCGGCTCAGCGTTCGCATTCCGCGCCAGAGGCAGCAAGCAGGTCGCTGTCGCCTTCGGCGGCGACGGTACCTACGCTACTCCAGCATTCCACAGTTCGCTGAACAACGCATCGCTGCTCAAGCTGCCCTTCATCTACGTGGTCGAGAACAATCTCTACCATCAGTTCGCGCATTACTCCTACTCCTGCCCGATGAAGGACATCGCGACGGCCGCGAACACCTACCGAATTCCGGGCGTTGTCGTAGACGGTCAGGATGTGACGCAGGTCTACAACAAGATGAAAGAGGCCGTCGAGCGAGCTCGGGCCGGCGAAGGGCCGACCCTGATCGAAGCGAAGACCTATCGCTACTACGCCCATTGGGGCGCGCCCGGCGCCGAAGTCGGCAAGCTCGGCTCGTTCGGTTATGACCCACAGGCAATTACCTCATGGCGTCCGGAACGCGAACTGCGCGATTGGCTGCAGCGCGACCCGGTCGACATCTGTCGCAACATGCTGATCTCGTGGGGGGTGATCGATCAGGCCAAGGCCAATGCGATCGAAGCCGCCATGAAGCAGGAGGTCAAGGAAGCTTTCGAGTGGGAGGCTCAACAACCGCTGTGCAAGCCCGAAGACGCCGTAAAGAACGTATTCGTCCAGGGCAGCGTTCCTGCACGTCAGTTTGGCTAGGCGCAGGACCGATCGCAACAACTCTCAAGGATCAGGAAAACGACCATGGCAAGCAAGAGCTTTATGTACGCGGCGTACGAGGCGGTGCAGTACGAAATGCGCAAGCACAAAGACATGTGCTGGCTGTTCGAACTTACGCCGGCGGTCGCATCCACCCCCGGACTGCCGGTCATCAATCTGGAAAAGGAATTTGGTCGTACACGCGTCACCAACACCGGCATTGACGAGATGTGGATGGCTGGCGCGGCGCTTGGCGCAAGTTTGGTCGGCACCCCGGCCATCACCTACATCCCGTACCAGGGCAGTCAGATCTGCTTCGAGATGATCCAGAATCACGCCGGCAAGCTGCATCACATGAGCGGCGGCGACGCCACCATGCCGGCCGTTTTCATCATCGAGTTATCGGGACAAAGCCCCGGCTTCGCCGGTCAGCACTCGGACTACGAGGCCGACAGCTATTACGCGCATATTCCCGGCGTCAAAGTGGTTATGCCATCCAGGCCCTATGACGCCAAGGGAATGATGGCGTCGGCGATCCAATCGCCGGATCCGGTCGTTTTCCTCTATGCGGCGGGGTTGCGGCAATTGAGCGAAGAAGTTCCCGACGAGCAGTATACCGTTCCGCTCGACAAGGCGGCCGTGCGCACCACTGGCAGCGATCTCACCATTGTCAGCTCCGGCGCCGGCATGCCTGCAGTGCTTGAGGCGGCCGAGCAGTTGCAGAAGGCCGGAATGAAGGTCGAAGCGATCGACCTGCGGTCGTTCAAGCCCATGGATACCGAAACCCTGGTCAAGTCGGTGCAGAAGACCAAGCGCCTGCTGACCTTCGATCAGTCGTACTACACCCTCTGCCCAGGCGCCGAGGTCATTGCCCGCGTCGCCGAGAACGTGGACGGCGCGCGGTTCAAGCGTATCGCCTTTCCCGACGCCCCGCCGCCCGCATCACCTGAGATGTTCAGCTGGATGCGTCCCAATGCCAGCCACATCGTGGGGGCTGCCCGGAAACTGGTGAGCTGATCTCGGCACCCACGAGCAAATCCGTTGGCAGAACAGAACCATCGGCAAGCTCTTAGAAAAAAAGGAATCCGAAAAATGGACGACGCCGCTCAAACTCTATCGGCCCCTTGCCCGGAGTGCCAAAGCACCGACACTCGCCATGCCCACGTCCGTACGGCATTCTGGCATGATGACCGGCTGGTCGTGATCGAAGATGTGCCCGCGCTGGTCTGCTACGCCTGCGGCGAGCAGTTTTATGACGATGCCACGGTCCGGTTGATCGACCGGATGCGTCAGAACGGCTTTCCGCCTGAGCAAGCCATCCGCGAATTGCGGGTGCCGGTGTTCTCCTGTAGGGCCGTCGCATCGCCGCAAATGCTGCCTGACGAAATCATGTTGTCAAAGTTGTTTGCATAGGCCGCCACAAAGCGGGCAGGGGAAAGGCATCAACATGCGTTTCAATTTATCAATGGCTGTCGGTGCGTTCGCTGCGATATTCAGCGGTTCGACAATTCGGCCGCTCGCCGCCCAGACCGCCGAACAGCTGGCTTTCATTCCCTCCGGCGGCCGGACGCTCCTGACCGACGTCGTAGCCAGCAAGCCGCCGGCGGGGGAGATCAAGTCCTTGCTGACGGCGAAGCATTCGCGGGATGAATGGTCGAGCTATCTGGCTGCGCACAGCAAGACCGTTTCCGCGATCCAGAAGCTGGGTGAGAAGGAGCGGCTTACGCTTGCCGACTATCTTTCCTGGCACATGCCGCTCCCTCCCAATCAGGTCCCGGCAAATCCGGTCAGCACCGATTGGACGCGCAATCTGCCAAAGGACGGGCGCGACTTGTCACTCAACAATTGTCAGGGCTGCCACATCATCACGGTGGTAGTGACCCAACAGCGTAGCCATACGGCATGGATGGGGACGCTAAGCACGCCCAGCCATGCCCCCATCAAGATGACCGCTGACGAACGGGAAGAACTCGCGAGCTATCTCGAGCAGAATGCAGGAATCCCGATCGAGCAAGTCCCGGAAGAGCTGCGCGCGTCCGGTGCGACCTATTGATATCGGTTAGTAAACGGAGATCTCCGGCGAGGTAAATGATAGCCCATGCTGTTCACCTCGCTCCAATTTTTCGCTTTCCTTCCACTCGTACTGCTGATCTTTGCGGCATGTCCGGTACGACAACGCTGGATCATATTGCTGCTGGCGAGTTGCGTTTTCTACGGCCTTGCCCAGCCCACCAACCTGATCTATCTCGGCGCTGTAACCGCGGTCGTTTATGCAAGCGGACACGCCATCGCGCGGGCAGAGTCAGAGGCATGGCGCAGGCTGGTGCTCGGCGCGGGACTTGCCCTTGTCCTCGGCTCACTCTTCGCCCTTAAATTTTATGATTTTATCGCCGGCGAGCTATCTCGCGTCGTCGGTCAATTGCTTGGCACAGAGCCATTGGCGATTCCGCGCATCGGGGTACCGACCCCAGTCGGCTATTCATTCTACGCCTTTTCCGCCGCCAGCTACCTCATCGATGTCTACATGGCGAAGCTGCCGAAGGTCGGCGGTGCGGCCGATGTCGCGCTTTACGTCGCGTGGTTTCCGAAAATCCTGGCCGGCCCGATCGAGCGAGCCACCACCTTTCTACCCCAGCTCTGGCAGGGGTTGCGCACCAATCCCGAGCGGCTGGTCCTTGGGCTTCAACTCATCGTCTGGGGTCTGTTCAAGAAGGTCGTCATTGCCGAGAACCTGGCGCCACTGGTCGATCGCAATTTCAAGATTGCCGCCTTCGCTTCGCCGATGGAACTGTTGATCAGCGTCTATTTCTTTGCCTTCCAGATCTATTGCGACTTTTCCGGCTACACCGATATCGCCATCGGCATTTCCGCGATGTTCGGTATCCAGTTGATGGAAAATTTCCGTCGTCCATACCTGGCACGCAGCACGAGCGAATTCTGGGGCGATCGCTGGCACATCTCGCTCGCACACTGGTTCCGCGACTATCTTTATATCCCGCTCGGCGGCGGCCGCAGGGGCGCGGTTCGGCGCTATCTCAACGTCATGGTTGTATTCCTCGTCAGCGGCCTCTGGCATGCCGGGCTGGGTTATGGCGTCGGCTGGACATTCCTGATCTGGGGCGCGCTGAACGGCTTCTACAATTGGGTTGGACTCGCGACCCGTGGGCCTTGGCAGCGTCTTGGCGCGCGTATGCCGCGGCTCGCCGCGAGTACGACACTCTGGGTGCTACGCGCGCTCCTGACCTTTCACCTCGTCGCTATCGCCTGGGTCTTCTTCCGCGCCAAGTCGATCGGCGACGCGGTGACAATCTTGAAGAAAATCGCGACGCGATTGCCAGAATTGCCAGGCCTCATTCCCAGCTACCCGTTCACGTCGGAACATTACCTCGGCTTCGGGCTGATCTTGTTCCTGCTTGTCGTCGAAATCGCCGATGAGGGGCGTTCGATCCTGCAGCGTTTGCAGTTGTCGCCTGTATGGCTGCGCTGGGGCGCAAGTTATGCCGTGATCTTCGCGCTGCTCGTGCTGGGGCGCTGGGGCACGAATGAATTCATCTACATGCAGTTTTGACGGCGAGCACCCCATGCGACTTCAGGCAAAATCGGCTACTCTCTTCATCGCCATAGGGCTCGCACTTTACGCTGCGCTGTTCTATGCGGCCGACCGGCTCGTCTATCGGACCGGAAAGAGCAATCCGCTCTACAAGATCGCGGTCGCCGAGCCGACGCACTTCGATTGGGTGATCCTCGACGCCTCGCATGCGATGCCGCTCGATTTCGCCGATTTCAATGGGTTCATGGAGAAGGAGACCGGACTGCACATCGTCAACCTGGCATCACCGGGCTCAGGCCCGCTCTACAATCGTTTCGTCTTCGAGCAGTTCCTGACGAAGCACCGCACACGCAATCTGCTTTATATCGTCGATTCCTTCGCCTTCTATCATGTCACCTGGAACGAGGAACGCTTCACCGACGCCAAGCTGCTTGGGCGTACGCCCTTCGACGCCGCGATCGCCAGCCGCCTGCTTTCGTACTGCCTGAACGAGGGCGTCGATTTCCGCGCGTTGCTCGACTATGTGACCGGGTTTTCCAAGATCAACAATCGCGCTCGGTTCGAGCGGGATATTTGGGAGGGAGAGAAGCAATTCGGCCGGGTCTTCCGGCCGTCTCCGGCAATGACCAAAAGCAGGATCTCCTACCTTTATCCGAAGCTTCCAACGCCGGCCGGTCTCGCGCGTTATCTAGAGGTGTTCGATGGTCTTGTTGCGCTGGCGCAGCAGCAAGGCGTCCATGTCCTCGTCATCAAAGTGCCTGTGCCGCCTGATTTCCGCGGCCAGATTCCGAACGAGTCCGAATTCGATGCGGCGCTCAGTGGCCTGCTCGCCAGGCGGCAGATCGCATTCCTCGATCTCTCGGCCGAATTGCCCGAGCCGCGCTTCTACTTCGATACCGACCATCTCAACCGGGCCGGCGTCACAGAGCTCTTTGAAAAACACCTCAAAACAATCCTTCTCGCGACATCAGTGCGGCAATAGCCCGTTCAACGATCAGAACACATATCCGGCTATTCATATCGTAGTGCTTCGATCGGATTCAGGTGAGAGGCCTTTCGCGCTGGATAGTAACCGAAGAAGATGCCGACAGCGGCGGAGAAGAGGAAGCCGCCCAGCACGGCCGAGGCAGACAAAGGTGCAGGCCAGCCAGTGAGCACAGGCAGGCTGAGCGAGAAAATGACGCCAACGAGAATTCCCGCGATGCCACCGCTCACGCTCAGGAACACGGCTTCAGCAAGGAATTGCAACAGCACGTGAATGCGGCGGGCGCCGATCGCCATTCGCAGGCCGATCTCGCGCGTTCGCTCTGTCACGGATACCAGGAGTATGTTCATAATGCCGATCCCGCCGACAAGCAGCGAAATGGACGCAACGGTCGCAAGCAAGATCGACATGGTGCGGCTACTGTCCGCGGCTGTTTCGGCGATCTGGCTCAGATTTCTCACCGCGAAATCACGTGGCTGACCCGGCCGGACATTGTGGCGCCGGATAAGGATGCGGTTTACCTGGGATATTGCTTCTTGCACGTCGCGCAGATCCGGCGCCTGGACGTAAATCTGGTTGACGAACCCGGTCAGACGCGGCTGCAGATTGTAGGGATTGGGATTGGGCGGGTAGGGCCAGTTGAGCGGCGTCTGATTTTGCGAGGGTGCCGCGACCCCCAGAATCTTCCGCTCGGCAGTGGTAAACGGCACCATGATAACGTCGTCCTGGTCCTGGCCATAAGCTGTTTGCCCCTTTGACGCAAGCAACCCGACGATACGAATTGGCACGCTGCGAACCTGAATGGTCGCGCCGACAGGGCTTTGCTCGTCCGGAAACAATTGACGGAATGCCGATTGCCCGATGACGGCAACCAGCGCCGTTGCGCGCACGTCGTCGCTCGTGATGCCGCGGCCGTCCGCGATCCGCCAGTTCGTGATCGGCGGATAGTTGGAGCTGACCCCCTGGATGACGGTCGTCCAGTTGCGGCTCATGTATTGAATCTGCCCAGTTTGCCTGATCAAGAAGCTGACACTACCAACCGCGGTCGCTTCGCGGCGAATCGCTCTCACGTCTGCCGTGGTCAATGTCGACGCGCTACCGAACCCGGCGCGCGCGCCTCCCAGGCTGCTCGCTCCGGGGACGACGACGAACAGATTTGTGCCAAGGCTTTCGATCTGCTTGCGAACGGCGTCGTTGGCCCCCTGGCCTATCGCCACCATGACGATGAGGGCAGCCACCCCTATGAATACGCCGAGCATCGTGAGCAGAGATCGTGTGACGTTGCGGGCCAGCGCCTGAAGGGCCGCGGCGGAAACCATCCGGGCAAATCCCCAGGCCGAATGAAGCGATAGTCGGGGTGGGGAAGAACGCAAATCTTGAAGAGGAGGCGGCGTTTCGGTTTTAGCGATTCCGGCCGCGCGACGCTCGTCGGAAATGATACTCCCATCTCTCATCGTCACCGTTCGATCGGCATATTCTGCAATATCGGGCTCATGGGTGACCATGACGATGGTAACGCCGCGCTCACGATTGAGCGCTTTCAGCGTATCCATGATCTCGTAAGAGGTGCGGGTATCGAGATTTCCGGTCGGCTCGTCGGCGAGGATCAGGCCGGGATCGTTGATCAAGGCGCGCGCAATTGCGACGCGCTGTTGCTGTCCACCGGAAAGCTGGCCCGGCGTGTTCTTTTCGCGGTTGCCCAGGTTGAGCAGCTGCAACGCCTTGCGGGCAAGGCGATATCGCTCGTTGCCGCTTGCGGGCGCGATCTCGGAATAGAACAAGGGAAGTGCGACGTTCTCGATCGCGGCGGTACGGCTAAGCAGGTTGAAGCTCTGGAACACAAAGCCGATCCGCTGGCTGCGAATACGAGCCAGCGCGGGTTCGGGAAGGCGCGCGACGTCGATACCTTCAAACAGGTATCTCCCGCCGGTCGGCTGGTCCAGGCAGCCGAGGATCGACATCAGGGTCGATTTACCCGATCCTGATGAACCCATAATCGCGACGAATTCGCCGTGCTCAACTGTAAGACTGACCTCTTTCAACGCGGTCACATCGACATCGCCGGCGTGATAGATCCGCGTCAGGTCGACTGCTTGGATGACCGGAGGTGGCATCTATTGGCTCCGGTTCAGGAGCGCGGCGAGGCCGCCGGCGTTGTCGCACTGGTGCGTTCGCCGATTGCCACCTGGTCGCCCGCTTTCAGACCATCGCTTCTGATTTCGACAAAGTCGTCATCGCTTAGTCCCGTCTCGACATCGACAGCCTCCAGCCTGGAATTCTCGAGTATCCAGATCCGAGGATGGTCGGATCCAGACCTCGTCGTGCCTTTGGGGGTGTAACGTAGCGCCTGGCTCGGCACGCGCAGAACGTTATCGTGCTGATCGATAATGATACGAGCCGCCGCTGTCATGCCCGGTTTGAGCGCCAGATCAACGTTGCCGACACTGACCACCACGTCATACGTGACGACATTCTGTACGGTCTGCGGAGACTGACGGATCTGAGTGACCGTCCCCTCGAAAATTCGGTTCGGAAATGCATCGACCGAAAACAGGACCTTGTCGTCCAGTTTGACGCCGCCAATGTCGCCTTCGCTGACATTGGTATCGACCTGCATCTTGGTGAGGTCGCTGGCGATCAGAAAGAGCGTTGGGGTCTGAAAGCTCGCTGCAACGGTCTGGCCGATCGTGATGTTGCGCGACACCACCGTTCCGTCAACCGGCGAGATGATATCGGTATAGTCCAGATTCACCTGCGCTGCGTCGAGCTCAGCCTGGCGTTGCTCGATGCTTGCTTGATCGAAGGAAACTTGCGCCTGGGCCTGTTCGAAATTGCTCCTGGCGTTGTCGGCGACATCCTGGCTGACGGCATTGCTCTTGGCCAGCATTGCGTTGCGGTCATAATTTGACTTCGCGTAGGAAAGCGCGGCTTGATCCTTTTGCAGTTGCGCCTTGCCGACAGCGAGATTGGCCTTGGCTTGATCAACCGCGGTTTGGTACGGGCGTGGATCGATCTTGGCGCATACTTGTCCAGTCTTAACCTGGGTGTTGTAGTCGCAATACATGTCCTTGATGACGCCGGACACGTAGCTGCCCACGATAATCGTCAGCTCCGGATTGACGGTCCCGGTGGTCGACACGATACGTGTCACCGAGCCCGACGTCACCGCAGAGGTGACATAGCTGTTCGTGGGGGCCGCATGCGAGAGCTTCCAAACGACCGCCGAAAGCAAACCGAGTGCGATCAGCACGCCGACGGCGACGTAGAGCGTCTGCGGCCGTCGGCGCCCAGCGAAGGCTCGGGCCGGCGCCTGCCGTTCAGATGATCCGGGAGAGGGGGAGGCGAGCTCGGTCATGGGTATCCGGCAATGAGAGCACGGACATCCCCTCTAGCGGAGCAACCGGCATATGCAATTGACGTAACTCAATTCCGGCGGCAGCCGGCGAACTATCATTTGTTTACGGCTGTCAGCCGAAAAACAGGAAGAGGCGTCACTGTGAGAGCAACACAAAGAATGATCCGGCTGGCGCTGCTCGCGAGCCTGTCGATTCCGTTTACCCTGACAAGTTTCCGGTCGGCTCAGCCTGCGCAGCCGCCCGAAGACTATGCCCCGCATCTCGGCGACATCATGAACACGATCCAGACGCGACACGTTAAACTATGGTACGCAGGCAAGGCGACCAATTGGGACCTCGCCGGTTTCGAATTGCGGCAGCTCACGGAGAGCTTGTTGCAGGCTGCCATCCTTTATGCCGGCATCCCCGTCAGCAACGTGACAACCATGGCGAGGCCTCTGCGTTCAGTCGAAGAGGCAATCGGAAGAAAGGATGCCAAAGGCTTTTCGAAGGCATTTACCGAACTCACTGGAGACTGCAATAGGTGCCACACATCTATGGCTCGCGCCTTCATCGTCATTCGTACGCCGACCGAGCAGCAACCTCTGGGCGACCAGACATTCGCACCTAACGGAAAACCCTGAGCGTCGGCAGCTAACGGGACTAAACGCATCGACCGTTGCCGGCGCTCCCGTGATTTAGAGGGAGGTTCAAATCGAGGAGCGGATTTTCTTTCTAAATATAATAGCGTGGTCGGCAAAGCTCGCCACGCAGGAATGGGTCTTGGCAAAGTTGCGCAGGCGTCCCAGTGCCACGTCATTCAAGCCAAACAGGCGCTCGTAGTCGCTGCGCGTGATCTGGTGCAGCGTCCCCTCCGGCATGTCGTCAAGCTTTCGATCGAGGTCGGGAAGCGTAAGAACTTGAGGCCGCATTTGATGCCCTCCAAGCTGCTATTTTAGAGCTCGATCGGCCGGCAACGTTGATCTAACTCAAGGTGAAAGTGGCCACGATAAACCCGCCTTTGCTGCCGTTTCGCGATGTCATCCTGACAGGTTTTGTTTGATTTTCGTCAACTGCCCGGCGGTCCAGGCTTGGTATGAAACGAAATGATCCGACGTCAGACATCGTGGCAAACCCGTTCGGCTATAAGCAGGGCGGCTCATATTTTCGAACGGACCGGCTTGGCGCTTACGGGCGCGTCGTGTGCGCTGTTCGTCGCTGCATATGTCGGGCGTTCGGAAGTTGTTTTGATTGCATCGACCACGACGGTGCTTACCATGGTCATCTACGGTGCGGCCGGATTCTATCTCGGGATCGATTTGCCGCACGCGCCGCCCGATCATCGAATGCACCTTCCCTTGCGCTACGGCTGGGGTACGCAAGCCGATGCCGTGGAGCTGTTGAGCGCGGCCGGTACATTTCTGGCGGCAGTCGCCGCCATCGTCTCGGTTTCAAACATAATCCTGGACGAACCCGCCGGCGCCGACGCCGTTCTGATCTGGTTGAGCTGGGTGGCCGGCGCCACGATGCAGATCGCGGCTGGTGCCGTTGCGCGACGCAAGGTGAACGAAGCCGAAAAGCTTTAGCACTCCCTCGACGGCCGCCGCAGGTGATTGGCCCTTGATGACCGGCAAAGGACCTCGCTATGGCAGGGGTGTGCAGAAGACAATCCGACGAGGCATGTCAAACGCTGGTGTGATTTTTCGCGTGCCACTTCGGTCCTGGCCCGCGCATATAATGCCGCTCGGGGCGATAGGGATCACAGACGTTCGTCGCCAGGCTACGCCAGCCCGACGTGATCGCATTCAGAAGAAATACGATAGCTGCCGCTTTCTCGATTAGCATGACACCCTCCTTAATTCGGCTTGCCAATAAAGGATGCGAAAGGCAGCACAAAAATCTCTTCGCCCGCGTCATCGCTAACGTGCAGGATCCAGCCGCGCCAATCTTCCAGACTGGGCGAGGCGATAAGCGACTGCACCACATTGGCTGCTTGCTCGCGTGCCTCGACCAAATCGGCAACGGTGGTGCCGCATTGGTCAATCAACACCCCTTGCTTATGGGAGCAGTGGAAATAGACCTGGGCCATCTTTCGTCTCCTCCGATAACGGTGCAGACACATTGATAACCGTTGGCGTATTGGCCGGAAATTCGGGTTGTTGCCCTAAGGGAAAGTACGGACGGCTGCTCAGGAACTGACTTTTGCGATAACAGGAGGACGAACCAGGCGCATGACCGGTTCTTTGGAGCGATATCGATCGGGGGAGCCTAAAGACTAAGATGACGTCATCGTTACGGTCGATCGGAAGCGCAGAAGCGATAATGCAAAAAACAGCGCACCGATACCGGCGACGGCGAAAAATTGCGGCCAAACCACATCGAGGCCCGCACCTCGATACAGGATCGCCTGGGCGAACGAGACAAAATGTGTCGAGGGCGAAGCCTGCATGGCCGTCGCGAGCCAGGGCGGCATGCTTTCGAGCGGCGTCGCATTCCCTGACAGCACATTCATCGGGACGCCGACCAGCATATAGAGGAGGCCAAGCTGCGGCATTGATCGCGCCACCGTCCCCAGAAACAGTCCGACCGAGGTAGCGAAGAACAGATAGAGAATTGCGCCGAACAGGAAGAGCGGGATCGAGCCGGCGATCGGAACACCCAGAAGGAGACGCACAACAAAATAAAGCGAGAGACTAATTGCAAGCGCGATGACAAAGCCATTGGCCCAGATTTTCGACATCGCGATCTCGAACGGACTTAAGGGCATTACCATCAGGTGATCCATCGTTCCATGTTCGCGTTCTCGAACGAGAGCGGCACCGGCCAGGATAATCGCAAGAAGCGTGGTGCTGGAGATGATGGCCATCACGCTGGTGAACCAGGCAGTTGCAACATTTGGATTGAACGCAATCCGGATGGCGAGATTTGCAGGCGATAGCGGAACAGACTCCGCATGCGACAGGAACTGGGAAATTTCGGTGCCGATGATCTGCTCCGCATAGCCTGAGCCGAGCCCTGCCTGCACCATGGCCGTCGCGTCGACGTTGACCTGGATTTCAGGCCGATGACCGGCAAGCACGTCGCGCTGAAAATTCGGCGGAATATCCACGACGAACGTGTAGTTGCCCATGTTCATCAGATGCTCGATATCGGCTTGGTCGAGCGCGACGGGCGGTTTGAAGTAGGGCATCAGAAACGCATGACCTATACGTCTCGACAGTTCGGAGTGATCCTCATCGACAATGCCGATCGACGCGTGATGCAGCTCCTGGGAGTTGCTTTGTGCCTGGCTAACGACAGCAAGCGAGAATGAATAGATCACTAGACCCAGCAGCACCCAGTCGCTCAATAGACTGCGCAGTTCCTTGGTGCCGAGCCAGAAGATGTTGCTGAGTGTGCGCATCGGACTCTAGCGCTCCTGCTTGCGAAGCAACAGCATGCTGATCATCGTCAGCACAGGAATGAATACCGTCAGCATCAGTATACTGGAGCCGAGATCTTCAAGTCCAAGGCCCTTTGTGAAGGTGCCCACGGCGATCGGGCGGTAGTAGCTCATCGGAAAACAGAGCCCGATGATCTGGGCCATGCCCGACAGTGACGATACGGGCGTCATCATGCCGGAGAATTGCTGGGCAGGCAGAATCGTGAGAATGGCAGTCCCGAACAGCGCGGCGATTTGCGACTTGCAGAATGTCGATATCAGCATGCCGTAACCTGTTGTCGTAAAGACGTAGATGGCGGTGCCGATGAGAAGTGCGAGAAAGCTGCCTCTCAGAGGAACGTTAAAGAGAAAGATCGCCATGGCAAACATGACAACAAAATTGATCATGGCGACGGCAACGTAGGGAAACTGCTTGCCCAGCAGGAATTCGAGCCGCGTCACCGGCGTCACGTAGAGGTTCGTGATCGATCCCAGTTCCTTTTCACGGACAACGGCAAGCGCCATCAGGATGGCTGGGAACAAGGCAAGCATCATCGCCACCGTCGACGGCACCATGGCAAAGACGCTGTCAAAGTCCTGATTGTACTTGAATCTGACTTCGATATTGGCAGCCGGCGCGGAAGCCTGTTGCGTGGTTTTGATCGCAGGGTCGCTCAGATAGAGCTGATGCATAGCTTGCAAGTAGCCGCGTATCGTCTCCGCGCGGAACGGCATTGCGCCATCGACCCAGGCCGACACCCAAACCGGCCGCCCTTTCTTGAGATCCATGCCGAAATTCGGCGGGATTTCGATGCTGGCATCGATATCGGCGTTCTTGAGACGACGATCGACGTCCACATAGTCAATGAGGGGCGGTTTCTCGACGAAATAACGCGACCCTCTCAGCTCTTCAAGATATGCCCGGCTTTCCGGGCTCTGGTCGCGGTCGAGAACGGCGAAGGTCAGGTTGTTGACGTCCGTCGAGATCCCGAAGCCGAAGACGATCATCAGAAGCGCCGTGCCGAACAGCGCGAACGTCAGTCGAATCGGATCGCGCAGCAGTTCGAGAGTTTCCCGAATCGTATAGGCGAACAGTCTCTGGAGGCTGAATGACGCGCCGCGCGACTGGTTCTTTGTGGGGCCAGCTGCCGGCTTGGCCGGTGAATGCCGTTCAAGCGTGAGCGTGGGAGCCGTGGTCGGCGCTTCCTGCTCGAGAAAGCTGATGAATGCATCTTCCAGATTAACCGAACCGCGGGCTTCGATCAGTTCCGCTGGAGTCCCCGTCGCAAGCACACGTCCCTCATGCATGAGGGAGAGCCGGTCGCAGCGAGCTGCCTCGTTCATGAAATGCGTAGAGACGAAGATCGTGATGCCCTGATTGCGCGACAGGTCGAGTAGCAGCGCCCAGAACTGGTCACGCGCCAGAGGATCGACGCCGGAGGTCGGTTCATCGAGGATCAACAGCTCCGGTTTGTGAACGATGGCTACGGCAAGCGACAGTCGCTGCCGGATACCCAGGGGAAGCTCGGAGGCGAGCTGGTCCATATTGTCGGCCAGGCCGCATTTCGCAACGAGATCGGCAATCCGCTTATTGGCGAAGGCGCGAGGCAATTGAAAGAGACGGGCGTGCAACGAAAGGTTCTCGCGGACTGTCAGCTCGCCGTAGAGAGAGAAAGACTGCGACATGTATCCGACGCGGCGCCGCGCCGCGAGATCACTGGCCTGCATCGCTTGGCCGAATATCAGCGCCTCGCCGTCCGAAGGTGGCAGCAGTCCCGTGAGCATCTTCATTGTCGTGGTCTTGCCGGATCCGTTCGAGCCGACAAAACCGAAGATCTCTCCGCGGCGTATAGAAAAGCCCACCCGGTTGACTGCGGTAAAGTCACCGAACCGGCAGGTGAGCTGTCTGGCAACGATGACGGGCTCGTCGGCCACATCTGTTGGTAATTTCATCGCCATTAGGTTGGCGACGCCGTTCCGGTGTGGGAGGAGGGCGACGAAGGCTTCTTCGATCGACTGCGTTCTGGTTCTGGCTTTCAGGTCCGACGGTGACCCGGTCGCGAGGAGTTTTCCGTCATTCATGCCGATTAGCCAGTCGAATCGTTCGGCTTCTTCCATATAGGCGGTCGCAACGATTACACTCATTCCCGGCCTGCGACCGCGCAACCGATCGATGAGGTCCCAGAACTGCCGCCGGGACAAGGGATCGACGCCGGTCGTGGGTTCGTCGAGGATCAGCAGATCAGGGTCGTGAATGAGCGAACAGCAGAGCCCGAGCTTCTGTCGCATTCCGCCGGAGAGTTTTTTTGCCGGCCGATCGGCGAACGGCGCAAGCCCCGTGCTTTCGAGAAGTTCCCGAATTCGCCAGGCGCGCTCCTCGCGGCGCTGCGCGAACAGCCTGGAAAAAAACTCGATATTCTCTCTGACGCTCAGATCGGGATAAAGATTCTTGCCGAGTCCTTGCGGCATGTAGGCGATGCGCGGGCAGATCGCGGCGCGCGCCGTGGCGCTTGAGATATCCACGCCCAGAACCTGCACGTTGCCTTGCTGGATCTGGCGCGCGCCAGCCAGGATCGCGAGCAGCGATGATTTGCCCACACCATCGGGGCCGATCAGCCCGATCAGCTTGCCTGCCGGCAGGGAAATCGAGATCTGATCGAGTGCCGTCACCGAGCCGTAAAGATGAGATAGATCCGTGACAACGGCGACCGCATCGTCGCCGACAGTCATGGCTTGGCCTGCAAGGTACCAGGCCATTCGGTTGTCGGGTCCCAGTGAACATAGCCGACGCCGGGGAGTCCGCTTCTCACAGCATCCGCATGCGCGATCAGGCGGTCCTGATCAATGCGCAGCCGGATGCGGAACATCAGCTTGTCGCGCTCGCTCTGGGTTTCTACGGTCTTCGGCGTGAACTGCGCCTGGCTTGCGACGAAAGAGACTTTTGCCGGAATTGGATGATCGGGATAGGCGTCGAGAACGATCCGCGCATCCGTGCCAATCTTGACTTTGCCCGCTTCCAGCGTCGGCAGATAGACGTCCATATAGACGTAGGACAGGTCCAGCATGGTGAAGACCTTGCCGCCCGCCGGCAGGACTTCACCGATATTGGCCAGCCGATATTGGATCCGCCCCCCCTTGGGCGCCACCAGCGTGTTGTCGGCGATCTGGACTCTGTAAAAGCCGGCGTCGTGTTCGGCAGCCTGCAATGCATGCCGGAAAATCGAGACCCTGGCATTTGCCGCATTGAGACCCGCAACCGCAGCGTCAAGCCCCTGCTTACGCTGATCGGCAACTTCCTGCGTTGTCCAGCCGTTCTTCAGCAGAGTCCGGGTGCGATCCATCTCCTGCTCGGCCAGTTTCCTCTGTGTCTCCTGTTGGACAAGATTAGCCTCGGCTTCATCAACGGCGCGCTGCGCCTGTCTGATCTGCGCTTCCGACTTTGAAAGAGACTGCTGGAGATCACCGGTATCCATTCGCGCCAGGACCTGGCCGGGTGCAACCCGATCGCCAATGTCGACCAAAAGCTCGGCCACGCGGCCGGCGAATTTCGTGTCGATATCGATCTCGTCGGCTTCGATCCGGCCGTTACCCATGCTGATCCCAACGGGAAGAGGAGGATGCGTCTGCTTCCAGACGTAGTATCCAGCGCCGCCGATGCCACCCGACAGAAGAAGGAGTCCGATCCATATCCACAGGGCTCTGCGTCTGCGTGGAGCTTTCTGAACGGCCGGGAGGTGCGGGGTGTCGAGCGGCACCAGCGATGGTGACGACGCCTCCGTCGATGTCTTCCGTGCGAGCTCTTCAGAAATTTGCATTTTCATGGCCGTGATTTTGCGGACCCAAGCTTAATCTTTGCACGACCGGGTACTCCGCCGTTTGACCTGTCTCAAAAGCAGTTGACGTTGGCTCCTTTTCGGTAGCGCGGGGCGTTCTATTCTTCGGTGGTATGAGGCCAAATCCAATAAGGCACCACGAGGTGACCATCTGCGAGATAGCTGAGGTCTCGCTCAGCGCTTCCAGCGTATAGTGACGTCATCGACCGCCTTCCAGGTCGATTGCCATAAGGAGCCCTTTGAGCCTCACGGTTGGTTGGGTTGAAACCAGACGTAATCTGGTGAGCGCGCACGACTTAGTTTCCGTCGTTAGTGCGACATCAGTGTCGGGATCGTCATCGTTTGCAGCATCTCTCTCGCAATTACCACTTTCGCCAATGGGTCGGGTGTATTTGGACCGTCGCCCCCGACTTGGCGTTGACCCACCCGTGAACGTTACGCCGACACGGAAATACAAGCGCGTAGATGACATCGCCGTCAACGACGGCAACTTCCAAATCAACGCCATACGGCGCAGTCGTTATGGGCTGCCATTCCATAGAACAATCATCGAGTAGTTTTTGAATAGAAGCGTTGATGCTCATCAAAAAAACCTACCTGTCGGTAGTTCGGAGGGCGACTTGTTTTGCCGTGTCCAGCTATCGAATGCCGAACAGACCGACGAACCGCGAATACACCAGCGTCATTGACGCTTCTCCGCCCCGCGCGTGCCGCTTTCCAGTCAACGGCCTGTTGTGCAAGGTCTACGGCCCAAGCCTCGTCCATGGCTTGTCGGCCGTGAGACGGAAGAATTTCGTGCATTGAAGTTCTCCATCGGAATGCGTTTGGTGCAATCAACCGTCATCCGCTACCAAAGGTTTCCGGTTCTCGAAATTTCGGGCGTTTGCTTAAGGGATTATCCGAAGGGCATTACCAAAAAAATGGCCGCCAAGGATGGGGCATCCTTGGCGGCCCGCGCGCGATCCGCTCGGTACGTGCGCCGACAATCCAAGCCGCGCCGGTGAGCTCTTTCTCCAGTGAGCGACGGATGCGACTCGCCGGCGCCCACGGACCTTGGCCGGCGATAGCTTGTCCAATGCCTTCCGACGGGGATTGGTGCACAGTATAGATTGGCGTTCAGCGCCCCCACGATGCACCCGTCGAAGGACAAGCCGCCGCAATCCTGGCCCAGCCTTGCGGCGGCCGTTTTTAACTTATGTTAAAGTCGCGCGCGGTGTGTTACTCAGCCGTTCTGCTCCGTCCCAACAGCCGGGCGAATGACATGGCGGACTTCATTTTTCTGGCGAACATTGCGCATTACAAAGGGCTTTTGGCCGCCGAGACCGATGCCCCAAAGATTGCTGCGTTGCGCAAGTTGCTGGCAGAGGAAGAGGCCAAACTAGCCGAATGGCGCAAAAAGAAGTCGGGTCCCAAAGCATCCGAGTGATGCTGATGCAGCTATCTTCAGTCCACGACATGGACACGCCGATCGAGGCCTACAGCACTCTTGTGACGCGGTGAACCGGCCGTACGTTGATGCCGAGCATCTGGGCACGGATCCTGTTCCACAGGCGTGCCGCTATCGAACCGAGCGCGAACCAAATGATGCTGGAGATAGCCACAAGCGTTAGGGCCCGCGCCCACTGAAAAGGCTCGACCAGATCGATCGGCTTGATGAAATACATCCAGAAGAAGAAGTTCAGGATTGACTGCCCCCATCCCACTGCGACGGATAACGACCATATTAAGTGTAGGCCACCCATCATGCCTGCAGTCACGAGGCCCATCATGGTGGGACTCAGCTTTTCCAACTTGTGGCCCTTTCGGTTTCGAGATCAGCCATTAGACATCATGTGGCTGTGAATTCGAACGCGGCTTGATATGAGTCAAAAAGGTGGGCAGCAACGACACTGATCATTGTGCCTTATTTGAACGCCTTGACCACCGCGTTGAAATCGACCTGCAGCGACTTGTCATAATGCAGGAGGGGCGGGATCTCGCGATCGATCCCAAGCAGCTGGTAGACCGCCATCTGGGCGACGCGAACCGAATATTCGACTGTGAACACGACGTCGTCGGGGATCTCGACGAACTGGCTGACGAAGGCGAGGTTCTTTGACGATTTTGGCACCGGAAGCGGCCGGTCCATCTGCGCACGTGGCATGAACATGCTGGTGATGTAGGGCATGCGGCATGGAATGCAGATCGCCTGCGCGAATACCGAACGATCGAAGTTGAGGTGACCGCAAAGCTCGTTGAGAATGTCGGCGCCGGTACATTCCGCCATCGGCTTGGTGACAAAATCGCCGATCCGATCCGGGTGCAGCGCGTATCCCCAGAACACCCTGATGTCCGCGGGCTGGTTGACGAAATGCGGCTGGTGCGGAAGCACGACCGACATCAGCCAGCGGGAATCCCTGAAGGTGACGAGACCTCCGGTGCCGGCCGTGTTGCCGGTGAAGGCTTCCATCTGATCGAAGAAACGGGTGTCCTTCAGGGTCACGGTAAAGGACTCCCACCATGACTCGGGAATGCTGCCGTTGAAGGCGGCGGGATTGCCAAACTCAGGGCGGTCTTTGGCCAGT
The DNA here is from genome assembly GCF_035652035.1 of Bradyrhizobium sp. Taxonomy (GTDB): domain Bacteria; phylum Pseudomonadota; class Alphaproteobacteria; order Rhizobiales; family Xanthobacteraceae; genus Bradyrhizobium. Next base: position 112,669 of record NZ_DASREO010000016.1, read on the forward strand.
TTCTCCCAAAGGGCCCAGCCGCCGCTCTCCTGCTTCGTTAGTTGCGCGGGAGGGTGCGTCATTGAACCGAAGCTCGATGCATCGGTCATGGAGGCATTCTGGAAAAAAACCAGGTCGTCGGCGCCGACCGCCACGTCCCAGGTCTCGCTTGTGCCGGCCTTCTTGACCTTGATCGTCTGGACGACAAGTTTGCCGGTTTCGGAAACGAGATCGAAATCGGTGACGACGCAGCCTCTCTGAAAATGGACGCCCTTGTCCGCAAGCCAGGCCTGAAGCGGCCTGACCAGCGAGTCGAACTGGGTGAAGACAGTGCGCTTCACTCCGGCCAGCGTTTCAATGCGCGAAAATTCCTTGATGAACCTGTGCAGGTAGCGTCTGAACTCCACCGCGCTGTGCCATGGCTGAAAAGCAAAGGTCGTCGCCCACATATGCCAGAATGTCGTCGTGAAGAATTCCTCCGACAGCCAGTCGGTGATCCGGTCCGTGCCAAGATCCGCTTCGCTCGCCATCGTCAAGTGCAGCAGCTCCATCCGGTTGGACATCGAGAAGCCCATCGAGCTGACGTCGACGATGGCACGGTTCCTGTCCACGAGGCGCGCCCGCGAATGCGACTTGAACTCCTCGTTGAAGGCGACGGTCTCCTCGAACACGCTCTTGTTCGGATTGAACAGGGACGGTATCGATTTGAACAAGCCCCAGGTGCATTCAAAATTGTCGGTGGTCAGCATGCGGCCGCCGCGAAAGGTGTATCCATCATGGGGACCGCCGCCGGCATCGAGGCTTCCGCCCAGCACAGGCAAGGCTTCGTAAATCGTGATGTTGCCGCCAGGCATGCCGCCGTCGCGGATCATGAAAGCAGCCGCGGCGAGAGAGCCGATGCCGCCGCCTACGAGGTGTGCTTTTCTGTCCCTCACGGTCACGGCAATTTCCCTTCGAAAGACATTAGCGGCCGATCCGAGGTCGTCGACAACCATTACAGTTGGCACGCCGTGAAGCTCGATTGCGTTGATTTGAATCAACGACGAAGAAGACCATCGTACGCAAACTACCAACATGGGATCGCAGCAAGCAGACCGCGTCGACCTGATATCCCGCGAGGAAGCCGGGACGCTTCCCGGTCTGTTCACGGAACGCGTCGAGCGTAGCCCTGATGGGATCGCTTACTGCGAACATCGTAACGGACGTTGGGAAGAGCTGACGTGGCGAGAGATGGCGCAACGTGTCGCGGGCTTGCGAGGGGCGTTGGCGCGTAGTGGGCTAAGGCGCGGCGATCGTGCGGCGGTCTTGTTGCCGAATGGCACGGATTGGGTGACATTTGACCTTGCGGCTACGGCCAACGGCGTTATCACAGTGCCGCTATATTCCAATGACAGCGCTGAAAATACGGCTTTCGTCCTTGCGGATTCGGGGGCCCGGCTCTGCCTCCTCGACAGCGCAGCGCGGTGGAGTACGATTGCGCCGCTCGTCGATGCCAACAGCGCGCTTGAGCATGTCTGGGTTAGAGAAGGACTTGACCGGGTAACCGTCTTGCCGTCGGGCCATCGGGAGCTCTCAACGCTCCACGACGCCCTCGCACAAAGCGACCCGGACAGCAGTCCCTTGCGCTGTGCGCCACAGGATGTTGCAACGATTATCTACACGTCGGGAACGACGGGTCGCCCGAAAGGCGTGATGCTCACGCACGCCGCGATCCTCTGGAACGTCGAAGCTAACAGCAAGCTCATTCCGCCGCTCGTCAGCGACGTGTACCTCTCGATTCTGCCGCTGGCCCACGCCTTTGAGCGCACGGAGGGCTACTACTTGCCGATGATGGCGGGCTCGCGCGTGGTCTATGCCCGCTCGGTCGAGCAATTGCCCGAGGATCTTAAGACCATCCGCCCAACCGTGCTTGTCGCTGTCCCGAGGCTCTATGAACGAATCTACGAGGTGGTGCGCCGCGAGATCGACGCGCGTCCTTTGATACGCCGGATCGTTGTGTTGGCTGCGCGCCTCGGATGGGAGCTGAGCGAATTCCAACACGGGCGCGGACCGGCTCCTCATCTCCTTGCAAGGACGATGCTCTGGCCGTTGCTTGAACGGTTCGTGGCGCGCCCGATCCTCGCCGCTTTCGGCGGACGGCTGCGCGTGGCGATGAGCGGCGGGGCCGCGCTTCCGATCAGCGTAGCGGAGTTCCTCGTCGGATTGGGCTTGCCCATCGTCGAGGGCTATGGGCTGACTGAGGCGGGGCCCGTTGTCGCTTCAAGAGCCATCGAGGGCAGCCTTCCCGGTTCGGCCGGTCGACCGCTTGACGGTCTCGAAGTCAGGTTGGGCGAGCAATCGGAACTCCTCGTGCGATCGCCCTCGGTCATGCGGGGCTACTGGCAAAATGAGCAGGCAACGGCCGATGCCGTGTCGCCGGATGGCTGGCTCAGAACCGGCGACATCGCCGAGATCCGAAACGGCAGCATCTTCATCACGGCCCGACTCAAGGAAATCATTGTTCTGTCGACCGGTGAGCACGTCCCGCCGAGCGCCGTCGAAGCGGCGATCCAGAACGATCCAATGTTCGAGCAGGTGTGTGTGGTCGGCGACCAGCGGCCTTGTGTTGTTGCAGTCCTGGTGCTTGATCGCGAAGCCTGGTTGCGGCTCGCGCGCGAACGGGCGATCGATCCTGCCGATCTCGATGGGTCCGCCGCAATCGATACAATCCTCTCACGGATCGCGGCCCAGACACGCAGCCTGCCGGCAATCTGGCAAGTGCGTGCAGTCCACGCCATCACGACGCCATGGACGATCGATGACGGAAGCCTGACGCCCACTCTCAAGGTCAAACGACGGGTGATCGAGGCGCGCTTCGAAAAGCAGATCGACTTTGTTTACGGCAGCATTGCGCAGCACAGGCGCTCCGCAGCATCGCATCGTCCGGCTTTAGTTCGTGCGGACAGTTAGTTCGCGACGTTCCCCTGCTCGCAGTCGCCGCCCGCCGGCTCGGCGGAGCGATGCCACGTCCGGGAGATGAAACCACGAATGCTCGCAAGGATTTTGCCGTCGTCGAGATCTCCGTGGCCGCCAAGCGGAAACCGGACGAAGCATTTGGGCGCCTTGATGAGGCTATAGAGGCGCTGCCCGAACGAGATCGGGATCGTATCATCCTTGTCCCCGTGGAACACCAGCACCGGCGCGCTTACCTTGCTGATGAGCCAATCCGAATGGAATTGGTCCTTGAGCAACCACCGCACCGGCAGCAGCGGGTAATTCATGGCCGCGACGTCGGCAACCGATGTGTAAGGCGCTTCCAGCACCAGCGCCCTGATCTTGCGCTCAACCGCAAGCCAGACCGCAACGCCCGTGCCAAGGGAATGTCCCCACAATACAATGCGGTCCGGCGCGATTTGATGATCAGCTGCGAACGCATAGGCCGCCGCGGCGTCAAGATGCATGCCGTCTTCTGACGGACTACCCGTCGACCCCTCGTAACCCCGGTACGAAACCGCGAGCAGGCCGCTGCCGTCGGCCACGAGCTGCCGGTCCCGGCTGACACGCCAGTTCAGGGTGTCGCCATTGCCATGGAAATAGATGAAAAGAGGCTTGTCGGGCTTGGGCGCCACATACCATGCGACCAGGCGCTCGCCGTCGGAAGTGTGCAGTGCGACTTCCTGCGCTTCGGGAAAACCGGCTTCCGCTGCGGTAACGTGGTCCGCAAGCTTGGGAAACACCAGCGTGCGTTGCATCGTGTACATGCCCGTACACAGGGCAACGTAGCCCGCCAGCACCACGGCCGCGGCCCATTTGGTCAATTTCCAGGTGAACCCCAAAACCGCACGCATGCGATCCTCCCGCTTGCCACAATAGATGGGTGTGAGGGGCGCGGAAGCAAGGCGCGAGCAAAGCGAAATTGCCGTGCTTTCCGGCGGTAAAATGATTGACCTTTATCAACGCGCGCCGTCGCGTTGTATCCGATTCAAGTTTGACCGCTGTGATGGTGAAACGTTCATGCCGGCGTCCGGAGTCAAGTTTGATCCAGTCGAGGTGCCGCGCGATTTCCGGCTTGACCTCTATCGTGGATTTGCGCTCTGGCTCATCTTCCTAGCCCACATTCCTGGCACGATCTTCAACCGGATCACACCATGGAATTACGGCTTCAGCGATCCGGCCGAGGTTTTCATCTTCGTCTCCGGTTACGCCAACGCCTATGTCTACGGGCGGGTGATGGAGCAGCGCGGCTTCCTGGTAGGCGGTGCGCAGATCGTGCGGCGCGCTCTTGAGGCATACGTCGCCCAGATATTTTTGTTCGTGATTCTCATCGGTGAGGTGTTCTGGCTATCGCACGGCTCGCTTGCGCTGGAAGACGTAGCGAACATCCGCGTGGTCCATGAACGGCCCGAGGAAAGTATCATGGCGCTGCTGCAGCTGAAGTTCATGCCGGTCAACATGAACGTATTGCCGCTTTATGTCGTGGTGCTTGCGGTCTCGCCGGTCATCCTCTGGCTGCTGCGAAAAACCCCGGCGCTAGCACTGACGCTGGCCACAACCGTTTACGCCGCAGCCAACTGGTTCGCTCTCAATCTTCCTTCTTTCCCGTACGGATACTGGTACTTCAACCCGCTCGCGTGGCAGCTCCTATTCGTGCTGGGCGCATGGTGCGGTTTGGGCGCGACAGATTGGGTGTGGCCGCTGGTGCGATCGCGGCTGGTTCTGATTTGCGCGGCTGTCTATGCGGTGTCGGTATTCGTCTTGTTTCTTCCCTGGAACGGCCTGAACGTAGCGGCGCTCGTTCCGGAATGGAGTCTCTACGCGTTTGGCAAGACCAACCTTGGCGTACTGCGACTGCTGCACTTTTTGGCGCTCGCGATCATCGCCGACTGGCTGATTCCGCGAGAATGGCCGCCGTTGACCTGGTGGGTTCTGCGACCGCTTATCGTTTGTGGGCAGCATTCGCTCGAAGTCTTCTGCCTCGGGGTGGCGTTGGCGTTTGCCGGTCAGGCCGCCGCAGTCGACGCGCCGGGCAACGCCATCATCCGTTTCCTGATCGCGCTGTTGGGTATCACTGTGATGGTCGCGGTCAGTGCGCTGCTCTCCTGGTATAGTTCGACGCGCGTGTCCTTCCGGATCGTGACCGATGACCCGGAGGCGAGAATTGGTGCCGTGAACCGTCGGGCGGTCGTGCTCCTGCCGCAGAGCGTCGGTTCAGGCCCGGGCTCAAATCCAGTCGCGACCGATCTATCCGGACCGTAAGAAGGCTGGTCATAACGATCGATGCAGAAGTTTGCGAAAAGGCCGAGCAAGAACCAGAGCTCGCAGCTCCCGGTCGAGGTCCTTCTCGCGAAATGGAAACGGATCTAACGTGTGGAAAAGTTGAGCGATCCCATCAACGCGAATTTCGATTGCATTCGCCGCTGTTTTCGAGGTCATCGGGTTCGTCGGACTCCAAATGGCATTTGGCCTTCACCCACTGCTTGGCTCTGTTTGCCGCTCCAGCCGCTTCGGGACTTGATCGAAGTTGAGAGCTTCCCGGTCATTCTCGTACCCCGACCCGTGCCCCCGAAGCGACGCGATCGCTGGGATAGACGACGACAACTTCGCCTCCTTCCAAACCGGAGGCGATTGCGGCGAGACGGCCCGAGCGGCGAACAAGGCGAACCTCGCGGATCTGCGCGCGCCCTTCCTTCACGATAAACACATTCCACTGATCGCCACGTCGGAAGAGCGCTCCGGCCGGAACGATCGTTGCATCGTCTTTCGTGAAGACGGCAATTTGCGCGTCTACTTGATATCCATCGCCGAGCTTCGTCCACTGCTCGGCCGGTGATGCGATGTCGACAAGGACGTTGACCCGCTGCTCTTCGACGCCGAGTGTCGAAACCTTTGTAAAGGCTGCCGGCTCGACCCGGCGCACGCGTCCGGAAAGGGACGCCTGGCCACCCCAATGGACAATTGTGACATCAGCGCCCGGGCGAATTTCGACCGCATCGGTGCTCAGGACATCGACCACGATTTCGAGATCGTGCGGATCGCCGATATCCAAAAGCGGCGTGCTGGGCTGGACGATCGTCTCGCTCTCCTGAGCTACCCTCAACACGACGCCCGAGACAGGAGCGGGTACCGTCCAGCTTTCCGGCACCTCGTTGGCATTGCTGCCGCCGCTATACCGCGCCAGCAGGGCCCGCATCTGGCTGAGCTCATGCTCGGCCGCATGATCAAGAAACTCTGCCGCGCGCAGATCCCGATCCGCCAGACGAACCGCAAGCTCGGCGTGCTCCAGGGCCTGCGCGGTCGCAGCTCCGCGGTCAGCCAGAGTTTTCGTCCGGTTGAGATCCGTGTTCACCTGATTGCTTTGGTCGCGCGCCCGCTCGACCACGGCCTTGGCCCGCTCCACATTCGCCTCGGCCGCGCCAAGCCGCTCCTCGACTTCATGCCGGGTGCGCGGATCCATCAGCGGCGCAGGCGACGGCGTGATTGTCGCTACGGCATCGTCGACCCTGATCTCGTCGCCGACCTTGAACCGAATCCGCCCGAGCCTTCCAGACAGGGGCGCCGCCACGACATAGCGTTCGCGAACGCGGGTCTTGCCGTCCTCATCGACGCTGGCGACAAACTTGCCCTTGGTAACCAGAGCCGTCTCGACCGGAACAGCTCCGGGCATCACTGCCCAGATTACCACCGCGACAGCCGCGAGGATCGCGACAACGATGGCCATACGGCGAACGGTCATACGCATCCTCATTCCCTCGTCTTGAGAGCCGCAACCAAATCAAGCCGGTCGACACGTCTGCGGACAACGAACGTGCTGGCTGCCGTTGCTGCCAGTACGACCCCAGCCGCAATCAGGTAAGTCCGCGGCTCGATCACCGGCGGGATCTGGAAACTGTCGTTCGAGTGGAATTTTGCAATCAATCTGATGATCGCGCGTGACAGCCACAGCCCGATTGGAATTCCGAGCCCGGTCTCGACAGCAAATTCACTGAACAGGATGCTGGCAACTTCGCCGCGCGTGAAGCCGAGCACTCGCAGGCTGGCCAGTTCCCATGCCCGTTCCTGCAGGCTGATGCGTGCGCTGTTATAAACAACGCCGACCGTGATGATGGCGGCAAAGGCCGTGAGGATCCCGGCGCTGACGAACACGAGGCCTGCGATCTTCTCGAGAAACGACGACAAGGTGTAGGCCTTCATCGTCACGGACTCGACTGTCGGGAGGTTCTTGAAGGCGAGACCAACCGAAGCCAGCGCGTTCGGCTCGACATATAGGCTCGCGGCAGAAACCACGGCTCCTTCGCCGGTGAGGTGGTTAAGCACATCCAGATCCATATAGGATGCCATGCCGATCGACTCATCGACGATGGTCGTCACGGGCAGGTCACGCTTCAAGCGCCGGCCTTCCATGGTTTCGATGGTGATGATATCGCCCCGACCTGCCTCAAGCCGGTCAGCCAGGCGACGGGTCAGCGTAATTCCGTCTGGCGACGCAGCGATTGGACGCAGCGCTGCGTCGTGCGGCCTTCGCAATTCGTCGCCCGGAGAGAGGCCGATCACCGAGGTCAGATAGCTATGGTGCCCCGAGCGAAGCCGTACGGGAACGATGCGTTGTCCTTCGACGGCCAGAACGCCGGGCAAGCGCGCCAGATCGCGAATAATGGCACGGTCCATCGGATGCGGGAAGGTGATCGAGGTGTTGCCGCGTTCCACCAAATGGAATTGCAGCTCGACCATCTCGTCGATAGCGTCGCGCCAGAAGATCCCAAGCATCATCATCGGAACGGCGAACGCGATGCCGGTCACCGTGAGCGCCGAGCGAAACGGACGCCCGGCCATGTTGCGCAACATCATTATCCACCGGGTTGTGATTACCTTAAGCGGCAGAACTGCTTCGATCCAAGACCGTCGGAAGCCGAGCGGCGTTGCCGGGCGCATGGCAACAGCCGGCGCCAGGGCGATGACCTCCCGAAGACCGGTCAAGACGCCCAGCGAACCGGCGAGCAGACTGATCGCGATTCCGGCGAACGCCGACCAGGCGGCGAGCCTGAACGGCAGATCCGGGACACGGAAGAAGCCCTGGTAGCTCGCCATCATGGCGTTTCCAAAGCCGAAGCCGCCCGCGATTCCAAGCGTCGATCCTATGAGGACGATGACGATCACGAATTTCAGATAGTGCAAGGTGAGAGTGAACGTCGGAAAGCCGAGCGCCTTCAGCGCCGCGATCTGCTCGCGTTGAGCGGTAACCAGGCGTCCTAGCGCGCTATTGAGCAGAAAAGCCGCAACGCCCAGGAAGACGACAGGAATGGTGATGGACATCACCTTCTGCTGATTGAGTTCGTCCTCAAGGAACCTGTTCGAGGGCTGGTCACGGCGCGCGACGGCACCAACCGAGCCATAGGATTCGAGCAATCGGTCCAGCTCTTCGATGACTGATTGGGGCTCGATACCCGGCGCCAAATAAACGATGGCATCGTTGAACGCGCCCTTCATAGCGAAAGCTGCCTCGGCCGCGCTTCGATCCACCCAAAGAACGGCATAGAGGCGGTCGTCGGGAATCGGCAGCCCAGGCTTCACGGCGTAGACATATTCCGACGAAAGGGCGATCCCGGAAACGCGAAAGTCCTCCAGCTTGCCATTGAGCAGAACCCGGATATTTTCGCCGGGCCTGACGCCATTTGCCTCGGCGAAAGCCTCGTTCACCGCGGCGCCGTGGGAGGAGCCTGCTTCGGGTGCAGTGCCTCGCCGCAGGTAAAGGCGCGCCAGCTGTTCGTCGCCAGCATGGCTCAAAGAGATCATGCGAGCCGAGACTGGCTGCGAGGCGGCGGGCCAATCGACGATGACCTCGCGCGCGATGCGCGGTTCGACCGCGACAACGCCCGCAATGGAATCAAGGCGCGGTACGATCGACAGCGGCGCTCGCTTCATCGAGACGAAGATTTGCGGAAACCGGGCATTCGCATAAAACTCATCGCACCCGGCCCGCAGAGAAACGTAGGTCGAGACCGAACCGACAAACACGGCAACGCCGGCGGCTACGAGCAGTGCAATGGTGAGCACTTGTCCGCGCATGGCAGCGATGTCTCGCGCGAGTTTGCGGTCCAACAGGCTCACCAGCGCACCTCTTCGGCCGAGAGCCGTTTTGCGTTGCGTTCCTCGCCGACAATGCGCCCACCGCCGAGCCGCAGCACGCGGTCGGCCATGCCTGCAATCGCCGCGTTATGCGTAATGATGACGATCGTCGTTCCGAACCGCTCGTTGGCACGGGCTATCGCTGCCAGCACCACCTTCCCAGTCTCATAGTCCAGGGCTCCGGTCGGTTCGTCGCACAACAGGACGTCCGGGGATTTAACAATGGCGCGGGCAACTGCGACGCGCTGCTGCTCGCCGCCAGACAATTGCGAGGGAAAGTGATCGACGCGATGCTCGAGACCGACCAGTTTGATGACTTCGAGCGGATCGAGCGGCGCTTCCGCAATCTCATTCACCAGCGCGACATTTTCCAGCACGGTCAAGCTTGGGATCAGGTTGTAGAATTGAAAAACAAAGCCGACATGTTCGCGCCGGTAGCGCGTCAACTCGGCGTCGTCCGCTCCAACCAGGTTATGGTCGCGCCAATTCGCCTGACCGGATGTTGGGTTGTCGAGACCGCCAAGGATGTTCAGAAGGGTCGATTTGCCTGAACCCGACGGGCCGAGCAGAACGACAAATTCCCGCTCGTAGATATCGAGATCGACGTCGCGCAAAGCATGCACGTCGACTTCGCCCATGTGATAGGTTTTCGACAGACCACGGGCGTGAAATACCGCGAGCCCGGCAGGCTCGCGCGCGATGGTCTCGACGGCGAGTCCGATCGTGCCCCGCGCCGCCTCTTTGGTTGGCTTCAGCGGTTCCACGTTGATGCCGTCGATTAGTGCGAAAGCAGAATAGGAAGCAGTGGCCTCGCCAGCATACTTTGTGTCGCACCTCCAAGAATGAATTCGCGGAAGCGTGAGTGGCCGTAGGCTCCCATCACCAGCAGGTCAGCGTTGTGGGAGGCGATCTCCCTTGTGAGCGACTCGCCAATCGTGAATCCCCCAGCGTCGACGCGATCCACAATGACGTCGATTCCGTGACGTGACAGATTCTTGGCGACTTCCTCGGTCGAGTGGCTGGTGTCGATCGCCTTCTCGTTGGTCACGGTGACCACTCGCACCGTCTTGGCCTTCTCCAACACCGGGATGGCGTCGGCGACGGCCCGCGCAGCCGAGCGGCTGAAATCCCACGCAACCACAACCGTGTTCAGTTTGAATGGGTTGCGAGGTTCGCTTTCGGGCACTACCAGGGTTGGACGTCCCGATCCGAAGATGATGGCTTCCGCATACCATTGATCATAGGAGGCCGGAACCGAAACGATGGTGAGATCGCGCAGCCTCGCATACGCGACAAGCTGCCCGGGAACGCGATAGCTTACGCTCCTCTCATGAATGATTTCGTGCGACAGGCCTGCCTTCTGGGCTGCGGCCTCGAAGGCGGCAAGAAGGTCCTGCGCAGCGTCGTGGCTTCGATGAGCCTCGCGGGCAGCGATCGCGCCGGCCGTCCCAAAGGAAACGAAGCTACCGGGGATCTCGAGGTGAACGTCGCAGGCGACCGCCGCGATATGCGCGTCGAGCGCGGACGCAAGAGAAACGGCACGATCGATCACAGAGACAGGTGTCGGATCCGGGTAACTGGTCAGGGTGAGCAGAATATCTTTGATAGCCATCGAGCTCTCCAATAGAAAGTCGAGCGCAATCGTAGCTTTTGTGTCGGCGGGCGATTTGATCTATCGCAGGTCGGAGCGAACGGCCGGTCAGGGCTTAACCGTCTGCCGATCCGCATGCTCCGCGCCGAGTTTTCGCCTTTCCAGCAGTGCGATCACGAGCAGGGCAATGCCGCCCAGAATCATGTTTGCACCCAGCAGCAGCCCGGGAGCCCATAGCGCGGTTTCCGGAAGGTCGATGAACATCAGAGCGGCAAGCACAAGGTCGACCACACTGCTGGCCCGAATCCAACCACGATAGCCGGACAGGTATCCGAAACGCTGCAGCGGATAAGTGAGCTTGGCGACGCCAACAAGAGCAAGGCAAATAATCAGGACTACGGTGAGCGAAATGGCGCCGCTCCATGGTTTGACCAACAACGCAAACCC
>NZ_DASREO010000017.1:0-45481 GCF_035652035.1 Bradyrhizobium sp.
GAGCTGGCTGTCGGACGCGCTCCAGTTCACTCCGTCAAACGCCCGCACTTCCAGCGCGTTGCCATCCGTGCCGGTGACGAACGTCACTTCGCTGAGCTGTGCTGCCGTGACCACAAGCTCCGTGTGATCCGGCACCAGAACGCCATTGAAATAGAAGTGGCCGCTCGCCGGGTCGCTGGTGCGGTCCCAGAAATCATATTTGGTGATCGCGTAGCCGCTCGGGTCGCTCACCGTGAACAGGCTAGATGCTGCCAGCGTCTGAAGGGGGTTCTCGGCGAGATTTGACGTCGTCACCACCGGTGGCGGAGGATCGATTGTGACGATGACGCCGTTCGCTCCATCGCCACTCACCGCAAAGTGCGTGCTGCCAAGACTGGAAGTCTGAAATTCGAGGTCGGCGACCTGATGGGCGCTATTAGATATTTGTAGTAGACCCGTCGAGGCGTTGTAGCTGAACGTCACGCCTGCCGCGGAAAAGGTCCTCAGGTCGATCCTGTCGCCATCGACGAAGCTTTGCAGCTGCGGCCCCGCATAGGATGCGGTGCCAACATTGGAGCCGAACAGGGTGGCGTTGTCGATGATCAGCTCGCTGCTGCTGTCCTGGAACTTGATTTGGGCCGTCGAACCGGTGGCCGCAGCAAGTTCAAGCGTGGCGCTGCTGCCCAGCTGGAACAGGCCGGTGCTGCTTGGGTCGATTGCGGTCGAGACGTCGAATGAGCCGGCAACGACGAGCGTGCCGTTATCGAGGACCGTTGGTGCAACATTGGCACCGTTGAGCGTCCAGGTCGCGCCGATATCGACCGCGAGTCCTTTGAAGTTGTCGAACGAACCGGTGCCTATGCCGCTGATCGAGCCGGTACCGGCGGCAAGCTCGAGGGTACTGGTGCCGGTACCACCGTTCACATGGCCGACGAACACAGCGCCAGGGTCAACGATGAGCCGATTGGTGCCGCTGCCGGCGAAATCGACGGCGTCGGTACCGCCCGAGATCGTGCCCGCGTTGGTTACAGTGCCGGAGCCGCCATTGATGTAGACGCCAAAGGAGCTCCCCGAAATCGTCGCCCCGGCGAGGTTCGTGACGCTGCCGCCAGCCTCCAGGTCGACAGCTGGCCCAGCCGTCGCGCTGATGTGGCCGGCATTGCTGACGGTCGCGGCTCCTACCTGAGCATGGACTCCGTCGAGTTGACCGGAGATCGAACCGGACGCGGCATTCGTAAGACTGCCGCCTGCCTCGAGGCCAACAGCTTTGGAACCCGAAATGCTGCCGCTGTTGTCCACCGTCGCGGCAACGCCGGTGGTGAAGACGCCGAACGACGTGCCCGAGATCGAGCCGCCGGCATTGTTCGTGACGCTGCCGCCCGCCCCCAGCTCGATGCCGTCGGTGCCGCCGGTAATCGCACCGGCATTCGTCACCGTACCTAAACCGCCGACAAGGAAGATGCCAAAGGTGCTACCCGATAACGTCGCGCCGGCAAGGTTGCTGACGCTGCCGCCCGCCTCCATGTCGGCCGCGGCGCCAGCGGTCGCGCTGATGCTGCCGGCATTGCTCAGCGTCGCGGCAGCTCCTTGCGAAAAGAAACCGGCGACCTGCCCGAGGATCACGCCGGAAGAGGTGTTCGTGACGCTGCCGCCGGCCTCAAGAGCGATGCCATGGGACCCCGAGATGCTGCCGCTGTTGCTAACCGTCACAGCAACGCCGGTGGTAAAGATACCGAAGCCGCCGCCCGAGATTGAACCGCCCGCATTGTTGGTAATGCTGCCACCGCCGGCGAGATCGACACCCGCGCCACTGGCGCTTGCCGCACTGATAATGCCGCTGTTGGTAACCGTGGCCGACCCACCTACTTCGCCATAGACGCCGTTGCTGCCGCCCGTGATCGAGGCGCCCGCGTTGTTGGTGACCATGCCGCCTTTCACGAGTTCGACGGCGCCGTACTTCGCGCTCGTAATGCTGCCCGAGTTGGTGACGGTACCTGCGGCTCCGGTGATAAAGACGCCAAACGCGTTGCCTGAGATCGATCCGGTCGAATTGTTGGTGACGACGCCGCCATCGGCGAGATCAATCGCGGCGCTTCCCGTTCCGGTCGCGCTGATGTTGCCGCTGTTGGTGACGGTGCCGGCGGCCCGGTATTTGATATAGATGCCTCCGGTGAGCCCCGAAATGGAAGCGCCCGCCGCGTTCGTCACGGTGCCGCCAAGCCCGAGCACGACGCCGTCATAAGTCGTCCCCGAAATGCTGCCATAGTTCGCAAGGGTCGTCGCGGCGCCTTCCAGGAAGACACCGAACTTGTGGCCCGTGATGGTTCCGGTCGCGGTGTTGGTGACACTGCCGCCGTTCTCCATATAGACGCCGGAGCCCTGGGTCCCCGTCGCCGTAATCTGGCCCTCATTCGTTACGGTCCCCGGCTCGACCTTGAAAAACACGCCGGTGTTCACTCCCGAAATCGACCCGGTCGCCTCGTTCAGGACATTGCCGCCGCCTTCGATAAGGATGCCGTGGACGCTGGACCCCGAGATGTTGCCCGCATTTGTAATCGCGGCGACACCGCCGGTGATGTAGACGCCGGCACCCTTGGTGCCGGTGGCTGAAATGGACGCGCCTGCAGCGTTCGTTACATTGCCGCCGGCGAACAGACCGATGCCGTCATCCACTGTCGCGGTAATGCTTCCGTAGTTCGCGATTGTCGCTGCGGCCCCATGAACGGTGACGCCGTCCTCACCACCGGTAATCGAACTGGTGTTGGTCACCGAGCCCCCGGCTCCCAGCACGACGCCATACGCCACCCCGGAGATCGCGCCATGGTTCGTCACCGTGCCGGAGGCGCCTCCGATGTAGACACCCGCGCCGGTAGCTATTCCAACTCCGAGAGCGCCCAAGCCCGAGATCGACCCGCCGACATTATTCGTCACGCTGCCGCCCGCGCTGAGCCGGAGCGCATCATTGCCCGAAATCGAACCGGTGTTGCTGACGATACCACTGCCAGCCAACGACACGCCATTACCGGTGACAGCGGCGGACACCACACCTGCATTCGAAATCGTCCAGGTGGTGCCGGCACCCCCGTCGATGCCGTCAGAAATTCCCGTCGAAGTCACCGTGCCCGTGCTGGTGATGTACAGAGGATTATCGGTTGCGGGGGCGAGGATTACCGGTCCAGTCACACTGCTGCTGATCGTCGTTGACATCGGCATTACTCAACTGTTCGCCGCAACGTCGTGGAAGCAATCAATCCAAGACGTAGCCAAGCCGTTCGATAATGGGCTTAAGTATCGGGATGACCGGCTCCAGATGCTTCCGGTAGTGGCGATAACGGAAGCGGGATCGGTCATATAATTTCTGCGAAACCTGCGCGTAGCTCGGGGTCTGCGGCCGGCGCAGATTTTCCTGAAAATTGACGCAACGCTCGTCGAAGCTCTCACCGACGAAGTCAAGCATGCGGCGCACGCTGCCCGACATATCCGCCACCATGTCCTCGTACCGCACCGGCAGATACCGCAGCGTCACTTCCGTTCGATAATGACCGACCAGATCCATGACCAGGGCGTAATGGCGCGCGATCGTCTCCAGCCCATAGGCGCAAAAATATCCGTGGGTCAGGTGATGGGCGTACACGGATAGAACGACGTCCAACGGATGACGCACGACGTGGATCAAAGGCGACCGCGGGAAGATCAGGGAGATCAAGCCAAGATGCATCTCGTTCAGAGGCATCTTGTCCGTGAAGTAGGCGCTCCCAGGTGTGACTATTCCTCGGAGCTCCGCCTTCTGCAGGTATGCGTCCCGCAATGTCTCAGCTCCGCGCCGATTGTCTCCCATCCACAATTCAGCCAGAGCTTCGGGATAGGACAACGGGCTGCTGAACCATCTCGGAATCATGTCGATGAGTTCGTTGACGAACGGAAGTTCGTCGCCGGCCGAAATCCTGGGATGGCTGGACAGCGCCTGCTCTGCCAGTGTCGTTCCCGAGCGCGGGAAACCGAGGATGAAGATTGGCTGTGAGTGTCCTTCACGCACGGACGCCCTGGGCATTAATCGCAGGCGATCGCTGACGAAGAATTGCCGCAAGCGGTCGGCGATCTCGCGGGCCTGTTGATCGAGATAGGATTTTCCGACGATTTCGCGCGCCAGTCGCTTTGCTTCGTCGAAGCAGGCGAACGCTTCATCATACCGGCCGAGCCTGTCGAGAATTCGGCCTTTCTCGAGCAGCGCGTTAGGGTCCGCGTGCGCCGCGACAGCCGCGCTGTTCGCTGCACCGGTTGAATCGGACCCCAGCTCGGCGAGCGCCGCTGCAAGATTGCCCTCGCGCGCGACCAGCGTCGATCGAGCGACCCGCAAGCCCGGATCATCGGGGCGAATCTCCGCGGCGCGATCCAGCAGTGACCTGGCGACCGCGAAATTGCCGTCAACTTCCTCGAGCTGGCCCCATCCAAACAGCGTTTGGAAGACATCGGGTGCGCTCGCCACGGATTCCTTGTAAAGCGTGCGCGCTTCCGCGATCCTTCCCTGGCACTTCAGGTTCCAGGCGAGGTTGGCCAACAGGATCGGGTCGCGTTCGCCGGATAGTTCGAGAACACGACGATAGTGAAACTCGCCGACATGGGGACGTTGAGTTTCGGTCAGAATCATCCCCATCAGTCTGTGCGAGTGGGGATGCAACGGCGCGAGCCGGATTGCATTTCGCGCGTGGTGCTCGGCTGCGACCATGTCGCCTCGCTGGAACAGCAGCATCGCCAGTTCCTGCGCGGCTTCGACATTATTGGGCGCCACTGTCACAAGCCGTTGCAGCAACGCCAACGCCGCCTGTTCGTGACCTGCACGACGGCGGATTTGATATAGCGTCCAAAGAGCAGTCGGAAATCGGGGCGCGATGTCCAGCACATCCAGGCTTTGCGCCTCGGCCGTGGCGACGTCGCCATCGGCCAGCGCCTTCACCGCAGAACCGGCAAGAACATCGACCTGCGCCCTTTCCTCGGGCAAGGCGGCGAAAGCGGGATCTAGTCCGCAGCATCGGTTGCGTTTCAGGCCGCTGCTGCAGCCGCAAAGGGCTTGCCGATCTGCGTTCGTCGTGCCTCGCGCAACAAGGCGTCCGTTCGCCGCCAGCGGCCCATCACGTTCCGCAAGCATTTCTTGCAAGCCGCAGGCTCCGCCTAAGCTCGTGGTCCAGGACAAACCGGCAGCGTCGGGCGGACCTGCCCTCCTCACCTCGTCCGCACCTGGCTCAACGACCCGAAACATCAAAGCTCTCCCAAACAATTCGGGTCTTGAGCTGGAGACGGCTCAGCGACAGCGTTCGATGCCCTCACACAGAAACGAAGAATCCCGGTCGGCCGCGATCATTTCGAACGCAGTCGTGCGGCCTGGTCTCGATTTCGAGGCGAGCGGCACTGACAGGTTAAACCCTCGCAGCGATATCCGGCTCGGCGAATGAGGAGTACTGAGCGCCCGTGCACGAGCCATTCGCGGTACCCAGAAATGGTTGGCTCTCGCGGGGCTCGGAAAGCGCGTTGGCGACCTCGCGTACCACACTGTTCCAATCGCCCGGGCTTGGCTGTCGGAACAAGCGCGCGGCCGGATACCAGGGACTATCCCTGCGTTCCAGCAGCCAGCGCCAATCGGGTGAATAGGGGAGCAGAATCCAGACAGGTTTGCCCATTGCGCCCGCTAGATGCGCCACGGCGGTATCGACGGTGACGATCAGGTCGAGCGCTTCGACAACGGCCATCATGTCGGCGAAATCGGCAATCTCGGCGCCCAAGTTCAGCAGTGGGGCGCGCTCGAAATAGTCAGCCATCGCAACCTGCCCCGACCCTTTCTGCAACGAGACGAGAGAGATGCCGTCCAATGCGGCGATCGGTGCAAGAGTCGACAGGTTCATGGAGCGGTTACGGTCATTTTTGTGAGTTGGTCTTCCGGCCCAGACGATTCCGACGCGGCGCGTCGCCGGTTGCAGCAACTCCTGCAAGCGAGCGCGCCAACTCCTGGTTTGCGCGGGATCAGCGCGGAGGTACGGGACCGTGCCGGGAATCGTATCGAGGGTGGTGCCGTGCAAACGCGGCAATCCGGATAGCGGACAATAGGCGGTGAACGGCGGACAGCAGTCCCAGCGGTCCACCAATTCAGGCGCTGGATGCACCTGCCGGATCAACGGATGCAGAATTGGATCGGCCACGACCACCACGTGGTGACAACGCGCGCAGACCCATGGGACATAGCGGCAGAACTGGATGGCATCGCCGAAACCCTGGTCGGCGATCAGCAGCAACGTGGCATCAGGCAGCGGCGCTCCGTCCCATTGCGGGCGATCGATCGAGGGCAAGAGCGGCGGCGCGTCCGCAACCCGGTAACGCCACTCATACTCGCTCCAGCCCTCCGCGAATTCGCCACGCAGCAACAGTGCCTCGGCTAACTGAAAATGTGGGCCCGGAGCTGCAGGATCCAGCGCCAAAGCGCGACGAGCGCACGCAATGGTCTTGTCCAGCTCCAATTTCCGATAGTAGACGACCGCCAGATTGTACAAGGTCTGCAGATCGTCCGGAGCTCTGTCGAGCGCCTCATGCCCCACGCGCAACGCATCGTCATAACGGCCCATCCGCTCATAGATCGGACACAGATTGCGGCGGAAGACCGTTGTCTCGGGGGCCAGACTGACCGCGCGCTCGATCGTCTCGACAGCCGCCTGGTGTCGCTGCAAGCGAAAAAGCACAACGCCCTTGTCGTGCAGCGCGAGCGGCTCATCCGGCGCAGCCGACAGAATGTGGTCCAACAACCGCTCGGCCTCGGACAGCTTTCCAGCTTCCGACAATTCGCCGGCAACCCTCAGCAGCTCGTTCAGCGAGATCGATCTGAGGCGACGTCGCATGGCGTGTTCACCTCGAGTCGAGGGATCCGTTCATGTGATGAAGTCTCTCTGCCGGCGCACCTTCTTGTCCGAGAGGCGGCAGCGCCACCATTCGATGGTTTTTTCCAGCCCCTCTCGCAGAGGAATCCGTGGTAACCATCCCGTCGCACGCGCAAAGCGCGTACAATCGGCAAGAAGCGCCCGCACTTCCGAATTCACCGGCCGCAGGCGCTTGTCGTCTTGAACCACGGGCTTGCCGCTGGATGTGAGCTCCACAACCAGATCGATCAGATCGCTCACTTTGATCGCCCGTTGGCTGCCGGCGTTATATGCGTGGCCGTACTCCAGGTTTTCGGACAGCCCGGCGGCCATGAACGCGCCCGCAGTATCGGCAACGAAAGTCAGATCGCGCACCGTCGTCGCGTCGCCGACCATGATTGCCGGGCAGGATGGGTCCAGCGCTTGCCGAATAATGGCGCCTACGATCGCTCTTTCGCTCTGGCGCGGCCCGAACGTATTGAACGGCCTCAGGATGACGACCGGTACGTCGAACGACCTCGCAAATGCTTCCGCCATCATATCCGCGGCTATCTTGGAAGCCGAGTACGGCGATTGTCCCTGCAGCGGATGCGATTCGTTGATCGGCATCGTCAACGCGCTGCCGTACACCTCGCTGGTCGAAGTCTGAACGACCCGCTCCGTACCGTGATTTCGAGCAGCTTCGAGGACGTTCAGTGTACCGAGTACGTTGGTTTCCACATAGGACTGCGGCGCGACGTACGAATAGGGTATGGCGATCAACGCGGCGAGATGAAAGACGATTTCCTGGCCTCGCACGAGCCGGCCAACAAACGCCGCATCGCGGATATCGCCACGCACGAGATTGACCCTCTCCCGAACCGGCTGCGGCAGATCGTCCAGCCAACCGTGGTTGTCGAAGGAATTGTATTGCGCGAGAGCCGTAACTTCGGCGCCGGCGCCGACAAGAGCTTCCGTCAGGTGCGAGCCGATGAACCCGTCTGCCCCGGTTACCAGGATTTTTGCATCGACGTAGCGCTCCGGCATCGGTGCCGCCTCATCGTTTCCGCATATCGATCGGCCGACGATCGAGAATCAGTTTTGTTCGTGCTCCGGAAACGATCATCCACGCCGCCCGGACGATCCAACCCAGATCGGAGACAAGCGTCCGGCGCGAGAAATAGTCCAGGTCGATCACCGCTTTCGCCGGGAACAAGACATTCCGGTAGAACTCCACCGCAGTCATATTGGAGGGATAGAGCTTGCTTTCGTTCCGAAACAAGACCTGACAGGGCCCGAAAAGGCCCGGCTTGTGTTCGTGAAGCCTTTCGAAGCCGTTGCGGAAACAATCGGCGAATGCAAGCGACTCCGGTCGTGGGCCAACAACCGACATATCGCCTCGCAGAACGTTCCAAAGTTGCGGTAGTTCATCCAGCTTGGATGCGGCAAGGAGCCGCCCGACTCTCGTCAAACGCCCGTCTTCTTCCAGAGTGAGCGGGCAGCCGCCGGCGTCGCAATCGCGCCTGAATTTGCGGAACTTGTACATCCGGAAGGGCCGTCCATTTCGTCCCAGACGAAGCTGCGAGAACAGGATGGGTCTCCCACCTTCGATCCAGATGGCGAGCGCGACGATCAGGGCGGCCGGCGCGAGGAGTAAGGCCGCAACGCCGGCACATCCAACATCCAGTGCGCGTCGCAACCCATCACCGGATGGGTGGTGCAAACCCGCCCGTGCACCGATTGAAGGTCCAGAGAGCTCGTACATCGTTACGCAACAGCCTCCATCGCGGCCTTTGCGCTCAGCGCGGCCGCAAGCGCCTCTATCACGAACTCGACGTCGACCAGCGACATCCGCGGGTGCAACGGCAACGTGAGCTCGCGCCGCGCAAACTCTTCGGTTTGCGGCAAATGACAACGCTGGCAGATCTGATTGTAGAATGTCAGCCGATGCACGGGAGGATAATGCACGGTGGTCTGAATACCTCGGCCGCGCAGACTGTCGATGACTGCTTGCCGGCTGGTTTCCGCCGGAAGAACAGCCGGCATCAGGTGATACGCAGATGGCCATTCATCTGCGAAAGGAACCGTCACCGAGGAGCAATGATTCACAATGAGCCGGCGATAGTGCAGCGACAGCCGTCTCCTGATGTCATTCCACTCCTGCAACCGCCTCAACTGCACGAGGCCAAGTGCAGCCCGTAACTCGTCCATGCGATAGTTGAATCCGAGGATCGTCACATCGTAGTCCGGAGTGCGGCTGTCAAGGCGCTGCCGCGTGCCGCTCGTCATGCCATGAGACCGTGCCCGCCTGATGGTTTCCCTCAATAGCGGGTCGCGTGCAATGATCGCGCCTCCTTCAGCTGTCGTCATGTTCTTGTTGCCGTAAAAGCTGAACGCGGCCGCTTCGCCGAACGTCCCCGCTGCCGGCTGCCCTGGCGCATGGGCAGCGTCTTCGATCAAGAGCAACCTCTTGCGCCGGGCGAACGACTGCCACTTCTCGCGTTCCGGAAGATAGCCGGCAAAATGTACGAGAATAACAGCCTTGGTTCTTGAGCTGCACCTGGCTTCCGCGTCATCCAGCGACATCAGAGGCACGTCCGGCGACGCGATATCGACGAAGACAGGCCGAGCTCCGACATAGAGCACGCTGTTGGCAGTAGCGACGAAAGTCAGCGAAGGCACGAGAACTTCATCGCCAGGCCCAATACCAAGCGCATGCAGGATCAAGTGAAGAGCAGCAGTGCACGAGCTGACGGCGACCGAGTCTTCGGCGCCATGCAGGCGGGCGAACGCCTGCTCGAACTCGCGGACGCGATCTCCCATCGTGATCCAGCCGCTGTCGATGACGCTGGCGAGAGCTAACTTTTCCTCTGCCCCAAGGATGGGCTCCGATACCAATAGCATGCGATAGCCTCCGCTCATGCCCGAGCAAACCGTTCAACCGCGTCGCGAGCAGCGAAGCGGTCTCAGGCGGCTGCCACGGCCGCGATTGCAGGGGACTGCTCGTCCCATGGGATATCCTGAGCCTTGAGGAAGTCCTCGACCCGGCCGATATCGAGCCACCGTCCGTTGTGCTTGAAGACATGCACGGCTGTATCTTCCTGAAGCATCTGGACCATCAGGTCGTCGAAGCCAAATGGAACGCCGGACGGTATGCATTCGAGGATCGTGGGGTTCATGCAGTAGATCCCCATGCTGACGAGATGCTGCAAATCGGGCTTCTCGCGAAATGCCGTGACCTGCCCCTCGGCTTCGTCGATCACGCCAAAATCCATCTTCGTAAGACGCGTGGCGGTGGCGATGCTGAGAGCCCCGTTATGCCGGCGGTGAAAATTCGCGAACTGGCTGAGGTTGAGGTCGGTCAGCACGTCGCCATTGAGAACCAGGAACGGCTCGTTGAGCTCATCGCGCAGCAACGATAGTGGACCGATGGTGCCAAGCGGCTCCGGCTCCTGGGTGTAGCTGATGTGCATGTTC
Source organism: Bradyrhizobium sp. (assembly GCF_035652035.1). Taxonomy (GTDB): domain Bacteria; phylum Pseudomonadota; class Alphaproteobacteria; order Rhizobiales; family Xanthobacteraceae; genus Bradyrhizobium. The sequence goes on from NZ_DASREO010000017.1 coordinate 10,335, forward strand.
CATTGATTGCCGTCGCCACAGACGCTGCGAATAAGGTGACCTAGGTAACCTGTTGTAACGAAGACGTCCCTGATCCCGTTTCGCCTGAGCCATTTGAGCACGAGCTCGATCACGGGTCGCGCTCCGATCGGCATAAGGGGCTTTGGCAGAATAGATGTGTGGGGGCGCAAACGCGTTCCCTTACCGCCGCACTGAATAACAGCCTTCATTTCTTCCTCCGTGTCGCGCTCCGCCGGAGCGACTGTCCCCCTTTTGATCGCGCCTACCGCCAATCCACGTGCAAATGTTAGCCGGTTCGCGACCATTGCGTTTGGCTAAAGCGAATTACCACCTCCAGGCTGTGACGACGCGCCGCAGAAGTCGGATGTTCGCCTCAAGGACCCACGAAGCGCGCAACTGTAGGAGCCGGTAGAGCGCGGTTGACCGTGTCGCGGCTGATGGGACATCACAAGCTGCGGAGTTCACCACCGTAACGATGGTGCATTCGGCTCGCGACCACCACGCCGCGGGCTCGGCCCGCAGTATTATGGAAAATCGACCGCCTTGCGGGCGCCGCACGCTAATCGCTTCCCGATGAACAACCCTAACCTCTTAAGGGGTACCTCCAATGCAAGGATGCTTTCGAAACCAGTGTTGCTAACATTCAATCGCTGCATCGACACGGCCAGCCGATCGATGACACCGCAAGTCTCGACACAGCTGGGCGTGCAAGGGCCTTAGGCCGAAAATCTTGCGTCCAAGGGTCTCGCAATCTGCTGCAGCATGGGCTCGCGCGCGCGAGTCCCATGTCGCTCTTCCGCGAGCGAAGCAAGGAGATTGGTGACTTGAAGGCACATGTGCTCTGCATCGGGGGAGAGGATCACCACCTTCGCATTCCGTTCCTGCTCGCCCTTGCCGATCGCGGGACGAAGGTGACGGCGGCCGGTACTGGCAATAGCGCTCCCTTCGCTCGCGCAGGCATCGACTATCATCCGTTCCGCTTTGACCGGTTTATCAACCCGCTGGCCGATTGGAGTGCAATCAGGGCCCTTCGCGGCCTCATCACGGATATCCAACCGGACATTGCCCAGAGCTTCGACACCAAGCCGAATCTGCTCGTTCCTCTCGCGACCCCCGTCAATAGCGGGGTAGCAGTCATACGAACCATCAACGGATTGGGCTGGATCTATTCTTCGCGTTCGGTGCTCGCGCTCACGCTCTCCCCGGTTTACCGCGCGCTTCACCGGCTTGCCGCCCGGTCGACGGCGATGACGGTGTTCCAGAATCGGGACGATCAATCCTTTTTCGAACACCATGCGTTGATAGGCTCGGGATTGAGCCGGCTGATTCCCGGATCAGGTATCGATATCGGGTTGTTCGAGCGGACGGCGGCGGCAGGGCCGACAGCAGCGGAGCTACGGCGGACACTAGGGCTGGAAGGCTGTGAGATTGTCATCACCGTTACGCGCCTGACCCGGCAAAAAGGGATTCCAACCTTGCTGGAGGCGGCCGCGCTGGTTCACCAGGCCCGACCAGCCGTTCGTTTCGTGCTTGTCGGCCCGCGAGAAAGCGAGGGACCACTGGCGGTAACACAGGCGGAGATCGACCGCCATGCCCCCTACGTGATGGCGATTGGTCCGCGGTCCGACGTCCCTTCCCTGCTCAAGGCGGCCGACGTCTTCGCGTTTCCGACCGAGTATCGCGAGGGCGTGCCGCGCGCCCTGATGGAGGCGGCACTTGCCGGACTACCGATCGTGACAACCCGGATGCCGGGTTGCGTTGACGTCGTGCGGGACCGCTGGAGCGGCTTGCTCGTTCCGCCTCATGCGCCGCGCCTTCTTGCGTCCGGAATTATCGAACTACTCGACGGCCGTGACGCAGCGATGGCCATGGCCGCGCGCGCTTCCGACATCGTCAGGCAGGAATTCGGCCTCGACCTCACCATCGCCCGCTACATCACTGCCTATAACGAGCTGCTCAACGGGCCCATTCGGCAAAGGACCCCAGTGGTCAACTCTGCACCGGAGTCGCAACTGCGAAAGAGACTTTCATGACGAATACCCATTCCCGGGTTTCTGCTCAACCCTGCAGCCAGCCGGCTCCGACTTGCGGCAGTCGATGCGATGACGACGACGCGGCACCACATCTATGCAACTGCTTCTGTGATCAATCGAGAGAGCTGCCAGGAGGTCAACCATGAGGCATGCGGCGCGAGCGGAGACGTCTGTCCGAGCCGGCCACGCTTCGAGCGGTCCGGCAGACGACCGCGACTCGATCGGCGAACTTCACGTCCGCGAACTCATCAATATCCTGCGCCGGCGCCGCCGATTCATCCTGACCACGACGTTGTGTGGCACCCTGTCCGTGTTTGTCCTTGGGCTGCTTGTGCCGCCAAAATACACCGCTACGGCGCAGATCGCGATCGCTCAGAGGGACGGCCCGGTCGACTCACCGACCCGGGACGACGTCGTGATCGAAACCCACGTAAAGATGCTTCTCACGCGCGATCAACTGCAGCACGTCGCGAACAGCCTGCAGGGCATCCCTGAGTCAGATGCATCACCACGTGCCGATGAGCAAAACGATGCTGAAGGCACCGCGCGCCGTGCGCCCTTGTTCACCGTCGCTCCGAGTTGGGTACCGAGCCCCTCGGTTCTTGCGCAACGTTTGAAGGCCTGGATCAGGAGACCCGGCAACGACGGAAACGGGAAGAGCCTGGACGTCGACCAGATTCAACGCAATCTCCTGGTCGATCGCGAAGGCGCGTCGCGCATCATCCGCGTGAGCTTTACGTCGACAGACCCCGATGCAGCCGCGATCGTCGCCAACCGCGTTGTGGAACTTTATATCGAGACGGGACAGGACCGGGAACGCAACTACAAGACTGCAGAATTAACCCGGCTCGATAGCCGCATTGCCGAGCTAAAGACGGACATCGACCGATCCCGAGCGGATGTTCAGCAGCTGTTGCTGCAGAGGTCTGATGCCTCAAAGCCGCCGGGCGAGACCGGCGCGGCCGACCAGCGCCTGCAGCAGCTCGAACGAGAGGCTGCGACGAAGAGCCAGCTGTATCATGCCTTGCTGCGACGACAGCAGGGGATCCGGGACCGCCGGGAGACCGGCATGTCCGATGCAAGCATCCTGTCGCTCGCCGTAACGCCAGACCGGCCGAGCTCCACGAATCCGATTCTGTTCATTCCTCCAGCCCTGGTCTTGTTCCTGATTTGCGGCTCGCTGCTGAGCGTCCTCCTGGAGAGGCTCGACCGAGGGTTACGAAGCGAGCACGAAATCAACGAGACGCTCGGTGTCCCCTGCATCGGCCTCGTTCCACAGGTCCCAGAGACGGATGCGGCAGCCCTGTTGGATCAGTGCGTGTCAGCCACGCCTCTCACCGCTTATGCCGAAGCTCTACGTTCAATCGCAGCGACGATGCAGTTGACGTCCCCGTGGCCCAAAGTGGTCCTGATCACCTCTAGCCTGCCCGGAGAGGGAAAGACCACGCTGGCCATGAGCCTCTCCGCCTGCATGGCGCACCTGCAACAACGCGTGCTTTTGATCGATTTTGACGACAAGCAAACGTCGATCCCGCGCGCGATCGAGGACCAACGCCGGAGCACCGTCGTCGATCATCCGCTGAGTGAGGCTTCTGCGGCGAACGTCATCCAGCTTGTTCCCGAGCAGGGGATCTATTATCTGCCCGTGAGCCGATCGCCCGCCAATCCGCTAATGCGATTTGCTGCAATCGAACTACCGGGTCTGCTCGACAAATTGCGGGATAGTTACGATTGCATCATGATCAAGGCGCCGCCGGTCCTTGGCAGGTCCGAAACACGGCTTTTGGCCAGCCTGGCGGACGAAATCCTTTTCGTCGTCAAGTGGGGCAGCACTAAACGTGAGTTCGTACAACGCGCACTGGGCTTGCTGCGCAACAACGCTGTCCCGGCGATAGATCCTGACCAATCCGTAAGCGCTGTGATCACACGGGTCGATCTCGAGAAACATGCCGGCTACGGATATGGCGACGTCTGTGAATATTTCTTCATGCAGGAGAAGCATTCATCCAGCTCGTTCAAAGCGAAGGCTTTCGCGTCACTTGGCGCCTCATATGCCGCGTTGCGACGCAAGCTGATTGCCGGCCTGTCGGGCGACGGCATCCATCAATTGCATAAGGAGTCTTTTGACCCGGTATCGCGCACCACCACCTGGTTTCGAACTTTCCGGACGGCAATGGCGCGATACCGGAATTCATGACTGCCGAGGTCGAGGGTTTGCGATGACAGAGCCTCTTGCACTTCCGCGCTATCCGGACTCGATCCTGAGATTGCCGGCCGATGATTCGAGCCTGTCGCTGATCCTGGCGGTCCTGGCCGACTTTCGCCGTCAGGCGATCTGCTATTGTTACTGGAAAAGCAGTCGCCGCGTTCGATCGGCGCTGGCGGGCGAAAGCGATCTCGACCTGCTCATTGCGCGGCACGATCAGCATCGCGCTCAGGCGATCCTGCTGACCCGCGGATACAAGCGCTTTCCGTCAGTCTCGATGCGAGATCACCCGGCAATCGAGAGTTATCTTGGCTACGATGAGCGGAGCGGTCGGCTGGTTCATCTTCACCTGCACTACCAAATCGTAACCGGCGAACGCCTCCTCAAGACCTACCGCGTTCCCTGGGAAGCCGGGATTCTCGCACGGGCGACCCGCCACCCGGGCCAGCCGGTCAACATGCTCGATCCCGCGAGCGAGGCAACGCTGCTGGTTGTGCGCGCCAGTCTCGAGCTGCGACGGCTTGACCCGGTCACGCTCCGCGGCTGGCGCAGGACAGTTGACCGCTTCAGGCTCGATCAAATGCAGCTTGCAGAGACGGTCGACCGGGCCCAGCTCGCGGCCAGGGCTTCCGAGCTGCTGGGTGAGGCGCTCGGACCAATGGTAGCCGACGCGATATGTGACGGGGTGCCGCTCGAGAAAAATCATGTGCTGAGGTCGGCCATCCGAAAGCACTTCACACCTTACAGAAGCTACAATGCGCTGGAGGCGCGGCTGCGCGGCGCGGCGCGCGCATTGCATTGGGCGGCCGGCATACTCAACAGGACGTTTCTTCACGTGCCGCGGCCGTGGAACCGCCGTGCGCCTGGTGGCGGCCGTGTGGTAGCCGTCGTTGGACTCGATGGCAGCGGCAAGAGCACCGTCAACGCCAATATTCGCGCATGGCTCGGCTCCGAGATTGATGTCATGCCGATCTATTTCGGGACAGGGGACGGCCGCCCGTCCCTGCTGCTGTTGCCCTTGAAGTTGATGGTTCCACTACTGACGCCCCTGCTGAAGAAAAAGCCCGCGAGCGCATCGCACGGCAAGACAACCACGGAAACGCCAGGACTCCTCTACAGCCTGCTGCTCATGGTCTGGGCGGTTGTTGTGGCGCGAGAGCGACGCAACAAGCTTATCGCCGCCCATCGCGGCGCAAGTCGCGGCCTCGTTGTCGTTACAGACCGCTATCCGCAGAATGAAATCGACGGATTCAATGATGGACCTCTGCTGACACATCTGGTTTGGGCCCCGCCGTGGCTGCGGCAGTGGGAGGCGGCGATCTATGCCCTTGCGCGGCGCCTGCCGCCCGACCTCGTCATCAAACTGAAAGTCTCCGCCAAGACCGTCAAACAGCGGGAGCCAAACATGGATTCGAGAACCATCGATGACCGCATCGAAGCACTTCCTCGGCTGACCTTTTCCTGCTCGCGCGTTGTCGTCATCGACGCCGAACAGCCCTTGGCGGATGTGCTGGCGGCGGTCAAACACGAAATCTGGCGCATCCTCTAGAACACTGTCGAAGAGCAAACCCCGCGGGGTCGCAGATGATCGTCGAACTTTTTGGTCCACCCGGTGCAGGCAAGACGACATTCGCGCAGGCCATGGCGGCCCGCTTGCGGGAACACGGCTATGCCGTGGACCTCAATCTCAGTCACCGGCCGGGAGAATCTTCGTCCCGCGACACGCTGTCCAAGTCCGACCGCCGTCGTCGGCACGTCTTGCCGATGATAAGCCGCGTGGCACTTCCGTTCGGCAAGATGCTGTCGATGGTCCGTCACCCCTTCGCGGTTTCGCGCGACGTCAGAGCAGCACTCACTCTGGTCAGGGTCATGCCGCCTTCGGATTTTCTCTGGCAGCTCAGACTGACCCAATATCTTATGCGCCTGTCGCGAACCTGGGCGCAGGCCACAGCTGCAGGCCGCATCGTGCTGCTCGATCAGGCCTATGTCCAGGCCGTTTGCTCGCTCGCGATGCTTTCCGGAACGACCGACGAGACGCTCATTTCGCGAGCGCTCGATCGCACTCCCAAATCGGACTTGGCGGTGCTGCTCAGCGCGCCAACCCAGGTCGTGGAGATGCGGCTACGCGATCGCGAACGACACGCGAGCAGGATGGAGCGCTTGCTTGAACTCGATCTGACGACGAGCCTCAAATCGTTAGCAATTGTTGAGTGCCTCGACGCCATTCTGCGCAAGAAGGGGATGCAGGTCGTATCCGCGGCCTCGCTGGACCAAGTTTCACTTCGCGAGAGCGTAGATCGGGTAGAGGCGAAAATCGTGGCGCAAGTCCGGACCGGGCCATCACCACGATACGCTCGCCCCGATTCAACGCGTTCCGATCAAGCTGTCGAAGCTATTCGGCCGCAGCTGGTCAGAGGACGTTGAGAATGCGCGTCGACCGCCCCTCCCCCAAAACTGCGATCGAGACGGTCGCTGTCGGCGGGGCAACGGCGTTCGTAATCTATCTTGCCAGCGCCGGCGTGACGGCCTCCGCACAACTCCTGATCGCCCGGCTGGTCGGTGCTGAGACCTATGGCATCTATTCGTACGTCACCGCCTGGATGACCATTCTTGCGTATTCCTCGGCCCTCGGCTTTGACACCGCATTGCTGCGCTTTGTAGCCGCTTACCGGGCCATGGAAGCGTGGAGCCTGGTACGAGGCATCATCCAGTATGCAGAGCGGCGCGTCGTCGCCGTCGGCATTCTTGTCGTTTTGGCAGGCGCGCTGGTTGTACTGTTCCAGCCCCGGCGCTTTTCGGCGGAGCTAAGGGATACTTTTCTCGTCGGGTTTTTCATCGTGCCGGTGTGGGCTCTGTTGTGGGTCCGCTGCGCGACGGTCCGTGCGTTTGGCGGCGTGGCGCTCGCAGTCCTCCCCGACAAGATAGTCCGGGACGGCTTCGTCCTGGTCCTTGTCGTGGTCGCCACGGTCGCTCTTGGTGTGAACGTTGACGCACGGCAGGTCATGATGGCAACGCTCGCCGGCTCGGTCGTTGCGCTCTGGCTGGTCAGCACGGGAATGCGACGGCTTCGCCCGAGCGCGCTTGCAGGGACGCCTCCGGAATACGCTGCGGCGACTTGGCGCCGAACCGCGGCGCCGCTTCTTGTGGTCGTCGCCACCCAAGCTCTGCTCAATCGAACCGGGGTCGTGCTCCTGGGTTGGTTCGGGGAAACGACGCAGGCAGGTATCTACAACCTGGTCTTCAATGTTGCTCTCCTGGTGGTGTTGCCTCGCACCGCGATCAACGTCCTCTTCGCGCCGACGATCTCGAGTTTGTTCGCGCGCAAGGATCAGGCGTCGCTCCAGGCCCTCGTGGCAAATGCGGCGTCATGGGCGCTGGGTGCCGCGGTTTGCATGGCGCTTGCGCTGGCCATATTCGCAGAGCCGATCCTGAGCTGGTTTGGCAGGGATTTTGTGGCCGGCGTTCCCGCCCTGCGCATCCTGCTCGCGGGACAGGTGATCGCCGCGAGCTACGGTTCTCAATTGTCGGTCATGACGATGACGGAACACGAACGCGGCGCAGCCGCGCTGCTTGTCCTGAGCGCGGTCGTCAATATCGCGGTCGGGATCGTCCTTATCGCCTTTTTGGGTCTGGCCGGCGCAGCGATCTCCACGGCGATAGCGCTGATGGTCTGGAACGTAGCGATGGCACACTTCATCTCACGGCATCTGCGACTGATGCCGGGAGTACTCGGAATGATGGGATCGAAAAGCAGATGAGATTGCGTACTCGTCGCCTTATGCCAATCGTGCTCCTCCTGATCGCGGGTTACGCGGTTGGCGCTGTTGCGCAGAGTCCCCGCACAACCAATCTGCACTACGCTCCCAACCACAATTTCGATACGGAAAGTCGCTATCTGCCCGGCAAGGTCGGCTTCAACCTCGCAGATGTCGGGAGCGTCCAGCAACTGGAAGGGCTTCCGAACGGTGTCGAGGGCCTCGTGTGGATTGGCCAATGCGAGGGAGTGGATGCGAACTTTCTGAAAGCCGTCGGACCGTTCGTCGGAAAACCCAAGGTGTTCGGTTTCTTCTTGATGGACGATCCGGACCCAACCGGGAAGTACAAATCGCCTTGCACACCGGAGAACTTAAAGGCGGAGTCTGACTGGATTCACGACCACGTCCCGGGCGCAATGACGTTCATTGTCCTCATGAAGCTGAGTTCGTCCAAAGCCCCCTCGTTCGTCAATACCTACAACCCCTCAAACTCCCACGTCGACCTCTTTGGCATCGACCCTTACCCGTGCCGCACCGAATTTTCCGATTGTGATTATGAGATGATCGATCGCTACATCGCGGCAGCCGAGGCTTGGGGAATTCCGCGCAGCAAGATAATCCCCGTCTATCAGGCCTTCGGCGGCGGTCAATGGAGGGACGACGGCGGCGGCAAATATGTCTTGCCGTCGGAAAAGCAAATCGATCAGATCTTCGCGCGTTGGGAAAGAATGCTTCCGGCGCCGGTATTCGATTTCGCTTACAGCTGGGGATCGCAGAGATCTGACGAGGCGCTCGAAAATTCACCTCAATTACAAGCGGTATTTGCACGCCACAACAATGCATTCAGCCAGTGAGACTTGCCGCTCTCTTGAAGCACCGCTGTTCGCAAACAAGATCAGACTGCACGCGACTGGGGACCGGGGGCGGCACGGGAACAGGTCGCACCGATCATTTGCGGCAGCCGACGGCGCACCAGAACGGCTCTCCGTCCGAAAATCGAATGTGTTCGAGGCCGGCATCCCGCATCATCGCCTCGATCTCCGCTCGGGAAAAGCGCTGCTCGAGCGGCGTGGCAAAGCGATCAAAGGCATTCGTTCGCATGGTATAGTATGGCTTGTCGCGATACCAGCTGAGCGGCATGCCGCTTGGATCGCCACCCAATGCTCCGACCAGAGCGCCGAGCCGTGCAAGAGGCCAATAAACCGTTGCAGCAATGATCTCTGTCGCTGCGCGCTTCGGCCCGGGCGGCAGTGAGGAGATCGTGCGGCGCACGATATCGGAAATCCGCCAGATCGTCCTGTACCACCATGGGCGGTTGTCGAGCGCATAATACAGATATAGCAAAAGCGGCGCGCCAGGCTTCAATAGCGCTGCGCATGCCTTGATCCCGGCCAACGTGTCCGGAACGTGGTGCAGCACGCCGAGCGAGTAGCAGAAATCCAAACTAGCGGGCGGGATCGGAATGGCATCGACGCTTGCATGATGGAATTGACAGTTGGGTCGGCTTGCGAGGTTGCGGCGGGCGACGTCCAGCGCACGGTCGCTGGCGTCGACGCAGTGCAAGGCGCCGACCCTTGGGGCAACGATCGCTGCCCAACGTCCGCTTCCGCAGCCGATATCTGCGCCTATCGCTCCCCGGGGCAAAGCTTCCCAGGGAAATATCGCAAAATACTCCTCGAACCGCCGTGCGATCCGCTCCTCCCTGACGAGGTGGCTCTGGTCGTATGTCGACCATTCCTCGCCAAATGAGCGGACTGTGCGTTCGTCGAGATTTGTAACCTTGGCTGCGCTCATGGGCCTGACATCCTGGATATCCCGAGCGTTGTCCGCCGGAGTCCTTTGCGCAAACACACTTCTCGTCAAAGAGCGGCAGATCGTCAATCTGACAGCCGGGGTAACTCGAAATCTCCAGTTTGGTGCACCGAGCTTCGGCAACCCAGACCCCGCACATTGAAAACACCGCGCAGCATGCGCTCGTCGAACGCAACTTTCGCCGGGTGAAAATCGCTGGTCACCTGGACATCCGGCCGATCAACACGATAGCCGATCGGGGTACCTCGCAATGCAAGAGTCGCACCCGTCGCCTGCTGGTACCCTCGGATGAGACGCCGGCATGCGGAAGGATCCATTGCGTCGCGTAACCGAGCGAGGAGCAACCGCGGCGCAACCTGTTGGAGATCAGCGTTATGATATCGGACGCGCTGCTTGCGCTTGGACTGCTCCTGACGACCGCGACGGAATTGCGGCTTCCCGCTATCCCGATCGGACCCGGCGAAGTCTCGTTGGTCGTCTGGGTCGTATTGATGCTCTTTCGGGAGGTTCGGCTCGACTCGCCGCTAACGACGCCGCTCTCGCGGCTTTTGATCTTTTGGCTGCTGTTTTCCGTAGCCCTCAGCATCGGTACGCTCGCTGGCTACGCGATCGGTGACAAGCACGATTCAGGCTTGTTCTTCCATGACATCATGGCCTATGCGCTCGCCGCTGTCGTTAGCTGCCTGAGCGTGGCCGGGCGAAATGCCGGACCTCGCTTGCGTCGTGTTGCCTGGTTCTTGACCGGCTTTGGAAGCGCCTCACTTGCGTTCCTGGTCACCCTGGCCTGGGGTTGGCTCGACGTCGCACTGATCTCGCCCTGGTATTGGGACAGGTTCCGCGGGTGGTCGGCCAATCCGATGCAACTCGCGTTGCTTTGCGCCGTCTTGATGCTCGTGGCCCTCTATCTGGCCGACGAGGCGACGCGGACCGGTGAGAGAATTGCCGCTCTGGCGTGCGCGATTCTTGCCGGCTATGTCGGCCGGCTCACCAAGAGCGATTCGTTCAGCGTAGTGCTGATCGGTGCGATCGCAATTTTCGTCGCACTCAAGCTCCGGCATTGGCTGTTTGCGTTTGAACCAAATTCGACACTCCGGCCAATGCTCGCCTGGATGGTCATCCTCGCCGTGCCGCTGCTGCTGATCTCCTTGATTCCGATTCGCTCGATCGTCGCCGCCCACGCTGAGGATGCGGCCAAGGGCATCATGAAGGGCGATGGCAAAATCTCCGAGCAGGAGGCCGGACTTCGATTCCAGATCTGGAAAGAGGGAATAGGCCGAGGCGTCGAATCCGGAATGCTGGGGCTCGGGCCCGGACCTCATCTTCAAATACCCGAGGCTCTTGTTGCTGCGAGAAGGTACGAGAGCCTGCCAAAATTCATTGTCACGCCGCAGTCGAACGGCACGGCCAATTTCGAAGCCCACAATACGCCCGTCGATCTCTTCACCCAAGGCGGACTGCTCGCGGTCCTCTGCTTCGTCTGGATCTCGGCGACCGCACTCTTCGAAGCCTATAAGGCCCGATTGGCCGGCCTGACGACGATGCTCTGCGGAATTATGGTCTTTGGGGCGGCCAATCTGATTGTGCGGCAGCCGCTCTTCTGGTTTGGGATTGCGCTTTGCCTGGTCTCGGGAACCGCTCGTTGGCAAGCCGCCAACAAAGCGAAGGTCGCGATCACGAAATAACACTCCCGATGCGGCCGGCCACCGGGCGATGCCCGCTTTATTGCGGACCTGCTTCGCAATCCGGATCATCGGAATCTGGAAGCGGAACCAGTCGCCAGAGTTCGACGTCGCCGTCGCGTAGTTCGTTCGCGCGCTCGCTTGCTTCCTCATCGTCGGCGCACTCAAACTCCACCGCGCCCGCCATGTGGCCGTCTTCGTCCAGCACATAGGCACGATAACGCGGCATTGACCGGTCCCCAAGCAAGCTCGACATCGTTTTACCCGATCAAGCTCGACCGCGTGACGATGCTTGCGTGGTTCTTCCGAATTAACCCGATCGCGGAACCGTGCGCGAGAAGTGAATCGGCACGCAACGTTCGCAGTTGCAAAAGCTAGGCGACGTCCGCTTGAGTGGGTCTCTGTGTACCGGAGACCTCCTCTACATATTGTTACGCGATTTCCGATGCTTGTGCCGGATCGTGACGGCGATATCGTGACGGCGATACGACAATTTGGTTGTCAATTTCAGGCGCTTCGTCAAAGTGAAAAAGACAAACTTGGTTGTACGACCGTCGGCGTTCGCCCTCGTCAGGTCATCCAGTCCTGACATGTCGCGCATGGATAAATCCAAAATCGCAATGTCGGGTTCAAGAGCGTGAATGGCATCGAGGCAACCTGCACCGTCAGTGCGACGCGCAACAGTCCTGAAGTCCGCTCCGCAGCCAGCACGCTAGTCGGGCAAGTGAGTTGTGAGCGCCCGCTAACCGGACGTCCGCAACCTTTGGGCCTGCGCCAAGGCTCGGCGAATGCAAGAGCACGACTGTAGGCGGGGGTTGCAATGATTCCCACGCCGGCTCATCGCCCGTTGCTGACCGTCTCGCACCCGGCATGTTTTTGCCGGAGTTTTAGGTAAAAGAAAACCAATGACGGGACAGCCCTCCGCCGGCGTTGTTGACCCAGGTCAATGAAAGGCACAGGCTTCGCTGCATAGGTTTCGCTTCCGATATCGCGAGGAAAATCATGTGGGAAGAACTGGTCGGGACGCTGCGCCGTTGGTCGATACTGCTGACGGGACTGGTCCTGCTTCTGGGCGGCTTCACGCTCGGCACGCATTTGTATCCGCCGGCCGGAGCATCCCAGACGTCCAGCGAGAAACTTGCAGCCGAACCTCCGTCCAAACCGACAGCGGGCGATGCCGGGCAGAAGCAGATAGCTCCACAGCAGGCAGCCGCCGAGCGGCCGCGCACGCAACCGCCGCGCCCATCCGCACCGGCGCAGCCGTCAAATGCAGCCTCATCTGACGCCGCACCGTCTCCGCAAGCATCAACGCCGCAAGCTTCAACGACACGACAGACGCCGTCCACCCACGATCATGTCGCGCAAGCACAGCCATCGCCGCAACCTCCGCCGAACGACCAGGCGACCGCACAGTCCAGACCAGCCGCGCCGGCTCCGGTTGCTGCCACGACTGCCGGCGGTGGCGATGCGGAGGCCGGACGTTTGGTCTTCCGCAAGTGTCAGGCATGTCATTCACTGGACGCCGGCAAGAATTTGCTCGGCCCCTCGCTTGCAGGTGTCGTCGGCCGCAAGGCCGGCACCGCGCAAGGCTACGACTACTCGCCAGCCATGAAGAAGGCAGACATCACCTGGAATGAACAGACACTCGACCAGTACCTGACCGACCCGAGCAAGGTGGTGCCCGGCAACAAGATGCCATTCCCGGGCCTCAAAGCCGATCACGATCGCGCTGACGTCATCGCCTACATCGCCTCAGCAGGCGGACCAAAGGCGAGCACCACAACGGCACAGCAAGCTCCCGCGGCGGCCCCGACGCCCCGGCCTGGACAGACATCCCAAAGCCCCACGGGAGCCGATATCGGCTACGTGGCCGACGCAAGGTTCACGCTGCGGTCCGGCATCGCGGACGGCCGCATGGTCTATATCGGTGTCGGCGGCGCGATCGACGGCAAGGTCAATCCCGTGCTGACGGCCGTCGAAGGCCAGGTGGTCCAGCTCACGCTGATCAACGGCGAAGGCGCCGAGCACGATATCGTGTTTCCGGATCAGGACTCGAAATCGCCGCGCGTGACCGGCAAGGGCGCCAGCACGACCATCGCGTTCCGCGCCGCAAAGTCCGGTGACTTCACCTACTACTGCGGTGTTCCCGGCCACAGGCTCGCGGGCATGGAGGGCCAGTTCATCGTAACGGCACGTGCAGCGCCGCAGACCCTTGTCGAGGCCGATATCTCCCGTGAACCCGGCGATGTGTCCCCTCCGATCGGCAAGCGCGATCCGCAGACCGTGCGCGTCGATCTCTTCAGCGTCGAGGTCGAGGGCCGTCTCGCGGAGGGCACGACATTTGGCTATTGGACCTTCAACGGCAAGGTACCCGGCCCTTTCATTCGTGTTCGCGTCGGCGATACGATCGACATCCATCTGAAAAACTCCGCCGACAGCGCCATGATCCACTCGGTGGACTTTCATGCGGCGACCGGACCGGGCGGCGGCGCGGCGGCGCTGCAAGTCGATCCCGGCGGCGAAAAATCGATGACCTGGAAGGCGCTGGTGCCCGGGCTCTACGTCTATCACTGCGCAACTCCGATGGTCGCCGAACACATCGCCAACGGCATGTACGGCATGATTCTGGTCGAGCCTGAAGGCGGACTGCCGCCGGTCGATCACGAGTTCTACGTGATGCAAGGCGAGATCTATTCCGATATCGCCTACGGGCAGCACGGCAGCGCCGAGTTCAGCGTCGACAAGCTCCTCAACGAGCGACCGGAATACTTCGTATTCAACGGCTCGGTGGGCGCGCTCAGCAAACTGCATCCACTGCAAGCCAAGGTCGGCGATACCGTGCGCATTTTCTTCGGAGTCGGCGGGCCGAACTACACCTCGTCTTTCCATGTCATCGGTGAGATCTTCGACAAGGTTTACACGTTCGGCGGCACCACAACCGCGCCGCTCGAAGGAATCCAGACGGTGACCGTCCCGGCAGGCGGCGCGGTGATGGTCGAGTTCAAGCTGGACGTTCCGGGCAACTACACACTCGTCGACCACGCGCTCGCGCGCATGGAGCGCGGTCTCGTCGGCGTGCTGCACGTCGAGGGCCCGCCCAATCCGGATATCTTCCACGGGGACGTCATGCCGGGGATGGGACACTGATCGCGGCGCAATGATCCCATGCCAATAGCTCGACTTCGCACCTATCGCGGCCCTGCGCTCCTCTCATACGGCTTCCGGCCGTTCTTCCTGTTCGGTTCGATCTATGCCGGCGCGATGATTCCGGTGTGGCTATGCGTCTTTGAAGGTGAACTGTTTCCGCCGACCGCTTTCGCTCCTCTCGATTGGCACATTCATGAAATGCTGTTCGGCTATGTCGCGGCCATCATTGGCGGCTTCCTGCTGACCGCGATACCAAACTGGACCGGACGACTGCCCTTGCAAGGCACTCCGCTCGCGACGCTGGTTTCGGTCTGGCTTGCCGGGCGCCTGGCCGTCTGGGTGTCGGCCTGGATTGGATGGGAAATTTCCTGCCTCATCGACGCGGCTTTCCTGATCCTGCTTGCGGCCGCCGCCGCGCGCGAAATCATCGCCGGCCGGAAGTGGAGCAACCTGCCTTTGGTGGCGATCGTCTCACTGTTTGGCGTCTGCAATGTCGCATTTCACATCGAGGCGCAGGTCAACGGCCGCGCCTATTATTCGATGCGCTCAGGCATCGCGCTGGTGATTGTTCTGGTTGCCGTGATCGGCGGACGAATCGTTCCGAGCTTTACGCGGAATTGGCTGGCGCGACAGCACGCCGGCCGGATGCCAATACCCTTCGGCCGCTTCGACGCGGTCGTCATCGCAGCCGGCGCGGCCGCGCTCATCGCCTGGATCATCGCTCCGACGGCAGAGACGACCGGCATCGCGATGATCGTTGCGGGTTGCCTTCACCTGGTTCGCCTTGCGCGTTGGGCCGGTTTTCGAACTGTCCGCGATCGCCTCGTACTTATCCTTCACCTTGCCTACGTATTCGTGCCGACCGGCTACTTTCTCCTGGGGGGCTCAGCATTTGGCCTTGTCCCGACAAGCGCCGGCATCCACGCCTGGACCGGTGGCGCAATCGGCACCATGACCCTTGCGGTCATGACGCGTGCGACCCTTGGGCACACTGGAGGCGAGTTGAAAGCCTCACGCGGCACGCAGTTTCTTTACGCGGCGGTCATCGCCGCGGCGTTGCTGCGCATATGCGCATCCGTCTCTCCCGAGCACTTGCAGGCCCTGCTCGCGGCAGCCGGAACCGGCTGGGCAGTTGCGTTCATTGGCTTCGCCATACTTTATGGCCGCATGCTCTGCTCGCCCAGACGCCCCTGACAGCGCCCTAATGACTGATCATCCAGGGGCGCGCAGTCGGAAAACCTTTTGCACCGCTTCTGGTTTTCGTGACAAGACGAGACGGTTTTCCCGAACAGCAGCCGCAGCCGGCTCCGTGCGAGGCCTTGTATTGATCGAGCGTCTTCGGCGCGTTGGCGCTGCGCTCATTGGTTGAGTGCGCTTTTCGCCGCTCCGCCGGCATGCAAAAGAAATTCGGCGCCCGCAAAATCGCGCGCGGCGATGGGCTGGCGCATTTCGGGCAATCGCCGGGCGCGTCGCATTCGGACATCGGCCGCATGTCCGTGAACGGACCGCAATCGTCGCAAAGATAATCGTAGACCGGCATTTCATTTTCCTGCGTTGAACGCTCTCAGAACCGCGGCGGATGCAGGGCGGCAAGAAATGGTCACCGTCCTGCACCCCTTCGCAGGAAGACTCTATGTTTGGAGCATAACCTTATCGGAAAACCGGTTCCCCCTTTTCCGGGTCATACTCACTTATCCGGCGAGAGCGCTACGTCGACGCCGCCCTTGACGTGCTTGATTGGACCTGCCGCCGACGGCATGATGTCGAAATCGAAGATTTCCGTCGGCAGATAAAGCGTCGCACAGGCGTTCGGGATATCGACGACGCCGCTGATATGGCCCTGACACGGCGCAACGCCGAGGATGGCATAAGCCTGGGCTCCGGAGTAGCCGAACTTCTTCAGATACTCGATGGCATTCAGACAAGCCTGGCGATAGGCGATATGGACGTCGAGATAATGCTGCTTGCCGGCCTCGTCGACCGAGATGCCTTCGAAGATCAGGTAATCCTTGTAGTTCGGCGTGATCGGCGACGGCTTGAAGATCGGATTCTTGATGCCGTATTTGGCGACGCCGTCCTTGATGATGTCGACCTTCAGGTGCAGCCAGCCGGCCATCTCGATCGCGCCGCAGAAGGTGATTTCGCCATCGCCCTGGCTGAAGTGCAGGTCGCCCATCGAGAGGCCGCCACCGGGCACATAGACCGGGAAGTAGATTTTCGAGCCGCGCGACAGGTCCTTGATGTCGCAGTTGCCGCCGTGCTCGCGCGGCGGAACGGTTCGGGCGCCCTGCGCCGCAACTTTGGCCTTTGCGTCACCCGTCGCCTTGCCGGCATGAGCCGTGGCGGCGAACGGCGGATTTGCCAGAGGCGGTACGCGCTCCGGATTGGTCGCGATCAACGCGGTCTCGCGTTCATTCCATTTCGCCAGCAGCTTGGCATCGGGCAGGCATCCGATCAGACCGGGGTGGACGAGCCCGGCGAAGTTGACGCCGGGCACGTGGCGCGACGACGTGTAAAGGCCCTTGATGTCCCAGATCGACTTCTGGGCCAGCGGGAAATGTTCGGTGAGGAATCCGCCGCCATTCTTCTTGGAGAAGAAGCCGTTAAAACCCCACATGCTCTCTTTCATCGGACCGACGTCGAGCAGGTCGACGACCAGGAGATCGCCGGGCTCCGCGCCCTTGACGCCGATGGGACCCGAGAGGAAGTGCACGATCGACAGGTCGATATCACGCACGTCGTCGGCCGAATCGTTGTTCTTGATGAAGCCGCCGGTCCAGTCGTAGGTCTCGATGATGAAATCGTCGCCCGGATTGACCCACGCCACGATCGGCACATCGGGATGCCAGCGGTTGTGGATCATCTCGTTTTCGTAAGGTGACTTGGTAAGATCAACCTTGATCAGTGTCTCTGGCATTTCAACGCTCCCCTGTTTCGAGCCGTGTAAAATTCAAACTGATAGATATTTGGAGATCTGCGCGGCATCGACGCCGTCGCGCGGATCGTCCCGGACGATTTCGCCGTTCTCGATAACGAGTACGCGATCCGCGATGTCGAGCGCGAAGCTCAGAACCTGCTCGGAGACGACGATCGAAAGTCCCCGCTCGTCGCGAATTCGCTTCAAGGTGCGCGCCATGTCCTTGATGATCGACGGCTGAATGCCTTCGGTCGGCTCATCCAGCAGCAGCACCTTCGGCTTGGTGGCAAGCGCACGCGCGATCGCGAGCTGTTGCTGCTGACCACCAGACAGGTTGCCGCCGCGGCGGTTCTTCATTTCGAGCAACACAGGGAACAACTCGTAGATGCTGCCGGGTACCTCGCTCTCGCCGGACACGACGAGACCGGTCTCGATGTTCTCCTTCACCGTCATGGTGGAGAAGATCATCCGACCCTGTGGCACGTAAGCGAGCCCCTTGGCCACGCGCTCATAGCTCGGCAAGCCCTCGAGCTCGCTGCCGTCCATGGTGACCGAACCGCTTTTCGCCGGCAGGATTCCCATCAGCGATTTCATCAGCGTGGTCTTGCCCATGCCGTTGCGGCCCATGATGGCGACGATTTCGTTCGCAGCGACCGAGACGTTGAGGCCGTGCAACACTTCGCTCTGGCCGTAGGCGACGTGAAGATTGGAAATTGCCAGCATCAAAACGGTCCTCGCCTTCTCAGTGCCCCAGATAGACTTCGATCACCTTGGGATCGTTCTTGACGTGCTCCATCGACCCCTCCGAAAGGATCTGGCCCTGATGCAGAACCGTCACCCGGTGGGCAATGTCTTCGACGAATTTCATGTCGTGCTCGATCACCAGCACCGAGCGATCCTTGATGATGCGGTTGAGCAGTTCGGCGGTCTTGGCGCGCTCGCTCACGCTCATGCCGGCGACGGGCTCGTCGAGCATCAGCAAATCCGGGTCCTGGATCAGCAGCATGCCGATCTCGAGCCACTGTTTTTGCCCGTGGCTGAGCTGGTCGGCATAGGTATCGAGACGATCTTTCAGGAAGATCATCTCGGCCACCTCCTCGACCCGCTCCCTTACCGCTGCATCGCGCTGGAACGTCAACGAGCCGAACACACTGCGGCCGCGCGGATAGGAAATCTCGAGGTTTTCAAACACGGTCAGATCTTCGAAGACCGACGGCGTCTGGAACTTGCGCCCCACTCCGGTCTTCACGATCTGGTTCTCCTTCAGTTTCGTCAGCTCCTTGCCGCGAAACTGGATCGAGCCGGACGTCGCTTTGGTCTTGCCACAGATCAGATCGAGCACGGTGGTCTTGCCGGCGCCGTTGGGTCCGATGATGACGCGGATCTCGTTTTCCTCGACGTAGAAGGACAGGTTGTTGACCGCCTTGAATCCGTCGAAGGACACGGTAAGGGCTTCGACCGCGAGCAGGAATTCCCTGGGCTGATGGCCAATTTTCACGACAATCTCCTCACTCAGCCGGCGCGCCGTTGGCGACGGAATTATCAGGCAAGACGAGGCCCGGCTTTTCCCGTGCCGCGATCAGGCGATCGATGCGGGGTTGAACGTGGTCGGCCCAGATTCCAGCAAGGCCGTTCGGGAAGGCGAGGACAACGGCGATGAACAAGGCACCGAGGCCGAACAACCACAGTTGCGGGAATGATTCAGACAGCGCCGTCTTGGCGAAATTGACGACCAGAGAGCCATAGACCGCGCCGAAGATCGACATGCGGCCGCCGACCGCCGTGTAAATCACCATTTCGATCGACGGCACGATGCCGACAAAAGACGGCGACATGAACCCGACTTCGAGAGTGAACAGCGCGCCGCCGATCGCGGCAAACACCGCGGCCGCGCAGAAAGCGAAGATCTTGAAGTTGGCGACGCTGTAGCCGGAGAAGCGAACGCGGTCTTCCTGCTCACGCATCGCCACCAGGATACGGCCGAGCTTGGTCAGGCGGATGAACTGCGCCGCGACGATGCAGCCGAACAGCAGCACAACCTCGACAAAATAAAGGATGAACTTGGCGTGGTCGGTGCGGATGTCCCAACCATGCAGCGTGCGCAGATCGGTGATGCCGTTGATGCCGCCGGTATAACCCTGCTGGCCGACGATCAGGATGGTGAGAATGGCGGCGATCGCCTGCGTGATGATGGCGAAGTAGACGCCACCGACGCGCCGCTTGAACATTGCAGCACCGATGATGAAGGAAAAGAACGCCGGCACGAGAATGATTGCGGCAACCGTGATCGGAAAGCTATGGAACGGTTTCCAGAAGAAAGGCAGCTGCGTGATCTGATTCCAGTCCATGAAATCCGGAATGCCGGGGGTCGACTGGATCTTGGTGTTCTCGACGCTCGATGCCTCAAGCTTGAGGTACATCGCCATGCAGTAGCCGCCGAGACCGAAGAACACGCCCTGCCCCAGGCTCAGGATGCCGCCATAGCCCCAGCACAGCACGAGGCCGATCGCGACGAATGCGTAGGTCAGGTATTTGGCGACCAGGTTGAGCCGAAACACATCGAGCGACAGCGGCAGAATGACAAACAGCAAGAGCGCCAGCGTCAGGAAGCCGATCAGTTCCGAGCGATTGAAGAAGCGCGAGTTGATGATCATGACCGGAGCTTTCTCGACTCTCTATTTGCGGACTTTCAGGGCGAACAGACCCTGCGGCCGCATCATCAGGATGGCGACGATGGCAAGCAGCGTGAGAACCTTGGCCATCGACCCCGACATGAAGAACTCCATGGTCGACTGCGCTTGCGAGATGGTGAAGGCAGAGGCGATGGTGCCCAGCAAGCTCGCCGCACCGCCGAATACGACGACAAGGAACGTGTCGACGATGTAGAGCTGGCCGGCCGTGGGACCGGTCGAGCCGATCATGGTGAAGGCGCTGCCGGCGATCCCTGCGATGCCGCAGCCCAGGCCGAACGTGTAGCGATCGACCTTTTCGGTATTGATGCCGACGGCGCCGGCCATGACGCGGTTCTGCACCACCGCGCGCACTTGCCGGCCCCAGCGGGAGCGGAACATGATGTAGGCGACCGCGAGCGTTATCAGCACAGTCAGGCACATCACGAAGATGCCGTTGATCGGTACCTCGATTGAATCGGTGATCTGCTTTGAACCCAGCATCCATGGCGGCAGTTCGACGCCGACCTCGCGCGCACCGAAGATCGAACGGTAGGCCTGTTGCAGGATAAGGCTGAGACCCCAGGTCGCGAGCAGCGTGTCGAGCGGACGCTTGTAGAGATGACGTATCATCGCCCATTCGACCAGCATGCCGAGCGAACCTGAGGCGATGAAGGCCAATATCATGGCGATGAAGAAGTACCCGCCGAAGATGGTGGGGATATAGGCTTCGACGAAACTAGCGGTCATCCAGGTGACGTAGGCGCCCAGAATCATGAACTCGCCATGGGCCATGTTGATGACGCCCATCTGGCCGAAGATGATGGCAAGCCCCAGCGCCATCAACACGTAGACCGAAAACAGGATCAGGCCGGCAAAGCCTTGCATCGCGAGAATGGCGCCGAGATCGCCAATCGAGTAGTCGCCGAACATCGAGCCGTTCTCCACTGCCGGGTAGGCTCGCGTCGCGGGAGGTCGCGACGCGAGAAAGTTGTTGGGAAGAGACGCGAGATCGAGCGCGCTGGTCTTACTGGTAGCCCTTCGGGAACGGATCGGGCTCGACGAGATCGGCGGTCTCGTAGATCAGCTCGTACTGGCCGTCGACCTTGGCGCGGCCGACGCGCGTCTTCGACCAGAGGTGATGGTTTTCGTGGATGCGCACGTAACCTTCCGGCGCGCCCTTGAACTCCACGCCGGGCGAAGCTGCCGCGACCTTGTCGATGTCGAAGCTGCCTGCTTTTTCGACCGTCAACTTCCAGAGCCACGGGCCGAGATAGGCGGCTTGCGTCACGTCGCCGATGACCGTCTTTTCGCCCCACATCTTCTTGAACGCCGGCACGAAGGCCTTGTTGTTCGGATTGTCGAGCGACTGGAAGTACTTCATGCAGGCATAGGCGCCCGCGATGTTCTCGCCGCCGATGCCGTCGATCTCGTCTTCGGTCACCGAGATCGTGAGCAGCGTCTGCTTCGACATATCGATGCCGGCCGCCTTGAGCTGCTTGTAGAAGGCAACGTTCGAGCCGCCGACGATGATGGCGTAGATCACGTCCGGCTTGGTCAGCTTGATCTTGTTGATCACCGAATTGAACTGGGTCGAACCGAGCGGGAAATATTCTTCGCCAAGAACCTTGGCGCCTTGCAGATGGCCTTCGATGTGCTTGCGGGCAATCTTGTTCGACGTGCGTGGCCAGATGTAGTCGGAACCGAGCAGATAGAAGGTCTTGGCGCCCTTGGTCTTGTTGACCCAGTCAAGGCCCGCGATGATCTGCTGGGTTGCCTCCTGGCCGGTGTAGATGACGTTCTTGGACTGCTCGAGGCCTTCGTAGAAGGTCGGATAATAGAGCATGCCGTTATATTGCTCGAACACCGGCAACACCGCTTTGCGCGAGGCCGAGGTCCAGCAACCCATGACGGCCGCGCACTTGTCATTGACGAGGAGCTTCTTGGCCTTTTCAGCGAATGTCGGCCAATCGCTGGCGCCGTCTTCCTGAATGAACTTGATCTTGCGCCCGAGCACGCCACCGGCCGCGTTGATCTGTTCGATGGCGAGCTTTTCCGCTTCCACCGATCCGGTTTCCGAGATCGCCATTGTGCCGGTGACCGAGTGCAGAATTCCAACCGTCACATCGGTGTCGGTGACCGCCAATCCCGTGGTGTTGACCACCGAGGTTGCAGGCGTGTTGGCCCACGCGGACCGCGGAAGCAGGGAAATGGCAGGAAGCGCCGCCATTCCGGCGAGCAGTTTGCGCCGAAGCGGCGATTTCAGGCTGCTTTTGATCTCGTCTGACATCAGTACCCCCATTCGTGTTCGAGGACGTCGTTTTGCCCGACGAGGATTGCGCGGATTGTGCAGCGCACAGATACGCAAGATCGCGTATATTGCACCGCAAAATCCCGACGTAGATTTTGGCATCGGAGTTGCAACGACCGCCGAGACGATCGGGAGTGCACAGGTGGCAGGGCGGCAGCGGATCGACCGCGTCAGACGCCAATATAATCAATGGGTTGCGAACCAGACGCTGGAGGATTATGCGCTCCGCTTCACCGCCAAGAGCGCCCGGCGATGGTCTGCGGCCCGCGTCGCCAATACGGCACTCGGTGCCATTTCTTTCCTCGCTTTGGAAGCGATCGGGGGGACCATCACCCTCAACTACGGCGTCAGCAACGCCGCTGCAGCCATTCTCGTCGTTAGCGCCATCATTTTCTGTTGCGGCCTTCCAATCGCCTACCATGCCGCAAAATGCGGCATCGACATTGACCTCCTCACGCGCGGCGCGGGCTTCGGCTACATCGGCTCGACGATCACGTCGCTGATCTATGCGTCCTTCACCTTCATTTTCTTCGCGATCGAAGCCGTCATTCTCGCGAGCGCGCTCGAGATGTGCCTCGGTATTCCGCGGCCGATCGGATATCTGATCAGCGCCGTCGTGATCATTCCGCTCGTCACTCACGGCATCACGCTGATCAGCCGTTTTCAGCTCTGGACCCAGCCGTTGTGGATCGTGCTGCACGTCCTTCCCTTCGCTGCGATCGCTTACGCCAATCCGCATTCCTTCACCGAGTGGACCAGGTTCGCCGGAGAGCACGGCAGCGCCGGCCAATTCGATCTGCTGTTGTTCGGCACCGCCGCTTCCGTCGTGTTCTCACTAGTGGCGCAGATCGGCGAGCAAGTCGACTTCCTGCGCTTCCTGCCGCGCGACCGGCGCACTTTGAAGAAGTCATGGTGGATTGCGCTGCTGACGGCCGGCCCCGGCTGGATCGTTCTCGGCGCGCTGAAACTGCTGGCGGGATCGTTTCTGGCTTTCTTTGCCATCAATCACGGGGTCTCCTACGAGCATGCGGCCGAGCCTGCGCAAATGTATCTTCAGGCTTTCCGCTATGTGCTGTCGCAACCCGATCTCGCTTTGGCGCTGACCGGCACGTTCGTCATCCTCTCACAGGTCAAGATCAACGTGACCAACGCCTATGCCGGCTCGATCGCGTGGTCGAACTTTTTCTCGCGGCTCACCCACAGCCACCCCGGCCGCGTCGTCTGGCTGGTGTTCAACGTGCTGGTCGCGCTGCTCTTGATGGAGATCGGCGTCTACAAGGCACTGGAACATACGCTGGCGCTCTATTCGAACGTTGCGATCGCCTGGGTCGGCGCGCTGGTCTCCGATCTCGTCGTCAACAAGCCACTCGGCTTGCGACCGCGGCAGATGGAATTCAAGCGCGCACATCTTTACGACATCAACCCGGTCGGCGTCGGCGCGATGTCGATTGCGACGATCGTTTCGATCAGCGCGTTCTACGGATTGTTCGGACCGACGGCCAAGGCGCTGTCGTCCTTCGTTGCGCTGGCGGTCGCGTTCCTTGCGGCTCCGCTGATCGCCTATGCGACCGGCGGCAAATACTACATCGCGCGCAAGCCCAAGCGGAGCTGGCAGAACGTCGAAGCCATCAAATGCTGTATCTGCGAGCACACCTTCGAGCCCGAGGATATGGCCGCCTGCCCCGCTTACGCCGGACCGATCTGCTCGCTGTGCTGCTCGCTCGATGCACGTTGCCACGACCTTTGCAAACCGCACGCTCGTATCCAGTCGCAAGTGTCCGAGAGCCTCGGCAAGCTGCTACCGCAGCCGATCTACGCCCGGATCAACTCCCATGTCGGGCACTATCTTGGCGTGTTCGCGATCTCCGCCGGGTTAGTCGGGCTGACGCTCAGTCTGATCTATCTTCAGACCGCGGCGAACGTCGACGTCGACCAACTCCTCGTTTGGGACGTGCTTTGGAAGGTCTTCTTTGCGCTCTCGATCATCATCGGCGTCGTCGCCTGGCTGTTCGTGCTGGCGCAACAAAGCCGGCGTGCGGCAGAGGCCGAAACCCGACGGCAGACCACGCTCCTCATTCAGGAAATCGATGCCCATAAGCGCACCGATGCCGAATTGCAGCGCGCCAAGGAAGTGGCGGAATCGGCCAACCTTGCCAAAAGCCGTTATGTGGTGGGCTTAAGCCATGAACTGCGCTCGCCGCTGAACGCGATCTCCGGTTATGCGCAACTGCTGGAACAGGACGCAAGCCTTGCGACCAAGCCGCGCGATCAGGTGCGCGTGGTCCGCCGCAGCGCCGACCACCTGTCCGGATTGATCGACGGCATTCTCGATATTTCGAAAATCGAGGCCGGACGGCTGTATCTGTCGCGCGATGAGGTCCGCATCGGCGAATTCCTCGACCAACTCGTCGGCATGTTCCGCCTGCAGGCCGCCGCCAAGGGGATCGACTTCGTCTTCAAGCGCGCGCCGACACTCCCTTCCGTCGTCTATGCCGACGAGAAGCGGCTGCGCCAGATTCTCATCAACCTGCTGTCCAACGCCATCAAGTTCACCTCTTCCGGCAGCGTGCAACTGGTCGTGCATTATCGCAGCCCCGTTGCCGAATTCGAGGTGATCGATACGGGCCCTGGCATTCAGCCGTCCGACCTCGAACGCATCTTTGCGCCTTTCGAACGCGGCGCGCTTGGCGCCTCGCAGCCGCAGACCGGAACCGGGTTGGGGCTCACCATCAGTCGCCTGCTCGCCGGCGTCATGGGCGGCGATATCCAGGTTACGAGCACCGTCGGCAACGGCAGCACGTTCCGCGTCAAGCTGCTGCTGTCTGAGGTCGCCAATCCGAAGCAGATCGCCGCGGTCAATGCATCGCCATCCGGTTATCACGGCGCGCGCAAGACCATTCTGATCACCGACGACGATCCGATCCAGCGCGATCTGATGCGTGAGGTGCTGACGCCGCTAGGCTTTATCCTGCTCAGCGCGCCCGATGGTGAAGGTTGCCTGGCCCTCGCCCAGCATTGCCGCCCGGACCTGTTCCTGCTGGATATTTCGATGGCCGGAATGGACGGCTGGACCGTCGCGGAAACCCTTCGCGCAACGGGTCACCATCAGGCCCGCATCCTGATGGTGTCGGCCAGTGCGCTCGAAGCGCATGGTGCGCCGCTGGCGCAGCCCTTCCACGACGGCTATCTGATGAAGCCGATCGATATTCCGCGCCTTCTTGAATTGATCCGCCAGCTTCTCAAAATCGATTGGCAATACACTGATGAACCGGTCACGGCAGCAAAGTGGGAGCCCGGCCGCGGCCGGCAACCGCCGCCAAGCCAGGTCGAGGACCTCATCAATCTGGGCCAACTCGGCTATATCCGCGCGATCCAGGTCAAGCTCGACGAGATCAGCGCCGACCACCCCGAGCACAGCGATTTCGTGTCGGAAATGCGCGCCCTGATCGACCGCTTCGATCTCGATCGCTATATGGCAACCCTTAAATCACTGCAAAGTCATGATCGCTGAATCCAAGAAGCGCGACATCGCGCTCGTCGTCGACGATTCTCCGGAAACGCTGCGTCTGTTGACGGACGCGCTCGATGGCGCGGGAATGACGGTCATGGTGGCAATGGACGGCGCGGCTGCGCTGCGCATCGTCGAACAGATCACGCCGGATATCATCCTGCTCGACGCCGTCATGCCCGGCATGGACGGCTTCGAGACCTGCCGGCGGTTGAAAAGCGACACGGGTTTCGGCAACGTTCCCGTCATCTTCATGACGGGGCTGGCCGAAACCGAACATATCGTAGGCGGCCTCGAGGCCGGCGGCGTCGACTACGTCACCAAGCCGATCGTGATCGAGGAAATGCTGGCGCGCATTCGCGTGCACCTCGCCAACGCCCGGATGACGCAGAGCGCTCGCGCCGCGCTCGACGTCTCCGGGCGCTATCTGCTCGCGGTCAACGGGCAAGGCAAGATCGTCTGGGCGACGCCACAGGCGCAAAAGATGCTGTCTGAAAATCTGCCTTCCAGCGCCGGCGAGGAGTTCGCCCTGCCCGAACCCACGCTGGAATGGCTGACGCAGATGCAAAAGGGAAACGCCAAAGCGAAAGGCCAAACCGCCTCGCTACCGCAGAACGAGCAGCTTCAACTGCAATATATGGGCAAGCTTGGACCGAACGAGTTCCTGCTGCGCCTGGCCAAAGATTCCAGCGCCGATACGCCGATCGAATTTTCCAGCGAACTCGGCCTGACAACGCGCGAGGGCGAAGTCCTGTCGTGGCTCAGCAAGGGGAAAACCAACCGCGACATTGCGCAGATCCTGGGGTTAAGTCCGCGGACCGTCGACAAGCACCTTGAACAGATCTACGCCAAGCTTGGCGTCGAGAACCGCACGGCGGCCGCCGCCATCGCGACCAGCACCAATCGGCGCCATTCATAAAGTTGAACACGCGAATTCTGCGCCGCACCAATTCCTGGCAACGCCGAACGCTCAATTTTTGAGCGTGCAGCCACTCCGCGGCTCAGGCCTAATCGCGCCAACGTCGAATCGTTGCGCTCGAGTTGGCAAACGATACAAAAGCAAGCAAGCGGTGGAGGATCGCATGCGAGGAATCGGGCGGGCTGCCCTGCTAGCCTGCGTGTGTGCGCTGAGCGGCACGGCGCTAGCCTTCGACAACGGACAATACGACAATGTCTCGCCGGACATCCGTGCCTGGTTCAAAGCCGTGACTGCACCGAACGGCGTCCCGTGTTGCGACATGGCGGACGGTCACCGGACCGATTATGATTTTCGCGAGGGCGCCTATTGGGTTCCCATCGAGGGGCAATGGATGGCCGTACCCGAGCGGGCCATTATCCGCGATCGCGGAAATCCGGTTGGTCAAGCCGTAGTTTGGTACGTGCACCACCGCGGCACCATCATCATTAGCTGTTTCGTGCCGGCGGACGCCGTGTGATTTCCGGCATCGGCGCGCGCAGGTTTGCGAACGACGATGGCGGGACGGCACGCGATCGCAATTGCGGAATTTCAAGGACCGCAGACCTGCGTAATCACCGATGCAGGGTTGCGCCGATGCGGCTTGGTGACGGGCGTCGCACCGCTAGCTGAGCTTGGGGCCGTTTCGGTGAAAGCTCGTCCGCATGTCGACCGTAATTCAAAGCCTGTGCGTGAGGCGCAATGACGCAGCACGTTGGATGTTATTGCTGGGCCTCTCGCTCGCCGCGATCTTTCCATTGCTGGCGCGGCGCGCACCGCTCCCCTATCCCGCAACCACTGCCGCTTTTTTCGACACCGCAAAAATCGAAGGCATTGCATTTCTTGAGAGCGATTCGAATGCGGTAGCTCCCGATCCTGCGCGAGCCGTCGTTCGTGATGAGCATGCCGGCGTCCCAATGTTCGGCATGGACACAGAACCCGTCTTCGGCGGCGATCTTCCGGAGAAATGGGGGCGCGCTCAAGCCGAAATTTCGCAGCAGCTGAAGGTCGTGGCGCTGTGCCGTGATGGCCAGCGCTGCCCCGCTGCTGCAAGGGAGCTTATCCGCTTGAGTTCGGAAGGCGCCGGGCGAAGCGGCCGTGCTCGCGTGGGTCTGATCAACAGAGCCGTTAATCTTGCAATCGGACCGGCGAGCGACGAAGCCCAATGGGGCGTTCCGGACCATTGGAGTGCTCCGTTCGAGACCATTCAGTCCCGCCGCGGCGACTGCGAGGATTACGCAATCGTCAAATACGCCGCGCTGCTGGAGGCCGGCGTCTCCGCAGACGACCTCAAACTCGTGGTCCTGAAAAGCGCCTTTCCGAACGAGGACCACGCAGTGTTGGCCGTGCGGGTCGACGGCGAGTGGCTCCTCCTGGATAATCGCACACTGACGCTGGTGCGCGACACCGACGTCGTCAGGGCGATGCCGGAGTTCATGTTGGACGATCACGGTGTCCGGCGGTTTGTCTCGGCGAACCGACACCGGCAATCGGTCAGCTAAAACGCCCCAAGGGTAGATTCTCCAACTCACAGGCCGGTAAAGCTGACGGTTCGCTCAGTGCGAACGAGTTCAGCCGCGGGAAGGTAGCGACTGCCTTCGTCGGCGAGAAATTCCAGCATCGCCTGCGCGGGCGGCAGCAATGTCTTGTCCGACCGGCGCACCGCATACCATTGCCGCATGACCGGCAGGCCCGCGACATCAAGTATGACGAGCCGCCCGTCGGCAAGTTCGCTCGCGACCGTGTGCAGCGAAATGAAAGCGATGCCGAGGCCGGCGATCACCGCCTGCTTGATGGTCTCGTTTGAGTCCATCTCCATGCCGATCTTCGGTTGCAGATCGCTGGCCTGAAAAAACTGCTCCATCAGCATGCGCGTGCCAGAGCCGCGCTCGCGCATGATGAAGGTCTCGTAGGTCAAATCTACGACCGCAAGACCTCTGTCCCTGGCAAGCCAGTGACCAGCCGCGGCAACGACGACGTGCGGGTGCTCGCCGAGCAGGCGCTTCTCCACCGGCACGTCAGGCGGGGGCTGGCCCATGATCGCGATGTCGAGATCGTAGCCGCGCAGCGCCTGACGGATGTCTTCGCGATTGCCGATCCTGAGCACGATGTCGATCTTCGGATGTTGCTTGGAAAACGCGGCGATCGCGAATGGCACGAAATATTTCGCCGTCGAGACGGCCGCGATCGAAACGCGGCCGCCGCTGCGGCCCGCGATCATGTCAAGCGTCTGCTCGCAATCGACCAGCGCCGCTTCGATGCGTTCGGCGAGCGCAATGACCTCACGTCCGGCATCGGTCAGCCGCATGCCGTCTCCGGTTCGCTGAATGAGCGGAAGACCGGCCAAGGCTTCGAGGTTGCGAAGCTGCAGCGTCACCGCGGGCTGGGTGAGATTGAGCGACCGCGCGGCCGCCGTGACCGAGCCCATGGCATGCACCGCGCCAAGCGCGCGGAGCTGCCGGATCGTCAAATCGCGTCGAAAATGGACTGCCATGCTGACCTTTATAAGAAGGACTTTGGCCGGACCCAAGATATTGAAATTTTACTTATTGCTCAATCCCGACGTTTCATAGCGGCGACCCGCACAACGATCTCTCCGGCTGCGCGGGCGATCAGGCCAAGCCCTCCCTGAAAGGGCGGCCACCGCAGGGAACGACCAATGGACCAGCAGCCCCCGACGTTGGACACGTATCTCGACGGCGCCGCCTCCTCCATCCCCCAGGGAGATGCTCTGGCGAAGGTGATCTCCCGCCTCGCCAAAGCGGCAATCGAACTGGCCGGCCTGATCGCAGCCGGACCTCTTGCCGGCATCGACGGCCGCGCGAGCGGCACCAATTCCGGGGGCGATACGCAGATTGATCTCGATATCGCAGCGAATGCACTGATGTGCAGCGCTCTCCACAATACGCCGGTCGCCGCTGTTGTCTCCGAGGAAACGGAGTTGCCGGAGATCCTCGATTCGGAAGCCGCGTTTTGCGTCGCCATCGATCCACTGGATGGATCGGCCAATCTCGCCAACAACATCTCGACCGGGACGATTTTTTCGATCCGGCCACGCTTGCGCGACGCGTTGTCGTCTTTCTTCGAACCGGGCACCACGCAGCTTGCCGCCGGATGCTTCATCTACGGCCCGCAGACGACGCTGGTGCTCGCACTCCATGGCAGCGTCGAGATTTTCCTGCTCGATCGCGCGAGAGGCGAATTCATCCTGATCCGGCGCAACGTTCGCATCCCCGCGCACAGCGCCGAATTCGCCATCAACATGTCCAATCGCCGGCACTGGAACGAAGCGGTGCAGGCGTTTATCGAGCAATGCCTGTTAGGGGCAACCGGCGAGCACGGCGAAGACTTCAACATGCGCTGGATCGGCTCGCTGGTTGCCGAGACATTCCGCATCCTGGTGCGAGGCGGCGTGTTCCTTTATCCCGCCGATGCTCGTCGCGGCTATCGCGAGGGACGGCTGCGCCTCATCTACGAAGCGCATCCCGTCGCCTTGATCATGGAGTGGGCCGGCGGCGCCGCCTCGACCGGACGCGACCGCATTCTCGATCTCTCGGCACGCATGCCGCATCAACGCACGCCGCTGATCATGGGCTCGGCCCGCGCGGTGCGCGATCTCGACATCATGCACTTGCGGACTCAACCACTGTTCGAAAGCAGCGACGCGCCGCTATTTGCGCGGCGCGGGCTGTTTCTCTGACGGAGACGCGCATGTCGCGGCGGCATCCTATCATTTCCGTCACCGGCTCTTCCGGGGCCGGCACCACGTCGGTGAAGAAGACGTTCGAGCAGATCTTCCGCCGCGAGCAGGTGACCGCGGCCTATATCGAAGGCGACGCGTTTCATCGCTATGACCGCACCGAAATGCGCCAGAAAATGGCGGAAGAGGCCGAACGCGGCAACCGGCACTTCAGCCACTTCAGCCCCGAAACCAATCTGTTCGAGGCGCTCGAGAAGACGTTTCGCGAATATGGCGAAACCGGCACCGGGCTGACACGCCACTATCTCCATGACGCCGAGGAAGCAGCGCTCTATGGCGGCGAGCCCGGCACCTTCACCGCCTGGACGTCCCTGCCCTCCGATTCCGAGCTGTTGTTCTACGAAGGACTGCACGGCGCGGTCGTGACCGAAAAGGTTGATATCGCACGGCACGCCGACCTCAAGATCGGCGTCGTGCCTGTGATCAACCTGGAATGGATCCAGAAGCTGCATCGCGACCGGTCGCATCGCGGCTATTCGACCGAGGCCGTGACCGACACCATCCTTCGCCGCATGCCGGACTACGTGAACTACATTTGTCCGCAGTTCACCGAGACCGACATCAACTTCCAGCGCATCCCGACGGTCGATACTTCGAACCCGTTCATCGCGCGCTGGATCCCGACGCCGGACGAATCGATGGTGGTGATCCGCCTGAAGAATCCGCGCGGCATCGATTTCCCCTATTTGCTGTCGATGGTCCCGCACAGCTTCATGTCGCGCGCCAACTCGATCGTGATTCCCGGATCGAAGCTCGATCTCGCGATGCAGCTGATTTTGACCCCGCTGATCCTGCAACTCATCGAACGCAAGAGGCGCTCGCTATGACGGTCCATTCCACCGCCGCACTGAACAGCTTCCGCACGCTCCCGTCGCATGTCGAGATGGCGAATGCCGTGCGCTTCCTTGCCGCCGACGCGGTCGAGAACGCAAAGTCGGGCCATCCCGGCATGCCGATGGGCATGGCCGATGTCGCCACGGTGCTGTTCTCGCGCTTCCTCAAGTTCGACGCTGCCGATCCGCACTGGCCCGATCGCGATCGCCTCGTGCTGTCGGCCGGTCATGGATCGATGCTGCTGTATGCGCTGCTCCATCTCACCGGCTATGAGACGATGACGCGCGATGAGCTCAAGCGCTTCCGCCAGTTCGGCTCGAAAACGCCCGGACATCCCGAATACGGCCACACCGAGGGCGTCGAGACCACGACCGGACCGCTCGGACAGGGACTTGCGACCGCCGTCGGCATGGCGCTGGCCGAGCGGATGCTGAACGCGCGCTTCGGCGACGATCTGGTCGATCATTTCACCTATGTGATCGCCGGCGACGGTTGCCTGATGGAAGGGCTCAGCCACGAAGCGATTTCGCTTGCGGGTCATTTGAAGCTGTCGCGCTTGATCGTGCTGTTCGATGACAACCAGATTACGATCGACGGTGCCACTTCATTGTCCTGCTCCGACGATCAGTTGATCCGCTTCCTCGCCTCCGGCTGGTCGGTGCGCCGCGTCGATGGCCATGACCATGATGCGATCGCCCAAGCCATCAACGAAGAACGCGAAACCAATCGTCCCTCGCTGATTGCCTGCCGCACCGTGATCGGCTACGGCGCGCCGACGCGCCAGGGCACCGAAAAGGTCCACGGCGCGCCGCTCGGCGGCGCCGAACTTGGCAAAGCGCGGGAAGCGTTGCATTGGCCGTATGGACCGTTCGAGATCCCGGAAGAATTGCTGGCGCGCTGGCGCGCGGTAGGCGCGCGTGGCCGCATCGCCCGGCACCGCTGGATGGAGCGGCTGGAACAGCGTGACGAATTCGCCCGCGATGATTTTGACGATGCCCTCAAGGGCGAGGCCGGCAACGACGTCGGGTTTGCGTTACGCGAGATCGAGTGTCGTTTTGCCGACCAACGGCCGAAGATCGCGACCCGCCAGGCTTCGCAGCAGGTGCTGGAGGCGATCACGCAAGCCTCGCCGAACCTGCTCGGCGGCTCCGCCGACCTGACGCATTCCAATCTCACGCTGACACGCGCGCAGCAACCAGTGCGGCCCGGCGCTTATGACGGTAACTACATTCATTATGGCATTCGCGAGCACGCGATGGCGGCCGCGATGAACGGCATCGCATTGCATGGCGGGTTCATTCCCTATGGCGGCACATTCCTGGCGTTTTCCGACTACAGCCGCCCGGCGATCCGTCTCGCCGCGCTGATGGGCGTGCGCGTCATTCATGTGATGACCCATGACTCGATCGGTCTCGGCGAAGACGGCCCGACACACCAGCCGGTCGAACACCTGGCGTCCTTGCGCGCCATTCCCAATCTCCTGGTGTTTCGTCCCGCGGACGCGGTCGAGACGGCGCAGGCGTGGGACTGCGCTCTTCGAGCAGGCCGCCAGCCTTCGGTGCTCTGCCTGTCCCGGCAAGCGCTGCCTGTGCTCGATCGCGCCTTCGCGCCTGAAAATCCGGTTGCGCGCGGCGCGTATGTGCTCAGCGAACCCGAGCACAGGCGGGACGTGACAATAATCGCGACCGGATCAGAGGTCTCTATCGCGGCAGAGGCAGCCATGCTGCTCGGCGCGCGGGGTTTGCGCGCGGCTGTCGTGTCAGCCCCCTGCTTCGAACTGTTCGAGCTGCAGCCTGCCAGGTACCGCGCCGCCGTGCTCGGCACCGCACCACGGGTCGGCGTTGAGGCGGCCGTCGAAGGCCTTTGGCGCAAATGGATCGGCGAGAACGGCGAGTTCGTCGGCATGACCGGCTTCGGCGCTTCTGCGCCCGCAACCGAGCTCTATTCGCACTTCGGCATCACGGCCGAGGCGGTCGCTGCAGCCGCCGAGCGGACGGTGACGGAAGCAAGGTCCGCGATCCCGATCCCCGCCTGACGACAACAACGAAACGTCTGGAGTGAAACGATGGCAAAGATCACCTTGAGGCAGCTGTTGGACGATGCCGCCGAGCGCGGCTACGGCGTCCCGGCGTTCAATATCAACAATATGGAACAGGGGCTTGCGATCATGGAAGCAGCTAGCGCTGTCGACGCGCCCGTCATCATCCAGGCCTCGCGCGGCGCGCGTTCCTATGCCGGTGATATCATGTTGTCGCGGATGATCGACGCGCTGGTCGAGATGTTTCCGCACATCCCGCTCTGCCTGCATCAGGATCACGGCAACAGCGAAGCCACCTGCGCCACCGCTATCCAGCATGGCTTCACCTCGGTCATGATGGATGGTTCGCTCAAGGCCGATGCCACCACCGTCGCCGACTACACTTACAATGTCGACATCACGCGTCGCGTGGTTCAGATGGCGCACTGGATCGGCGCCTCGGTCGAGGGCGAGCTTGGCGTGCTCGGCTCGCTCGAGCATGGGTCAAGCGAAAAAGAAGACGGTCACGGCGCCGAAGGCGCGCTCGGCCACGACCAGCTGCTGACCGATCCCGACCAGGCTGTCGAGTTTGTCGGTGCGACGGAGGTCGATGCGCTTGCCATCGCTATGGGCACTTCGCACGGCGCCTACAAATTTACCCGCAAGCCGGACGGCGAGATCCTCGCGATGCGCGTTGTCGAAGAGATCCATCGCCGGCTCCCGAACACGCATCTGGTGATGCACGGTTCGTCGTCGGTACCGCAGCCGCTGCAAGACATGTTCAACGCCTTCGGCGGCGAGATGCCGCAGACCTGGGGCGTTCCGATCGAGGAAATCGTGCTCGGCATCAAGCACGGCGTCCGCAAGGTCAATATCGATACCGACTGCCGTCTGGCGATGACGGCCGCGTTCCGAAAAGTAGCGCTACAGTCGAAAAGCGAATTCGACCCAAGAAAATTCCTGAAGCCCGCGATGGACGCACTGCGTGACCTCTGTCGTGAGCGCTTCGAGCAGTTCGGAACGGCCGGCAATGCAAGCCGGATCAGGCCGATCCCGCTTGCCGAAATGGCACGCCGCTATCGCTCAGGCGCCCTCAAGAGCGAACGCATGACGAAAGCGGCCTGACGGGCCGATGAAAACAAGAGGAGTGTCAGATGAAACATGAGTCGATCACGGTGCGCGGCAAGGATCGCTACAAGTCAGGCGTCATGGAATACAAGCGCATGGGTTATTGGGAACCCGGCTATCAGCCAAAGGACACCGACGTCATTGCGCTGTTTCGGGTGACGCCGCAGGATGGCGTCGATCCGACCGAGGCCTGCGCCGCGGTCGCCGGCGAATCCTCGACCGCGACCTGGACCGTGGTGTGGACCGACCGGCTGACGGCAGCGGAGAAATATCGCGCCAAGTGCTATCGGGTCGATCCGGTTCCTGGCTCGCCCGGCGTTTACTTCGCCTATATCGCCTACGATCTCGACCTGTTCGAGCCGGGCTCGATCGCGAACCTCACCGCGTCTATCATCGGCAATGTGTTCGGCTTCAAG
>NZ_DASREO010000018.1:0-176073 GCF_035652035.1 Bradyrhizobium sp.
TCCTGATCGATCGCGGATGCGCCGATGATGGCGTAGTCGACCTTGAACTGCCCGATGAGGCTGGTTGCGGTCGATCCGATCACCGCGCCATCGGCGCGGCGCACCGCGCCGCCGGCCACGATGACCTCGATGCGCGGAAAGCGATAGAGCAGCATCGCGACGTTGAGGTTGTTGGTGATGACGAGCAGATCTTCATGCGAGGTGAGTGCGCTCGCCACTTCTTCGGTCGTGGTGCCGATATTGATGAAGAGCGAACAGCCGTTGGGGATCAACGCCGCCGCCGCGGCGCCGATCGCCTTCTTCTCGTCGGCGGCGACGAACCGGCGCGCTTCATAAGCGAGGTTCTCGACTCCGGAGGCGATGATGGCGCCGCCATGGATGCGCGTCAGCGCGTGATGGTCGCAGAGGTCGTTGAGATCCTTGCGGATGGTCTGCGCCGACACCTCGAAACGGCGCGACAAATCTTCCACCGTCACGCGGCCTTGCGCGCGCGCGATGTTGAGGATTTCAGTCTGGCGGTTTGAAAGATCGTTCAACGCGGCACCTGTGTGTGGCGGTTCAGAAGTCCGTATCATTTGCACCGCGAGTTCGTCATGCGGACTTCTGAACCAAAGCCACACACGACAACAATAGCTTTGCTAGTGTCCTTTCGATTCCGAAGTTCGAAAAGTGGCTGCGTAACATGCTACGAACTTCGGAATCAGGACACTAGCCAACGAGATGCCGCCTATGGTGCGGCGGTTTCGCGAGCCGGTCAACGCCGCTGATGTGAGTTAACCAACCTAAGCCCGTGAAACGTGCGCCGACACGCACTGCCAGCGGCCGTCGATGACGTGCCAATCGTCGGTGTAGCGGCCGGCGCCCGCGGCGCCGTCGGGCCTCACATAGGTGGTGCGGGCGTGGATGATGGCGTGCGTGCCGAACAGGCGGATCAGAACGTTGTCCTCGCGAATATTCTTCACCGTCGAACCGCGGCCGATCTGCGCCAGAAAGGCGGCGCGATCGATGATGCTTCCGTCCGGATTGGTGTTGAAGAAGTCTTTGGCGAGATTGGCGTCGAACCAGGCAACGTCGGCTTCATCGACCGAGCGCACATAGTTCCGGTTGAGATCGGCAAGTGTTTTCCTGTGAGCGGCTTCGTCGGTCATGATGCTTTGCTCTCCGTCGTGATGGCGACGTTATGAAGCAAGGCGCGATTACACAAATGACAATTTGCAATGGATCTCATCTGAATTCCTGATGCTGAACCCGCCGGAAGTGGCCTTGCCACGCGCCAGACGTCTTGTCAGTATGATGGCAACATGCGCCGGCAACAGGCGCAACAAAGGGAGGCCAGGGCAGGATGTCACGCATGCGATATCTGTTTCTCGCAGCCATTCTGGCTTTTGCGGCGCCGCTCGCGCCAACGCGCGCGGCCGACAAGGTCACGCTGCTCCTGAACTGGTACCTCTATGCCGAGCACGCGCCGTTCTTCCTCGGCAAGGAGCGCGGATACTTCGAGAAAGAAGGCATCGATCTCGATATTCAGGAGGGGCGCGGTTCGGTCCCCACAGTTCAGGCGGTCGCGGCGGGAACGGCGACGTTCGGCTATGCCGATCTTGCCTCAATCCTGAAGGCCGCCGACAAAGGGGCGCCGGTCGTGGTCACAGGCGTGCTCCTGCAAAAAAGCCCGATGGCGTTCATTGCCCTCGCCGAGAAAAACATCCGCTCACTGCAGGACCTCAAAGGCAAATCGCTCGCGCTCACGCCGGGCGACTCGCTGTCGCAGATTCTGCCGCTGGTGCTTGGAAAAGCCGGCCTGAAGGAAAGCGATCTCACGATCATCGCCGGCGACAACAGGGCAAAGCTCAATGCCGTGATCAACGCGCAGGCCGACGCGATGCTCGGCTATTCCATGGATCAGAACCTGCGGATCGCAGCCGCAACGCACAAGGAGGTGACGACGCTGCCATTCGCCGATTACGGCGTGAACCTCGCAAGCTCGTCGATCGTTGCCGCGAAGGCCACCGCAGAGAAACAGGCCGATCTCGTCTCGCGCTTCATGCGCGCGGCGACGCATTCCGTCGCCGATGCCGAGAAAGATCCTGCTGCTGCGGTCGACGCGATGCTGAAGGTCAGCCCCAAGGCAGGGCTGCGTGAGGATCTGATCGAGGGGTTGAAGCTGACCATTCCGCTCTATCACACCAATGCGACGAATAGCCTGCCGCCGTTCCGCGCCGATCGCTCTGAGGTGAAGGCGTCGGTCGATCTGCTCGCGCAATCCGGGACCATCAGCCAGGCATCTGCTGGGCGCATGGACGACTTCATCTCGTTCAAGTTCCTGCCGAACTGATCGCCTTACTCTGGAGAACAAGAATGGCGAATGCCGCAAGAATCAAAACCACCACGGTTGGCTCCTATCCGATCCCCGACTGGCTCGTTGCTCTGCCGTCCGAGCAGGCGCTGCTCGATGCGACGCGCGTCGTGATCTCGACGCAGGAGGAAGCCGGCATCGATGTCGTCTGCGACGGCGAGCTCTACCGGTTCGATATCAATCATCCCGAAACCAACGGCATGATCGAATACTTCGTCAAGCCGATGTCGGGCGTCGGCCAGGAGATCGAATTTGCCGAACTGATGAAATTCCGCGAACTGCCCGGCATGAAGTTTCGCACCCGGCCGCCCGGCATGGTGACGGGACCGCTCCGCAGCGGCTCGCTCGATCTGCCTGTCGCCTGCGAGCGGGCGAGAGCGATGGCGACGCACCCGTTCAAGTTCACGCTGACCGGGCCGCACATGCTGGCGAAGACGCTGATCAATCGCCACTACAGGGATCGCCGCGAGCTCGCGCTCGCCATTGCATCTGTGCTCGCCGAGCAGGTGGCGCATCTCGATGCCGATATCGTTCAGCTCGATGAGGCCAATCTGCCGGGCCATCCCGAGGAATGGTCTTGGGCCACTGAATCCATCAACGTCGTGCTCGATGCGGTCAAGACCAAGGCCGCGGTGCATCTGTGTTTTGGCAACTATGGCGGCCAGTCGATTCAAAAAGGCAGCTGGAAGAACCTGATCGATTATCTCAACGCGCTTCACGTCGATCACATCATCATGGAATGCGCGCATCGCCCCGTCGACGAACTCGCCTTCTTCAAGGAACTTCGGCCGGAGATCGGCTTCGGCCTTGGCGTGATCGACGTCAAGGTGACGGAGATCGAGACGCCGGAAGCGGTGGCGCGTTCGATCGAGCGGGCGGAAAAGCTGCTCGGGCCGGGCAGGGTGAAATACGTTCACCCCGATTGCGGCTTCTGGATGCTGAAGCGGACGATTGCGGATGGGAAAATGCGCGCGCTCGTGCGCGGGCGTGATCTCTATGAGGGACGGGCGGGGTAGGCTTGATCTGGCGGCAGGGTAGTTCACCTCTCCCAAAGGGAGAGGGAGCGCACCACCGTTGGTGAACTATTCGAGCTTTATCCGTCTCTAGCTTGTGATCAGCTCGGGATGTCGTGCGGCGAGGCCGTCGGCGATGCGCAGGACTTCCGACAGGTGCGCGCGAATGGCCTTCTCGGCCTTGTCGGCGTTGCCTCTGATGACGGCGGCGAGAATGTCGCGGTGCTGCTCGATCAGGAGATTCACCGGCGTCACCGCGGGCAGGCTGAGGATGCGCAGGCGATCGAACTGTACTTTCTCGCGCTCGATGATGGCCCACACGCCATGCAGCGACGCACCTTCCGCGAAGGCGCGGTGAAACATGTCGTCGTAATGCGTGAACCGCTCCGGATCGCGGCGTGAGGCCATCTGCTGCGCAATCGCCGCTTCGCATTTGGCGATCGCATCGGTCGGCAGCTTTTTCTCGCAGGCACGGCGGATGATCGCGACCTCCAGCGCCTCGCGCACCAGCCGGCCCTGTTCCATCGCTTGCAGCGAGATCGCGCTGACGAAGCTGCCGCGCTGCGGCCGGACCTCGATCAGCCCGTCTTCGACCAGGCGGATCAGCGCCTCGCGCACCGGCGCGCGGCTGGTGCCGAACCGCGCCGCCAGTTCGTTCTCGGACAGCCGCACGCCCGGCTTGAGCCGCAGCGCGGCGATATCCCGCCGCAGCGTCGCGTAGATCGACGGATCGGGCTCGCTTTCGCTGTCGATCTTTGGCTCGATCCTGGGCTTTCGAATGGTCGCCATGTCGGAGGTCTCGGTCGCCGCCGGTCCATCAAATTCAATTCTGGTCGACTAGTCGACCAGAATGCGATACAAGCTAACGGCCGCACCCTTTCCTGGCAACAACAATGTATCACGACTGCCCGGCGTCGCCGGCCGAGCGCGTCGAGATGACCAAAACCAGCTAGCGATGTCTCAGCCCTTGTCTCGTCTCGATGATCGCACGCTGGTTCAGGCGAAGGCTGGCGTGCGACGGCCGTCATACGATCGAGCGCGCCTCGCCACCGGCATCGTGCATCTCGGTCTCGGCAACTTTGCCCGCGCGCATCTCGCAGATTACGTCGAGGATGCGCTCGAGGCTGGCGATCGAGGCTGGGGCGTCGTCGGCGTCAGCCTGCAACGCCCCGACCAGCGTGACCGGCTCGCGCCGCAGGATGGGCTTTACACGGCCCTGCAACGCGATGGATCGGAGGTTCGGCCGCGCATCATCGGCTGCGTGAAACAGATTCTGGTCGCGCCGGAAGATCCCGCTGCCGTCATTCGCGCGATGGCCAGCGAAGCCTGCCGCATCGTCAGCCTGACCGTCACCGAGAAGGGCTACTGCTTCGATGCCGGCTCGGGCCGGCTGAACTTCGATCATCCGACCATCGCGGCGGACTTGCGCGATCCCGATCAGCCGCGATCGGTCTTCGGTTTGCTGGCCGCCGCGTTGCGCGCGCGCCGCGCCGAACGTCTTCCGCCCTTTACGGTGCTGTGCTGCGACAATCTTCCGGACAACGGCCGGCTGGTCGCAAGACTGCTCGATGAGTTCGCTCGCGCCGGGGATCAAGCGCTGGCCGACTGGATCGCGAGCCGCGGCGCGTTTCCCTCGACCATGGTCGATCGCATCGTGCCGGCGACGACGGACGCCGATCTGGCCGCGGCCATTGAGGCGACCGGCCTCACAGATCTCGCACCGGTCAGCCATGAGCCGTTTCGCCAATGGGTGATCGAGGACCGCTTTGTCGGTGGCAATCGTCCCGCCCTGGAAAAAGCCGGTGCGCAGTTCGTCGATGACGTTGCCGCGTATGAGCGGTTGAAACTGCGCATGCTCAATTGCGCGCATTCGGCGCTGGCCTATCTCGGCTGTCTCGCAGGTTATGCGACGATCCGCGACGCCGCGGCCGATCCGGTGTTCCGGAAATTCATTTTCGATCTCTGGCGCGAGGAAATCATTCCGGTCGTTCGCGCGCCTGATGGCGTCGATCCGCACCAATATGCCGACACCGTCATGCACCGCTTCGACAATGCGGCCATCCTGCACAAGACGACGCAAGTCGGCTCCGACGGTTCGCAAAAGCTGCCGATGCGCCTGCTTCCGACGGTCCGCGAGCGACTGGAACGGGGAGCGCCGATCGCGCGCGTGGCCCATGTCGTCGCGGCGTGGATTCGCTATCTCGATGGCGGAGACGATTGCGGAGGCGCGATCGAGATCAACGATCCCTTGAGAGCGACGCTGCAAGCGGCGCTTGCCTCGGCGGGCAACACCGCCGAATCCAAGGTAGCGGCCATTACCGGATTCGCCCAGGTCTTCGGCGAGCTTTCCGATAACAACCTGTTCCGCAGCGCCGTCCTGATGGCCTACGTCTTCATCGCCGGTCGCGGCGTGCAGGCGGCGACGTCAGCGCTCACCAAAGTCACCAACCAATAACAAGGAAAAGATCGTGGAACAAAGCTGGCGCTGGTTTGGTCCAAACGATGTCGTCAAATTGCACGCGATCCGCCAGGCGGGTGCGAGCGGCGTCGTCACGGCGCTGCACGACATTCCCTATGGCGAGGTGTGGAGCACAGCCGACGTCCAGGCGCGGCAGGCGCTGATCTCGGCCGATCCGTCGCTGGGGCTGCGCTGGAATGTGGTCGAGAGCCTTCCGGTGCACGAGCGCGTCAAGCTGGGGGACGGCGACCTCACCACCATCTTCGACAAC
The DNA here is from genome assembly GCF_035652035.1 of Bradyrhizobium sp. Taxonomy (GTDB): domain Bacteria; phylum Pseudomonadota; class Alphaproteobacteria; order Rhizobiales; family Xanthobacteraceae; genus Bradyrhizobium. The sequence continues at coordinate 6,096 of NZ_DASREO010000018.1, forward strand.
TATCGCGCCTCGATGCGCAATCTTGCGGCCTGCGGCATCAAGATCATTTGCTACAACTTCATGCCGGTGGTCGACTGGACGCGAACGCAACTCTATCAGCCGCTGCCGGGCGGCGGCCGCGCGCTGCGCTTCAATATCCACGAGTTCGCGGCGTTCGAGTGCTTCATGCTCAAGCGAAACGGCGCGGAGGCGGATTACTCGAACGCGGTGCTGACGCGCGCACGCGACTGGTTCGACCGTTCGTCGCAAGCTGATCGCGACCGCCTGATCTCGACCATCATGACCGGCCTGCCCGGTGCGTTCGATCGCTACGATATCACAGGCCTGCAGCGCATGCTGGATCGCTACAGGGGCGTCACGGCGGATGTGCTGCATGACCATCTGGCGCGCTTCCTTCGCGAGGTCGTGCCCACGGCGGAAGAATGCGGCATGCGGCTTGCCATCCATCCCGACGATCCGCCGCGGCCGCTGATGGGCCTGCCGCGCATCGTGTCGACCGCGCAAGGCATCGAGCGCGTTCTCGCCGCGGTGGATTCACCCGCCAACGGATTGACCTTCTGCACGGGCTCGCTCGGCGCCGGTGTCGCAAACGACGTGCCGGCGATGGCGCAGCGGTTTGCCCGCCGCACGCACTTCGTCCATCTGCGCAATGTGCGCAAGGAGGCTGACGGTTCGTTCGAGGAGGCCGAGCATCTGGCCGGCGATACCGACATGTTCACAGTCGTTGAAACCTTCCTGCGCGAGCAGGCGCGGCGGCGCGAGACGGGCGATGCGATGTGGCGGCTGCCGTTCCGGCCCGATCACGGCCATGAACTGCTCGACGACGTCGGCAAGCAGAGCTTTCCCGGCTATTCCGCCATCGGCCGTCTCAAGGGTCTTGCCGAGTTGCGCGGCCTGATGACGGGCATCGCGCGGGCGCGGGATTTGCCGGTTTGAATCTGACTCGACGTCGTCATGGCCGGGCTTGACCCGGCCATCCACGTCTTCCTTGCTGGATTGAAACAAAGACGTGGATGCCCGGCACTAGGCCGGGCATGACGAAAAACGTTATTCGCGGTCTTTTAACCTGCCCAACCCAGATGCGACAGAAACTCCTTCGTTCGCGCGACCTGCGGCGCGTCGTAGATCTGCTGCGGCGGGCCCTGCTCGATGATCGCGCCCTTGTCCATGACGACGACCCAATCGCTGACGCGCCGTGCAAATGCCATCTCGTGGGTGACGACCAGCATGGTCATGCCTTCTTCGGCGAGCCGCTTCATCACCGCCAGCACTTCGCCTACGGTCTCGGGATCGAGCGCGGAGGTCGGCTCGTCGAACAGCATCACCTCGGGCTCCATCGCGAGCGCCCGCGCAATGGCAACGCGCTGCTGCTGGCCGCCCGAGAGCTGCGACGGATAGTTGCCCGCTCTGTCCGACAGGCCGACTTTTGCGAGCAGCGCCGTCGCGCGCTCGACAGCCTCGTCGCGGGAAATGCCAAGCACCGTCACCGGGCCGACCACCACATTTTCCAGCGCGGTCTTGTGCGGAAACAGCTCGAAATTCTGGAACACCATGCCCATGCGCCGGCGCATTAGCCTTAAGCCCTTGCCGTCGCTCGGCAGAAGCTGGCCGTCGAGCAGGATCTCGCCGCCGTCGATGCGCTCGAGCCCGTTGGTACATCGCAGCAGCGTCGACTTGCCCGAGCCGGACGGGCCGATCAGGCAAACCACTTCGCCCTTGCGCACCTCCATGGAGACGCCGGTCAGCACCGTCACGGCGCCGAAGCGCTTGATGACGCCGCTGTAGCTCACGACTGGGGTCGTGCCTTGCGCTTTGCGCTGCGAAGTTTCGGAAGCGGTCGTCATTCGGCGCGTCCCCAACGGTGATTGATCCAGTCGACCAGCTTGGCCTGCGGATAACCCAGCACCCAGTAGATGGCGGCCATCGCGGTCAGCACTTCCAGCACGCGGAACGTTTGGGCCCTCACACGTGTCGCGGCATAGGACAATTCGCCGACCGAAATCACCGAGACCAGCGAAGTATCCTTGAACAGCGAAATCCAGGTCGATGCCAGCACGGGCAGAACGCGCTTGATCGCCTGCGGCAGCACGACGATGCGGAACGCCTGCCACGGTGACATGCCGAGCGCGTAAGCCGCTTCGCTCTGGCTCTTGCGGATCGAGGCAATGCCGGCGCGAAAGGTTTCGCCATTATAGGCCGACACGTTGAGGCTGAGCGCGATCAGTCCCGTCACCAAAGGCGAAGCGGACAGGCCGCTCATGACCGGCAGCTCGTAGTAGGCCATGTAGATCACGAGGATCAGCGGAACGTTGCGGAACAGCTCGGTGAAGGCGGTGGCGATCGCCGACAAAACGCGGATGCCGGAGATCCGCATCACCGCGAGCAGGATGCCGCCGGGCACGGCAATCGCCATGGTTGCGACTGCGAGAAAGATCGTGACCTTCACGCCGTCGAGCAAGGCGCCGATATTGTTCCAGACGACGAGCCAATCGAATGTCATGATCGACCCAGATGCGCCAGACGTCCGTAAGCGAAATCGACGATACGCGTGACCGGAAACAGGATCAGGAAATAGACCGCGACCGCGACCGTGAAGATTTCGATCGGATGGAAAGTTTGCCCGGCGACGGTCTGCGAGCGGTTCATGTATTCGGGCACGGCGATCACGGAAGCGATCGCCGTATCCTTGATGGCGATCGAAATCACCGAGCCGAACGCCGGCAGCATGCGGACCACCGCTTGCGGCAGGATCACCGTGCGCAGCGCCTGCCACAGCGACATGCCGAGCGCGGAGGCCGCCCAGAGCTGACCCTTGCGGATCGACGACACGCCGGCGCGAACGATTTCGGCGACGTAGGCCGCGATATGGACCGTCAGCGCGACGAGCGCGGCCCAGAACGGCGGCAGCACCGCGCCGGTCAGGATCGGCAGCGCGAAATAAGTCCATACCAGCACCACCAGCACCGGAATGGCGCGCATGGAATCGACATAGAAGGCGATGGCGAGTTGCAGCGGCCGTGGACCGTAGTGGCGCAAGAGCCCGATTGCGGTGCCGACCAGAAGGCTCATCACGACCGAGCACAGCGACAGGGCCAGCGTCAGCTCAAGCCCGCCGAGCAGGAAGGAGGCGTTGTCCAGAACAGGTGACCAGTCGAATTCCATCGGCGCAAGACTTCCGGGGGCAAGACTTCGCTAGTTTGGCCTTCGTTGCGGCTCACGGGACTGGAAGAAGAGGGCAGCGTTACGCGTAAGCGCAACGCCGCCACGGGGACCAGAAGGCTAGTTCATCTTGTCGACGACATGCTGTTCGGATTCGACCAGTTGCGGGTGGATCGACTTCTCGACCGCGCGAAGCCACTCCAGGAATTCGCCTTGGTTCTTGTCGATCGCCGCGCCCACCGGCTGGGCTTTTTCCGTCGAGTCCTGGCAATTGTTGGCGCTGGGAAGCACGGCGAGGCCTTTGACCTTGCGGCTCATTGGCACGTAGGGAATGCGATTGATCGGCGCAGCGTCGGCGCGCCGTGCCATCACGTCCTCAAGCGGCGCGGTGGCGCCGGAATTGACGACGCCGACGAGCTTGGCCTTCGGAAAGCGCTGCTTCACCCAGCCCTCTTCGCCGGCGCCGACGAAATAGGCGATGGTGAAATCAGGCGAGTTCAGATCGTCGACGCTCTTCGCAGCCATGAACTTGGCGTTGTCGGCGCGGCCGAACATGCAGACGGAGGTGTTGGAATAGAGCACGAAGTCGACGACCTTGTCGCGGTCGGGGTTTTGCGCGAGCGGCGTCACGGAAATGTCGACCTGATTTGCCGCGAGCACCGGCACCTTGGTCTCGTGCGAGACCAGAACCGGCTCGAGCTTGACGCCAAGCCGCTTGGCCCATTCCTTGGAGAGCTCCCATGCCGGTCCCGACCAATGTTCGCCGCTGCCTGAGGTGTTTTCGACCAGCCACGGCGCATTGGCGAGAACACCGACGCGAAGTGCGCCCGCCTTCTTGATCGCGTCGATGCGCGCGCTCTTTCCCGGCGGGGGAGCGTCCTGCGCCCGCACCTCGGCGGCCGGCGGCAAAAACACGGCAAGAGACAGTGCCAAAAGCGTGGCTGCCCGCGTCCTGTTCGGCGTCATCCCGTTCCTCCCCTTGTTTCTTGTAGACTAGTCGACAAGTTGGGAGAACGCAACGATTTTGGGCGGGAAGGAAATGGGCTGCGATCGGGCGCAACAAGGTAGCGGAGTGCTGAACTGCCGCCTCGTCATTGCGAGGAGCGAAGCGACGAAGCAATCCAGAGCCACGCGTGGGACTCTGGATTGCTTCGTGGAGCCTGTCATCGGGCGCGCATTCGCGCGACCCGTTGGCTCGCAATGACGGGGCTGGTATCGCGTCGGACGGCTACTTTTTGTAGCTGTGCATAAGCGCACTTAACCTGCGCGCTGAAAACTGCCGTAAGTGCCTTTGTGAAACACCAGCGGATTGCAGGCGATGTCCTCGCCCGACAGCACTTCGCCGAGAATGATGTCGTGGTCGCCGCCCCTGTGGATCGCAGCGACGCGGCAACAGAGCTGCGCCGCCGCGCCTTTGAGCAGCGGCAATCCATCGGCAGAGAGGTCGAGCGCCAATCCCTTGAAGCGGTCCGTGCCGGATTCGGTGAAGCGCGCCGACAGATCGGACTGATGCTGGCCCAGAATGTTGACCGCGAAACGCCCGCTGCTGCGGATCGCTAGGCCCGTCGTGCTGCCGTCGCTGACGCAGAACAGCAGCATGCACGGCTCCAGCGAAACCGACGTCAGCGAATTCACGGTCGCGCCGAACCATTCGCCCTTCGACGCGGTCGTGACGATGGCGACGCCAGTCGCGAACGCGCCCATGACAGAGCGAAAGCGCTTGGGATCGATGGAAGAGACCTGCTTGTTCATTTCGCGATGATCTCCTTCGACATCAGGAGGGCTTACGCCGTCCCGATGTTGTTATTGTTTCGACGCGTTTTCTTCACGCGAACCGGTACCCACCCACGGACCAAGTCCGAGGGCATGCTTCGCTTGAAAACGCTATGCGTGCTACTTCTTCATCATGTGGTAACTGAGCTCGCCGGGATCGGTGAGATCAGGCACCCGCCAACCGTCGAGGTCGTATTCTGCCATGCAGTCCTCAGCAAAACCTTTAAACCGGTCGGCATTCCCGGATGCTTGTGCGCCGAACAGGCAGTAGCGGCGGATTTCTTCGGTCGAGCCGCCGTAGTTGATCTCGTAAAGTTCGTGCCGGCCGCCGAATTCGCTGCCGATACAATCCCACAGCAGCTTGAGCAGCTTCACCCGCTCCTCGGCCTTGTAGCCGTTGGAGCCGCGCAAATAGCGATCGAGATAGGGACGGATCTCGCCGTTCTTGAAATCGCTGGAATGGCTGTTGAGGTAGATCAGACCGGACGCGACGGTCTGCTCGATCAGATATTTCACCTTGGTGTAAGCCATGGTGGCGATGATCTGGTACGCGTTGCCCGGATCCATGTTCGGCAGCTTGTAGTCGCCGATCCAGGGCTTCGGATCGCGCACCATCGCGTCCGACAGGCTCCAGAACAGATTGCGCCAGGCGATCACCTCGCCGACATTGGCCTGCACGCCGCGATAGTCCTTGGTGCCGGCGGCTTCCGTTGCCTTCAACAGGAGCCCGCTGATGAAGTCGAGTTTCACCGCAAGGCGCGTGCAGCCGTGCACGACGAAACGCGGCAGGAAGCCGGTGCGCGGGAAGAAGTTGTTCGCCTTCTCGATGTCGCCATAGACGAACACGTTTTCCCAGGGCACCAGCACCTTGTCCATGATGAAGACGGCGTCGTTCTCGTCGAGGCGGCTTGAGATCGGATAGTCGAACGGACTTCCCATCACGCTCGCGCTCATCTCATAAGAGGTGCGGCAGATGAACTTCACGCCGGGCGCATTGGTCGGCACCATGAAGACGACGGCGAATTTCTTGTCCTGCAGCGGAATCAGGCCGTGATGGGCGACGAAGGTGTAGTTCGTCAGCACCGAGCCGGTCGCGACCACCTTGGCGCCGGAGACGACGATGCCGGCATCGGTCTCCTTGTCGACATGGCAGCAGACGTCGGCGACTTCGTTCGGCGGCCGGTCGCGATCGACCGGCGGATGGATGATCGCGTGATTGATGAAGGGCACGCGCTCCTGGCTGAATTTGTACCAGCGTTTTGCGTTGTCCTGATACGGATCGTAAAAATCCGAATTGGCGCCGAGCGTCGCAAGGAAGGCTGCCTTGTAATCCGGCGCGCGGCCCATCCAGCCATAGGTGAGCTTGGCCCATTCCGCGATCGCGCTGCGGCCCTGGATCATCTCGTCCATGGTCTTCGGCGCCTTGAAGAAGGCGTGCGTCACGCCGCCATTGCCGGTGTCGGTCGGCAGCAGGATCTTGTCCTTGCGCTTGTCGTCATGCAGCGCATCGTAGAGGCGGGCGACCATGCGCGAGGTGTTGCGGAACGCCGGATGCTTGGTGACGTCCTTCACGCGCTCGCCGTAGATGTAGACGGTGCGATCGTCGCGCAGCGATTCCAGATATTCCGCGCCCGTCTGCGGGCGTGAGACCTTGACGTTGCCGGTCTGCTCGCCCGGAACCGCCTGTGTTGCCGCCTGCGCCTTGCCTGCCATCGTGCCGTCTCCCCTCGTTGTGACGTTCGATTATCGAACGAGTGTCCGTATTTCGAACTTAGGCGTGACGATACGGCCGCACCCAATGGTTGGCAAGGGCAGTAGCGTTTTCGAGCGAAGTGGGCACCGGTTCGCGTGAAGAAAACGCGTCAGACAAAAAGCTGCCAACAAAACCGCGTGCTTGAGTGCTCGTTAGACCGTGAGCGAGGAGACCTGCGCGGCGAGGCGGTTCAGCGCGGGCAAAAAATGCTCGCGCATTTCGCTGCGCGTGGTGCGCGTCGAATGCGTGGAGAGATTGATGGCGCCGACTGCCTGGCCGCTGCGATCGAGCACGGGGACGGCGAGCGCGCGCAAACCCCGCTCCAGTTCTTCATCGATGATGGAGAAGCCTTGTTCGCGATCGTCGCGGATGCGGTCGAACAGCGCCTGGATGTCGGTGATGGTCTGCGGCGTATAGGCCTCGATGCGCCGCGCGTTCAGCCGCCGCCAGATCTCGGCCTCGTCGAGGTAGCCGATCAAGGCCCGCCCGAGCGCGGTATGCAGCGCCGGCAGGCGGCTGCCGACCGACAGCGCCGCCGACATGATGCGCCGCGCCGGCACGCGCGCGACATAGACGATGTCGCTGCCTTGCAGAATTGCGGCCGAGCAGGATTCGCCGAAACGCTCGGAGAGTTCGCGCATCAAGGGCAGCGCGCGGTCGATCCAGCTTTGCGTCGACAGATAGGCAAAGCCGAGGTCGAGGATGCGCGGCGAGAGCGAGAACGACCGGCCGTCCTGCTCGACATAACCGAGCTGGTTCAGCGTGCGCAGCACGCGCCGCGCGGTGGCCCGCGACAGCTCGGCCACGTGCGCCGCTTCCGACAGCGTCATGCTCGGCCGTTGTTTGCCGAACGCGCCGAGCACCGCGAGGCCCTTGGCGAGCGTCGTCATGAATTCCTTGTCTTCGCGGTCGTCTTTGGCGGGCGGCAAAGCGTCTGACATGAGGCGGGCTGTTGACTCCGTGGAATCCTTGGCGGAGACTGGTCGGCATACGAACGCATGTTCGAATATCGAACGCCGGTCCGGCTGTCAATCCGACAGATGAACGAGAATCCGGCGCATCCATGAGGGGAGGACGCGCAGATGACCTGCCAGAACACCAGCTCGTTTGATCGCCGGAAAATCGATCGCCGCACGCTCCTGAAATATTCGGCGGCGTCGACTGCTGCATTGTCCGTCGGTTTGAAGTCGCCGGCGATCGCGCAAACCAAGGCCGTCAAGCTCGGCTACGTCACGCCGCAGACAGGTCCGCTCGCCGCCTTCGCCGAGGCGGACAATTTCATCCTCGCCAATTTCAAGGAAGCGACCAAGGGAGGCATCAAGGTCGGCAATGCCACCGTGCCGGTGGAAGTCGTCGTCAAGGACAGTCAGTCCAATCCGAACCGCGCCGCCGAGGTCGCGAAAGATCTCATCGTCCACGACAAGATCGATCTGATGCTGGTGGCATCGACGCCGGAGACCACCAATCCGGTTTCGACCCAGTGCGAGATCGAGGAGGTGCCGTGCATCTCCACCATGGCGCCATGGCAGCCGTGGTTCATCGGCCGCCAGGCCAATCCCGGCGGCGGACCGCCGGCCTGGAAGAGCTTCAATCACACCTATCATTATTTCTGGGGGCTCGAGGACGTCATCGCCGTCTTCACCAACATGTGGGCCCAGGTCCCGACCAACAAATCGGTCGGCGCGCTGTTTCCGAACGACGGCGACGGCAACGCCTGGGGAGACAAGGTCGTTGGCTTTCCGCCGGTGCTCGACAAGCTGGGCTACAAGCTTACCGATCCCGGCCGCTACCAGAACCTCACCGACAATTTCTCGGCGCAGATCGGCGCGTTCAAGTCAGCCAATTGCGAGATCGTCACCGGCGTGGTGCTGCCGCCGGATTTCACCACCTTCTGGAAGCAGGCGTTGCAGCAGGGTTTCAAGCCGAAGGTCGCTTCCGTCGGCAAGGCGATCCTGTTTCCCGTCGCCGTCGAGGCACTGGGCAAGGACGGCCACAACCTGTCGTCGGAAGTGTGGTGGACGCCGAGCCATCCGTTCAAGTCGTCGCTGACGGGGATGACCGCCAAGGACCTCGCGGCGGGCTACGAGGCAGCGACGAAGAAACAGTGGACCCAGCCGATCGGCTTCGTGCATTCCCTGTTCGAGCTCGCGGTCGACGTGATGAAGCGCACGCAAGATCGGGAAAGCAAGGCGATCACCGCTGCGATCGCGGCCACCAATCTCGATACGGTCGTCGGCAAGGTGCAGTGGAACGGGGCGAACCTGCCGCCCTTCGCCTCCAAGAACGTCACCAAGACGCCGCTGGTCGGCGGACAGTGGCGTTACAAGGACGGCAAATACGATATTGTCATCACGGACAACAAAACCGCGCCGGCGATTCCCGTCGGCGGCAAGATGGAAGCGATCGCTTAAACCAGGCGATCCGTGTTGACACTGCATGCTGCTGGATGTCGCTGGCTTGAGGAAAAGCTTCGGCTCGATCGTCGTCGCCGATGGCCTCGATCTGGCCGTGGCATCTGGCGAGGCCGTCGGCATCATCGGACCGAATGGTGCCGGAAAAACCACGCTGTTCAACCTGATCGCGGGCAGCTTGTCGCCGAACGCTGGCAGCATTCGGTTCGATGGTCACGACCTTGCGGCCGTATCCGCGCAAGGCCGCTGCCGTCTTGGTTTGGGCCGTACCCGCCAGATCCCGCAGCCATTCGAAAAACTGACCGTGTTTGAGAATCTGCTGGTCGGCGCGGTTCACGCGCGCGCCAGGACCGAGCGCGAGGCCGCGCAGTCCTGCGGCGAAATTCTGGAACGGCTGGGCCTCTTCAAGCGCGCCAACACGCTGGCCGGATCGCTGACGTTGCTGGAACGCAAGCGGCTCGAGATGGCGCGCGCGCTCGCCACCGAGCCGCGGCTATTGTTGCTCGACGAGATCGCCGGCGGCCTCACCGAAGGCGAGTGCCTCGAACTAGTCGAGACCATCAAGGTCATCCACAAAAGCGGAGTTGCGATTCTCTGGATCGAGCATGTGGTGCATGCGCTTGTCGCCGTGGTCGATCGCCTCATCGTGCTCAATTTCGGCCGCAAGATCGCCGAGGGCGTGCCAAAGGACGTGATGCAGCGTAACGAAGTGCGCCAGATCTATATCGGCATCGAGGCGTGAGACATGCCGCTGCTTGAGACGAAGAACCTCACCGCCTTCTACGGCGACTTCCAGGCGCTCTACGGTATCGACACAGCGCTGGAAAAGGGCGAGACCATCGCCATCATCGGCGCCAACGGCGCGGGCAAGTCGACCTTTCTCAAAGCTATCGCCGGCCTCATTCATGCCGCGCCGGACAGCATCCTGCTTGATGGCGAGCCGATCGGCGCACGCCGCGCGGCGGACATCGTCAAATCAGGCATTGCGCTGGTGCCTGAGGGACGACGGCTGTTTCCGTCGCTGACCGTTGAAGAAAATCTTCGCATCGGCGCTTACGGCAACCGCACGAAAGGTGCGTGGACGCTCGAGCGTGTGTGTCAATTGTTTCCGATCCTCAAAGAAAGGCGGCTTGCGGCGCCGTCGACGCTGTCGGGCGGGCAACAGCAGATGGCCGCGATCGGCCGCGCGCTGATGAGCAATCCGCGCATCTTGTTATGCGACGAGATCAGCCTCGGTCTCGCGCCGATCGTCATATCAGACATCTATGCGGCGCTGCCGCAAATCAAGGCCGACGGCACCAGCATCGTGCTGGTCGAGCAGGATATCGTTCAGGCCATGAAGGTCGCCGACCGCGTCTATTGTTTTCAGGAAGGTCGGCTCTCGCTGGCCGGACGCCCCGGCGAGCTGACGCGCGATTCCATTCACCGCGCCTATTTCGGGCAATGACATGACCGGCTGGGAAATGACGGGATGGCTCGACGCACTGATCCAGGGAATTCTGCTCGGTGGGCTCTATGCATTATTTGCGGCCGGACTGTCGCTGATCTTCGGCGTGATGCGGCTGGTCAACCTCGCCCACGGCGACTTCATCGTGGTTGCGGCCTATGCGATTCTTCTCATCGCCGGTGCGCTCGGTCTTGATCCGTTCATCGCGGCGCTGATCGCGCTGCCAATTCTCTTCGCTATCGGTTTCGCGCTCCAGCACGTGCTGCTCAATCGCACGCTCGGTCGCGACCTCTTGCCGCCGCTGTTGGTGACGTTCGGGCTTTCGATCATCATCCAGAACGGGCTGTTGCAGCTGTTCTCGGCCGACAGCGTGCGCCTGCGCTCGGGCGCGATCGAAACTGCCTCGATTGCGCTTGGCGGCGGCATTGCCGTCGGTGTCGTGCCGCTGCTCACGCTCGTCTCCGCAATCGCCGTCATCGTGCTCCTCAACTTCGTGTTCTACCGCACCACCATCGGGCAGGCGTTCCGCGCGACATCGGACGATCTCGAAATCGCGCAGCTGATGGGCATTGACGTCAACCGCATCTTTGCGATTGCGATGGGGCTTGCCTTTGCCGTGATCGCGATTGCCGCGCTTTACCTCGGCCTGCGCGCGAATTTCGATCCGACCATCGGCCCTGCGCGGCTGCTCTATGCGTTCGAGGCCGTGATCATCGGCGGCCTAGGCAGTTTCTGGGGCACGCTTGCGGGCGGCATCGTGCTTGGCGTCGCGCAGACCGTCGGTGCGCGCATCAATCCGGAATGGCAGATCCTCTCTGGCCATCTCGCGTTCCTCATCGTGCTCGTGATCAGGCCGCGCGGCCTGTTTCCGCGCGCGCTGGATTGAGGGGAGGCGGGATGGATTCCGGTCAGCGAACATTCCACATCGAGACCGCCGGATCGGCCGGCCGCGTCTCGGCTGCGATCATCGCCGCCGTTTTGAGCGCGGCCCTGGTGTTGCCGGCTTTCGCCAGCCGCGACCTGATCCAGAATCTGATCTTCCTGTTCTACATGATGGCGCTGGCGCAATGCTGGAATCTGCTCGCGGGGTATGCCGGCCTGATTTCCGTCGGCCAACAGGCTTTCGTTGGCCTTGGCGGCTATCTGCTGTTTGCGCTCACCTTGCCGGGCGGCATCAACCCGCTGCTGGCGATTCCGGTCATCGGCGTTGTCTCCGCGGCGCTGGCGCTGCCGACCGCGTTGGTCGTGTTTCGGCTGCGCGGGGCGTATTTCGCGATCGGCACCTGGGTGGTTGCCGAGGTCTATCGCCTCGTCTTCGCGCAGTTCAAGATGCTGGGCGGCGGCACCGGGACCTCGCTCGATCCGCAAGTCACGTCGTCCGTGCCCGGCATCGAATGGGTCAAGGCGCTGCTCGATGTTCGCACACCCGCGGCGCGTGACATCATCTCGTATTGGCTGGTGCTGGCGCTGTTGGTTGGCACGCTGGCGCTGGTCTATCTCATGCTGCGCTCGCGGCGAGGATTGGCGCTCGGCGCGATCCGCGACAACGAGATGGCGGCTGCCGGCCTCGGCGTCGACATCTACCGCATCAAGCTTGTCGTCTATGTCGCGGTCGCCGCCATGACCGGCATGATCGGGGCGCTGATTTACTTGCAGAAGGCGCGCATCTCGCCAGATGCGGCGTTCTCGGTGCTGGACTGGACCGCTTACGTCATCTTCATGACAGTGATCGGTGGCATCGGCACCATCGAAGGGCCGATGGTCGGCGCCGTGATCTTCTATTTGATGCAGCGTTATCTCGCCGACTTCGGCGCCTGGTATCTCATTCTGTTGGGCGCGCTTGGAATCTTTGTCATGCTGTTTGCGCCGAAGGGCCTGTGGGGTTTTGTGTCCGAACGTTACGGCCTGACGCTGTTTCCGACGCGGCGGAAACTGGTCGCGGGCGGCGGTGAGAGCAAGCCGCTTACAGATTTTTAACGAGACAAGGCCTGCCTCGGTTTGGCATTCTTTGCCGGTCACGAAAAAGGGGCATCCAGCCATGAGCTTTGCAAAAGCCGCGGCATCCGCCGCTATCGTCACCGTGCTGTCAGTGGTCTCTGCGACAGCCGCGCCGCTCGCCACGACGGGCGAAACCAACCTGCGCAAGGGGCCCGGCACCGACAGCGAAGTGGTCACGCTCATTCCAAAAGGGGCGACTGTCGAGGTCGGCAAATGCAACGACGGCTGGTGCGAAGCGTCCTACAACGACAAGGCCGGTTTCGTGATTGGCCGCAATGTCGGTATAGGTCCGCGGCCTGCGCCCCGCGGCCGCGCGATGGGTGCGGTGCAAGTGTACAACGAAGGTGCGCCTGTCTATGCGCGCCAGGTCTATCCACCGCCAGTGTATTACCGGCCCTATTACGGCTATCCGTATGGCTGGGGCTATCGCTGGGGTTGGGGCTGGCGCGGCTGGTAACGATCAGCGTGACCGCAGCGCCGCTGCCGCGTGAGCGCGTTGCTCGATTTGCTGCCAGTTGCCGGCGCTGATATCGGACGCCGGCGCAATCCAGGAGCCGCCAACCGCGACGACCTTCGGATGCGCCAGCCATTCTTGCGCATTCGCAGCACCAATGCCGCCGGTTGGACAATAGCGCACGTTTGGAAACGGACCCGCGAGCGCGCTCAGCGCCGCGAGGCCTCCGGCTGGCACGGCCGGGAAGAATTTGACGACGTCAAAGCCCCTGACCACGCAGGTGATCAGATCGGATGCGGTCTGGATGCCCGGTGCAAAGGGCAGGTCGGTGATCGCCGCAGCCGTCAAAATATCCGATGTCACGCCGGGGCTGACGGCAAACGCAGCGCCAAGCGCGGAGGCGCGTTCGAGGTCCCATGCCGACAGAACAGTGCCGATGCCGACAATCGCCTCGGGCACTTCCGCCATGATGGCGCGCGCGGATTCCACCGCCGCATTGGTGCGCAAGGTGATTTCGATCGCGGGCAAGCCGCCGGCCACCAGCGCGCGCGCCAGCGGCACCGCGTGCGCGGCGTCCTCGATGGTGATGACGGGGATCACCGGCGCCAGCGAGACGATTTCCATCAGGCGCGCGCGGCTCTTGTCGCTCATTTTTTGTCTCCGAATATGTTCTTTGGCATCAGATCGCGCGGGATCACCGCGCCCGGCGACTGGATGACGACGCCCGCCAATCGATGACCGGCCAGCGCGGCATCCCGCGGTGACGCGCCATTGATACGCGCCGCCAGATATCCGGCGTTGAAGGAATCGCCGGCGGCTGTCGTGTCGACGGGTTCGACTACATGTGGCGGCGGGACCTCGGTGCAGTCGCCGTCAACGACGACAACGCAGCCGTGCGGACCGCGTTTGATAACAATTTCGTTGACGCCGCTCGTGCGATAGCGCGCGATGCATTGATCGAGGTTCTCGTCGCCGAACAGGGCCTGTTCGTCTTCGAAGGTCGGCAGCGCCAGATCGATCAGCGGCAATATCTCGGTGAAGGCGTGGCGCGCGGTTGCAGCGTCGCTCCAGCCGCGCGGACGATAGTTGCCGTCGAACGCAACCTTGCCGCCGTTTTTTCGGGTCGCGGCCAAAAGCTCGCGCAGGCGCGCGCGGCCCGTCTCGCCGTAGAGCGACAGGCTGATGCCGGACAGATAGAGCCAGTCGAATTGCGACAGGCGCGCGAGAGTTGAGGGGGCGGCGTGCTCGAAGAATTCGCGCGCAGGAGCGCGATCTCGCCAATAGAGAAACGTGCGCTCGCCGCGCGCATCGCGCTCGATCATGTAAAGGCCAGGCAGACGGCCCGGGGCGCGGATCACGAGATCGGTCTTGATGGCCTCGCTGCGCCAGGCACTCAGCATCTCCTCGCTCAACGCATCGTCGCCGAGCGCCGTGACATAGGATGTGTCGATGCCGAGCCTTGCCAGATAAAGCGCGGTATTGAGCGTGTCGCCGCCAAAGCCGCGTCGGAACGCGCCGTCCGCGCTTTGCGAGAATTCGATCATGCACTCGCCGAGAGAAGCAACTTTCATGATTTGCAGAATATGCGGACTATCGCCGCATCGCAAATTGTGCGGGCCTTACAAGATTCGCTGGAGCCGCCTGCGGCAGGACAGTCGCATATGGCTCTGAGCCAGCTTTGGCCTCGTGGTTCTCCTGGCGATGCGAAGCATCGTCCAGAGACGCCGGCTTTTTTGACGCCGTTCGCTAACGGCCTCGCTATTCCTCGGCCTGCTCGGGCGCGGCGGGCTCCTCACCATGAGGGTCTGAAATTCTCGCCTCGAAAGAAGGCCTCATCCTGAGGAGCCTGCGCCGCAGGCGTCTCGAAGGATGGCCACAAAGGGACTGCGCGCGGTGTTTGTCTTAAAATGCGATAGCCCTGCCTCAAGCGGGGAGCGGCAAAACGGGCCTCAACACGTCTCCTTAGCTCGATGGCGGCGGCGAAGGCGGCGGGGCGGGGTCCGGTTCGACCGTGAAGGTCTTCGGCAGGTTGATCGGCTGGTAGGCCGTATTTGCCTTTCGATCGATCACCGACTGATGGATGATGGCGCCTTCAGCAATCAGCCTCGGTTCGCTGCGCGGCAAATAGTAGCCGAGGAAGCCTTTGCGCTCCGGCCATTCCCGGTATTTTTCATTTTTCGGCAGCCATTCGAGAATCTCCCACGCCGCGTTCATCGAATCGTGCAGCGGGGCGGTCGAACTCGGCGGCAGATAGACGTGGCTGCTGCCCCTTCGCGGCGTTCCCCAGCAGAGGTGATCGACCATGGAGGGATCGACGCGAAGTCCGGCCGCGACTGCCTGAGCGATCATCCACAGCAGCGGATATTTCGAAGGACCGCTTTCCGTCTCCAGATAGCCGCCGCCGACGTCGCAATGCACGCCGGCAAACCAGACCTGGCGGATGTCCTGCGCGATCGCGCTGGAGGGATCGAAAATGTTCGGACGATATTTCTGCGGCTCGGTCCAGTGGTTGAGGCGGAACATCCGGCGGCGTTCGTCGATCGCCATGGCCTGGCGGAATTTCCTCACGCTCGGATTGGTGCGCGTATAGACAAGCGTTTGCAGATCGAACCAGAATTTGTCGTGCCGCGGCACGATGACGGAAGCGACCGTATCCCAGACTCCGAGAAATTCGATCGGGACGTGATAGCCGCCCGCGACCTGGCTGAAATGCCAGGCTTCGTCGAGAAAGTTTTCGCCGGCGTTGTGGCTGCTTGAGCTGGCGTTCTTGTAGGCCGTGAAAGCATAACCGGAAAGATCGATCTGATCCGGCGGCATCAACCCGATCACCTGGATGAGGGCAGCCAGCACGCGCACGGTGTAAGCGCCGCGGCTGAATCCGAACAGCCAGACGCGGTCGTCCTTTTGGTATGTCCTGCACAGGAAGCGGTAGGCGGCAAGCGTATCCTCGTCGAGCCCGGCGCCGGTGGCGAGCCCCCGCACGGCATAGGCTTCCTGCTTGAGACGGCCCCAAGTGCTTTGCAGGCCGATCGTGCCGATGCCGGGATGGTAGTAGACCCGCTGGCCGTCGTCCTTTTCGAGGACGCGATAGAGCTTCAGCACATTCGAGAGCGCGGTGTTGATCTCGTTGCCGGTGCCATCGCAGCAAACGACGATGTCCTTCGCCATGCTGTCCCCATGCAATTGTCTGCTGATATTTCGGAGTCGTACGGCAATGTCCCCTCTATTTCAACCTGAAATGGAGGAGACTTTGTCGCAAGCTCCGCGTCACCGCCATCCGAGCGCGGGCGCGATGTGGGTCAGGATCGCCTGGATCACATGGGCGTTGTAATCGACGCCGAGCTGGTTCGGGACCGTGAGCAGCAGCGTGTCGGCTTCCGCAATCGCCTCGTCCTCTTTCAGTTGTTTGATCAGCAGATCCGGCTCGGCCGCGTAGCTGCGGCCGAAGATGGCGCGCGTGGTCGGATCGATCAAGCCGATCTGATCCGTTCCTTCCTGCTCGTGCCCGAAATAGGCGCGATCGAGATCGTTCACCAGCGCAAAGATGCTGCGGCTGACCGAGACGCGCGGCTCGCGCGTATGACCGGCTTCTTTCCACGCGGCCCGGTAGGCTCGGATCTGCTTCGCCTGCTGAATATGGAAGGGTTCGCCGGTCTCGTCGCTCTTTAAAGTCGAGCTTTGCAAGTTCATGCCGAGCTTCGCCGCCCAGACCGCGGTCGCGTTGGAGCCTGCGCCCCACCAGATGCGGTCGCGCAGGCCTTCCGAATGCGGCTCGAGCCGCAATAATCCGGGCGGGTTTGGAAACATCGGACGTGGATTGGGCTTCGCAAAGCCCTTGCCGCCGAGCAGATCGAGAAACACCTCGGCATGGCGGCGGCCCATTGCGGCGTCGTCCTGGCCTTCGACGGGCTGATAGCCGAAATAGCGCCAGCCATCGATCACCTGTTCGGGTGAGCCGCGGCTGATGCCGAGCTGAAGTCGCCCGCGCGAGATGAGATCGGCGCTGCCGGCATCCTCGATCATGTAGAGCGGGTTCTCGTAGCGCATGTCGATCACGGCGGTGCCGATCTCGATCTTGCTGGTTCTGGCGCCGACGGCGGCCAGCAGCGGGAAGGGCGAGCCGAGCTGGCGCGCGAAGTGATGGACGCGAAAATACGCGCCGTCCGCGCCCAGTTCTTCCGCGGCGACCGCGAGATCAATGGATTGCAAAAGCACGTCGGAGGCCGAGCGCGCCTGCGATTGCGGTGAGGGATTCCAGTGTCCGAAGGAGAGAAAGCCGATCTTTTTCATGCGGGCAATCTAGTGATGCGCGCATGGTTTTGCCACCCTTGCGCGCACTCTCCCCTCATCCTGAGGAGCCGCGCAAACGGCGTCTCGAAGGATGAGGCCTCATTCGGACCTCATGGTTCTCCCGGCAATACGAAGTATTGTCCGGAAGACGTGCGGCACTTTTGCCGCCGTTCGCTAACGGCCTCGCTGTCGCTTAGCCTGCTCGGGCGGGGCGCTGCTCACCATGAGGGCCGAGGCTCAATGCGCCAGCGGATCGGGCCGCAACTGCACCTTGAACACTTTGGGCGAGGCATCCTTGCCGCCTTCGCCGTGGAAGTTGGCGCGCGTGCCTGATGTGGTCCAGAGGCCGCGGCCCTTCCAGCCCTTCTTGTCGTCGTCGATGCGGCCATCGACATTCTTGGTGAAGAAGCCGAGCGGGTAGGGCATGCGCATGTTGACGAAATTGCCGTCGACCAGCGCCAGCAGCGATTCCGCGCCATTGGCTTCCGCGATCGGCACGTTCTTGCCGAGGCCAAGGATGTTGTAGCGATCGACCCACACATAATAAGCGTGGTTGGCGCTGCCCTTGGGATCGAGTCCTTTGAACTGCGGCCCCGGCAGGCGGTAGACGTGCCAGCCTTCCGGACATTGCTTGCCTTCCGCCGTGGTCGGGCCGTTGAGCGGACCCTTGCACAGCCTGCGGTCGAAGCTGGCAAGCTGGCCGCTCGACAGCGCTGTCCACACCACGCCATCGAGTCCGATATCGAGGCCGCGCGGACCGAACGTGCCCTCCGGCGGCTGATACACTTCGGCCAGAGCCGTGTTGGCCGGATCGGAGCCCGGCGTCAGGCGAATGATGTAGCCGGGCTGATCGATGCGCGAGAAGCCGCGATCCATCGCCTGGCCCCAGATCGAATCGTCGACCGGGCTCGGCATGATGCCGTAGAACGACGCGGCGATGCGCTTGTCTTTCGTGGGATCGACCGGGTCTTTGGGCCCGACATACGCGTCGCGCTTGCCGTTGCCGTTGGTGTCGATGACGAGCGCGGTCCATCCCTGCGAGGCGACGCCGTCCTTGGTCTCGCGGAATTTCTTGACATCGAGCCAGCCGACGATGCCGCCGCCGGCGCCCGGACCGCCCGCGCTCATCCAAAGCGTGTCGTTGGCGTCATGTCCGAAATAAAGATGATGCGTCGAGAAGCAGGTGTTGATCATGTCCCATTGGCCGGTCGCGGGATCAAAGCGCGACAGCTCGCGCACGGCCGAGCCTTGCGGATCCGCCTTGGCCGAAGGAAGGCTCGAGCCCTGCTTGCAGTAATCAGGGTTGGCCGGCGGGCGGAGTTTCGCGGTGAACCAGACCTTGCCCTGTTCGTCCATCATCACGTTGTGGATCGAGGTGTGGCCGTCCCAGATCGCCTCGTCGCCCCAATAGGCCGAGGTGCCGTGCGGCGCATCGGCCGAGCCCGTCATCTTCGGATCGAGATAGGGCTCCTTGATCGTGGACGCGACGTTCTTGACCGGATCGAGCGTGGGGATGAGGTCCGTGCTTTCCTCCGGCGAGCCGTAGATCAATCCGTTGGCATTGAGATGCGGATTGCGCTTGTCGGTCGAGACCGCATCGTGCTGGTAATGCGTTGGCGTCGCCCAGTCCCACTCGGTGTAGACGACATTGCGCTCGATGCCTTTGGGACGGTCGGGCTTGTCGAACGGCAGTTCGCCCTTGGCGATGCGGTCGGTCCAGTTCGAGAACACGTCATAGACCTTGTCGGGCCCGATGCTGTTGATCGCGGTCGCCATGTATTCCTGGGCCTGTCCCGCCTGAGTGCGCATCGCCCACGCGGTCTGCGAGTTGCCCTGCGCTTCGTCCATGAACATCTTCGGCACTTCGCGGATGCCGCGCGTGCCGAGCGCATGGCAGGACTGGCACATGTTTTTCACGGTATCGACGAATTGCGCCTGGCTCTTCATCGTCTCCGGCATCTTGTTGCCCTTGGCGCCGGTGCCGGGGAACTCGCTTTGCGGCGGAATGTCGAGCAGCGAATACCAGTACATGCCCGGATAGTTCTGCGCGTCCGCAGCCGCCGATGCGGCAGGCTTGACCTTGAAGTCGACGATCTTGCCGGGGCGCGCATCGACCTGCGCGCTGTCGGTCAGGCCATAGCCGCGAACCCACACTTTGTAATTGGCGTCCGGCAGTTCGGGGATGACGAAGCGGCCCTGGTCATCGGTCACCACGATCTTCGCGTACTTCGTCGGCAGGTCCTTGGTCTCCGCGATGATCCAGACGCCGGCCTCGGGACCTTTCTCGCCGATGACTTGCCCACCGATGTCGTGCGCGGAAATATCGATCTTGGCCGCCATCGCGGCGCTGCCGAGCATCAGCGCGAGTGCGCTTGCGCTTGCGGCAATCAATCGATTTATCGTCATGGCTCATTCCTTATCATGCAGCTTCGTTTCGCCGGCCGCTGTTCGCTTTTGTTATGACACACGGTCTGTCGCCTGCGCTATTTCGACCAAAGTCTTCTCCTTGTCGAGCACTCTTCACCAGAGGTGACCTGGTTCTCACATGGTGAAAACGAGCGCCGCTTCATATTGATTTTTCGTGCATAACGCCTAGGCTTCGATGTCACCCGACCGGCGGAGTTCTGATCTTAAAAAAGAACGAAAAAGAAAACGCGCGGGCCTTGCGGTTCGCAAAACAAACGAATGGGAGGACGGCTTGGCTGGGGCAACACCGCTTCGGGCGCTGCTGCAACGCGATGGATGTCTGACGCTTCCGGGCGTCTTTGACGGCATCTCGGCACGAATGGCCGCGGCTAGCGGCTTCGAAGCACTTTATATGACCGGCTATGGCGTCGTCGCCTCGGCGCTTGGCGTGGCCGACGCCGGCACCGCGACCTTCTCCGAAATGCTCGACCGCGTGCGCTGCATTGCCGGCGCAACGAGCCTGCCGTTTCTCGCCGACGGCGACACCGGCTATGGCGGGCTGCTCAATGTCGACCGTACGGTGCGCGGTTATGCCGCCGCCGGTGCCTCCGGCATCCAGCTCGAGGATCAGGAATTTCCCAAGAAATGCGGCCACACCGAATTTCGCCGCGTCATTCCCGCCGACGATGCGGTTGCGAAAATTCGCGTCGCCGTCGAGGCGCGGCCGAGCAAGGATTTCCTCATCGTCGCGCGCACCGATGCGCGTTACGCCGAGGGGCTCGATGCGGCGCTGCGCCGCGCCGAGCGATTTCTCGAGGCAGGCGCGGACGTGCTGTTCGTCGAGAGCCCGGAAAGCCTGGAGGAATTGCGGCGCGTCGCTGAAACTTTCGAGGGCGCGTGGCTACTCGCCAACATGGTCGAGGGCGGCCGCACGCCGTATCTGTCGACGGCCGAACTCGGCGCGATGGGATTCAAGATCGCGCTTTATCCCGGCTCCGGCTTTTTGACGGCGGCGGGCGCCTTGCAAGTCGTCTATCGCCATTTGAAGAGCGACGGCATCGGCACCGGGAGCGAGGCGCCGATGCTGCCGTTCTCCGAGATGAATCAATTGATGGGCTTTCCCGCCGTGCATGCCTTCGAGAAGCGTCACGGTCTGAGCGGGGCCAAGTGATGAGTTTGAAGCGATGAGTTTGAGGACCAGGAGGGACGACGCCATGGCAAAAGGAAAACGATTTCGGCTCGGCCTTTTCCTTGCGTTGGCCGCGGCGATCCTGGCCTTGCAATCGCCAACTGCGCGCGCCGAAACCATCACGGTGACGCATTGGGGCGGCCAGTTTTATGGCCTTCCCTATGCGGTTGCGATGGAAAAAGGCTTCTTCAAGAAAAATGGCGTTGACGTGTCAGGCATTTTGACTGCAGCCGGTGGCGGGACTGCTGTCCGCAATACCCTCGCGGGCGGCATTCCCTTCGGTGAAGTGTCGCTGGCCGCCGCCGTGCAGGCCATCAATGCCGGCCAGAAGCTCATCATCATCGGCGCCGGCACCTGGTCGGTCGCCGACCAGATGTGGCTGGTGAAGAAGGATTCCACGCTTCAAGGCATCAAGGATCTCGCCGGCAAGCAGATCGCCTATACCGCGCCGGGCTCGGTGAGCAACATGCTGATCCTGATGGCGCTGAAGGCTGTCGGCATGACGCCGCAACAGGTGAAGCTCGTGCCCGCCGGCGATCTCGGCGCCAATATTTCTGCCGTCGGCAGCGGCGCGGTCGATGCCGGTTTCTCGGACGAATTGATCTATGCCCAGCACAAGGAACTGGTGAGGCCGCTGTTCATGGTGCGCGACGTGCTCGATCCGCGCATGATGCAGACGGTGATGATCACGACGGCCGAATACGCCAAGGCGCATCCCGATATCATCAAGGGCCTCGTCAATGCGCGCCGCGAAGGAATGGCCTATGCGCTGGACCATCCCGACGAGGCCGCCGACATCACGGCCAAGGCTTACAACAATCCGAACGTCGAACTCTTTCGCAATCACGTCCGCGAACTGATCAAGGTCAATTACTGGAGCGACGGCCGGCTCGACTATCCCGCCATGAATCACATGGTCGAGGGCCTTCAGATCACCGGGCAGATCAAGGGCGACATCGACTGGCCGAAATACGTCGATACGTCCTATCTGCCGGCGGATTTGCGCCCGACGCAATGAGGATTTTGCGGTGAGCGAGGGATCGCAGGTATCGCTGAACGAGGTGGTGCGCCGTTACGACGGGCCGCCCGTCGTGCAGGCGCTGGGCCCCATCAGCCTCCAGGTCAAGCGCGGCGAGTTCTTCTCAATCGTCGGTCCGTCCGGCTGCGGCAAGTCGACCTTGCTCGACGTCGTCGCCGGCCTCGTGCGGCCGACCAGCGGCAGCGTGCGTTTCGAGGCCAAGGAACTGCACGGTGCAGTGCCTGACGGCATCGGCGTCGTTTTTCAGGAAGATTCCAGCATGCCGTGGCTTTCCGTGCGCGACAATGTCGCGTTCGGCCTGAGGACCTCGAATTTATCGAAGAAAGAAACCAGCGATCGCGTCGATCACGCGATCCAGTTCATGGGGCTCGCGCAGTTCGCTGACCATTATCCGGCACAACTCTCCGGCGGCATGCGGCAACGCGTCTGCATCGCGCGCACGTTGGTGCTGCGTCCACGCCTGATCCTGCTCGATGAGCCCTTTGGCGCGCTCGACCAGCAGACACGGCTCTTGATGGGTGATGAGCTGCTCAACCTGTGGCGCGAGACCGGCGCGACGGTCTTGCTGATCACGCACGCGCTCGACGAGGCGGCGATGCTGTCGGATCGTGTCGGCGTGATGAGCGCGCGGCCCGGCCGTTTCATCGACATGGTCGAAACCGGCTGGCCGCGCGATCGCGATAGCCGCGTCATCTCGGATACGCAATTCGGCGCGCTGACCGGGCGGTTGTGGTCGTCGCTTCGCGAGGAGTCGCTGAAAACCATGGGCCGTGCCGCATGACGCGGCGGCACGCTGCGCTGATCGTACGCACCGCCATCCTGGCGTCCTTGATTGCGCTCTTGGAAATCGGTTGCCGGTTTGGCGTGATCGATACACTGACCGTGCTTGCGCCGAGCGACATGGTCGCCTCGATGGTGGACCAGATCCGCTCCGGCGAGCTCGATGCGAGCATCGCAACGACGTTCTCGACCATCCTGATTGCCTTTGTGCTCGCCATTCTCCTCGGCACGGCGATCGGCCCGTTGATCCATCGTTTTGCGCGCCTTCGTGACGTCGCCGATCCACTGCTGGCGTCGTATTATTCGGTTCCGACCTTCATTTTCTATCCGCTCTTGGTAGCGTTGCTTGGTTTGGGCAAGGCGCCGCTGGTCGTGCTCGGTATTCTCTCGGCGGCGCCGGCCGTTGTGATCTCGACACTCGCCGGCCTCGACGGCGTGGCACCGGTGCTGATGAAGCTGGCGCGCGTGCACCGGCTGACGCCGGCACGAACGTTCATGTGGATCGTGCTACCGGCGGCGCTGCCGCATCTCTTCACCGGCTTCAAGCTGGCGCTGAGCTATGCACTGATCGGCGTCATCGCCGGCGAATTCATCCTGTCCGGCACCGGGCTCGGCTACGCGATTTCCTTTGCCTATCAGAGTTTCGATAACCGCGCGATGTACGGCGTGATGCTGTTCGTGCTGCTGGTGGCTGTGATCGCCAACGGCATCCTTTATGTCTGGGAGGGGCGGCTGGCGCGCCGGAGGTCGCGGGGATGAGCGAGCTTTCCTTCGACGCCACGCAAAAGCTTCCCGCGCGCCGGCACGTCCGCGCGCTCGACGCCGTCGTGCTGACCTTGCTGATGCTGGCGCTCTGGCAAGCGATCGGGAGCTGGACGCACGGTGTCGCGGTTTCGCCGCCGTTGCAGACGCTGGTCTATCTCGCTCACCTGCTCGGCACCGCGATGTTCTGGGATCATGCCGCCGCGACGCTGGAGGCATTTCTGCTGGCGTTCGTGCTCTCGGCGCTGATCGGGCTCGTGCTCGGCCTCATCTTCGGCATCCGCCGCTTCGCCGGCGAAGTCGCCGAGCCCATCCTCGCCGGCTTCTACACCATTCCGAAAGTGACGCTCTATCCGGTCGTGCTGCTGCTGTTCGGGCTTGGCATGTCGGCCAAAGTGGCGTTCGGCGTCATGCACGGGCTGGTGCCGATGACGCTGTTCACGCTGGGCGCGGTGCGCAACCTGCCGCCGGTGCTCCTTCGCACCGCGAGGGTGCTGCGGCTGTCGCCCGGACGCACGATGCGCTGGGTGCTGGTGCCGGCGTGCCTGCCCGATATCGTCAACGGTCTTCGTCTCAGCTTTTCGCTGAGCTTGCTTGGCGTTCTGATCGGGGAAATGTTCTCGTCGCAGCGCGGTCTCGGCTTTCTGCTGGTGAGCGGCATGGCGCAGAACAACGTGCCGCTGTCGACCGCGGTCGTGACCGTGATCGTCATGATCGCGATCGCGGCCAACACGCTGATGTTGCGCGTCGGCAGACGATTTGCACGGCGCTCGGCATAGGCCGAACAGGAGAAGAGCATGACAAGGCCGACGACGACGTTAAAGACCATCCTCAACCGCCGCGCCGCGACGATCTTCGCCGGCGCCGCCAATGGCCTGTTTGCGCGGGTCATCGAAGACCTCGGCTATGAGGCCGTCTACGTCACCGGCGCCGGCGTCGCCAACATGTATCTCGGCGCGCCTGATATCGGCCTGACCACGCTGACCGAAATTGCGAGCCACGTCGCGGCGATTTCGGATGCGGTCGCAATTCCCATGCTGGTCGATGCCGACACCGGCTTCGGCAATGCGGTCAACATGGTGCGCACGGTGAGGGTGCTGGAACGTGCGGGCGCCGCGGGCTTGCAGATCGAGGATCAGATGTTTCCGAAGAAGTGCGGTCATTTCGACGGCAAGGAGGTCGTGCCGGTGGAAGAGATGCTGGCGAAGATCAAGGCTGCCGTCGACACGCGCAAGGACGGCGATCTCCAGATCGTGGCGCGCACCGACGCGCGCGCCACTCTCGGCCTTCAGGCCGCGATCGACCGGGCAGGGGCCATGATCGAAGCCGGCGCGGATGTCACTTTCGTCGAAGCGCCGACGTCGGCCGACGAACTGGCGCAGATCGCGAAAAGCCTGTCCGTGCCGCAGGTCGCCAATATCGTGTTCGGCGGCAGGACGCCGGAACTCGGGCGGCAAAAATTCGCCGAACTCGGTTTCGGCTGCGTGCTCTACGCCAATGCTGCGCTACAGGCCGCGCTCAAGGCGTCGCATGAGGTGCTGATGGCGCTGAAACGCGACGGCTCGCTCGCGTCGGTCGCCGATCGGCTCGCCGGTTTCGAGGTTCGTCAGCAGATCGTTTCGAAACCGACATACGACGAGCTTGAACGGCGATACCGCGGTGGGTGATCGATCGCGCCGATTGGGCCACGTGCTAAAGGTGCTTGATCGCGCCGCGCATCGCCACCCAGATCGCCGCGGCCAGAAGGCCCATCCCGCCGAGGATCAGAAACGTCGGCGAATAACCCACCGACTGCGCGATCCAGCCGCCGAGCGCCGGGCTCACCGAGGCGCCGGCGCCTTGAATGGTGATGACAGCGCCCTGCGCAAGATTGACGCGGCCGGTCGAATAGAGTGCGCGCGCCACCATGCCGGGCACCGCGACGCTCTGCAAACCAGCGCCGATGCCGTCGAGGATCTCGACGGGAACGACGCCCCACCATCCCGTCAGGAAGCAGGCGAAGATGCCGCGCAACGGCAGCGCCAGAAACGACGCCAGGATGAGCATCCAGTAGTTGCGCTTCTCGGCGATGTGCATGGCGACAACAGATGCCACGACCATGGTGCTTTGCGCGATCACGATGATCGTCGCGACGAAACCGGGTCCGTTGGCGTCCTTGCCGGTGACGGCCGAAAGGCCATAGAGCGGAACGATCGCCGCATTGCCGAGATGAAAGACGGCTAGCGCCAGCGCCAGCACGATCAGCGGCTTGTGCTTCAGCAAGACGGTCATTCCGCTCGGCCGGTGTTCCGGATCGTCCTCCTTGTTGCCGCGTGCGATGTGGTGGTTGATCGTATCAGGTGGAATCATGAAAACGCAGGCAACCGTGATGGCTCCAAACAGCGCCGCGAGCACGAACACCCAGAAGTAGCCAAACTTCCAGCCGAGAAAGCCGGACACCGCCGCGCCGATCATGTTGCCTGCGTGATTGAAAGCCTGGTTGCGGCCGTTTTGCCGGTTGAAGCCTTTCTGGGCGACCATGCCGAGCGTGATGCCGGTCACCGGGGAACGATCGCGGCACTGGCGATCCCGGTCGCCACCTGCGACGCTGCGACCGCCCAGAAGTTTTGCCAGAACAGGATGATCGAGGACGCCGCAACCACGGCTGCGCCTGGCACGATCACCCAGGCGCGCTTGTGACGCGAGGTGTCGATGAAGCCGCCGACCGGCGTCGTGATCAGCATGCCCGCGATATTGCCGATCGTCATCGCCGTGCCGATCAGGCCGCTCTCCCATCCGCGCTGCGCCAGGAACACGCCGACGAAAGGTCCGATGCCTGACTGCATGTCGGCCATGAAGAAGTTCACGCCAAGCAGAGGCCAGAGCCGCTTTTTCTGGCTTTCACTTTGCTTGGGGCCTTGGCTCGCCATCGCGATTCCGATTCCACGAGCTAGTGGAGTGGATTTGACATTCGCACTCCGCCTAGCCGCGATTCCGAACAGCGAATGTCAAATCCGAAACTCCACTAGTAACTGAAACCCCACTAGTAACTAATATCTGCCAGTGGCCCTTTGATTCTAACATTCGCAAATGTGCCCGCTGAGAAGGGATGCGAATGTTAGAATCGGGCCACGAGGCGGGCGCTCCAGCCCCGAAGCCGTTGTTCAGCGTGCTAGCCGGTGTGGCCGGGATCGAAATCCGTCGGCGTCTTCTTCTTCCGTTGCGGGGTCATCTTTGCCGGATCCGGTTGGCCGAGGACGCCGCGCGGGCCAAATTGTTCCCGCTGCTGGTCATCCTCGGACTGGCGCGGGCGGCCGTCATCGACCTGCGGGCGCCACCGCCGGTTCTCTTCATAGACCTGCCAGCTGTGCTTGAGTTCCTTAGGAGAGGTCGCATTCTTTTGATCGGCCATCGCGTGATCCTCCGCCCTTCCGTTTTCGCTTCGCGGAATCAAAGCGAAACGGCGGCGGAGGTTTCATCGGTGGCGATCGATGCACGCCCCTTCCATGCGAGTAACAATGGCGCGAGCACCTAAGGTCAGTTTCCGGCTACCGCGGCGGTGCTGTCTGTGACGTCAGGATGAATGGACTGACGAATTGGGGCTTGACCGCGGACTTCTTCATCCCGAAGAATACGGCCTGAGGCAGGAACCTAACTCACCGGCACCGATGGCCGGGGGGATCGTTGTGCGCTTCAGGACCCGGCGATGAACATTTTCGATCCACAAGGTCCTGTTGCGGCGGCCAACAAGATCATCCTGATCGATTCCATTGCGATCATGCTGGCGATCGTGGTGCCGACCATCATCGCAATCTTCGCCTTTGCCTACTATTTCCGTCAGTCGAATACCCGGGCGTTCTATCTTCCGCACTTCGCCCATTCGGGCCGGATCGAGCTCGTCGTCTGGTCGATCCCCACGCTCACCATCATCCTGCTCGGCGGCGTCGCCTGGATCGGTTCGCATCAGCTCGACCCTCGAGTGCCGGTCCCGGGCACCGGCAGCCCGGTCAGAATCCAGGTGGTCTCGCTCGACTGGAAATGGCTTTTTATCTATCCGGACCAGCGCGTGGCGACCGTCAATTCGCTGACCGTGCCGGTCGGCGCGCCGCTGCAATTCGAGCTGACGTCGTCGAGCGTGATGAATGTCTTCTTCATCCCGCAACTCGGCAGCATGATCTACACCATGAACGGCATGGTCACGCACCTCAATCTGCGTGCGGACCAGGAGGGCAACCTTCAGGGCCTGTCGGCGCATTTTTCCGGCGACGGCTTTCCCGAGATGATGTTCGACGTCCACGTCATTTCGCCGCTGGACTTTCCGAACTGGGTCGAGGCCACCGCGAAGAGCGGCAATGTGCTCGACACGAACAGCTACAAGCAGTTGATGCAGCAATCCGTCGAGAGCGGCCGGCCGGTCTATCGGCTGCCTGATCCGCGCTTGTTCGACGACATCGCGACGCGGCGGATTCCGCCAGGTCCCGGACCGGAGCTGGCCGACAATCCGGCAAAACCGAAGGCGGAGAGTGGAGCAGCCAGTGTTAGGTAAATCGACATGTTAGGCAAGTTGACATGTTAGGCAAATTGACTTGGGCGGCCATTCCCTTCGATCAACCGATTCCGCTGATCACGGGCGCCGCCGTGCTGGTCATCGTTCTGGCCGTGATCGCGTGGGTCGTGATCGCAGGCCATTTGCCCTATCTCTGGCGGGAGTGGATCACGAGCGTCGATCACAAGCGGATCGGCGTGATGTACACCCTGCTTGCTCTCGTGATGCTGCTGCGCGGCGGCAGCGACGCCATCATGATGCGCGCGCAGCAGGCGATCGCCTACAATTCGCAAGGCTATCTGCCGCCCGAACACTACAACCAGATCTTTTCGGCCCACGGCACCATCATGATTTTCTTTGTCGGCATGCCGCTGGTGATCGGGTTGATGAACTTCGTGGTGCCGCTGCAGCTCGGGGTGCGCGACGTCGCGTTTCCGACGCTCAACTCGGTCGGCTTCTGGCTCACCGCGACCGGTGCGCTGCTCGTCAACGTCTCGCTTGTCGTCGGCGAGTTCGCGCGCACCGGCTGGCTGCCTTATCCGCCGCTGTCCGAAATGACCTATTCCCCCGGTGTCGGCGTCGACTATTATTTATGGTCGCTGACGATTTCCGGAGTGGGCACGCTGGTCGCGGGGATCAATCTCGTCACCACGGTGTTGAAGCTGCGCACCAAGGGCATGAACTATCTGCGCATGCCGATCTTCTGCTGGACCACGCTCGCCTCGAATTTCCTGATCATTGCGGCGTTTCCGATCCTCACTGCGACGCTCGCGATGCTGATCCTCGACCGCTATCTCGGCTTCCACTTCTTCACCAATGAAGGTGGCGGCAATGTCATGATGTTCATGAACCTGATCTGGGCCTGGGGACATCCGGAGGTCTACATCCTGGTGCTGCCCGCGTTCGGCATTTTTTCGGAAGTGGTCCCGACATTTTCCGGCAAGCCGCTGTTCGGCTATCGCTCCATGGTGATGGCGACCATGGCGATCTGCATCATCTCCTTCTGCGTCTGGCTGCATCACTTCTTCACCATGGGCGCCGGCCCCAACGTCAATGCGATCTTCGGCATCGCCAGCATGATCATTGCGGTGCCGACCGGCGTGAAGATCTACAACTGGCTGTTCACGATGTATGGCGGCCGCATCCGCTTTGCGACGCCGATGATGTGGTCGCTGGGCTTCATGGTGACCTTCATCATCGGCGGACTGACCGGCGTTCTCGTCGCGGTGCCGCCGGCGGACTTCCTGCTGCACAACAGCATGTTTCTGATCGCGCACTTCCACAACGTCATCATCGGCGGCGTGCTGTTCGGCGCGTTCGCGGGCTATACTTACTGGTTCCCGAAGGCGTTCGGTTTCCGTCTGCATGAAGGATGGGGCAAGGCCGGCTTCTGGTTCTCGCTCACCGGATTTTACGTCACCTTCATTCCGCTTTATGCGGCCGGCTTTCTCGGGATGACGCGGCGCATGCAGCATTACGACGTCGCCGAATGGCGGCCCTGGATGATCGTCGCCGCCATCGGCATGGTCCTGCTCTCGATCGGCGTCATTTGCCAGGTCATCCAGCTTGTCGTCAGCATCCGCGATCGCGAGAGCCTGCGCGACGTCACCGGCGACCCCTGGGACGGACGCTCGCTGGAATGGGCGACGGCCTCACCGCCGCCGGCATTCAATTTTGCCGTCATGCCCGACGTCGAAGGCGAGGACGCCTACTGGGCGATCAAGTCGCGGGCGAGGGAGCAGGGCCTGTCGCGCGCGCCCGACTACAGGGATATCGAGATGCCGCGCAACTCGCCGACCGGCTTCGTCTGCGCTTTCTTTGCGACCATCATGGGCTTTGCGCTGATCTGGCACATCTGGTGGATGGTCATTCTCGGCGGCATCGGCGCCTTCGCGACCTTTGTCGTATTCGCCTGGCGTGACCATGACGAATACGTCATTCCGGCCGCGGAGGTCGCGCGCATCGATGGCCTCAATCGCGAATCGCGCCGCGCCGCGCTTGCGCTCGCGGGGAGGGCGTCATGACCGATGCTGCGGTCTATATCGGACATGAGAAGCCGTCTCAACTCCTCGGCGGGCGGCCGCATGAGGGGCCGGCCTCGAAGCGGATCGTGACCGGTTACGGTTTCTGGATCTTCCTGCTCTCGGACATCGTGATGTTCTCCTGCTTCTTCGCGGCTCATGCGGTGCTGATCAATCAGACCGCCGGCGGGCCGCGGGGCTCGGAGCTGTTCGACTTGAGGAGCGTTGCGGCGGAAACGGCGTTCCTCCTGCTGTCGAGCTTCACCTGCGGGCTTGCCATGATCGCCGCCGACGTCCGCAGCGCGAAGTGGTACCAGATCGGCATGGCGGTGACCTGCCTGCTGGGCCTGGGTTTTCTGGCGCTCGAATTCCGCGAATTCGCCGATCTCGTCGGCCGTGGCGCCGGTCCGACGCGCAGCGCATTTCTCTCGTCGTTCTTCACTTTGGTCGGCTGCCATGGCGCGCATGTCACGGCGGGCATTCTCTGGCTGCTCACCATGATGGCGCAGGTGTTCGCCAAGGGATTTCGCGCCGACATCATGCGGCGCCTGTTGTGCTTTGCGTTGTTCTGGCATGCGCTGGACATCATCTGGGTCGCGATCTTCTCCGTCGTCTATCTGCTCGGGAGCGCTGCATGAGCGACCAGCATCTGCATCATCCAGCCGATCTTGCCCCCGGCGATGAGGAAGAAGTCCGCGTCGGCCCGCGGCTGCTCGGTTATTGCATCGGTTTCGGTCTAGCGATCATCCTGACGGCGACCTCGTTCTTCATCGCCGGCACCGACCTCGTCTGGCAGCCGTCGATTCCGGTGGCGCTGGTCGTGCTCGCGATCGCGCAGATGGGCGTGCATCTGGTTTTCTTCATCCACATCACGACCGATCCCGACAACACCAACAACATCCTGGCGCTGGCCTTTGGCCTGTTGATCGTGTTTCTGGTGGTCGGCGGTTCGCTCTGGATCATGGACAATCTGAACCAGAACATGCCGCCGATGGATCAGATCATGCAGATGCAGCGCTGATCGCGCCGCGCAGACTCACGTTAGCAAATGAAGTGGAACCGCGGCCGGCTTCTGTTCAGAAGTCGACAGAACCGTTCCCTTGGCAGGGTGCCGTGCCCTAGCTTGCCGTGCTCGCATTCGTCCAAGTGAGACAGGTGAGAGACGGCATCTTTCAGGAACCTTGATCACAAGGCGGGGTTGGACAACCGGGCAGGGCGATTTTTTGCAATCGCATGAGAGGCCCGCCGTGACAGTGACAAGCGAACCGATCTTGCGCCCAACGGCGCGGGTCGCAAAACATCCCATTCATCCGATGCTGGTCCCGATTCCGATCGTCTGCTTCGTCGGAGCGCTGGTGACCGATATTGCCTACGCCTTAACCGGCGAGATGATGTACGCGAACTTCTCGGCCTGGCTGCTGCTCGTCGGCATCGTGTTCGGCGTGCTCGCCGCTATCGCCGGCCTGATCGACTTTCTCGGCAACCGCCTGATACGCCAGCAGGCGCCCGCATGGCCGCATTTGATCGGCAATCTGGCGGTGCTCATCCTGGCCTTCTTCAACAACCTGGTTCACACGCGCGATGCCTGGACGTCGGTCGTGCCGCTCGGGCTCGTTCTTTCGATCATCACGGTGATCATCCTGCCCGTCACCGGCTGGCTGGGCTGGGAAATGGTCTATCGCCACGGCGCGGGAGTTACCCGATCATGACGCACCTTCACTCGCTTCGCGTAGCGCTGGCGTTCAGCGCGCTGCTGTGTCTCGCCGGATGCAGCGATGGCAGCGGCGATCCGAGGGCCCAGTTGGGCTCCAACCCGGTCTTGCCGCCAATCAAGCAGTTTCTGCTGCCGCCGATGCATGTCGCACGCGTGGTTGGCTGGAACGGGCAGGAAACACCGACCGCAGCGCAAGGGCTGAAGGTCGCAGCCTTCGCCAAGGAGCTTCAGCATCCGCGCTCGCTTTATACGTTGCCGAACGGTGACGTGCTGGTGGTGGAGTCCAAAGCGCCGCCGGCCCCGACCATCAAGCGGCCGAAGGAAGTCGTGATGAACTGGGTCGAGAAGTGGGCGACGTCCGGCGGCACTACCGGCGAGAGCAACCGCATCACGCTCTTGCGCGACAGCAAAGGCAGCGGCACGCCCGAGACGAAAAGCGTGTTCCTCGATCACCTGAATTCGCCGTTCGGCGTTGCGCTGGTCGGCAACGACCTTTACGTCGCCAATACCGATGCGATCGTCCGCTACCCCTACAAGGAAGGCGAAACCAAAATCACCGAACCCGGCACCACGCTGACGCCGCTGCCGGGCGGCCCGATCGATCACCACTGGACCAAGAGCCTGACCGCCAGCCCCGACGGCACCAAGCTCTATGTCGGCGTCGGCTCCAACAGCAACATCACCGAGAACGGCATGGAAGCGGAACATAACCGTGCCGCCATTCTGGAAGTCGATCGAGCGTCAGGCCGGTTTCGCATTTTTGCAAGCGGACTGCGCAACCCCAACGGCCTGACGTTCGAGCCCCAAAGCCACGCGCTATGGACCGTGGTCAACGAGCGCGACGAAATAGGCCCCGACCTCGTGCCCGATTACATGACATCGGTGAAGGACGGCGCCTTCTACGGCTGGCCCTACAGCTATTACGGTCAGCACGTCGATCCGCGGGTCACACCGCAGCGCAAGGACCTCGTCGACAAGGCGATCCCGCCGGACTACGCCTTGAGTTCGCATGTCGCGCCGCTTGGGCTCGTGTTCAACACCGGAAGCAGCCTGCCGAAGGACTATGCCGGCGGCGCATTCGTCGGCGAGCACGGCAGCTGGAACCGGCAGGTGCTCAACGGCTACAAGGTCATCTACGTGCCGTTCACCGACGGCAAACCGAGCGGCATGCCGAAGGACGTCGTCACCGGATTTCTTGACAGCAACGAGCACGCGCGCGGACGCCCGGTGGGGCTGGCACTCGACAAGTCGGGCGCGCTTCTGATCGCCGACGATGTCGGCAACACGGTATGGCGGGTGACCGCCTCCAACCAGCCGCAGGTGACGCAGCGCTAACGTAGAGGAACCGGCACGATTGCTCCCGATTGTAAGGTGACATTGTGTGGAGGTTCACATGAACAAGTTGCTCGCATCAACCGCATGCGCTCTATTCCTGTTGTCTTCGCTTGCGCATGGCCAATCGATTGGAGAGAAGACCGGCGTCAATTCCACGCTCGGCATCAGCCCGTCAACGCAGGACTTCGTCACCGAGGCCGCCGACAGCGATATGCTGGAAATCGCCGCGGCGAAGGTTGCTCAACAAAAAGGCGATTCGGCCGAGAAAAAATTCGCCGACCAGATGATCACCGACCACACGAAGACCAGCCAGGATCTCAAGGGGCTGGTCGACGGAGGCGAGGTCAAGGCGACTATCCCGACCAAGCTCAGCGATTCCTCGCAGAAGAAACTGAATGAGTTGCAGGACACCAAGCAGGAGAAGTTCGCCGACTATTACGATCCGATGTAGGTGAGCGCCCACAAGGACGCGGTGTCTCTGTTCGAGCGCTATTCGAAGTCCGGCGACAATTCGAAGCTGAAGGACTGGGCCGGCAAGACATTGCCGACGCTGCAACACCACCTCGAGATGGCGGAAGCGTTCAAGAAGCGCGATTGAAGGCGCCGGTATCGATCGCGGTCGCCGCGAGGGCTGGTCTATTTTCGCGCGGAGATCGCCGCCGTATGCATCGTGTCGCCGGCAACATCCGGCGGCGCGACGACGCGGCTGGCGAAGGCCGCCAGAATCAAGAGCGCCATCGCGGAAGAATAGAACACCAAGCCACGGCGCAGCCATTGCTTGTAAACGATACGATCCTCCGGCGACAAACGCTTCAGTTGGTCATGTGAGGGGCCCATGACGAATGCTCCTTGTAATGAGCTTTGCGGCAACATCAAAACGGCACCACCAGGTTCTGGCCGTCAAAGACAATGACGGGCATGTCGAAATATACGGCGACGGCGATCAGCAGAAGCGTGATGGCCCAGATGACGACCGGCACGCCGAGGAACAAATAGTTCAGCAGAAGATGCTGCAGTTTCGATCGCCGCGTTGAAAATGATTTTGGTTCTGAAAGAACGAGCGTGGCCGACATGCGATAACCTCGCGAGTTGCCGCCTCAACGAGGCGGTGATGGCGTTTTTCGACGATGTGCCTGATCGATCACGCGCCTTAAGGGGCCACGGTCATGAATGCGAGTTCGTCCAGCGTCGTGCCGGGCGTTCCCGAAGCCAGGTAGAATGCAAGAGCAAACAGGATGAAGAGCGCCGTGCCGACCAGCAGAATGGTTGCGTTGAAGGTGGGCGCCTTGATCCGGGATTGGCCGATGGAATTCGACGAAGCAAAATTCATCATCACGTCCTCCATATGAAGACCTGAAAAAACGAGAATTTGAAATTCGCAAACTGGAATTCGAAAGACGACTGACCCAACGGTATCGTCGTCAGTTACGCAGTACGCCTGTACGAAGCACGCTTGTATGAATTACGCCTGGGCTGCAGAAAGAAATATGAACTCGATCACATCGCGGCATATTTTTTGGCAGTGGCAAATTATCGGTTGCTCACAAAGTTTCGACCGGTCTAAATTTCAACTGGTGCAAATCAACAAAAACGCATCACCGGCCGCGATTGGCTCCCCCGAGAATCCAAAGCTCGCGGGCCACGCGCGAAGGATCGCATCGCAACGCTGCACTTTCATTACGGGTATAAGTCAGCAAAACGCGTGCCAGCGAATATCAGCTGAAAAGTCTGAGGTTTCCGGCCTCGGCGCGCGAGGCATTTGTCGGTCAGATTAAATCGTGGGCAGGAAGCTCACGGAATATGTGGCCGCGCGCAGTCAAGACGCGTGGCATGCCACGCACGCGACAGGCCTTTCAGTTTCGCCAGACACAAGCCGAAACAGGATGGTTAAGAAAACGATAAGGGATTTCAAGCTATCGTGATCGGAGCCATTTCGGCCCTCGCATTTTTCTTTCGTGCTTTGGAGACATCTCGATGCTGCGCAACCTGACTATTGCTCCCAAACTCGGCATCGTCGTGGGAGCGGCCCTGCTCGGTCTTTGTATCGCGGGCGCCCTGGCGAGCTACCTGATGCAGCAGGAAATGCTGAACGCGCGCATCGACCAGACCAAGGCCATTGTCAGCGTTGCCAAGAACATGGCAGGCGAGCTGAAGCGCGAGGTCGACGCCGGCGAGATGACCAAGGACCAGGCGATGGCGATGCTGCGCAAGCTCGGCAACGCGATGACCTACGACAACGGCTCCGGCTATATCTTCGCCACCACCTATGACGGCATCACCCAGCTCGCACCCGATCCGAAGCAGGTCGGGACCAATCGCATGGACGTCGTCACCAATGGCCGCAAGCTGTCGCGGGAGATCATGGATGGCGTGCGTGCCAAGGGCGAGATCCTGCTGCCTTATGAATATGTCAAACCCGGCCAGGAGAAGCCGATCCGCAAGGTCGGCTATGCGGTGGCCGTTCCCGGCTTCGACATGTACATGGGCACCGGCGCGTATCTCGAGGATCTCGATGCCAAGCTGAAACCGCTGGCCTGGCTGCTCGGCCTTTCAACGCTTGCGATTGGCGTGATCTGCGGCGCCATCGCCTGGTTCATCGGCCGCGGCATCTCCGGTCCGCTCAATCACTTGCGCGGCCGCATGGAAAGGCTCGCCAACGGCGAACTCGAAAGCGCCATCCCTGGCACCGGCCGCGGGGACGAGATCGGCAAGATGGCTGCGACGGTGCAGATCTTCAAGGACAACGCGCTGCGCATGCGCGAGATGGAAAAGGCCGAGACCGAAACGCGCGAGCGCACCATGGCCGAACGCCGTTCGGCGATGGAGAATCTCGCCGGCGACTTCGAGAAGAGCGTCAACGGCATCGTTCGTTCGGTTTCGACCGCTGCCGCGGGCATGCAGACCACGGCGCAGTCGATGACGGCGACCGCGAGCGACGCCAGCGCCCGCGCAGCCAATGTCAGCGCGGCCTCGCAAAGCGCGTCCGGCAACGTCGGCACCGTGGCGGCTGCGGCCGAAGAGCTGTCGAGCTCGGTGACCGAAATCTCGCGCCAGGTCGGCCGCTCCTCTGAAATCGCTAGCCAGGCCGTGAGCGATGCCGAGCGCACCAATGCCACCGTGCAGGTGCTGTCGACCGGTGCCGAAAAAATCGGCGAGGTGGTGAAGCTGATCCACTCGATCGCAGCCCAAACCAACCTTTTGGCGCTCAACGCCACCATCGAGGCGGCGCGCGCCGGCGAATCCGGGCGTGGGTTCGCGGTGGTCGCGTCCGAAGTGAAGGCGCTCGCCAACCAGACCGCGAAAGCGACCGAGGAAATCTCCAGCCAGGTCGAGGCGATGCAGCAGTCGACCAGCGATGCGGTTGCGGCGATCAGCGGCATTTCGCGCACCATCGCGCAGATGAGCGAGATCACCACCTCGATTGCGACCTCGATCGAGCAACAGGGCGATGCGACGCGCGAGATCGCCCGCAACATCCAGTCGGTCGCGGCCGGCTCGAGCGAGATCTCGGCCCATATCGGCGGCGTGACGACGGCGGCAACCGCCACAGGCACGGCAGCTTCCGAGGTGCTGGAGAACGCCCGCGAGCTCGACAAGCAATCCGGCATGCTGCGCAGCGCGGTCGACGGATTCCTCGCCAAGGTGCGCGCGGCGTAAAAAGCGACGCGCTGGCTTAAAGCGAGCCATTGCCGAAATCACCGATTGCTGTCACCTTGCCTCTCGCGGCCGAGAGGTGAGGGTGCGATGGCGCGATTTTTTGCAGCGATCTTCTGTCTCGCGATCCTGCCGGGCTGGACCGACACGCGGGGATGGGTGCGCGTCGACGTGGCTTCGCCGGGCGCGCCCTACGACTTCGTGGTGCATGTCCGAAGGATTCCCGACATCAAGTACAATCCGCTGGTGCGCGGGGACCGCAACCGCATGGCGTTGCATCTCGTGCGCGGCGAATGCGCTGGTGGCCGCGTCGTCGGCGAGAATATTGTCAACCACGAGATCTATGGCATCACGAGCGAATTGCCGGATTATGTCGTGTTGGTGAGCTGCGCGCGGCGGCACTGACGGTCGCCAGCCGCGCCGGCTAGACCTTCTTCCGATCGGCCGACACGGGAGCATCGCGTCCCTGCGCAAGCGCAAGTGCCGCCTTGCGGATTCCCGATGCGATCGTTTTCGATTGCGCCGGATCGGCAACGGCCCGCGCCAGAGTCACGCCGCCGGAGAGCAGCGAGAGCAGGCCCCACGCTTTGTCGAGGCGTTCCTGCGACGTCCGGCCGTCAATTCCCTCGGCCACGGCCTTCAACACATCGAGCATGCGTTGCTCGAACAGTGCTTTCACCGCATCCGTGGCGCGGCTGACTTCGGGAGAAAGCGCCTGCAGCGCGCAGGCTTCGCCGAGCTCGCAGGTGCGTCGCTCGCCGAGGTAAAAATCGACGAAGCGTTCGAGCCATTTCGCGCCATATTGCTCGCGGAAGGAGCGCACGCCGGTGGCGAGATCGTCCATTCCGGCCGCGACCGTAGCCTCGAAGGCCTCTTCCTTGGAAGCGAAGTGTCCGTAAAAGGCGCCTGAGGTGACTTCAGCCTCCTTGGCAAGGCCGTCGACGCCGATGCCTCCGAATCCCTTGCGCCGAAAGCCGCGCCCGGCGGCAGCCACCATGCGGGCGCGGGCCTCTTCCTTGTGTCCTGTCGCGTATCTCACGGGCGGTCCCTTTTAGATAACGGGCGTTATTTTAATCATTGACAAGATAACGATCGTTATGCAATTACATAACGGTCGTTATATCATGCCCGCGCGAGGCCCGCACAAGGGCGCCCCGACCATAAAGGAGATGATCATGCCATTGACCCTCACACTTACCGAAGGCGTCGTTCCCAAAGGCCAGGAGGGCGTCGTGTTCGCCAAGCTTTCGGAATTGATGCTCAAATGGCACGGCCTGACCGGCAACAAGGTGATGACTCCCCAGGTCATCGGTTCGGTGAACGTGCTGCCAAAGAGCGCCACGTTTTCCGGCATGGAGGAGACGGCCGTCGCCTTTGTCGAATGGAAGGTGCCGTCGTTTGCCTTCACGGATCGCAAAGTGCAGCTCGGCTATTTCCGGGAAGTGACCGACTACATCCACGAGATGTCGGGCGGCAAACAGCCGAAAGACAGGATTTTCATCAACGTCGTCCACGCGGTCGACGGTGCGTGGAACCTCAACGGCAAGGCGATGACGAATTCCGAGATCGGCGCGCTGGTCTCCCAGGGTTGAGAAAAACGCGCTTGTTCACGTTAACGTTGACGGAAGCGGCGGGCTGGGGGGCGCTTCAAGCCCGCCGCGCTTCCGGCACGGGCTGCTTGACCGGCTCGACGGTCGCAATGCCGCGCAGGAGACGGCCGAGCAGGTCGGAGCCGGTGATGATGCGCTTGCGGGTGCTCCACACCAGGATGAGATCGTCCTCGATCACGTCGTCGTCCGGCGTTTCCTGCACCACCCGCATCTGTCCGATCACATCGCCGAGCTTGGCCTTGCTATCGCGCACGACGATCGGCCGGTGCCAATAGGCTTCCCTGTCGAAGTCAATCTCGTTGAACAGCGCGTCGCGCAGGAAATGATGCGCATCGAGCACGAAAACCGGATCGCCGGTCGCCTGGTCCGTGATGATCACCCATTTCATGCCGGACGCATCGACCTGGCGCAGGAAGGGATCGTCGGGCGAACGCTCGAACTTCGGCAGCACGCAGCGCTGACCCGCGAGCGGCAGGCTGATGATGCTCTTGACGTCGACGAACTCGCCCTCATCGCAAACCGAGATATCGTCGAGGTCGAGGAAATTCTGCGCGCCGGTCGCTTCCAGCTTGCCAATGGTGCCTTCGCTGGACGAATGACGAGCCAGCATTGAGCGGAGGTCGCGCTCTTTCATATAAGCCGGGCCTTCGGGTCCAAGCCAGTAATCGAGCAGCATCGCGGTCGGCTTTGCCAGCGGATACAGCAGCACGCGATAGAAATTCAGGAAGGGGAGAAAACGCGACGTCATCATCAAGGCGTTGCGCGAGAAATAAGCCTGCGGGACGATTTCGCCCAGCATGGTGATGGCGAACGTCGAGAAGAAGAAGGCGACGACGCCGTGCAGGACGGAGCCCGACAGCAGGGTCAGGAGCACATTGGTGGAGACATTGCCCCAGACCACGGTGGCGAGAATCTGGTTGGCGCTCTTGCGCAATTCCAGGACCTTGACGGCGTCATGGTTGCCGCCATCGGCTTCGACCTGAAGACGGAGCAGTGAGAGGCTGAAGACGGCGAGGTTGAGGCCCGCAAACAGCGCCGATTGGAGAATGCAGGCAAAGACGCCGATCCAGGCGCCATAAGTGCTGAACTCGGCCATGCTCACGATCCCAATGTTCAATAGCTGTTGCGTGGTGGAGTGGATTTGACATTCGCTATCCGCCTAGCCACGAGTCCGTAAGCGAATATCAAATCCGAAACTCCACCAGAGATCTACATTTCCTAGTGGTCCTATTGATTCTAACATTCGCAAAGCGCCCGCTGAGAAGAGGGGCGAATGTTAGAATCGGACCACTAGGACGCCGCAACCCGCTTGCTTCGGCCGCTCTATTCGGCAGCCTTATTCAGCCGCTTGTTGGGCGACGGCGTCGACCTCCTTATTATAGTCAAACACCACGCGGCCGTAAGGCAAGGTGAGATCGGCAATATAGTGATGGGCGCCCATGACACGGCGGACCGGGAAGTCGGCGACCGGCGCGTTCACGTGCGGAACCAGATGCAGTCGGCCCGGCCCGATCCATGAGCCCTTCACCACGATGTCGGCGAGGTTGATCGCAACCAGCTGGCAGACTTCGGCGCGGCCGTCGACGCCGGGGATCAGTTTCAGGTTGATCTGGGTCTTCGACAACGTGGCGCGGGTCAGCGAGCCGTCGCCGGCCATCGCCTCGTGCTTGTAGCCCATGGTGCCCATGGCAACGAGCTGGCCGGCATATTCCAGCGTGCCGGTCAACGTGTCCTTGACGATCTCGAGCTTCGGGTGCGCGTATTTCTTCGGAAAGCCCCAGATCTCGCGGCCCGCCACGATCGGCGGATCGTCGTCGAGATACATCTGCGAGACGAAGTTGACCTCCTCGCCGTTCAGCCGCGCCGGAATGACGAGACCGGATTCGGTGTAGCTGCCGAAGCCGGAGCTATCCGGCATCTTGATCCATTCGTAATGCACGATCGGCGCCTCGACCGGCTCCAGCGGCTCGGGCAGGCCGGCGCGGATCAGGTCGGGATCGGTCTCATAGCTGATCACGAGAAATTCGCGATCGATGAAACGGTAGGGACCGGCGGGATAGCTTGGACCTGCCAGCGGCATCGACGGAAGCTTTAAGACGTCTGCCTTGTGCATCGAAAATCCCTTTTTCTTCAGAAAGCGTGTTGCCTTGTTTGTGAAGCGAGTTGAACCGATGCACATCGCGCGCAATCTTGTGCGAGCCGGATCGGGATGCCATATCGACGCAGCTTTTCGCACCACGCTAACCAAGCTGTTTGACGGCTGCATGAAGCGAGAGGCGGGCCGACCCTGTCACACCATCGTCACTGCCTTTTTTCACTCTCATTGCTGAAACAAAGGGCGGGACCTGACGTCATGGATCAACTCGCAACCGATCTACGATTGCTTTCCGAACGCGAACCCGCGCCGAAATGGCGCCCTGATGCATGCCAACGCATGGCGCTGGTCCTGCAGGGCGGCGGCGCGCTCGGCGCCTATCAGGCCGGCGTTTATCAGGCGCTGCATGAAGCCGGCATGGAGCCGGACTGGGTTTGCGGCGTGTCGATCGGCGCGATCAATTCGGCCATCATCGCCGGCAACCCGCCGGAGCGGCGGCTGGAGCGTCTGCACACCTTCTGGGATCGCATCACCGCGCGAAAGATCTGGCACTACACACCGGATGGCGACGTCTATCGCAAGGCGCGCAATCTCACGAGCTCGTTCATGACCTCGACGCTCGGCCAGCCCGGCTTCTTCAAGCCGCACGAGACGAACCCCTGGTTCTCACCGGCCGGCGCGAGGACCGCGACCAGCTATTACGACACGGCGCCGCTGCGCGAGACGTTGCTGGAACTGGTCGATTTCGACCTCATCAACTCGCGCTCGATACATTTCGCGGTCGGGGCGGTGAACATCCTCACCGGCAACTTCCTCTATTTCGACAACAAGAAGGAAGTGATCACGCCCGAGCATGTGATGGCGAGCGGGGCGCTGCCTCCGGCGCTGCCGATGGTGCGTATCGGCACCGATCATTTCTGGGACGGCGGCATCGTCTCGAACACGCCGCTGCAGCATCTGCTCGACCAGGAAGACGGCAAGAACTCGCTGGTATTCCAGGTCGACCTGTTCAGCGCGCGCGGCGCGCTGCCGCGCGACATCCACGAGGTGACCGCGCGGCACAAGGACATCATGTATTCCTCGCGCACGCGCCACAACACCGACGTCTACAGGAAGATGAACAACCTCAAGGCCTCGCTCTACAAGGCGCTGCAAAAGGTGCCGGAGTCCGAGTTGACGCCCGAGGAGCGCATCATGCGCGAAAAGCTGGCGCATCTTTCCGGCATCACCATCCTGCAACTGATCTATCAGCAGAAGGCCTATGAGGGCGACTCGAAGGACTATGATTTCTCAGGCACCTCGATGCGCGAACACTGGATGAGCGGGCTGGAGGATACGCGCCGCACGTTGATGCGCCGCGACTGGCTGGCGATGCCGCCGGAGGGCATGGGCATCGTCGTTCACGACGTGCACCGCGAGCGCGATTACTGAACCCGGAAGATGCC
Source organism: Bradyrhizobium sp. (assembly GCF_035652035.1). Taxonomy (GTDB): domain Bacteria; phylum Pseudomonadota; class Alphaproteobacteria; order Rhizobiales; family Xanthobacteraceae; genus Bradyrhizobium. The sequence goes on from NZ_DASREO010000018.1 coordinate 47,956, forward strand.
TTGTGGCATTGCACAGCGTGTTGATCGACGATCGAACTGAACTACATTCAGTTGGTCTGATCCAGCAGCCGCGAGCGCCCGCATGGATGACGTCAAGGAACTGGTCGGCACCATTATGCGGGTGCTTGACCATGCGGAAATTACCGAAGCTGAAGTTCTCGACCTCGATTTTGAGGCGGATGACAAGGCGCGACCCGCCGTCAATGACGCCTACATCAAATTGCTTGAGTTTGTGCATGATCGCGACTTGCGCGTCGCGGATCCGGACCTCGATCGAAGCGAACGTGCGCGACTGGAACATGCACTGAAACAGATCGTGCGCTTCAGTTCCCGCAACTAAAGGCACGCGAAAACAGCGGCCCCGGCTCTGCAAAGCCGTGGCCGCCTGATGCTTGCCAAGCCTGTTATTGGCCAGAACTGCTTGTGCTGGAGCAACTCGTGCCGCCATTGCCCGTGCCGCCAGTGCCAGAGCTGCCGCTGCACGTGCCGCCCGTTGCCGCACCGCCTGTTGCATTACTTGTTCCGCCGGTGGCAGCACCGCTGCCGGCCGCGAAGGCGAGGCTGCTCGACGCCGCGAACGCGGCTGCCAGCATCAATGTTCTGATCTTCATGAGTGTCCCCCTTCGTCTGATCGACGGCGCATCAGCGCGATGCCGGCGCGGCGTTTCTGTAAACGTGCCCCGCTGTCCTGCATTCGCGGCTCTGTTTTAACAGGACCGCGTGATGAAGGATACGGCAGGACATGGCGGGAGCGGCGGTTTGCACAGGCGGGACAACGAGCGCAAGCGCTGGGTGGGGTCTCTCGTCACGCGGTACCCCACCCTGGCCTGCGTTTCGCCATCGCCGAAGCAGGGCTTCGGCGTCTTTTGAAGAACAGTGCTACTTGGTCGTGCCGCTGGAATTCTCGCCGCCCTGATTGACACCGCCGCTGGTGGTGGTGTCGCCGTTGATACCTGCGGTACCGCCGGTCCCGTTGCTGTTGCTGGTCGTACCGCCTGTTCCCAGGCTATTGGGGCTGGTGCCGCCGGTTCCCATGCCTGTGGTGCTGTTCGTTCCCGTGCCGGCGGTCCCGTTCGTCCCCGTGCCAGTGGTGCTGCCCTGGCTCAGGCCCCCCGTGCCCGGCGTTGATCCAAGAGACGTGCCGCCAGTTGACGATCCGCTCAGCGAACTGCCAGTCGACGATCCGCCCATCGAAGACGTGCCATGCGCGCCGCCCGAGCCGGATGCACCTCCGCCGCCGCCTCCCGTGCCGCCGGTCCCGCCACCACCGCCGCCTCCGGCGCCGGCCGCAAAGGCCAGGCTGCTCGATAGAGCGAAGGCTGTCGCCAGCATCAGCGTTCTGAGCTTCATGATGTTTCTCCTTCGTTTTTTTAACGGAGGACAAGCATCAGAGCGGCGCGGCGTTCCTAACGGGGGGATCAACACGTCAAGACGCAGGATTTATGACATGATCTCTTGAACGGAGAGGACTGGCTGGAACGGCTGATAGCGCGCGGCGTTTCCCTTTCGGTCAGATTCCTAAAAAAGGGGCAGCCATGCGTTTTTCCTTTGCTTTCTCAATCCTCGCCATGGCCGTCGCTGCGGCGACGCTGACGGCGACGCCCGGTTTTGGCCGCACCTATCGGCATTATTACCGGCCTCATTATTACGGTCATTATTACAGGGATTACTCCGGCTATCTCGACCCGCGCAGCGGACATTACGATCCCGAATTCCAGCACAACCGGGAGAACTTTGGATTCAGCGGCCGGGATCCTTCAAGGATCGGCGGCGTGGATCCGAGCCTTCATCCTGCACCGATGGGACATTAGGGCGGTCAGTTCTTGCGCCGCTCGCGAAACTCTCGCTGATAGCAGACGCGCAGACCCGCGTTTTTCGGGTCCTGGCAAAGCGTGGCGGAATAGGCCTCCGTCTCTTCCGCCGGATAGCGCTCCAGCAACACGTTCAGCGACTGCACCATCTGCTCCTGCCCGTCGGCTCGATAAGCGATCCGCGCGAACATCTCGGGCAACAGCGGCTTCAGCGCCTGCACGGTTTCGGACGGCAGCTTGTCGGTCTCGATCGCTGCCGCAAAGGCATGTTGCTTCAGCAATAGCCCAAACAGATCGATATCGTCCTGATTGAGTTGCCCGCTCTTGAGCCTTCCGCTGATGAAGCCTGCAACCAGTTTCGACTGCGTCGTTGCAATCAATCCGCCTGCGTAGTCCCGTTTCAGGATGGTGCCAACCGTGGCCCGGTCATTCTCCGATGCCGGGGCGACCGAGAGGCGAGCCGGTTTGGGCGACTGCGCGACTGAAAGGCCATAGCGTCGGTTGATCATTTCAAAGGCGTCAGCCTGGCTATTCGCAAACAGCTCGCTCGCCGCGGTCAGACACAGGTTTGGAATTTCGCCGCCGCCACCACATCGTTTCGCGGTGAAGTAGAGCAGGACCCTGGCGTTGCTGGCGTGCAGCGCCGTCCTGACCTCGACCGGAATGGCCTTGCCGTCACGCCGTTCCGCGACGGTGATGGTGACCGGATCGGATTCGACGGTGGCGAATGCGACGTGCAGGTCTGGGCGAAACTGGCCGTCATCGCCGCGGACGTCGAGGGGTTTGAATAAGGACACGCGGACATCGGCGTCCTGATTATCGACGGTCTCTTCGATCAGGCAGCGTCCGCCGACAACGTCGTGAGTGAATTCGCCTGCGATCAGGCTCAGCGTATCGGGACAGTTCTCGCGTTGCTCGAGGTGAAATCTCCGCCACCGTGGCAGCCATGTGATGTGCTCCACCCGCTGCGGCGAGCCGTCAGGCTTCTTTTCCAGGGTGAAGGTGCTGGTGAACTTGGCATTCCGTCCATTGTGATCGCGGATGAAGACGTGGTCGATATTCGCCTTGAACAGCAATTGCTGACAAAGATCCGCGCAGGGCGGCGGAGGTGTTGTCTCGTGGCTATCGGGGTCCTGCCAGTTCATCCAGTATTCGGCCCGTTCCGGCTGTGGCAGTTCGAAGGAGCGCGGCTGAAATGACGATGGCGCCGGGTCTGCATGATCCGATGCGACCAGTTTCCCGAGGCTGTGTTGGCTAATGGCATGCGGCAACAGCGCCGCGGCGGCAAGCATGACGACTGCCACAGCGGCTCCAAGCAGCCGTTGGCCGGAGTATTGAGCAATGAGATAACCGGGCAGGGCGGCAAGCGAATAATAAAGCAGCGTGGGAGCCGCGATCAGCGCCATGCCGGGCAAAATGAACAGCAAGGTCCCGAGCGTGATCATCCCGGGGGCGAGCGCGATGATCGTCAGTACCACCAGGACGCCGAGATAAATCCTGACCGCGCGCGGTATCCACGCGGTGGAATGATCGGAAGAAGACGTCGTTTCGGACACGTTGGTTCATCCCGCGCCGGGGGTAACCCGGATGCCATTAGGTTGCACATGCCAATTTCGTCAACCAATGCCGTTCGCGATGCTCAATTTTGCATGAAGCGGAGCGCTTTTTCGGAACATCCGTTAGCCGAAGCTTAACGCTCGTCCGGCCCACGCGCTTGGTCGCTACCTGCGGGCTCCGAAATCGTGGGCCGCGGGAAATGTTGGCATCATGACGAAGCAGCCATGCTTTCGCCAATCGGAGACTTATCGGAAAACGGGTGGTAATGTCCCGCGCCGCTATCGAGCCGGCATCAAAAAAAACAGGCGTCGGGGGAGCCGAAGCGCGCGCCCCCGGGCGTAAAGGGAGGCTTCCATGAACAGAAGGATTGCCGAATTGGTCATCACCGTCGGCGTTGCGGTTGCGGCGTCTGCCGCGCCAGCGAGCGCACAAACTTCATCTGCGAGTTCAGCGATCGATAGCAGCCTCAAGGGCGCGATCGAACGCAACGGTGTGCCGGGCGTGGTCGCGCTCATCACCGACCGCAAGGGCGTCATCTATCACGGCGCGTTCGGCGTCGCTGACGTTTCGACCAAGCGCCCGCTCAAGGAGGACGCGCTGTTTCGTATCGCCTCGATGACGAAACCCGTCACTTCGCTCGCGCTGATGCAGCTGGTCGAGCAGGGCAAGATCGGCCTCGACGATCCGGCCGAAAAATACTTGCCGGAGCTGAAGAATCCGCAGGTGATCACATCGTTCGACGCCAAGACCGGGGACTACACGCTGCGTCCCGCCGCGCGCGTGCCATTGGTCAAGCATTTCCTGACGCACACTTCGGGCCTGGCCTATCCCTTCACCAGCGCGATCTGGCGCGATTTCAAGCCCCATGCCGGTGAGACCTATGCGTTCGGCGGGCCGATGCTGTTCGATGCCGGCGAGCGCTGGCACTACTCGACCTCGACCGATGTTGTCGGCCGCCTGGTTGAAGTCGTCTCCGGGCAAAAGCTCGAGGATTATTTCCACGACCATATCTTCGTGCCGCTGAAGATGAACGACACCTCCTACAATGTGCCGGAGTCGAAAGGACCGCGCCTCGTCGCGCAGCAGCAGCGTGACGGCGTCAAGATGGACGGCCCGATCGTGCTGCAAATCCCGCCGCTGGTTGGTCTCACGGTCGCCAATCCGATCGGTGGTGGCGGCCTGGCCTCGACTGCCGACGATTACGGCCGCTTCATGCGCATGTTCCTCAACGGCGGCGAGCTAGATGGCGTGCGCGTCATCAAGGCCGAGACGGTCAAGCTGATGAGCGAGAACCAGATCGGCGCGGTCACGGTGCCCGCGCTCAAAGTTGCGATGGCGCGGAGCGCCGACTTCACCTTCATCGATGACGGCCACGACAAATGGGGCTACGGCTTCCTGATCACAGCCCGTCAGATGCCCGGCATGCGCTCGCCCGGCTCGTTGAGCTGGGGCGGCATCAACAACACCTTCTTCTGGATCGACCCCGCGCGGGGCATCGCCGGCACGATCATGATGCAGTTTCTGCCGTTCGCGGATGCCAAGGCGCTTGCCGTCTACAACGCGTTCGAGCGCGGCGCCTATCAGCTCGCCAAAGCAGAGAATTAAAAGGCGGAGAACTAAGAGGCTTGTGAAATCCGGCCGGCGTAGCTTCCGCTCGCCTATGCCGGCCGGATTTTGCGTGTTCATCGATCGCCTTAAAACCCGAGCGACTGAAGTGCGCTCGTGCAATTCGACAGCATGATCCAGAGCGGGGCTGAAGAGAACAGCGCCCAGCCGACGCATACGCATAGCCACAGCAGGTTATGATTGATGATGTATTGGGGATACGCCAGGATCGCGTTGTAGATTTTCTCCGCGCTCCGCCGCCATCTGAAGGTGTTGAAGCAAATCCACGCCGTCGGCAGGGCCGTGAACATTGCGATCAGAAGTCCGACATGCGTTTGCGACGGTTCGCCCTGATGGATGACCCAGCCAGCGCACCGCGAGGGGGCAGGCGTGACAAAGGCGAGCACGCCGAGTTCGAGCAACAGCCACAAGATGCATGCCGCCGACGCCGACTGCGCGACCTTCTGGCAAAAATCCGGATCGAAGAAGGGCAGCTTCAGATCGTCTTTCATGGTTTCAGGAAAAGCAGGCCCGCTTGAATAGAGGCCGAAAACCGGCCGTTTGTTCCAAGGGGGGAACTGATTGCCGTCTGCGCCTTGGGTCGACTTTTCATCCAGAAATTGACGCTATCTTTACGGGGACGCTGGTTTTGTAGAAGCCATCCTCGGGAAAAGACCCTTCTGAATGCTTCGGCGACTGAGATGCCATTTTTTCCACCCGACTGGGAGGCTGCACAGAGCATCGATCGACTTCCGAAGGCATGCCCTTACTCGCGAGACGAGATAGAGGACTATCTCTTTCGCTGTCACTATCATCTGTTGCTCAAGGAGCAGCCGACAACGTTTCGGGTCAGTGGTCCACACGCTCAAAAGAAGGATTTGGACAGGCGATATTGGGTGTTCGAAGCACACGATGTTGCCCGGCAGCGACAGTGGTTTGTCCTTGTCGGCACAGGCAAAAGCATTTTCGTTCCATCGGAAAAACTGAAGCGATGGATGTTTGCGCAAACAAATGATGCCGGTCTTTCGCCCGAGGCGTTTCTCGACCAGGAATACCGCGAACAGCTCGAATACGATGCCCGAGCCGCAGCAGGCTGACCGCAACCGTGCTCGAGACCTGCAAGTCGGTTGGAATTCAGCGCGCTCAATAAACCTTCGGCACGAACATCTGTTCAGGGATCTGTTCGCGCGCATAGGCCGGATCGTGAATGCGGTCGGGCAGCGTGACAGCGGGATGCGTGACGTCGCCATAGGGCACCTGCGTCAGGAGATGCGCGATGCAATTCAGTCGCGCGCGCTTCTTGTCGACGGCTTCCACCACCCACCACGGCGCCTCCGCAATATGGGTCCGGTGCAGCATGTCTTCCTTGGCCTTGGTGTATTGCTCCCAGCGCGCGCGGGACTGCACGTCCATGGGCGACAGCTTCCATTGCTTGAGCGGATCGTGGATGCGCATCAGGAAACGGAATTGCTGCTCTTCATCCGTGATCGAGAACCAGTATTTGACGAGGATGATGCCGGAGCGCACCAGCATGCGCTCGAATTCCGGCACCGAATTGAAAAATTCCTCGACCTGATCGTCGGTGGCAAATCCCATCACGCGCTCGACGCCGGAGCGGTTGTACCAGGAGCGATCGAACAGCACGATCTCGCCGCCGGCCGGCAGATGCGAGACGTAGCGCTGAAAATACCATTGCGTGCGCTCGCGCTCGCTGGGAGCGGGGAGTGCGGCGATGCGGCAGACGCGCGGATTGAGGCGCTGGGTGATGCGCTTGATCACGCCGCCCTTGCCGGCGGAGTCGCGGCCTTCGAAGATCACGACGACCTTGAGCTTGTGATGCAGCACCCAGTCCTGCAGCTTCACGAGCTCGCCTTGCAGGCGCAGTAGCTCCTTGAAGTAATGCTGGCGGTCCATCCCTTCCTTGGCATCGAGGCCAGGGGTCGCGCCTTCGATCTGCTGCAGGCGGTGATCGTCGAGCTCCATCTCGATCTCTTCGTCGAGCGTGTCCTGAAGGTCGGCGTCGATCAACTGGCGCATGTTGGCGCCGTTCACCGCGTTGGTCTCGGTCATGGCAATCCCCTCATCGTGGTGACCCGAAAATTTCCAAGCCTTAAAATTCCGAAGTCCGTTGACGGGGTTATGACAGCCGGCGGTACCGGGAGATGCATTCAGGCCGACCCGGTCGGCGCCAGCCTTCATATGACCGTCAACAACCGTGCCCAGACGGGTTTGTTGGCCGATTGACCGGCGCGAGGGGCCTCAATGCAGCGGATGATCGAGAACTTGAGGATCGGCCCCTTTGCAATGCGCTGCAGCGTGTTTGTTCCCGTCTCTATAATCTCTGCCGTTCCCTTGGTTTCGAACGCCATCGCATGCTGCCGTCGCGGGCGTTCTGCTCCGACGAAAGCCAGGCTATCCGGTCATCCTGATTGCGCAGCATTTCGGCACCTTCCCGTTCGGCCGCAAATTCCTGCTCGAACAGGCCGAGCTGGACGAGACGTTGCGGCGTCAGCCGGCGGAAAATCCCGATCGCCTCTCGTTCGATCACTCGATCCGCCGCATGGCGGACGCGGAGGAAATTCGGCTCGATGTTTGAGAGGAACGAGTCATGGATCTTCGTCGTCAGCTTCGCCGTACCTCTTTTCCTCATCCTGAGGAGCCGCGACAGCGGCGTCTCGAAGGATGAGGCCAATGTCCGGGCCTCATGGTTCGAGACGGCGCGAGAATGCGCCTCCTCACCATGAGGGTTTCGGCGAGGCAGGACTGAAGTAAATTTTAAACGAGGCTATTTTGAACCGGCGTCTGTTTCTGGTGCGTTGCCGCGGTCTCATCGCGGTACAGGCTGCACGGGCGGCGCGCGCCGCCTGGCGCTTTCAGCTATTTCATCTGCTGCCGTACTAGTGAGGCGCCGGATGCGCCGGGGCGGATGCTCAGCTGTTTGGGTGAAACCACCCGAAGATCGCCATGACGATACCTGCAATCAGATAGAAGATCTGCAGGCCGACCGACATCCAGTACCGGACCGGCGCGGCGTCTCTCTCAAAAGTCCACCTCACCGGTGATGTGAGCAGCCAGTCAACAATATCACCGCTGCCGATGAAGCACGTGATTTTTCTCTCGACAAGGCCGGACCAGAGCGTGCGGCTGCAATCATAGCACACATAGATCCCGACGATGCGCGCGAGAATTTCATAAAGGAAAAACTGCATTCGAGGATCCGTTCATCAGAGGGCGGATGCGATGACTGGGCCCTCTTGTTCGCGAGCAGACAGCGGTATGTCCCTGCGGACATGCATGGGCGCTACCTGATTTGGTGTGGCCGGATCTGGTGCTGGTTCAACAATGGGGTGCTGACACTGTGGGCGCCGGCGACTCCGGAATACCGGATCGCCCGGTCCCGTCTCCGCCAAGGCATGGCCAAGGCTTCGCCGGGGCCACCCGAACCGCCCTCTAGGACTTCGGCATCTTGGGCATGACCTGCAGCAGCGGTTCGGGACCGATCGCAAGCTGGCCCAGGAAAGGACGGTCGTGCGCCAGGATGAGAAGGACGGATGCCGCAACGCCGGTCGCAAACATACCCATGCTGATGGCTGACGCGAGGCGGTTCTCGCTATGCACGATGGCGATCGCAAAGAACGCGCAGATGGCTTGCAGGACAAGACACATCCATTTGGTGAGATTGACCTGGGATTGGCTGACATGGATGCGCTGGCGGCGCGCTTCCAGGGCATTTTCAAGCGAGGTCACGATCTCGCGCTGGGCGATTTGCTGACCTGGACCACCTGGAGACAATGCGAGGGCTTGCTGGAGCGCCTCGGCGAGCGGTGCCGGGCTGATGCTCAGCGTCGCGGCCTGGCGGGCCATCATCGGCCATTCCTGCGTCGCGGTTTCCTCAACGTAACGCCGGATGAGGCCTGCGAAATGCGCGTCCGGCTCGCCCGGAAAGCCGCCGGAGAGAACCAGCACCGATTTCAGGGCGCTGGCCTCGCGGTTGACCGCGGCGTTCGCATGGTCGGTGTCGTTCCACACCTGCGCCGCAGTGAACACAACGAACAGGCCAAAGATGATGCCGAGCGGAGAAAGCATGCCCGGCGAGATCGCCTTGAACGCGCGCAAGCGGTCGCCGGTCGCGAGCAGCCGCACAACGATCTGGATCACGGCTGCCAAGACGTAGATGACGCCAAAGATGACGAGCGCCATCCATATCAATGGAAGATCGTGAAGCCAGTCGCTCATGGTCTTGCCCCGGCCCGGTATCTGCTCTCACTGGAGCCATCAAATCACGGGACCGTCGCCACCGCCAGTGCGCGCGAGGAGAGAGTATTCAGGCGGTGAGGACGTCCAGGACAGGCTATTCTCGACCGGATCTGCTCTGACGCCCGGCGATCGATCAGCTCTTTCTCGCTTTCCGTCGTGCCGCGATAGCGGCTGCCGCCGGCGAGAGATATCCCATGATTTCTATCGTGTAGGACGGACCGGACGGGTCGTAGGTGGCAACGACTCCGCGCTTGCCTCCGCCCCATTTGATGGTCAGCGGAATCGGGTCTGCCCGGCCGCGCTCGTTGCGATGAGTCAGCGCGTGGATGATATGCCGTTTGATTTCGTCCTGCGCATCCTTGGGGTACTCGTCGGCGATGTCGCCCTCCCAAGCTTCGGTGGCCTCGCTATTGAAGCGATAAAACTTCGCGGTCAACCCGCCGAATGTGTAGTCGCCGTTTCGTTTTTTGATCTTCTTATAATCAGCCAGTGTTTTTCTAATATTCTGACGCGTGAATTGCGCATTAATATCTGGTCTGCCGGCGTGTTTATTACGTCTTGCGATTGCCATGGCCGTGCTCTCCAATTACTGCGTGAAAAGGAATGAGCCTACCCCCTCGCGATCCTACAATGGATTGATGTCCGGTCAACTCGATGCCCGCGCTACAGGCAGTGCGCGGCACAATGACCCTTGCTGCCGAAATCTCTAGCGTTGTATGTTTCACATCATCCATGCGCGCTTTTTCGGGGTCTCATGGACTGCTCTGCGTGCGGCGCCTCAAATCCTAGCGAAAGCCGCCGCTGTCGAGGCTGCGGCGCGCCTCTGGCTGAGCGCTGCGCGTCCTGCGGTGAGCTTGTCCCGTTTTCGAACAGATTCTGCGGCGGTTGCGGTGCGCGGCGCGAGGGCGACCCGGCGGCGGCGATCGCCGATGACGCCGGCAGTATGGGAGCACCAATCCAGCTGCCGCAGCATCTGGCGCGGCGTATCGTGGATTCCCGCAGCGTGCTCGAAGGCGAGCGCAAGCAGATCACGGTTCTGTTCGCGGATATCAAGGGATCGACGGCCTTGATCGACCAACTCGATCCGGAAGACGCCGAGCTGCGGCTGCGCCCGGCGATTGACGCGATGATCGAGGCCGTCCACCGCTATGAAGGCACCATCAACCGGATTCAGGGTGACGGCATCATGGCCCTGTTCGGTGCGCCGATCGCGCATGAAGACAGCGCCGTGCGCGCCGCCTATGCCGCGCTCGAGATGCAGAAGGGCGTGCGCGCGGCCTGCGATGCAGACATCGCGATACGCGTTGGCCTGCATGCGGGTGAGGTGGTGGTTCGGGCCATTCACAACGATTTTTCGTTCGACTACGACGCCGTCGGCCCGACCGTGCACCTCGCAGCGCGCATGGAGCAGCTGGCCTCGCCGGAGGAAATCTACTGCACCGGCAATGTCGCGCGGCTGGCGCAAGGATTCATCGACGTCCTCCCGCTGGGCCAGGTTGCGGTCCGAGGCGTGCGCGAGCCAGTCGATCTGTTTCGCATTACCGGCCATACCTCGGCGCGCACACGCTGGGAGGTCACGGCGGCACGCGGGCTGACGCCGTTTGTCGGGCGAAAGGGCGAGCTTGCAGGGCTGCAAACGGCGCTGGCGCAGGCCGCCGCCGGTCATGGGCAGCTTGTCGTGGTCAAAGGTCCGCCCGGGACCGGAAAGACCCGGCTGGTCCACGAATTCCTGCAGTCCGCCCAGCTTTCCGACTGGATGGTGCTCAAGACGGCGGCCGCGGCCTACCGGCGCGGCACACCCTATTTGGCCATTTCCAACCTGCTGCGGTCGTGGTGCGAAATTCCCGAACACGCTTCTCCCGCCGAGTCGAGGGAGCATCTGCATCGCGCGCTTGCCGCGATGCCTTCGGGCTCACCGCTTTACGCTCCGGCGCTGGAATCACTGCTCGAAGTCCCGGTCGAGGATGCCGAATGGCCAATCCTCGATCCGGCGGTGCGCCGGCAACGCATCGTATCGACCGTGAAGGACCTGCTGCTTCGTTGCGCGCAGGATCGGCCGCTTTTGATCTGGCTCGAGGACATGCAATGGACCGATGTCGAGACGCGAAACGCGATCGACAACCTGATCGAAAGCATTGCGGACAGCCGCGTGCTGGTCATCCTGACGTTCCGGCCGGAATATGAGCACAAGGCGACAAGCGCCTTCACATCGTTGCAGGTCGATCCGCTCGCAACCGAGGCCGCCGACGAACTGGTGCGGGCGCTGCTCGGCAGCAGCGAGGACACCGCGGAGCTACGAACGCTGATCGTCGCCCGCGCGGAAGGAACGCCGCTTTTCATCGAGGAGACGGTGCGCGCTCTGGCGGAAAGCGGCGCGCTGCGCATGCGCGGCGGGCGCTACGAGCTGACCCGCAGGATTCCGGAGATCCGGATTCCCGAAACGGTGCAATCCGTCATCGCCGCGCGCATCGACGGCCTTAGCCCGAAACTCAAGACGCTGCTGCAGATTGCGTCCGTGATCGGCTCTGACATCTCGATGCCGCTGCTGCGCGAGGTTGTCGATTTCGCCGGGCCTGAACTGCGAAAGCTGCTGGGAGAACTCAAGGCCGCGCAATTCCTCTACGAAATCCCGGACGTGTCGTCGCAATTGAAATTCAGGCATGCGCTGGTCCACGAGGTGACTTATGGAGGCCTGATATCGGCGAAGCGGCAGATGCTGCATGCGCGCGTACTGCGCGCGATGGAATTGCAGAACCTGGAGAACCCGCAGGACTTGATCGAGAGTCTTGCGCATCATGCCTTCAATGCGGCGCTCTGGGATGAAGCGGTGATGTATTTGCGCCAGGCCGGCGACAAGGCGGTCGAACTATCGGCCTATCGCGAGGCAAGCGCCTTCTTCGAATCCGCGCTGCAGGCGCTCACGCATCTGCCGCAGGATCGCGAGCGCATCCGGCAGGGCATCGATGTGCGCTTGAGGCTGCGGCCGGTGTTTGGGGCGATCGCCGATCACAGCCGGCTCGAACAAATTCTCACCGAGGCCGAGCTGCTTGCCAATTCGATCGAAGATCGGCCGCGGCTCGCCGCCATCAATGTCGCGCTGGCGTTCGTGCACAACTGGCTGGGCGAGCTCGATGCCTGCATCGAGCGCGGCTTGCGGGCCCGCGACATCGCGCGCGAGGTTGGCGACGGCGCGCTGGAAGTCAGCGCGAGCTTCTACCTGGGCCAGGCCTATATGTGGCGCGGCGACTTCCGGCAATCGGTGGCGCTGCTCGAACAGAATCTCACTTGGATCGACGGTCCGCTGCGGCATGTGCGGGTCGGCACCGCCGGAACGGGCTCGGTGTTGTGGCTCGGCATGCTTGGCGCGTCGCATGGCCGGCTCGGCAATTTTGCGGCCGCGACCGAATTTGCACAAAAAGCCTGTTTGATCGCCGACGAAGTCGAGCGGCCGCACGATATCGCGCTGGCCTATTGGTGGGCGGGCTTCATCCAGTCGCACAAGGGCGATTTGCCGCTGGCTCTACAATATCTCGAGCATGGCTTCGACGTTTGCCGCTCGAGCCAGATCCGCTATCTCGTCCCGATCCTGTCGACCTCGCTCGGCTACACCTACGCGCTCGCCGGCCGCATGGCCGAGGGCATCTCCCTTCTGACCAAGGCCGTGGGATTTTCCCGCGGCGCCAGATTCACCTATGGCGAGGCGTGGTCGAGCGTCTATCTCGGCTTTGCCAACCTGCTCGACAACAAGTACGAGGGAATGCTCGATCATGCGACAAGCGCTCTCGAGCTTGCGCGCAAACACGGCTATCGCGCGATCGAGGCCGACGCCTTGCGGCTTCTCGGCGACGTGCACCGCAATCCGGCTGCGCTCGACCCCGAGGCCGCCGAGCGCAACTACCTCAAGGCCGTCGAAATCTGTCTCGAGCTGGGCTTGCGGCCGGAGCTCGCGCGCTGCCAGATCGCGCTCGGACACTTGCTGAAGGCGTCAGGCCGGCGTGCCGAAGCCGACCGGCTGCTCGATTCGGCCGAACAGCTCATTGCCAGCATGGGTGCGGTCGGGCCGTTCGCCAAGGTCGCTTGTTCCTAATTCATCGCGAACTGGATCGGCAGATTCTTGGGGCCACCGATGAAGATCGACGCCGCGCGCCGCGGCCTTGCTGCCAATTCCACCTCTGCGAGCCTCTTTAGCAGCTCCTCGAAAAAGATCCGCATCTCGATCCGCGCCAGGTGCTGACCGAGGCAATTGTGCGCGCCCTGGCCAAAGATCACGCTGCGCGACGTTTCGCGATCGAGACGAAAATGATCTGCTTGCGCGAACGCGTCCTCGTCGCGATTGCCTGACAGAAGATGCAGCATCAGCCAGTCGCCTTTCCTGATCTTGCTTCCGCCTAATTCGATGTCCACCGTTGCGGTGCGCATCACATGATGCACCGGCGACGTCCAGCGTACGGCCTCGTCGACGAAGGCCGGAATGAGCGCGGCGTCGTCCTTGAGCGCCTCGAACACCGGCATGTTCTCGCACAGCGCCCAGAGGCCGCCGGAAATCGACGACGATGTGGTGTCATGACCGGCCGCGGCAAGGATGATGTAATAGCTCACCGCCTCGAATTGATCGATCGGTTTGCCGTCGATCCCGGCATTGGCGATCACGCTCGTCAGGTCGTCCGTCGGTTGCTGCCGGCGGCGCTCCATCAACGGCACGAAGTAGTCCTGAAATTTCCCGAGCAGGCGAAACAGTTCCCTGGTGTGCCGCGATGGATCGCCCGCGATGCCTCCGCCATAGCCGAGCTGGGCGTCCTCGCTGGCAAAGAGCTCCTGCGTCAGTTTGAGGATCTGCGGTTCGTCCTCTTGCGGAACGCCGAGGATCTGCATGAGAACCCGCAAGGGAAAGTGAACCGCTACATCTCGCGCGAAATCGCAGGCGCCGCCGTGTTCGGCCATGCGATCGACGCTGGCGCGGGCGATGGCGCGGATGCGATCTTCAAGCGGCCTGACCCCTTGCTGCGTGAACCAGCTTTGCGCAATCCGCCGGTATTTCGAATGATCGGGCTCATCCATGTGAACGAGGGTGCGGATCGGATGCGCGCTGCCACCCGTTTGGGCGCGTGCCAGTTCATCCGACGCCCGCGGGACAAGCGTGTGTGCGCGGTCGCCATTATGGAACAGCTCATGCCGGCGAATGACCTCTGCGATGTCCGCGTGCCTTGTCACCAGCCAGAACGGATCGAAGTCCTCGCATTCGACGCGGCCGAGCGGCGCGTTCGCGCGAAGCCAGCGCAGTGCTGCGAGCAGCGCGTTCTGCCTCGCATAGGCTTTCGGCGAAGTGATCAGGCGGCCGAGGCGATGGGGTATTTTGTCCACCTCGCGCCCCCGCCTTTATCTCTCAAATCCCGTCGATTTGATCTGCAACATGCCCATCGGTTCGTTATCCGTTAGATCCGCATGCGAGCTGAAAGGATCGGGCAGCTCCTCGCAAAAACTAGGTTGAATTCGTGAGGTGGTCAACGCGCTGGTGCGCCGCAGCGCGGTGCCTTAAAATGGGCGACAGAAGCAGGAGAACAAGAAAATGCGATATGGGATGTTGCTCGCGGGCGCCTTTGCTGCCGCCCTTTGCACCAGCGCTGCTCAGGCCGTCGAGCTGAAGCTGCTCACCGCGGGCGCGTTCAAGTCGACCGTGCTGGCGCTGCTGCCGGACTACGAGAAGGCAAGCGGCAACAAGGTTTCGGTCGAAAACGATACCGCCGGGGCGCTGATGAAGCGGATCGCGGCCGGCGAAAGTTTCGATGTCGTCGTGATCACGCCGGAGGCTGTCGACAAACTGACCAGTGAGGGCAAGGTGATATCAGGCAGCCGGACCAATCTCGCGCGCGTCGGCGTCGGGGTCATGGTCAAGGAAGGCGCGAGCAAGCCCGATATTTCGACCGTCGACGCTTTCAAGAAAGCGGTGCTCGATGCGAAATCGATCAGCTTCATCGATCCCGCCAGCGGCGGCTCCAGCGGCATCTATGTCGAGAAGCTGCTCGAACGCCTCGGCATCGCCGACCAGGTCAAGCCGAAAGAGAAGCTCAAGCAGGGCGGCTATGTCGCCGACTACATCGAGTCCGGTCAGGCCGAACTTGGCATTCACCAGATCAGCGAAATCCTGCCGCATGCCGGCGTCACGCTGGTCGGCCCGCTGCCGAAGGAAATCCAGAACTATACGGTTTACGCCGCTGGCATCGGCGCTGCGACCCAGCATGCCGATGCCGCAAAGGCCTTGATCGCCTCGTTTTCCGGCCCGTCGGCCGAGGCGTTGTTCAAGTCGAAGGGCATGGAGCCGGGGACCAATTGAGGCGCGCTATCCCTCCGTCTGCACGTCGGGCGGCTTCACGCTGATCGCTGGCGGAAGCTCGCCCGCCTGATCCTTGAGATCAGCGGCTGCCTCGACCAATCCGGCTGCGACTTTGGGATCGGACGTCGTCTTCGCCATCTTGAGCAGCGCCGCTGCTGCCCGGCGAGCATGGAAGCGATTCTCTGCCACTGGATACCTACTCGGATGCCTACTCGGTGTTCACCCGATAAATACAAAAAGCGTCAAATTGCGTTCCTGCGCGAAAGTACAAAATTGGACATAGTGGGATTTAAGTCACTCGGGGGCGCCAAATTTCCACATCCTGAAAATGGGAACCGGTTCTTTCCAGTTCCGGCCTTCGAAGAACCGGCTTCCACGAGAACTCAGCGGGGAGAACACGAGGCGCGCCAGCTTGTTGTGAAACTCCGAGATCACTCCAATTTTCTGGAGTCTACAATCAGCAGAAAGATCGGCCGGCCGTCGCGGAGCACTTCGAGACGCCATTGCTCGCCCGGCTGAAAATCGCCCTCAATGTCGCGCACGAAGCGTTTCGCTTGCTGCCACGCCGAGCCATCGTCGGCCAATTCGATGCCGTCTTCGTCGAGATAAGGGCGCGTGCCGTCCAGATAGAAATAATAGCGTGCCATGTGCGCCGAACGCGGGAAGCGGCGATGACGTTCCTTAGCGATGGGGTCGATCGCGAAGCCCCAAATGCAGGTAATCCGGATGGAAGTCGGCAACCTTTTTCAACCCGTCGAAGTCGAGCAGCCTGATCGTTCTGTTTTCCCAGCTCATCAGATTGCGGTTCCGCAAGTCCCGCAAGGTCCTGTTGACGTGCACCGCCGATATTCCCGAAGCATTGGCGATGTCCTGCTGAGTCAGAGGAATTTGAAAGCTGTCGTCCTGAACCATTCCGACGGCTTCGAGGCGAGCGGCCAATTCGCATATCAGGTGAGCAATGTTGCCTGACGCATCGCGCGCCGCAACGTTGCACACCCATTCGCGAAAGATCGCCGCTTCGATCAAGGTCTCGCGCCAGAACACATGAGCAAGGCTTGGCCGCGCATCGAGCAAGCCCTGCAATTCGGAAATCGAGATCTGGCCGATGCGAGACCGACCGATGCTGATGATGTTATGATCAAGCGTTCGAAGCTGAAGGGTCTGCAGATCGGGAAAATCGCCGGAAACGTGGAGCGCCAGAATTTGCTCTCGATCGCCGATGATCTTGTACTTCGCCAGAAAGCCGCTGATCACCACGGTGCAATGTCTGGCCACGTCTCCTTCGCGGCAGAGTAGCTCACGGTTCCCGATCGTTCGTTCGGTGACGCGGAGCGACTTCAGAGCGCCGTGATCTTCGGGCGACAGGCCGATGGCTTCGCGAAGCCGGCGTGCAAATAAGGTGGTCGGCATAGGCTCCCACGTTGAAAGCAGAGGGCACCGACCTAAGGCAATAGCAGATAACTTTTTGCCGGGAAAATCCTGAAAACTAGACGCATGTTGCGTTGCGAGGTTGATTGCGACGTCCATTGGACTCAGGAGCGAAGACGCGACCGCCTGACTCCTGTCCCGGGGCAAAGTACGATTTTGCACATAGCGCACCCGAACCAGGCGACGATAAAGGGATCTGTTTTCGCGACATGAAAACGCCGCCGCGTGAGCCGTGGATCGCGGGTGCTGCGGGAACTTTTCGTGTGTGTGCACTTTGTAGCATTGCAGCGTCCAAAGACGTGCCGAACGGCATCATCCTGCAAAGGCCGCTCGCGCCAGCCCCCTCGTCACGGCGCTGCCGCAGCTCCAGAATGATAGGCACATCACCGCAGGCGCAAACATGTAAGGCCGAAACAGATGGGCCAGGCATCCATACTCCTCGTTGAAGACGAAGCGCTCATTCGCATGATGCTCGTCGACATGGTGGAAGAACTCGGCCACACGGTGATTGCGGAGGCGGGCAGTGTCGAGATCGGCCGGCCTCTCGCAGAAATCGAGCAATACGATCTCGCGATCGTCGATATCAATCTCGAGGGTTTCAACGCGCAGCCAGTCGTCGAAGCGATCAGAGACCGAGGGCTGCCGTTCTTCCTGTTGAGCGGTTACGGCGCGGCAAGCGTACCCGATGCGCTGAAGGGAATGCCGGTGCTCAACAAGCCCTGCTCACTCGAGACGCTCAAGCACACCATCGACCAGCTGCTGTCGCGTGCGCCCCGATGATCGTTCTTGATCCAAAAGCGTCGGCTGCCGAGCCGATCTGTAACCCGGCCTAAAACAACTGCGTCACGGCAAAGATGATCAGCCCGACAAGGCCACCGACCAGTGTGCCGTTGATGCGGATATATTGCAGGGCTCGGCGTACCGATTTATCGGACCACGCGTGGCGCGGCCTGAGGTTTCTGATTCAACAGGTCAAACAGCTGCATTCCCGCGCACGATTTGGGCCGGGTTCCGCCAACGTGATGCCCGAGAGGGCGCAGGGAATGCCGGGTGCGCGGCCCGCACCCATGGCCTTGTGTGCAAAAGTGAAAAGCACACAAGCTCAGTCACCACAGGTAAAGCCGTTCATCGCGGCATTCCCTGCGCGATGGTGTTACGGTTTATTCCGCGCTCTCCCTGGTGATCGGGCTTTTTGTCACCATCCCGGCGCGATGCGGAGCATCCTCGCCAGTTGACGTCAGCGTCGAGACGTCAGGACCACACGGCTTCGCCGTCCGCGGAAAAACGTCGCTCGTCGGGCGACGCGTTCGCGTCCATCGCATCCCGCGCTCAACGTTGATGACGATGCGCAACGCCCCTCGGATCGAGCACAGGACGCGCGAAGAATTAGCGGTGATTTGCCCGACGGCACAACGCGCGCCGCTGCGACAGATTGGCACGACGGGCAAATCAGTTCGCCGCACGGTCACGCGTGTGGGAGTCTGTCAAGAAGCGAATGTCCGATTTGCGCCAAAAGCGATGCAGTTGCCGCAAAGGCGACATTGGCGGAATGGGACAGGGCCTACAATCGTGATGATTTACTGTTCCAGCTCTCGCCGAATGACATCGCAGTGCGCCACATGGTTATCTCGCACCATGCGATAAGTGCGCAGCAGATCGCGGGCCAACAGCGATGGATGGCCGCCGCGCTCTAACTCATCAATGATTTCGATTTGGCGTGCGATATGCTTGTCGCTTAGCGCAATGTGGCGCTCTGCCTCTGCCAAGTGATCCCAAATGAGCCGCAGGTCCATATTGGGTCAGTCTAGCAGGGATGCGTTCCGCCCAAACTAAAAAGCTTCGGCTTTATCGTCGCGGTAGGCCTTACTTTCCGAGCGGAGCATCGCGGATTCAAACACGGCGACGCGGAGTGTTTCGCGCTCATGATCAAACTGAGACTTGAGGACGCGACTACTGCGCCTGAGATGGAGGCTTTCCTCAATTGCCAAGTCGGCGCGGGCGAACAAAGGGTCGGTCATAATCCCACAATATCCGCCCGGATCAATTGTTCCGATTACGAAAGTTAATCCGCGTCCTTTTGTTTTGGAAAAGGCTCGTGCGTCTTGCGGCCCAAAAAGGTGTCAGGTTGTGGATTGGCTCTCAACAGTTCGAGACTGTGCGCTAATACGTCACGGACTGACTGAATCAGCTCGGTGTCTGCTTGCTGGTTAGGTCGGAAAAAAATATGGACCGATGGCCACATTTGGCGCTCCCCTGTTTGAGTGGGCGGGAGCGCAACTGGCGGTCTCATCACCGATAAATGCCACGGACCGGGCGGTGATCGTTGGAGCTTGCGCCCCAATAAACCGAAACGCGAGTCATTTATCGATGAGCACGGCGGGAACGTTTCGGCAGAGCGCCCGCTTACTCAAAATTACAAAAGGACGGTGGTAACTCCGAATGGCGCGCCGGCACCGACTAGAATGTCATCAAGACAAAGAGGCCGCCCATTGAGGCGGCCCTTACCTATTGCTTGAGCAACAGACCCATCTCGCGCGCCATTTTCCGGACCGAGCCTGCATGTCTTCCAAGCCGAGCCGAAATTACCGATACAGCCGCCCCTCTACGAGCCATGCGCATCAGCTCGTTTTGATCGGCTTCGTCCCAAGTCTTTGGTTTTGGTTTTTTAAGAGAGCTGCTCTCTTCAGCCTACTTCTCCGGAACAAACTGCTTCGGCGGCATCACGATTTCAGAAAGTGATGCGCAACGATGTCGGCAATTCGGTTCGGGTCGGTGAGGCCAGAGGTGCCGACCTTGATGATCTTCTCGGCGACGATGCTTGTGACCGGGTCATTCCGGTCAACGAGGTCAAGCATCCGCAGCGTCTTGGCATAGGCAATATTCTGACGGTCGATCTCGCTTGATGCCAGTTCGCCGTAGGTGAATTGCTTGATCGGCATCCCCCACGCCCTCGCAAGGACGCAACGGTAGCGGATGGGGTCAACGAGTCAAATAACTTATGACATTGAGGAGACAGACGGCAGCTCCAGCTGCAGTGAGCACAGTCAATCAGCCGCACCAACTTCAGGGCGACTGGATAACGTCTTGTCCTGTTAAGCGTGCGCCCAATCACGCGAGCAGGCAAAGCCGGGCCACCGCATCCACCACGTTCTCATTGTCGTATGGCTTCTCAAGCCGGGCGACGCCTTGGAAACGATCCGGGATGATTTCTGGGCCGTAGCCTGTCGCGAAAACGAACGGCACATGCTTTCGAGAAAGCTCGTCCGCGATTGCAAACACCTGTCCATCCGCCAGCTTGATATCCAGAACCGCAGCGTCGATTTGTCTGTCGACCAACTGGTGAGCATCGCAAGCAGTGGCCACTGGACCGATCACTTCGGCCCCTCCCGACACCAACGTGCGGGCTAGATCGTTCGCAAGGAAATACTCATCCTCGACGAGGAGGACGCGAAGGTGCTTGAGCCTTTGAAGCATCGGACCGTCCCAGACGCTAGGGCGAGAGTGCCAAATAGGAAAGGAAGGGCGCAGGGCAAGCTTTAATTGGTGATCCCCGCATCTAGCCTAACGAGCGGACGGTCCTTGCACCACAGCTAGTTTTGGCACTCATAGGGCGGTTCTGCTGCTCCAGCCCTGGGGCCGTGGCGCGCCCAAGAGCGATAACAGCGAGCGATAACCGTAATAGCGCGCCACCGCTCGGCAACGGTGTTGGCCGTGCATCAACAGACGGCCAGACTTGGCTTTGACTTGCCATTCCCAGCCGCCGCCGGCTCGCTTGCGCAGCGACAGATCGTAATAGGAAAACGCGGTGTCACGCATCGCCCCAGCCCTATCAAACACTCGAACGGTAGACAGTGCGGTTGGGGCCAACAATTCCGGGCTTATACGGGAAACGATCAGTGCGCTGAATATCCGCAAGCAGACCCGCGCCAAGCGTCATGCGGGGCTGCGCCAGGCGGGACGGGCTAACGCGGGGGACCAGAACCTGTTCACTCTCGCCAATGCGTCGGGTGGATGTCGACTGATGTACCCGTCTTTGACTTCATCCAACCGTGCTGAGCGCGGCGGCATGGAAAGACGAGCGCTTAGATGCCGTCGTTCTCGATCACGGCCAGTTCGAGATCACGGTCAAACGGAGCAGTTGCTATTGGTTGCCAGTCCATGGCCGGACAAGACCGGTCCGGCCTGTTGATCGGACCTTGAGGCAAATCAATTTCAGCCTCTGTTCTTCGGCGTCGGATGTTTGGCGCGCCATTCCGCGTATTTGGCCTCTTCCTCTGCCAACAGCTTGCGGAGCATTGCGATCGTCTGCTCGTCGGTTTCGGCCGCCAGTTGTTCTTTGTAGTGGGCGATGTTCGCTTTGAAAATGAAATCGGCCATGACATTCGGCTAGTTGCTCGGACGTGGTCGAGATTAACACAGGTTAGTCGAGAGGGACCAGCGCCAATCCTCTTGCCGGTTGCGACCTCGCGCATCAGCCCTGAATGTGAACCCGCTCACACCTGTTCGCCCTCTACCGAGCTAATCATGATTGAGCCGGTGGAGTGGAATATGGAAAGCAAGTTGGATGTCGTGACAGCGGTCAGCGCAGTCTGGGTCGCTGGTTATGCGGCACTCGCGATCGGGTACCTAGCGCGCTTCGCATTCTCGCTCTCGGAAATTCGCGGCGCTGCGTTGCTAATTGCGGTCGTTATCGCGACGGTCGTCGGAATTGATTTTTTCGGCAAGAAGCTGCGTAAGTCCAAATGACCCGACTGAAGCAAACCTTGTGAGGATCGCCAGCTGCGGCGGCCTTACTCCCAGAAAAGCGCAATGCTCATTAGCGCTGTTGACAATAGGGCTAGGCTCAATGCGCTAGCCAAGAGTACCCGGTCGTTGCCCATGACCGTTACCTCCTACGCGCGCTGGTAGTAGTAACTTACCGCGGATTCGTAACATTTGGAAGAAGGAGGGCCGTTAACCATCCGGCTCCCGCAAAACAGTATTGCGGCGACTGCGCAGCCGATGTCTGCGGCGGGTTACTTGCAGAAATCAGAAACATGATCAGCGGCGTCCGCTACGCTCCCAAAAGCCGACTTCCCCAGCCGACGCCTGAGCTGCGTTCGCAAACTACCGGTTATGGAAGAAATCGGCCCGCGGCCGAGGCTCGATGCGCCAAATCCGAACGTTCGGCTATACCTCGAAAAGCGGACATCGCGTGAGACGTCCGCTAAGCCAATAGCCGACATCAGTCGGCCTATTCGATCACCTTGTCGGCACGAAGCAAAATCGCCTCGGGAATGGTGAAACCAGCGGCCTTCGCCGACTTCAGATTGACAACTAGTTCGAATTTGGTTGCCTGCTGCACCGGAAGTTCAGCGGGCTTGGCACCTTTCAGAATACGACCAACATATTTTGCAAGTTGAACCCAGGTATCGAAGATGCTCGTGTAGTAGGCCATTAGTCCTCCATCGGGCAGGTAATCGAGATTTCCGTAAACAGCAGGAAGTCGCTGCTCGGCAGCAAATGCAATGATCTTCGATCGATTGGAGACAAGAAGCGCATCGGATTCGACAACCAGACCGTCAGGCTTCATCTTCGCGATGGCTTGCAGGGCGCTGTCAACGCCATCAGCATCCCCAATTGTAAAATACTGCGGCTTTACACCAATCGAACTTGCCGCTTTCCTGACGCGATCGACATAAGCGTCGCTGGCTGAAGTGCTGCTCGCCAATACCGCGACGCTGACTGCGTGCGGAAACGTCTCCTTCAAAATTTCAAGCCATTTCTCGCTCAACGTGGTCCCTGCCGTGAGCGACATGCCGGTCACATTGCCGCCTGGCCGCGCTAGACTTGCGACAAAGTGAGACTCGAGCAGATCGGGAGTGGTGGCGACGATCGGAATCGTCGACGTGCCCTCCATAGCAGCGCGTGTCACCTGGTTGCCCGGGCAAAGGATAAGACTGACTCGTAGCTCAACCAATTCGGCAATGATCTTAGGCAGACGATCAAGTTGCGAGTTGGCATATCGTTCTTCGAGAACAAAATCGCGGCCCTCGACGAATCCCAAATCGCGCAAGCCTCGCCGCATTCCGTCGCGAGTGGAGTGCTCCGAGTCCTTCGACCCAATCCAGATATATCCCAGATGAGCGGGCCGTGCTTCCTGGCCGCGTCCTGAGTTTGAGCTTGCAAGCAACACGCCGCCGACTAGCGTAATGAACTCGCGCCGTTTCATTGCAATCAGGCCCCTGTACTCTCTCAACGAGAAGCCTAGGTAATTTTCGGTTGGGGGTCCACCGGCCGGTGTCCGGTTTGGGTCCAACGGCGACTTCGCCGACCCGTTAGGCCGAAGTCCGCTCCAACCGAAAGCGGTCATTGCCGCGCTCGTCGTCGGAGTCAGCAGCGGGCCATAACCGGAAATCGTCACGCTACTCGATAAGAAGCAACTTCAATGCGCCCCCAGGAGCGGCCCTCCCGGAAAGCGAACTCCAAATCGTTGGATGAGGCTGGGAAGGCTGCTCATGTCCATATCAAGCTCGTAGCTGGCGCAAAACGTTTGCCGGCGTCTGCTCCTTCGATCATAAAGCGGGCGCTGGTACCTCCCAAAATTGCGAGATGACTACTACTAGGGCCTAGTACTCTTGGTGATGTCATGGGTCCCCTGCTTCAAGAATAGGCCGCGCGGCGCAGTTATAATGCTCAAGAGCGAAAGCGTATTCTCTGCCGCTCGTTCGATCAACTGAGACAGATGTCGGTTTCGGTCGTGAGCGTCGTTTTGAACGGCGGGAAGCGTCGTCCGCTCGCCCCCAATCAGCGGACTATTTCAGAACCTGAGCCGGCCGTCGCTTCGGGGCCATTTCCGAACTCATGCATTGCGGCAAGAGCCAGTCATTCGATCACGTCGTCGACGGTTGAAAGTGGGCCCGGCGGCAGGGTCAAACCGAGAGATTTGGCAGTTTTCAAGTTGATGACGAACTCAAACTTAGTTGCCTGCACGACTGGTAGCTCGGCCGGCTTCTCTCCCTTGAGAATGCGTCCGACGTAAACCCCAACCAAACGGTAATTATCAGTAAGATTCGTTCCGTAACTCGCGAGACCGCCTGCTTGCGCGAATTCGCGCCATTCGGAAATAGCAGGCATCTTATAGCGTGCCGCAAGGGACACGATGTGTTCTCGTTGGCTGGCGAAATACGGATCGGAGCCTACGAGCAGCGCACTGATTCCTTGCTGGGCAAACGCCTGAAACGCCGCTTCAATCTCCTGCTCATTGCTTGCTTTCAGAATGGTAATCGGGCGGCTGAGCGCGAGTGCCCCTTGCGCGATATCTTTCAGCTGATTGTCTGCATTGTCATTTCTGGGATTGACCAGAATTCCGAAAATACCGGCCGACGGGAGAAGTTCGGAAAGCAAACCAAGCCGCTTTGCCTCAAGAGTTGCCGTTATGTAGCTCACTCCCGTCATGTTTCCGGCGGGCCGGTTGAGGCTCTTGACCAATCCAAACTGCACGGGATCACTGCCATTTCCGAAAACCAGTGGGATGGTAGCACTGGCGGATTTCGCGGAAAGGGCCGTCTGTATGCCACCACATGCGGCGATCACGGCAACACGGCGTGATATAAGTTCGCCGGCCAACGTTGGCAGCCGATCATATTGTCCTTCCGCAAAACGATATTGAATCTCAAGGTTGCGGCCTTCGACAAAACCGGTTTCGGCGAGACCTCTCTTAAATCCATCGACCGCCTGCGCAGACTGCATTTTGAGACCGCTGTGGAGAAAGCCGATTACCGGCATCGCAGATTGTTGCGCACCTAACGTCCGCGGCCATGCAGCTGTCGCTGCGCCACCGGCAAGCGCCATGAAATCGCGTCGTCTCATCTTATTCCCACGGCTCTATCGAACCCATTTAGACTAGCATGCCGCAAAAGAGCAACAATACGCGAGGTCGGCAGCTGGGAGTCAGCTTCGGGTCATTTTCGACCGAGCCTCACCGGCGGCCCGCAACAACGATGTCCGCTACGCTCCAGGAGCGACGAACCGTGTGGGTTCGCCGCATCCAGGAGCCTCGCGAAAAGAAGATGTCGTGGTCTGAAGCCGCGCTCGCGGCCGCCTGCGACCCTTTCGGGTGGTTTTGCGTTTATCTGATCTTCGCAAAATCTTGGAAGGTCGGTTTCATCCTCTTGGCCGTTCTTGCAGCCGTGGGACTGATCTCTGGACTTGTGATTTTGTGGGTAAGGCGACATGCGCGGCAATGAAGAGGCCGCCAACTGAGGCGGCCTACTCGTCGGGGGGAAGCTCTGCCTTTTCCGCTTCGAGATCGGCGATCAGCGCCTTGATCCCGTCTAGCGTTTTCTGGTCGGTCAACTGACTTTCCAGCACGTGAAGGTGTCGGATTTCCTCTTCGATGTCTAAGCTTCGTTTCTTCATCAAGCGAACAATACGGGCGCACCGGCAAACGTTCCGCAAGCAGCGTCTATTCGTCCCAAATTCGCTCGCCGCACTTTTCACATTTGAAAAGCCGAATCGTCCTGCCGCTCTCTGGGTCGAGAAACTAATGGCTGAGTTGAAGGACGGTGGCGCACGCCGGGCAACGGAGAAAACGATCTCGCGTCTGCGTCGCTTCTTGATCGTCGACCATGCCAGCCTCGCCGCACGAGCTCCAAGCGCAAAAGTAAGCGTTTGTGCCCTCTATTGGACGCCGAGTTCTTTGACGGCGAGGGCTGACAGTTCCTTCGCTTCGCGGACGCCGCGCTGGCCCAGCTCTATGATCTTTTTTGCGACCATCTCGGTGATGGGGTCATTGCGATCAACAAGGCCTAGAGCGCGCAAGGTACGCTCATAGGCATCGGTCAAAGTTGAAATCTCCTCCGGCCCGAACGGAGAGTTCTGTAACAGGCGATATATAGCCATTTTGTGCGCCCCTCCCGAGCGCACAATAGCAACCGGTGGCGCTGCCTACTCTAAACTAGGTGAATCCGAACTTGTTCGGTCTGGAACGATGCTGCGGTGCAGGACTCGGCTTAATGGCCCCGACAATGCCCTTGTCTGGGGCCGCGTCCCATGCGCAACAGGCCCCAGTGTTGTGACCCCCGCTCACTGGGGCCATTCGCTTTCCGAAGCCTTCCCGCTCATCCAAACCGCTTCGCTCAGCGGCGAGCAATTCAAGCGCGCGCTTCATCTCAGGGGTAAAGCAACCTCCGAGGCCTATGGTTGCAATGGCAATCTCGCGCGGTGTCCTTAGACGCAACGACCTTAAAAGCTCGGCTACTCGTTTGCTACTTGGCGGCAGTTCGGTCACTTTACGGAGCCTTCGCGACACTGTTCCGGCCTAACACGCAACTTGATCCTTAAAGTTCACTTGTGAACGTATGGGTCGAGAACCTGGGCCGCCGGCTGCCCTGTCATTGCGCTTTATTTCGGCGCTTGCAAGCCGCGGTAGTTTGCCCATGCGTCGATATGCGAAGCAGTATCGGCCTGGCGCGCTCTTCTGAGCAGGTTGTCTTTTTCGATGCCGGGATGGAGCTCGTTGGCCTTCGCACGCAATTCGTCTGCGAAGGTTTTGAGTCGGTCATTGAATGAGAAGTCTTGTTCGACACGTCGCTGCTCTGTCATGGCGCGCTCCTTTCCGTTGGAGGAAGGCGGGAGCGCTGTGATGGGCGATCTCATCACCGATGAATGCCACGGGCCGAGCGGTGATGGCCGCAGTATGTGACCGTAAATCTGCGGATGCGAGTCGTTTATTGACAGGTGTAGCGGGAACGGTCCTGACGAACGTCCGCTTACTCAAAGTTACAAATTAGGACATTTGTCGGCTAAGGATCATTTTCGACCGAGCCTCACCGGCGGCCTGCAACAACCATGTCCGCTACGCTCCAGGAGCGACTGACCGTGCGGGTTCGCCGCATCCAGAACCGACCCTAAAACAGCTGCGTCACCGCAAAGATGATCAGCCCGACGAGGCCTCCGACCAGCGTGCCGTTGATGCGGATATATTGCAGGTCGCGCCCGACCGTGAGCTCGATCCGCTCGGTCAGTGTCTCGGTGTCCCAGTTCTCGACCACGTTGCGGATGAATTGCGCGATCTCGGTGCGCCGCGGCGCGACGGTGCGCAGCACCGCGACGCGGAGCCAGCGGTTGATGCTATCGCGCAACTGATCGTCATTCTGAATGCGCGCGCCGATATTGGTCAGCAGGCGCTCGATCACCCGCGTCATCTGATCCTGCGTCTCCTGCGCCTCCAGCCGGTTTTCGATCGACACCCAGAGCGCGTCGATTTGCGTGATCACGGCCGGCGTCGCCAGCATGCGCGCTTTCAGCGCTTCGCCCTTTTCGATCAATTCGGGCTTGGTGGCGAGGTCGGCGATCAGCTGCTCGACCGTCGTGGTCATCTCGATCCGCCAGGGATGCTCCGGCGCGCGCATTTCGTCGAGAATGCGGGTGACGCCGTCGATGATCCTGTCGGCGACGATGCCGTCGATCCATTTCGGGATCAGCCGCGAGGTGCGTTTCGAGACCTTGGCGCGGATCGCCTCGCGGTTCTTTGCGAGCGTCGCGCTCGCCCAGTCGAGCAGTCGCTCGGCGAGCGCCTGCATTTCGCCATGCGCCCACAGCAGCGACAGCAACTTTGACGCAAAGGCGGAGGCCGGCACGCGCTCGATGCCGCCGCGCACCGCGCCGCTGAGGAAGGCGTTGAGGTCTTCGCGCGGCAGCGCCGTGAGCGCCTGGTTCAGCGACGAGGTCACGCGCTGCGCCACTTTCCCGGCATTGTCGCCGCGCAGGATCCAGCGCGCCGCCCAGCCGGAAATATCGACGTCGCGGATGCGCTCGGCCAGCACGCGCGGCGAGAGAAAGTTGTTGGCCATGAAGCGGCCGATCGCAACGCCAATGCGCTCCTTGCTCTTGGCGACGATCGCTGTATGCGGAATCGGGATGCCGAGCGGATGACGAAACAGCGCGACCACCGCGAACCAGTCGGCGCAGGCGCCGATCATGCCGGCCTCGGCAAAGGCCCTGACGTAAGCGAGCCACGGCCACTGCTTCATGAAGATCGAGGTCGCGACAAAGATGACGAGCATCAGCACCAGAAGCGAGGTGGCGAGCGTCCGCGCCCGGCGCAGCGCGCCGCGGCGTTCCTCCATGCTGCCGCTCGCGATCAGCGTGCGGCTGAAAGCCTTTGGGGCTTCCTTGGGTTTGACTTCGGGAGGGGCGAGATCAGGAGACCGCATGGGTTTTTGGCATAGCTCTAATTCGGCATATCGCTCTTTGATATGAGGCCTGCCATAGGTACCCTCAAGAGTGCGGAGAGTGAAGGGCGAGCACTCCGCTCAAATGGTTCATATCAGCTGCGCCGTCCAGGCGCCCGCCCGCGAGCGCTCCCGCTCGCGCAAATGCAGGAATCTTCCAATTCATGAACGACGGCACACCAACAGGGGAGAAATCCCCGGCGCCAAAAATGCGGTCCTTTGCGGCGATGCGCCATACAGGCTTCCGCGCGCAGTTTTCGACCTATGTGCTCGCGATGATGGCCGACAACATCGAGCACGTGATCAGCTACTGGGTCGTGTTCCAGAAATTTCACTCGCCGGCGCTCGGCGGCTTTGCGGTGGTCTCGCACTGGCTGCCGTTCCTCCTGTTCTCGGTGACATCGGGCGCGCTCGCCGAGCGCTTCGATCCGCGAAGGGTGATCCAGTGCGGCATGGCGCTCTTCATCATCGCCTCGCTGAGCTGGGGCTATTCCTTTTTCACCGACAGTTTGCAGATGTGGCAGGCGATGGCGATCCTCGTCATCCACGGCTGCGCCGGCGTGTTGTGGCAGACGCCGAACCAGATGCTGATCTACGACATTGTCGGTCCGACCGAGCTTGAAAGCGCGGTGCGTCTCAACGCGATGGCGCGTTATCTTGCCGTGCTCGCCGGTCCCGCCGTGGGCGCGGCCATCCTGCTCGCCTTTGGACCGGCCTACGGCATCATGCTCAACACGGTGTTCTATCTCCCGCTGGTGCTGTGGCTGATCGGCGCGCCCTATGGGCCGAAGTTTCGCAAGGCGGCCACGGCCGCGCCACGCCGCGCCGTGCGCGGGCTTGGCGACATCATCTCCACCATCCGCGACATCAAGGGACACCCGACAATCGTGTCGATGGTGCTGCTCGCCGGCGCCGCGTCGTTCTTCGTCGGCAATGCCTATAGTTCGCAGATGCCGAACTTCGCCGCCGATCTCAGGCACGGCGATCCCGGCCTTGCCTACAGCATGTTGCTCGCGGCCGACGCGGCCGGCGGGCTCCTGGCTGGTTTGATCCTGGAGGGAGGGGGCTTGCTGCCGCCAAAGCCGCGCACCGCAATGATCCTGGCGCTATTATGGGGCGGGGCGCTGACGGTGTTCTCGCTCGCGGGGACCTACTGGCTCGCGCTTCTCTTCCTGCTCGCCGCCGGTTTCCTCGAACTGTCCTTCAACGCGATGGCGCAGAGCCTCGTGCAGCTCGATGCGCCGCCCGACAAGCGCGGCCGCGTCATCGGCCTGTTCAACATGGCAAGCCTTGGCCTGAAGACGTTCAGCGGCTTCTCGGTCGGCCTGCTCGGAAGCCTGATCGGGATTCACTGGTCGCTCGGCGTGTCCGCGCTTGCGGCGATGCTGGTCGCGGGCGTGCTGCTGGTTTTGCCTTGAGGGTGAGGCAAGGGCCGTGGCCAATCACAAGGACGTCCTCGACGGTACGGCGATGCCAGCTTTTTAGTCCCGTTTGGTGAGCAGCAGATTGCCACGATTGCTGATCGCCGCCTGGGCTGCTTTGGCAAAACGCTGCAACAGCCACGGCAGAGTGACCTCGAGCCGGGCATGATCGTCCGCAACGTCCAGGTGACCGGACGCGACCTGCCCGAGCGCGCTCACGCAAAACACCAGGCGATCGCCTTCCCACCTTTGCTCGTCGATCTGAAGCATTGGTATGCCGGCGAGGGCGCGCGCCAGGCCGGCCTTGATGCGGCGCGTAGCCTCTTCACGGCCGAGGCGATGGGGAATGGAAACGACGAGAGGCGCCGACATCTGGAAGCTCCGGCCGAGTTAACGCCCAAACGTCCGCATTGTTCGAAAAACGGCGGAGTTTGAACGCCTGCTCCCTACCTGCGCATGTCTAGAGACTGGCTCCTTCCGGGGGGCCAAGAGCAAGGACAGTCTTTCCGCCGGCATACTCGCGAAGCCAAATGTCCCTGATATCTTCACCGCGGCCACGCACGGCAAACGAAACTTCGGGAAACCTGGCGGCAAGCTTCGAGAAGATCTCGATGACGGCGTATGAGATAAGCTTGAAGCTCGCCTTCTTTGTCGTGACGAGCTCGCAGATGTCCTTGGCGACATCACGATGATATTGATTGCTGGTGACCAGCAATTCAATCTCGGCCAGCCGGCGCTCAATGTCGAATTCCGGAGTCTCGCCCAGCTCGTCAGAGTCGATATATTCAAAGTCGACAAAGGTGTACCAGCTCATGCTCTTTCTCCAGAAGTGGAGTCGACGAGGCTTCTCAGGGAACCGGGCCGCGCTTTATCCCCTCATCACCGTGAGGTTCGAGACGACGGAGCCTTGGGCGCGCGCGGCCACATCGACATCACCTGTTCCACCACCTTGCGCAGGGACGCGCGCGAGGCGCCGTCGCGGGCCTTGATCGAAAGGCCGTAAAGCGTCGTGATGATCAGCGCGGCAAGCGCCTCGACATCGGTATTGGCTGGAAGCTCGCCGGCGTCGCGCCCCATCGCGATGCGGTCGCGAACCAGCCGCTCGGCAAGGCGCCTGCGGCCGGCGAGTTCCTCGGCGATGTCGCTCGATTCGGTCGTGCAGTTGGTCGCGGCAAGCACCACCATGCAGCCCTTGGTGCCCTTCGGTTCGAAAAAGGAATCGATCGTGCCCATCATGAGATGGCGCATCGCGCGCTCGGCCGTCGGCTCGTCGCACAGCGCCGCTTTCGCAAAGCTGCCGGGACCGGCCTGATAACGATCGACCGCTTCGAGGAAGAGGCGCTTCTTGTCGCCGAACGCCGCGTAGAGTGACGGCGGCGTGATGCCCATCGCGTCCGTCAGGTCGCTCACTGAGGTGGCCTCATAGCCCCGCCGCCAGAACAAATGCATCGCGCAGTCCAGCGCTTCGTCGCGATCGAACGCCCGCGGCCGCCCGCGCGGCCGGGAGGGTGGCTCCGCTCTATTCATAGCGATCGATATATATCTCTTGACGCGGCGGCGCAACCATGCGCATTAATGTATCGATCACTATGAAATTTATGAAAGCGGCGAGATGTCCAAGATCGATGGCAAGAGGTTTGGCCCCTGGGCCGTGATCACCGGCGCCTCTTCAGGAATCGGCCGCGAATTCGCCCGGCAGATCGCCGCCTCGGGTATCCATGTGGCGCTGGTCGCAAGGCGCGAGCCCCAGCTTCACGAAGTCGGTCTTGAGTGTTCCAGGGAATTCGGCGTTGAGCATCGCGTGATTGTCGCGGACCTCGCGGTCGAAGGGTTCATCGCTCGAATAGCCGAAGCAACGCGCGAGCTGGACGTCGGACTTGTGATTTCCAACGCGGGCAGCGCAAATCCCGGCCGGTTTCTCGACAAGAACAGCGACGAACTGGCGATGACGCTGCGATTGAGCGCGCTGGCGCACGCCGAAATGGCACGCCACTTCGGCCGGCGGTTGGTCGACCGCGGACGCGGAGGCCTCGCCTTTGTCGGTGCCGTGGGTGCGGAGAACGGGGCGCCGTTCATGGCGCATGACGGGGCTGCCAAGGCTTATGTGCGAAGCCTCGCGCTCGCGCTTCATGAGGAGTTCAAGCCCTTCGGCGTCTACGTCACGGCGGTCGCGCCTGGTCCGACAGACACGCCTGTGCTCGCCAGATTCGGCCTCGATCCGAAAACCATGCCGCTCAAACCGATGCTGGCCGGCGATGTGGTCAGGGAAGGTCTGCAGGCACTTTCCGCAAACCGGGCGACGCTGATTCCCGGCCGCATGAACCGGATGATGCGGGCGGTCGTTCCGGCCAGCGTGACGCGATCCATGATGATGCGAATGTTCGCGAACATGCCGGAGCTGGCGAACCCGCCATCCTGACGCACGCACCGCATCAACGATCCAAGAAAGGTACTTTGCAGACATGAAATCGCTGACAGGGAAAGTCGCGATCGTCACCGGCGCGAGTTCGGGCATCGGCCGCGCGGTCGCGCGATTGTTCGCGGAAGAGGGCGCGCAGGTCGTGGTCGGCGCGCGGCGCGCCGCCGAGCTTGATCGCCTGGTGGCGGAGATCGAGGTTTCCGGCGGCAAAGCTGCCGCGCTGGCCGGCGATGTCCGCGACGAAGCCTATGCGCGGGCGCTGGTGGGCCTGGCGGAGACGACGTTCGGCGGGCTCGACATCGCCTTCAACAATGCGGGCACGCTCGGCGAAATGGGGCCGACGACCGAGGTCTCCGTGGCAGCTTTCACCGAGGCGATCGCGACCAACCTGACCGCGGCGTTTCTGGGCGCCAAATACCAGCTGCCGGCGATGCTCCGGCGCGGCGCGGGCTCGCTGATTTTCACCTCGAGCATCGCGGGCCACACGGTTGGATTTCCGGGCGTTGCGAGCTACAGCGCCAGCAAGTCCGGCCTGATCGGCTTGACGCAGTCGCTGGCGGCGGAGTTCGGTCCGAAACATATTCGCGTCAACGCCATCCTGCCCGGCGCGGTCGACACGCCGCTCTACCGGCAGATGAATGCGACCGCCGAGGCGCAGAGCTTCATCGCCGGCTTGCATGCGCTCAAGCGCGTCGCCTCGCCGGAAGAAATCGCCCGCGCCGTTTTGTATCTCGCCTCCGACGACGCCTCGTTCATGACCGGCGCTGCGCTCATCGTCGATGGCGGCACCTCGATCAACCGTACCTGAGCTCATCGATGCGAAAACCAATCTGTCTGATTACAGGCGCGACCGAAGGCATCGGCCGCGCCACCGCGATCGAACTCGCGCGGAGAGGATACACCGTCGTGCTCGCCGCGCGCGATGCGGCCAAGGCGCAGGCGGTCGCCGGCGACATCGAGGCAACCACGGGCGAGCGCGATACCGGCGTCATCACCGCCGACTTGCGCTCGCTCGCAGATGTGCGCGCGCTCGCCGAGGCGTTCCACCTGCGTTATCCGCGTCTTGATGTCCTCATCAACAACGCCGGAATCTTTCCGGGCGCGCGCCGGCTCACCAGCGACGGCTTTGAGGCGGCCTATCAGGTGAATTATCTGTCGCAATTCTACCTCACGCATCTCATGCTCGGTGCATTGAAGGCGGCGCGGCAAGGCCGCGTCATCAATCTTTCCTCCAGCGTCCACGCCAATGGCAGGTTCGATCCCGGCAACCTGCAAAGCGAGAAGCGGTTTTCCAGCTTTGGCACTTACGCGAATTCCAAGCTGTTGATGCTGCTGTTCACGATCGAGCTTGCCGAGCGGTTGAAGACGACGCCGGTCACCGCCAACGCGGTCCATCCCGGCGTCGTCAAGACGCCGATGATGCTGCGCGCGCCCGGCATCTTCAGGGTCGTCGCCTGGCTGACGCTGCCGTTTGCACTTTCGCCGGAACAGGGCGCCGCCACCTCGGTGTACCTGGCGACATCGCCCGAGGTGGGCGGAGTGAGCGGGAAATATTTCGCGCGTTCGAGGCAAGTCGACGTCAAGAGCGCGTTCAACACGCCGAAAAATCGCGAGCTGCTATGGAATCTCAGCTTGAAATCTCTGGGGCTCGCAGAGGCTCCGCGCGCGTGAGCGAGACGCTCGGCGCCGGAAAACACGCTGCGCGGCCGCGCCGCCGCTGGCGTCCGGTCGCGCTTGGGATCGCGGTGATGGCAACCGCAGCGGCTGCGGCCGGCTGGGCGATGTCGCAGCATCGCCAGGCCGGAGAGACCTCTCCGGTCAAGCCGACGCCGGCGTTGACCGTTACCGCGGTGCAGCCGCAGCGCGCGATATGGCCGGTGGAGCTGGAGGCCTCGGGCAGCATCGCCGCGTGGCAGGAAGCGAGCATCGGCGCGCGGGTCTCTGGCTACGGCCTCGTCGAGGTCCTCGTCAACGTCGGAGACGAGGTTACGAAGGGCCAGGTGCTGGCGCGTCTCGATGCCGAGTTGCTGCAGGCTGACGCCGTGCGGCTGCAAGCCAATGCGGAGCAGGCGAGGGCCAACGAGCAGCGCACGCTGAGCCTTCAGAAGACCGGCACGGTCAGTGACCGCGACGCGTTGCAGTTTGTGACCCAGGCCAGGACCGCCGAAGCGCTGTTGGAGACCAACCGCCTGCAAATCCGTTACACCGACGTCGTGGCGCCGGACGATGGCGTGATCAGCTCGCGCACGGCGACGCTTGGTGCGGTCGTCGCGACCGGGCAGGAGCTGTTTCGCCTGATCCGGCAAAATCGCCTGGAATGGCGCGGCGAGTTGACGGCCGAACAGCTCCTGCATGTCGCAGTCGGCCAGCACGTCGAGCTGCGGCTACCCGGCGGCGGAGCGGCGATGGCGAGGGTTCGCCGGCTGGCGCCGTCGCTTGATCCACGAACCCGGCTTGGCATCGTCTATGCCGATGTCGTCCCCGGCAGCGCGGCGCGGGCGGGAATGTACGCGGGCGGGCGCATCGTCACTGGCGAAAGCGACGCAATCGTGGTGCCGGCGGAATGCGTGACGATACGCGATGGCCGCAGCTACGTGCTGAAGCTGTCGGATGAAGAGCCATTACCGCGCGTCGCCCTGAAGGCTGTCGTGGTCGGCCGGCGTCAGGCCAGCGAATTGCAGATTGTCGAGGGGGTCCGAAGCGGCGATCGCCTGGTTGCCATCGGCGCCAGTTTTCTCAATGACGGCGACCTCGTGCGTGTGACCGAGGCGACGGGCGGCGGCCGGGCGGAGGCCTCGCCATGAATCTCGCAACCTGGTCGATCCGCAATCCGATCCCCACCACGCTTTTATTTGTCCTGCTCGCCTTCGCGGGGCTGTGGGCGTTTCGCAATCTGCCGATCCAGAACATCCCCGACATCGACCTTCCCACGGTCAACATTGCCTTGCTCGAACCCGGCGCCGCGCCGGGGCAGCTTGAAACGGAGGTGGCGCGTCGCGTCGAGGATTCGGTGGCGACGCTGGGCGGCTTGAAACACATCCGCACCTCGATCACCGACGGGCGGGTGTCGATCACCGCGCAATTTGTGCTCGAAAAGCCGATCTCCGAAGCGTTGATTCAAACCAAGGACGCGGTCGATCGGGTGCGCTCCGATCTTCCGGCGGACCTGTTGCAGCCAACGGTCGGCGCTGTGACGATCGGCGGCGATGCGGTTGCCGTCTATGCGATCGCTTCGGATCGCATGGACGAGGAGGCGCTGTCGTGGTTCGTCGATGACACCGTCGCCAAGGCCGTGCTGGGCGTGCCGGGCGTGGGTCGGATCGAACGGGTCGGCGGCGTCCAGCGCGAAGTACGCATCGAGGTCAATCCGACGGAACTGGCTGCGCTCGGTGTTGTGCCGGGAGACGTCTCGCGCGCGCTGCGGCAGGTCGAACAGGAATCCTCCGGCGGCAAGGGGCAGTTGGGCCAGTCGGAGCAGGCGGTCCGCACCATCGCCACCGTCCGGCAGGCATCCGATCTGGCCGCTTTGCCGATTGCGCTTGCCGATGGCCGGCAAATCCGCCTCGACCAGGTCGCGGTGGTGCGCGACGGCATCGCCGACCGCAGCAAGGCCGCGCTGTTGAACGGCGCGCCGGCCGTAGGATTCAAGGTCTTTCGCGCCAGGAATTTCGACGAAACGCGCATCGTCGACGGTGTCAAGGCTGCGCTCGATCGCCTGAAGGCCGCCGAGCCGTCATTGAGCTATCGCCGCGTGTCGGGTTCGGTTGCCTACACGGTCGAGCAATATGACGGCTCGATGCATATGCTCTACGAAGGCGGCGTGCTCGCCATCGTCGTGGTCTTCTTCTTTCTGCGCGAATGGCGGGCAACGCTGATCGCCGCAACCGCCCTGCCGCTGTCGATCCTGCCGGCCTTCGCGGCCATGTTCTGGCTCGGCTACTCCCTGAACATTCTCACATTGCTGGCGCTGGCGGTGGTGGTCGGGATTCTGGTCGACGACGCCATCGTCGAGATCGAAAACATCGAGCGCCACAGCAGGTCCGGACGGCCGATCGCACAGGCCGTCGCCGACGCCGTCGAGGAGATCGCGCTCGCGGTCACCGCGACCACGATGAGCCTCGTCGTGGTGTTCCTGCCGACGACCTTCATGAGCGGCGTACCCGGCCTGTTCTTCAAGCAGTTCGGATTGACCGCGGTCGTTGCGGTTCTGGCCTCGCTCCTGGTTGCGCGCCTGCTGACGCCGCTGATGGCGGCGCGCTGGCTTCATGCGAGGAAGGTGGAAGAACGCGGCGACGGGAGGCTGATGCGCGCCTACCTGTCGGCGGTGCGTTGGTGCCTGGATCATCGCAAGACCACGGCGGTCGGCACCGTCGCGTTCTTCCTCGGCTCCATCGCGCTGGCGCCGCTGCTCCCGTCCGGGCTGATACCGCCGTCCGATGCCGGCTTCACCACGGTCAACATCGAGCTGCCGCCCGGAAGTTCGCTGGACAGCACGTTGCGCGCGGCCGAAGAGGCGCGAGAAGCGATCAAGGACGTGCCGGGCATCGCCGGCATTTTGACCACGGTCGGGGACATCCAGCGCGGCAGCGGCGGCTCCGAGGGCGACACCCAACAGGCGGGCGACGTGCGCAGGGGCGCGTTGATCGTGACGCTTGCGCCGCGCGACGAACGTGCGCGGCAGGTCGTGCTGGAAAATACGCTGCGCGAGCGGCTCGCCGGGGTTCCCGGCGCGCATTTCCACATCGGCGCCGGCCGGCCCGGCGAGAAGATGGAATTGATTCTTGCAAGCGACAATGCGCAGGCGCTCAAGGCGAGCGCCGAGGCGCTGCAACATCAAATGCTGAGTCTGCCCGGCCTCTCGAACGTCAGCACGACCGCAAGCCTCGAGCGGCCCGAGATCATCGTGCGGCCCGACTTTCGCCGTGCCGCCGAGCGCGGCATCACCTCGGCGTCGATCGGCGAAGTCGTGCGCATCGCGACCAGCGGCGATTTCGACGCGCAGGTGGCGCGGCTCAATCTCGACGGGCGCCAGATCTATCTGCGTGTCCGGATCGCCGACGCCGCACGTCGGGATATCGAGACGCTCGCAAACCTGCGCGTAGCGGGTCGCGACGGTGCGGTGCCGCTTTCAAGCATCGCCAGCCTCTCGGTCGAGAGCGGACCCTCGCAGATCGACCGCTATGACCGCCATCGCTATGTCACCGTCGATGCCGATCTCGGCGGCACGCCGCTTGGCGCGGCGCTGAACGCCGCGCTCGACCTGCCGGCGGCGCGCGGCCTGCCGGGGAGCGTCAGGCTGATTCAATCCGGCGACGCCGAGACGGCGGCGGAACTCGCCGCCGGATTCGGCATCGCGGTGGTCGTCGCCGTGCTGTCTCTCTTTTGCGTCCTGGCGCTGTTGTTTCAGGATTTTCTGCAGCCGGTCACCATCCTCTCCGTGCTGCCGCTGTCGTTCGGCGGCGCCTTCGTGGCGCTTCTTTTGGCGCGCAGCGAACTCGACCTACCGGCCATGATCGGCGTCGTCATGCTGATCGGGATCGTCTCGAAGAATTCGATCCTGCTGGTCGAATATGCGGTGGTGAGCATGCGTGATCACGGCCTCTCGCCGAGAGACGCCGTTCTTGCGGCATGCCGCAACCGCGCCAGAGCCATCGTCATGACGACGTTCGCGATGACCGCCGGGATGTTGCCGCTCGCGCTCGGATATGGCGCCGATTCCAGCTTCCGCCAGCCGATGGCGGTCGCGGCCATCGGCGGTCTGCTGAGTTCGACGGCGCTCAGTCTTCTCGTCGTGCCCGTCGTGTTCACCTATGTCGATGGTTTCGAGCGGCGTCTGTCGCGGCTTTGGCACCGCGAGCCGGCGCCAGCCTACGGCACTGCCGAACCGCTTTGACATCAATCGGATGGTGTGGAGGGAGATCTTGCGATGATCCGGCAGCTCGGATTTTTCTACGGCGCGGCTTTCATCTCGGGTGGCGTGCTCGGCTTCGTGCCCGGCGTCACCGTTGACGACGTGTTTCTCGGCATCTTCGCGGTGAACCCGCTGCACAGCGCCATGCATATCGCCTCGGGTGTGACGTTTCTGGCGGCTTCATCGTTCGGTGCCGGCGCCGCACGCGCGTGGTTCCAGATTTTCGGCGGCATCTATGCCGCGCTCGCCGCGATGGGCTTTTGGGTCGGCAACGGCATGATCCTCAACTGCATCACCAACAACCGGAACGACAGCTGGGGACACGCCGGACTTGCGCTGTCAATGTTGCTGTTTGGCTTTGCAACGACAAGGCCTACGCTGGCGCGCGCGTGAGCCGCTGGCCCGCCCAAATCGCGCACGGGCGCCCTAAGGCCTCATGACCTCAGGGGCACGCGGTCATGTTCGAGCATAACGTCGTCAGCTTGCGGGAGGCTTGCGCGACGTCGCACGGCCGGGCCGGCTGCTCATGCCGGTCGTGGTGCCGGCCCCGAAGTGCGTACGGTGGGCCATGTGGTGACGCATGGCGTGGTGGTGCATGGGCATGGCTCTTGGCGCGGTCGTGGCCTCGCCCGACGGTCCTGTCGAATCCGGCGGTGGCGATGTTTGCGCGAAGGCGATGGCCGGCGCTGCGAGCAGCGAGGTCGCGAGAAGCGCTGAGGCGAGAAGTTTGCTGGACATGAAAATCTCCGTGTCAACGTGACGCGGGAAGCAAACCTGCAACCGCAGTTTGTGTTCCCGTCTGTCATCGAGGGAACAACGCATCACGCGCGGGGCAGGTTGGAGTGCTCCGCATGACTCACGTCCGTGTCCGGTGCGCCCGCGCGCCCGCGCATTGAGCGGAAAATATTTCACGCGAGGCGAGCAAACGAACTTCAAACCGTTCGACGCAACCGCGAGCATGCTGCAGCCCGCGTGAGCCGCACCAGGCAAAATGAGCGCGAGCGCCCAAAGGCCATGACGACCTCAGGGCGCACGCTCTCTCACGTTCTGACTTTCGCAATCAGTAGCTGGAAGGCTTCTCTGCGGTCGACTTGTTGCCCTTATGGCTCTTCGACGAGCTCATGCCTGTGGTCGTGCCATGTTTCATGTGGGTCGATCTCATGGCGTGGTGGTGCATGGACTTTGGCGCAGGCTGATATCCGCCAGACGGTCCTCCCGACGGCCCTGTCGAATCCGGCGGTGCTGATGTTTGCGCGAAAGCGACGGCTGGCGCGACGAGCAGCGAAGCCGCCAATAGTGTCGAAGCGAGTAGTCGGCTCTTCATGTGGATCTCCCGGTCGTCAATTGATGCGGGAAGCAAACCGGCGACCGGAGCTTGTGTTCCAAATCCTCGCAATTGTAATCGGGGTGCAACGCGTCGAACGCGGGGCTGCTTCAACCGTGCCGCGGGCACCTGTTCCAGCGAGCGGGTTCCCGTAGGCGTTGGCATTCAAGAAAGCCGCACTTATAGTCGCGCGAGGGCCAAGTTTAGTCGCGCGAGGGGCGAAGTTTTGCGGGTTACGATCATTACGGGTGGGGGGTCCGGAATTGGCGCTGCGGTGGCGCGCCGTCTGGCGAGGCCCGAGGCCTGCCTGATGCTGCACGGCCAGGGCAGCGACGCGGCCGGCGTTTCGCGTCTGCAAAACGTGGCCGGCGAATGCCAGGCGCGCGGCGCCAGGGTCGAGGTTTTGACCGGCGACCTCGCTTTGGCGGGAACGGGGTCCGCCCTGGTCGGCGCGGCGCGCGAAAAATTCGGCCCCGTCGATGCGATCGTGCATGCGGCGGGCTTTGCCGACCGGCGCGGTTTTGCGGAGCTGCCGCGCGAGGGCCTGATGCGCCCCTTTGCGGTGATGGCGGCAAGTTTCCATGAAATGACCAGCGCGGCGCTCGCGGATCTGAAACGGCCGCAGGCCAGAGTCGTCGCGGTCTCGAGCTTTGCGGCGCATCGCTTTACACCGGATTCGACCTATCCGGGATCGGGCTCGGCCAAGGCCGCGCTCGAAGTGCTGGTGAAGTGCCTTGCCATCGAACTCGCATCCTCAGGCGCAACCGCCAACGTCGTCGTGCCCGGCTTCACGCGCAAGGATCCTGGCCTGAAAGGCGCGCTCGATGCAGCCAGCTGGCAGAAGGTCGCGAGAGCAAATCCGTTGTCGCGGCTTGCCGAGGCCGATGAAGTCGCTGCCGTCGTCGCCTTCCTGCTTTCGGCGGAGGCTTCGCATCTGACCGGCGTCTCGCTGCCGGTCGATGGCGGACTCACATTGATCTAGTTCGGTGGATACGTGAATGTCGGATGGTTTGACGCCAACACAAGTCGATGTCGCCGTGCTCGGCGCCGGCATCGTCGGCACCTCGGCCGGCATCGCCGCAAGAGAGCGCGGATTTTCGGTGGTCGTGATCGACCGCAAGGAGCCTGGCAGCGAAACATCCTATGGCAATGCCGGCATTCTCTCCTCCGGTTCGATCCTGCCGCTCAACAAGCCTTCGTTGTGGCGCGCGCTGCCGTCCTATCTGGCGAACACCAGCGCCGCGCTGCGCTGGGATCCGCTCTGGGTGATGAAGAACCTCGACTGGGTTGCGCGCTTTCTGGCCAACGCTGTGCCATCGCGCACGCGGCCGCGCGCGGTCGCGCTGCACGGCCTGATCGATGCGTCGCTGAAACTTCATCGCGAATGGATCGTGAAAGCCGGTGCGCCACAGCGCATCCGCGAGACCGGCTGGCTCAAGGCCTGGCGCAGCGACGGGATTGCCTCGGCAAAGGCCGAGCAGGCGTTTCTCGCCGAGTTCGGCATCAAGAGCGAGCTGCTCGACCGTCAGACGATCTCCGCGCTCGAGCCGCACATCCTGCCGGTCTATAAAGTCGGCTTGCTGCATAGCCAGACGGCATCGGTGGATTCGCCGGGCGCGGTGGCCAAGGCCTATGCGCAGATGTTCAGGGGCCTGGGCGGCGAAGTGCGCCAGTCCGACATCAAGGCCATCGAGTCCACCGGCCAAGGCTCTGGAGACCACGGCTGGCGCGTGACGCTCAGTGACGGCGCGATTGCGGCGCGCCATGTCGTGGTCGCACTCGGCCCATGGTCGGCGGATATTTTGCGCCCGCTCGGCTATCGCGTGCCGCTCGCGGTCGAGCGCGGCTATCACCAGGAATTCACGCCGAATCCGGCACGCAGCTTGCAGCGTCCGATCCATGATGCCGAGGGCAATTTCCTGATGACACCGATGGAGAATGGCATTCGCGTCACCTCCGGCGTCGAATTGACCGATCGCGACGCACCGTCGTCCTACGCGCAGCTTAACATGGTGGTGCCGCTCGCGCGCGGCGTCGTCGAATTCGGCTCCGCTGTCGCCGAACCCTGGCGCGGCGCGCGGCCGACCTTGCCGGACAGTCTTCCGATGATTGGCAAGGCGCCGCGGCACCAGGGCTTGTGGCTCGCGTTCGGCAACCAGCATATCGGCTTCACCACCGGTCCCGCGACGGGGTCGGCGATCGCGGCGATGATCGCGGGCGAGACGCCGTCGTTCGACGCGTCGGCTTTTTCACCGGGCCGTTACATCTGATGCGCGGCTCTCGTCATCTCTTGATCCCTCCCCCGCGAAGCGTGGGGAGGGTGCATAGGCGACCTTCGGTCGCCGTCCTTGAACAAGAGAACGCCGATGCTTTGCATCGGCTATGCGCGAAGCGACGGTCGGGTGGGGGCTATTCTTTTTCTTGTACCTCCACCCCGACGCTCGCTTTACTCGCCATAGCCGAAGCTCTGCTTCGGCGTTTCTTAAGAAAGGCCGCGCAGGGCGCCCTATGCCTCCCCGCAAGGGGAAGGGATAAGAGACCTCCCGTGCGGCCGGCTTGTCGCGAACAGGTGCCAGCATGAACTACGTCTGGGATTTTGGAATCCTCGCCAAGTACAGCCATCTGTTCTGGCTCGGGCTCGGCTGGACCATGGTCTATACGATCGGCACCATTTTTTTGGGAAGCGTCATCGGCCTTGTCGTCGGCATCCTGCGCCTGCGGCGCTATGCCGTGATCGACTGGCTCTTGGTCGCCTATATCGAAACGTTTCGCTGCACGCCGCTGCTCGTGCAGATCATCTGGTTCTACTACGCGTTCCCGGTCGTGATCGGGGTCAATATTCCGGCGCATGTCGCCGCGATGACCGTGCTGTCGCTCTATGGCGGGGCGTT
This sequence comes from Bradyrhizobium sp., assembly GCF_035652035.1. Lineage (GTDB taxonomy): Bacteria > Pseudomonadota > Alphaproteobacteria > Rhizobiales > Xanthobacteraceae > Bradyrhizobium. The sequence continues at coordinate 90,127 of NZ_DASREO010000018.1, forward strand.
CTATGCCGAGATCGTGCGCGGCAGCATTGAGAGCGTGCCGAGAGGGCAGTGGGATGCGGCGCGCGCCCTGGGCTTGCGGCCATGGCGATTGCTGCGGCTCGTGATCCTGCCGCAGGCGTTGAAGCCGATGCTTGCGCCCTACGTCAACCAATCCGTCACGCAGCTCAAAAACACCTCGCTGGTGTCGGTGATCGCGGTGCCCGATCTCGTCTATAACGCCACGCTGATCAACGCGGATACCTACCGGCCGCTCGAGGTCTACACCGTCGTCGCGCTGATTTACTTTGCGATCCTGTTTCCCTCGACGCTGGCGGCGCGCCGGCTCGAACGCGGCATGACGTATGACAAGGCGTGAGGCCGGTCGCCGTCATCGCCTGCGACAAACGCGAAGCGTTTGCGCAAGGGAGCAGAGCGACGAAGCGATCCATTTTTTCTAAGACTGGATTGCTTCGCTTGCGCTCGCAATGACGGGGGAGAAAGACGCTTACTGCGCCACCATCTTTTTCTTCTTCACCCGCCGCGGCGGCGGAGCGACCGGCTCAAGCTGTGCGACCACCGGGTCGGGGTTGAGGCTGGTAAACGGCGGCGCAAAGCGGCCGCCGACGCTGCGGGTGATCCGCACCGGGACAGTCATCGGTTGAAAGCCCGTCAGCGCAAAGCTGACGGAAAAATCCTCGGTGGGAGACGGCACGGCGACGGTGCAGGGCGTTCTGCAGGAAGGACCAAGTGACGTGATTGCGTCGGCGCCTGGCGGCGTCGATTGAAGGGCGATGTCCATCGTCCCTGCGCCAGGGAACAACGTGCCTCCGCAGCCCGCGAGGATGAGACCCGTGACCGCGAAGGCGATGAGACGCATGATCGATCAGGCATGCATCAGATATTCAATTCCACCGGCACGTCCTCAGGCTTGACGCCGGACAGCGTCATTCCCTTGACGAACCATTCGCGCATCTGGCCGACGCCGCGGTTGTAGTCGATCCACACCGACATGAAATCGCGCCAGCGCTTGTCGGCCTCGCGGCGGACCGCGCAGCTGCTCGGGATCGTCACCGAAGGCGACTGCAGGATCTTGTAGGTGCCAAGGCTCGGGTTCTTGGCGACCGCGGTGAGGCCAAGCACCAGCGCGTTGACCACGCAATCGACGCGGCCGGACGCCATCTCCAGCATCACCTCGTCACGCGACTTCAGCGACTTGATGGTGGCGTTCGGCGCAAACCGCCGCGCCGTGGTCTCGTTGACCGAGCCGACGTCGACCGCGATCCTCACCTCGGGCTTGTTGATGTCGGCCCAGGTCTTGGCCTCCAGGCCCTTCTTCAGCATCGCGCCGAACGGATGCGGAAAAACGAAACTGGTGAAATCGACGACGAGGGCGCGCTGCGGCGTCGGATTGAGCGCAAAGCCGAGATCGATCTTGTTGGCCTGCAAATCCAGGATCGAATTGCCGTAGGTCGATTCGATGTATTCCAGCTTGACGTCGAAGATTTTCGCGATGTCGCTCGCCATGTCGATCGCAAAGCCCGACCAGGTGCCGGTGGCGAGATCCTTGTTGAAATACGGCAGCTCGCCCGGCAGCGCGGCAATGCGCAGCACCTTGTTGGCGCGAATGCGATCCAGCGTGTTGTCGGCGCTCGTGTCCGCCGAGGCCGGACTTGCGAGCGAAGCGGCCAGCGCCGCGCCGGAGCCGATCGCCAGCGCATAGCGCAGGGCCTCGCGGCGGTCCTCTGAAATCTTGCTCTCGTCCGACTGGGTCATACGTGCCTCCTGCCAAAAATATGCGCTGAGCCTAGCGCGCGTGCCACATGGCAGCAAGTGCGAGGCCGAGAGCTTGCGGCCGACTTTGGGATGACGAATAGTGCCAAAGGGAATGGCGGCCGTTGGCCAAAAAACATCAGCTAGGAACGTCAGGTAGAAACGTCATGTCAGCAGAACTCAAGATCTATAATCCGGACGAACTCGGGCCGCCGATGGGGCAATACACCCATGTGACGCGGGTGAAGGCGAGCGAATTTTTGTTCATCGCCGGCATGCTGTCGGGCGATGCAAAGGGCAACGTGATCGGCGATGCGGATTTCGACGCGCAGACTGCCCAGGTGTTCCGCAATGTCGAGGCGGCGCTGAAATCCGCCGGCGCGTCCTGGGCCAATGTGGTGCAGTTCACCACCTATCTCGTGCACTCGCAGGACATTCCGAAGTTCATGGCGTTTCGCCTGCGCGAATTCCCGAAGATGCTCCCGGACGGCAAATATCCGCCCAACACGCTGCTCATCGTCGACCGCCTGGTGAAGGAGCAGTTCCTGGTTGAGGTGCAGACGATCGCGGCGGTGTGAGGCTTGCTGGCTCGTCATGGCCGGGCTCGTCCCGGCCATCCACGTCTTCCTTGCCAAGTCCAACCAAAGACGTGGATGCCCGGCACGAGGCCGGGCATGACGAAGTCAAACAGTCGGGCTACTACCCAAAACTCAGATCGCAATATTTGTCCGGGTTATCGAGCTGCATGCGCGGCGCGCCGTAGCGGCTGCGCAATTCCAGCACGCAGTCGAGCCCGGCGCGGACGATCTCGCAGGTCCGGAAAAAACCGCTGCGGGGATCGAGCAGTTCGTTATAGCTCGCTTCGGCAATCTCCTGCGGCATCTGCGGCAGGTGATGGCGCAAAATCGCAATCGCCTCGGTGCGGTTCTTCGGTTCGTAAAGCCAGCCGATCGCGCGGCGATAGGCGCGAATATAGGCCTCGATCTTGCCGCGATTGTCCCGCGCCCAGGGACGGCGCACGGCGGCGACGTTGCCTTGATAGGGACCGATGACGTCGGTCGCCTTGACGAATTCGGTAAAGCCTGCGTTCTTCGCGATGATGTTGTAGGGCGCCGACAGCAGCGTGGCTGCGTGCTTGCCCTCGGCCAGCGCGGTCCAGCGCTGCACCATGCCGCCGGCGCGCACGAGCTCGTAGTCGCCTCGGTCCTTGTCGAAGCCATCCTTGTTCAAGCCATGGCGGCGCATGATCTCGTAGAGCACGAACGCATAACCTGTCGTCATCGCGTCGACCGACAAGGTCTTGCCTGCGAGATCCTCGATGTTGGCAATCGCGGGCGAGGCGACCAGGCTGAGAAAGCCGCTGTCGCTGCCCATGACCGCCATGAAGTCGCGCTGCGGCCCGATCGGCGCCTCGCCCTGGCCTTCGACATAAGCGACGATGTTGTCGACCGCGGTCATCGCGATGTCGAATTTGCCGAGCGAGAAATCCGTCATCTGGGTGACGGAGTTCGGCGTGCCCTGCACCTCGACCGCAATGCCGGCCTCAGCAAAGAAGTCCTTGTCCTGGGCCACATAGACGCCCCAGTTGAAACCGCCGGGAAAGACGTTGACGGTGACGACTGGAAGATCGCTGCTCATGCCGTCGTCCGCTTCGACATGTCTTGCGGCCGCAGGAACAGCGAGATCGCCGCGCCGATCAGGCACAACGCCACGAGCTGGACATTGCCGGCGACCGTCCAGCCCGAGAGGCTCGCGATCCTGCCGATGACATAGCCCGCGACCGTCGCCGATCCATAGACGCAGCTCACGAACAGGCCGGACGCGCGCCCGGCAAGATTCGCCGTGACCGATTTGACGTGGCAGGCAGCGAGGTTGACGAAGATCGTGCCGCTGAAGGTCGCGCCAAGGGCGAAGGACAACGCTGCCTGGGTCGCAAAATCGGTCGGGCCGTTGAACAGCACTGCCGCAATCGCGCTCGCAACCAGAAAACTCAGGCCCAGCACGAGCCGCGGCGAGAAGCGGTCGCCAAGCCAGCCTGAAGCCAATGACACCAGCACGCCGAGCCCGTAAATGCTCATCACGCGGCCGGCGTCCGCGGGCGCATAATGCAGCGCCTCGCGCAGGAAGGTCGGATACATGCCGAGATAGCCGTAGAGCGAGAGGCCGAACAGCACGCTCAAGACCGCAAGCACTGTCGTGTTGAGATTGGTCAGCGACGCCGCGCCGCCGGAAGCCGCCTTGGCCGTCTCCTCGCCCTTGCTTTCGCTTAAGTGTGGCTGAACCACGGCCGCGATCAAGACCATCATCGCAAGGCCGATCACGCCGAAGATGATCATCGGCGCGCGCCAGGTGCCGTAGGCGACAAGCAGTTTGGCTCCGAGCCACGGCCCGATCGCCGCCCCGCCGGCATAGGCGTAGTTGAGCAGCCCAACGCCCGTGGCGCGGTGGCGCGAGAAGTAAGAGGAGAACACGGCCAGCAGCGCGGTGAGCTGCATCGCCTCGCCGACGCCGGTGATCGTGCGATAGACCAGCATGTCGGCAAAGCCGGTTGCGATCACGGTGATCACGGTCGCCGCCGAATAGATCAGGATGCCGATCTGGATCACCGTCTTGCGCGAATAGCGCGACATCAGATAGCCGGTCGGAACGCCGGCGAGCGTCATGCCCAGCGTGAACACCGTCGACAACAGGCCGCCTTGCGGCAGGCTGAAGCCGAACTCGCGGCGCACGTCGGTGAGCATCAGCGGAAACAGCGTGCGGTCCATCGCGTTGACGCAATAGGAAATGATCAGCACGGCGATCGCGGCAATGGCGATTGCACTATCTGTCGCGCGCGACGTGCCGTCTGCGCTCGCAGGCGTTGTAGTCTCGCCCATCGTTTTTGCCCCCGAACCTGCTTCTGGCTTGCACCCAAGCCTTCCGCCCAAGTGCAGGTAAACGAAGGGCAAAGCGGCTGTCAAATGGCCTCAATGGGCGATTTTGGTCGCAATTTCAGCCGCTGCCGAATGCCAGGCGGCGACGCGCTCCAGCCTTAATGAAGCGTAACTGCCTCAGCAGAGTCCCTAAAACTTGAGGGAAAGCGAGGCCGCGCCATTAAAAAATGAGGCCTATCGCTATTTCGGCATTCCCACGATTTTCAAATTGGCGCGCGATGACTGAAACCGGCCACGTGATGCAAGCCCTGAACGACGCGATCGAGCGCGGCTCGATCGAGAGCCGCGAGAAGGCGCTGTGGCACGCGACCGACATTCTGGTCCAGGGCGAGTTCTCTGAAGATCAGATCCATATCTTCGGTGACGTGATCGCGCGGCTTGCCGATGAAATCGAGCAAGCGGCGCGTGTCGAGTTGTCGCGGCGGCTGGCGCATTCGAGCAATGCGCCGTTCAAGGTCGTGCAGATGCTCGCCTTCGACGATGCAATCGCGGTCGCAGGTCCCGTCCTACAATTTTCGCCGCGGCTCGACGTCAAGTCGCTGATCGCCAATGTCCGGTGCAAGGGTCAGACGCATCTGCTCGCGATTGCCAGACGCGCATCGGTTCCGGTCGAGGTGACGGACGAACTCGTCACGCGCGGCGACCAGGAAGTCGTGCAGTCGGTGGCCGCCAACGATGGCGCGCGCTTTTCCGATTTCGGCTTCCGCCAGATGATCAAGCGCGCGGAAACAGATAGCCTGCTCGCCGAACGGGTCGGCCTGCGCAAGGAAATTCCGCCGCAGAAGTTCCGTCAGCTGATTGCGAAGGCATCCGAAGAGGTGCGGCGCAAGCTCGAGCGGGAGCGTCCGGAGTTCGCAGCGGAGATTCAGGCGTCGGTCAGCCAGGCGGCAGGACAAGTCTATTCCAAGTTCGGACCGGGCCAGACAAGTTTCCTCGCGGTGAAGCGGGCCATGACCGAGGCGCATAAATGCGGCCGCCTCAACGAGAGGAGCGTTCTGACCCACGCGCTCGCGCACCGGTTCGAGGAAGCGGTCATTGCGCTGTCGCTGCTGTCGTCGCTGCCGGCCGATGTCGTCGAGCAGATGGTTGCCGCCAACAACCGTTACATGATCCTGGTGCTGTCGAAGGCCATCGGCTTCTCCTGGGAAACCGCGATGGCGCTGTTGTTTCTGGGCGCGGTGAATCACCGCATTTCCGCAATCGAGCTCGAGGATCTTAAAGTCGAATTTAAGCGCGCCGATATCCGGATGTCGCGCGGCATTCTCGAAGTCTATCAATCGCACTGGCGCGCCGGCGGCGGCCAAGCGAGCCCCACGCGCTTGCACTGACCAGGCGCATTGGCAAAGCAGTCTTTCTGTAGCCATCCTTCGAGACGCCCGCCTTTTAGGCGGGCTCCTCAGGATGAGGTCGTTTTTCGCGGCGAAATCCTAGACCCTCATGGTGAGGAGCCCGCTGAAAGCGGGCGTCTCGAACCATTGAGGCCGAGTGCTCCCAAGCGAGGGTCCTGCACTGCGTTGGTAGGGGTGGTGGCTGCGATCTCTCGCAGCTAAGCTTTGTGTTTTCCGAAGAGAGAATCACATGCTGGACTCGCAGCGCGGCCTCTTCGGAGTGCCGCGTGATATCTGCTATCTGAATTCGGCTTCCTACAGCCCGCTGCCGCTACGCACGCAGGACGCCGCGCGCGAGGCCGTGGGGCGCAAGGGCGCGCCGTGGACGCTGGATGCCGATTTTGCCGGTCGCCAGCATGAGCGTGCACGAAGTGCTGCCGCGCGGTTGATCAATGCCGACGCCGCCGACATCGCGCTGATTTCCTCGGTGAGCTACGGCGTTGCGACCGTCGGCCGGATTCTCGATATCCCGGCCAATACGCGCGTTCTGGTGCTGGAAAACGATCATTCCTCGCCGGTGCTGGAATGGCAGACGCGCGCGGCCTCCGCCGGCTTTTCGATCGAGACGGTACGCCATCCGCTCGACGGCGACTGGACTTCGGCGGTGCTCGCGGCGATCGAGCGGGCCGGCGCGCCGCGGCTCGCGCTTGCCTCGATCTCCTCGGTGCACTGGTCGGATGGCGGCATGATCGATGTCGAGAAGGTCGCCGCGGCGCTCAAACGACAAGGCGCGCTGTTCCTGATCGATGCGACGCACGCGGTTGGCGTGATCGCGATGGATGTGCGAAAGCTCGATCCGGACTTCGTGATCTTCCCGACCTATAAATGGCTGCTCGGCCCCTATGGCCGCGCCTTCATCTACGTCGCCAAGCGGCATCAGCACGGCATTCCGCTGGAACAGACCGGCTTCGGCCGCCGCGAAGTCCGCTCGGACGCCGAGATCTATCTGGCCGATCTGTCCTACGTCACCGGCGCCCGTCGTTTCGACATGGGCGAGCGCGATCATTTCATCTCGATGGAAATGGCCGCGATCGGCATGGAGATGATGGCCGAATGGGGTACGGAGGCGGTCAGCGGACGCCTCAAGATGCTGACCGATCGCATCGCGGAGGGCCTCGCCGCCAGCAAAGTCCGCATCATGGATGCCAAGTTTCGCGCGCCGCATATCCTCAGCCTCAATTTCGCCGGCGGGCTGCCGGGCGGGCTGGTCGAGGGCCTGGCGGAGGAGGGGATTTATGTTGCACCGCGGCTCGCGCGGATGCGGGTCTCGCCCCACGTTTTCAACGACGAGGACGACGTCGACCGGTTTGTGACGGCGCTGAAGAAGCGGCTTTGAAAGAACGCATTAGCCGGAGTTCTTCATCCCTCCCCAGCGCAGCGCGGGGAGGGTGCATAGGCGACCTCCCGGTCGCCGTCCTTAGAACGCCGATGCTTTGTATCGGCTATGCGCGAAGCGACGGTCGGGTGGGGGCTCTTTGTTGTCGGGAGATGTCCCCACCCGGCCCATCGTTCGCTGCGCTCACGATGATCCACCTCGAGAGCGAGCTTCGCTCGCGTCGGACCCCGCAAGGGGGAGGGATAAGAGACCGCCGCCGCGGAATAAGACCCCGGAACCCAAACGCACCCTCCTGAATTGACTCCGCAAATTGAACCTTAGGCCTCTGGCTGCGACCTATTCGGCAAGAGGCATCAAAAGAGACGGCCCAAATTGAGATAGCCGGCAGGAGGCTCTCATGACCGAATGGCGCGATCAGATGGTCGACCGACCCGAGGATGACGGGGCTTACGCGGTCGGATGGACCGTTTCGGGCCTTGCCGTGCTCGGCACCATTGTCGCGGTCTGGGTGTTCGCCATCTAGGCCATCCCAAGGACGACAGGCACATTGTTGGCGTATCCGGCCGGCTGCCCGAGAGGGCGGCCGTTGTGCTTTTTGGGCGCTGTCCCTCCCCCCTTGCGGGGAGGGGTGCGTAGGCGACCTTTGGTCGCCGTTCTTAGAACCAGAACGCCGATGCTTTGCATCGGCTATGTGCGAAGCAACGGTCGGGTGGGGGCCTTTTCTCTATTACCCCCACCCCGGCTCGCTTAGGCTCGCATCGACCTCGAGAGCGAGCTTCGCTCGCCTCGGACCCCGCAAGGGGGAGGGAAAAGAGAAGCAAGGCCGCCTCTGGACGGCGCTGTCGTGTCTGGCTATATGGGTAGCTGAGGAGATACTTAGGACCCTAAGGATTTTTCGGGAGATTCGCACCGATGCTGACGCAAGCGGAAAACGAACTGCTCTGCCGGGTTGAGGGCAATGCGCCGATGGGACAGCTGATGCGCCGCCACTGGGTGCCGGCCGTGCTGTCCGAACAGCTCACCTCCGACGGCGCGCCGGTCAGGGTGCAGCTGTTCGGCGAAAAGCTGGTCGCGTTCCGTGACTCGAACGGCAAGACCGGCGTGCTCGGCGAAGCCTGTCCGCACCGCAAGGCCTCGCTCGCCTTCGGCCGCAACGAGGAATGCGGCTTGCGCTGCCTCTATCACGGTTGGAAGTTCGACACCGACGGCAATGTCGTCGACATGCCGTCCGAGCCGAAAGCGAGTGCGCTGCCGGAAAAGGCAAAGCATCTTGCCTATCCGACGCGCGAGGCCGGCGGCTTTGTCTGGACCTATATGGGGCCGCTTGAGCTGATGCCGGAATTCGAGGCGCCGCCATGGGCACCACACGCGGACGCGCGCGTCGTCATCGCCAAGGTCGAACTGCCCTGCAACTGGGCGCAGATCATGGAGGGCCAGATCGACTCGGCGCATTCCTCCACGCTGCATTCCTCCGACATGCGCCCCGCCAAAGGCGACGCGCAAGCCAAGGGCGATCACTGGGTGCGGCCGTCGACCGACAAGAATCCGCGCATTCAGGTGCAGCTGACGAATTACGGCATGCGTTATGCCGCGATCCGCCGTCCGATCACCAACGCCAATTCGCATGACTATGTGCGCATCACCACCTATGTCGCGCCGTTCACCGCGCTGATCCCGCCGAACAGCACCTACAACGTGACGAGCGTGATCGTGCCGCGCAGCGACACGTCGAGCACCTTCCACTTCATCGCCTGGGCCGAAGGCGAGCAGGCCGGCATCTCGACCGAGGCGTGGCGGAAGTTCTGCGTGCTCGAGGTCGGCGTCGATGTCGACGCGCAGTTTCGTCCGATCAAGCGCCACGCGCATAATGATTATTTGCAGGATCGTGCGGCGATGGCGACCGGCGACAGCTTTACCGGCATTCCCGGCATTCCCAATCAGGACATCGCGATGTGGGAGTCGATGGGCGCGATTGCCGATCGCACGCAGGAGCGGCTTGGCGCCAGCGACATCGCAATCGTCCAGTTCCGCCGCCTGATGATCGACGCCGCGCGCGCATTCACGGAGGAGGGGCGGGTGATCGGCCACGTCGATCCGAAGCTGCCGCAGGCAAAACTCCGCTCTTACCAGGGTGTCGTGGAAAAGACCGTCCCATGGCGGACGCTTGGCGCATCCGATGAGGAGGTGAAGGTTTTGGCGGGCCTCGAAGAGGACGAGACCGACAAGGAAATGGCGGGTGCGGCGGCGTGACATGCTACGAATGTCAAATCCCTGACGATAGCGCTGCCGCCAATAAGCCGTTACAAAGCTCGAAACGCCAAAGCACCTAAACGCCAAAAAATTCGGAGGATCGATTGCGCGTTCGCACTCTTCTTGTTGCCGCCGCGCTTCTCGGCAGTGTTTCGATGGCGCAAGCCGCGGATCGCGAGATCAACGTCATCCTGCCGCTCACCGGCGGCGGCGCGTTCCTCGGCAAGGCCGAGCAGCAGGCGCTCCAGCAATTCGAGAAGCAGGCCAATGCCGATGGCGGCATTCACGGCCAGCCGCTGAAGTTCGTGTTCCACGACGATCAGTCGAGCCCGCAGGTCGCGGTGCAACTTGCCAATCAGGTGAAGGCGTCTAATCCGCCGGTCATTCTCGGCTCGGCGCTGGTTGCGCTCTGCAACGCGATGGCCCCTTTGATGAAGGATGGCCCGCTGCTCTATTGCTTCTCGCCCGGCATTCATCCCCCGGCCGGCAGCTTCGTCTACTCCTCGAGCATCTCGACCAAGGAACTCGCCGCGGCGCTGTTGCGATACTTCGGCAAGAAAGGCCTGAAGAAGATCGCGCTGATCACCTCGACGGATGCGAGCGGGCAGGACGCCTACAAGAATTTCAAGGCGCTGTTTGCCCAGGACGACCACAAGGATGTCGAGCTGGTCGCCGAAGCGCAGCTCAATCCAGCCGACGTCAGCGCTTCTGCACAGATCCAGCGGCTGAAGGGCGCCATCCCCGACGTGCTGGTGGCGTGGTCGACCGGCGGGCCGATCGGCACCGTGTTCAAGGCGATCCATGATGCCGGCCTCGAACTGCCGGTCGCGACCACCAACGGCAACCAGACTTACGCGCAGATGGCGCAATATGCCGCCTTCCTGCCGAAGGAGCTTTACATTCCCGCCGCGGATTTTCTGAAAAGCGAAAAGCCGGCGAAGCAGGACGAAGCAGCGGCCGCGAAGGACGCCTTTTACAAGGCCTTCGACGGCACCGACATCAAGCCGGACGGTCCCTCGACCTATGCCTGGGACCCCGCGCTGCTCGTGGTCGGCGCGTTGCGTAAATTGAAGCCGGACGCGACAGCGGAAGACCTGCGCAACTACTTCAAGGACCTCAAGGGCGTTGCGGGCATCAACGGCTTCTACGATTTCAAGGCCGTGCCCAATCGCGGGCTCGATGAGTCCAACGTCGTGGTCACGCGCTGGGATGCTGCCGCGCAGACCTGGGCGGTGGTCTCCGATCCCCTCGGCATTCCGCGCGCCGAGGCGAAATAGGGGTGCTTGAGTTCATCCAGATCGCGATCGGCGGACTCGTCGTCGGCAGCATCTATGCCGCGATCGCGCTCGGCTTCTCGCTGATCTTTCGCGTCACCGGCGCGATCAATCTGTCGCAAGGCGGCTTTGCGCTCATCGCCGCGATGATCGGCTACACGTTCACCGTGACCTTTGGCTGGCCGCTGATCGCAGCCATTCCGGCCGCCGTCGTCACGACCGTGATCGCGGGCGTCGTGCTCGCCCGCTTCACCTTCGTTCCCGCGCTGTCACGCCTTTCCAACGCCAATGTGCTGATGCTCACCGCCGGCATCCTCACCATGATCGAGGGATTTTCGCTCGTGGTCTGGGGCAGCCAGCCTTATGCGACGCCGCCGTTCTCCGGCGAACAACCATTGGGCTTCGGCGGCATCACGATTCCAACCCAGGCGTTCTGGGTGTTCGGCGCGACCGCGCTCATCATTGTCGCGCTCTGGCTCCTGATCGCGAAGACAAAACTCGGCAAGGGCCTGCGCGCCTGCGCGGAAAATCCCGCCGCCGCGAGCCTGATGGGCATCGACGTCCCGAGGATGACGCTGCTGAGCTTTGGTCTCGCCACGCTGATCGCGGCGATGTCCGGCGTGATCGTCGCGCCATCGACTTCGCTGCAATTCGACACCGGGCGTCTGTTCACGATCTCCGGATTTGTCGCGGCCGCGATCGGCGGCATCGCCTCGTTTCCCGGCGCGGTCATCGGCGGACTGTTTCTCGGCCTCGTCACGCAGCTCTCGACCGCCTACATCTCCTCGCTGTTTTCCAGCGCGATCTCGCTGCTCATTCTCTTGGTGGTGCTGATCTGGCGGCCGCAGGGCCTGATCCAGGGCGGCGTCGCGCGCCGGCAGGACACCCGCGACGAGGTGAAGGCCGCAGGCCACGCCGCCAAATTGCCTGACCATCTCGGCTGGCCGCTCGCGGCATTGGCCGTAGTGGTCGCTGCGCTCATTCCCTTTGTCGTCACCGACAATGGCATCATGAGCGGGCTGGTGATTGCCGCCATTTTGTTCATGACCTTGATGGGCCTCGACGTGCTGATGGGCTATGCCGGGCAGGTCAGCCTGGGGCAGGCCGGCTTCATGGCGATCGGTGGCTACACGTCAGGTTATCTCGCGATCAACTATGACACCTCGCCGGTGCTCTCGATCCTCGCCGGGATTGCTGTCTCGATCGCCTGCGCGCTGGTATTGTCGGTGGTGACGTTACGCTTGCGCGGACTTTATCTGGCGCTCGCCACGCTCGCCTTCGGCCTTTTGATCGATTCCTGCGCCGTCGGCTTCATCGATATCACCGGCGGACCGTCGGGCCTCGTCGGCATTCCCTCGTTCTCGGCTCTCGGCTTCACCTTCGCGTCTCCGCGCGCGATGTATTACCTCGTGCTTGCGCTGGACGTGATCATCTTGCTCGGGCTTGTGGGGGCTGTTCGTTCCGGCTTCGGCCGCGCGCTGAAGGCGATCCGCTCCGACCAGATGGCGGCGGCCGCGCTCGGCATCAACACGGTGCGCTACAAGCTCGCGGCGTTTCTGATCAGCGTGACGCTGGCCTCGCTTGCCGGCAGCCTTTACGCGTTCTTCTTCAACTTCCTCGCGCCGGAAATGGTCGGCACCTCGCGCTCGCTCGAACTGGTGGCGATGTTGATCATCGGCGGCGAGAGCACGCTGGTCGGCGGCCTGTTTGGCGCGCTGCTGCTGACGCTGCTCCCGGTGATCTTTGCGCCGCTTGCGGTCTACAAGACCTTTGCGTCGGGCGCGCTCCTCGTCGCAAGCTTCCTGCATCTGCCGCAGGGGATTTATGGCGGCGTGATCCAGATGATCTCGCGGCTTGGCGGCGTGGCGCCGCGCGAGGTCGTCAAGACGGAGGCCGTGAAGTCATGAGCGCGACCAGTCCGCAAATCGAGGCGAGTGAAAGCGCCATCCTGAGCGTGCGCAACCTCGCCAAGAGCTTTGGCGGCCTGAAGGCCATCAACGACGTTTCGTTCGATGCAAGGGGCGGCGAAGTGACCGCGCTGATCGGCCCGAACGGCGCGGGCAAGACCACGGTGTTCAATCTCGTCTCCAACATCATGTCGCGCGACGCCGGGACTGTGGTGTTCGCGGGGCGTGATCTTGCCGGTCTGTCGCCGGTGAAGATCGCAAGCCTCGGTTTGATCCGCACCTTCCAGTCGGCGCGCGTGTTTCCCGGCATGACCGCAATCGAGAACGTGATGAGCGGCGGCCATCGCCTTGGCCGCCATTCGCTGCCGAGCCAGATGTTATGGCTCTCCGGTGCGCGCGACGAAGAGCGCCGCTTGCGCCGCCGCGCCGAGGAGATGCTGGAGCTTGTCGGGCTCGCGTCGTTTGCGGAAACACACGCGACCGAATTGCCGATGGGCGCGCAAAAACTGCTCGAGGTGGTGCGCGCGCTGATGGCGCAGCCAAAGCTTCTTTGTCTCGACGAGCCGGCCGCGGGCCTCAACGACACCGAGACGCAGGAGCTTGCCAATCTCTTGCGCGCGATCCGAAAGCTCGGCATTCCCGTTGTGATCGTCGAGCACAACATGTCGCTGGTGATGAATGTCGCCGACCGCGTGGTTGTGATCGATTCCGGCGCAATCATCGCCACCGGCACGCCGGCCGAAGTGCAGAACAACAGCCGCGTGATCGAGGCCTATCTGGGACGCGAGGATCATGGCGCTGCTTGAGCTCAAATCTCTCGCGATCGGCTACGGCCATCACCGCGTGCTGGAAGATATCAACCTCACGCTCGAACGCGGCGAGATCGTTACGCTGCTCGGGGCCAATGGCGCCGGCAAGTCGACGCTGGCGAAGGCCGTCTCGGGACTGTTGCGGCCTCAAGCGGGCACGATCCTTCTTGAAGGAACATCCATCGAGGCGCTGCCGCCGGCGGAGCGTCTGCGGCGGGGCATCGCCCACGTGCCGGAGGGACGGCAGATCTTTGCCGGCATGACGGTTGCGGAAAATCTTGCGCTCGGCGCTTACGCGGTGCCGGAGGATGGCGCTGCCGCGCAACTCGAAGCGGTCTGGGCGCTGTTTCCGGTGCTGCGCGAGCGCATGAACGACATCGCCGGCAATTTTTCCGGCGGCCAGCAACAGATGCTCGCAATCGCGCGCGGGTTGATGGCGAAGCCGAAAATCCTGGTGCTGGACGAGCCTTCGCTCGGCGTCGCGCCGCTGCTGGTGGCGGAAATCTTCCGCCTGATCGTCCGCTTGCGCGACCAAGGCATCACGATCCTGCTGGCGGAGCAGAATGCCAAGGCCGCGCTCTCGATCGCCGATCGCGGCTATGTGTTCGAGAACGGCCGCATCACGCTGTCGGGCGCGGCGCAGGATCTGTTGAATTCGCGCGACATCGCCGAGCGTTATCTGGGCATGACCGGAACGACGGAGGCGTCGGATGCGGCAGGTAGTGCGCTGGCGGAGAAATTGCGGGGAGTGATGTTTGCGGGAGAGACGGAGACGCAGGCTTGACGCGTTTCACCGTCGTCATTCCGGGGCAGCCCGCAGGGCTGAACCCGGAATCCATCGCGCCGCACGAATGCTTGGAGAAATGGATTCTCAGATGCGCAATTGCGCACCATAGTTCACTCGCTTGCGCTCGCGCCCCGGAATGACGACGGTAAGAGGGAATAGCAATGGCAACAATCCGCATCGAGCCGAAACTGGACGCGCCATCCGGCCTCTATTACGTCGAGATCTTTCATCCCGCCGAGGCTGAGCAGCCGTTCGTCACCACCGAGCCGCGCTACAAGACCGCGGCCGCCGCCGAGAACGACGTCATCGCGATCATCGCATCGCGGGCGAACAGCGCGCGCACTGCCTAAGGCGGTCGTTCGGTCGTCATTCTGGGGCAGCCCGCAGGGCTGAGCCCGGAAACCATGACGCCGCAAGAATGTTAGGAGAAATTGATTCCGGGCTCGCGCTACCGCGCACCCCGGAATGACGACCGAACAAGCAAACTCACACCTGATGACTTAGCTTGACCTCTTGCCCCGTCCTCGCCGCCTCGAGTATCGCAAGACATATCTCCAGCGTTGCAAGGCCCCATTCGCCGGAATGCAGCGGCGCTGTCGCCAGCATGGCCGCCGCATAGAGTTCGTCGACCACTTCGGCGCGCGGGATTTTGGGTGAGGGGAGTTCGTCGAGATGCCGCGTCTTGTCGCCATAGACCATGACGCCCTGCGGAGTGGGGCGCAAATCAGCGCGCTCGCAGCTCACGACCACAAGCCCGAAATGATTGTATGACAGCTCGCCACCGGTCTGAAATGCGTCGCGCCCGCTGGGACCGTAGGCGCGGGCGTTCTTCATCGCGATCTCATCGGCAATGCTGGTCGCCTTTTGCAGGTTCGCGCGTGCACGGCCGTAAGTCACGCCGCCGTCGCGGCCTTGACCGAGCTCGCCCCACCAGCCCATGAATTCGTCGGTGTCGAAATGCGCATAGCCGCTGTAGGTCAGCGAGGCGAAACTGCCGTCGTCGAATTTGATCTGCGCCGAATACGCGCCTTCGGTGTTGCGCGCGGCGTCCCAGTTGCCGGTGAACGCGCGCACCGACGCCGCCTTGGCGCCCGCGAGCAAGCGCACGATATCGACCTGATGCGCCGCTTGGCTGAACACCACGCCGCCGCCTTGGGCCGTGTTGAGTTCCTCCGGCCGGCGCGGCCGATAGAGGAAGTCGGTGAAGTTCATCGCATTGATCATGCGGACATGACCATAAGCGCCGCTTTTGATCATCGCGCGCGCCCGCAAGTAGGGCAGATCGAAGCTGTGGCTGTGACCGACCAGCAGCCTGACATTCGCTTGCCTGGCTGAAACGATCATCTCCTTGCAGTCTTCGATCGACAAAGCCATCGGCTTTTCGACCAGGATGTGCTTGCCGTGTTTTGCCGCGGCCTTCACATGCGCGACGTGAAACTGATGCGGCGAAGCGATGTAGACCACCTTGACGTCGGGATCGGCGCATAAAGCTTCCGCATCCTCGTAGGCCTTTGCGCCGAATTCCTGCGCAAAGCGTTCGCGGGCCTCGCTGCGCGGATCGCTGGCGGCGACCAGCGCAATGCGTGGATCGGCCGCGAAGGTCGGCAGCATCAAGGTGAAGGCGCGGCCGAGACCGATGACGCCGACGTTGAGGGGGGTGGTCATTGTCGTTCCCGGATCTTCGCCATGCCCGGCCTTGTGCCGGGCATCCACGTCTTTGCCTGCGTCGGTAAGAAAGACGTGGATGGCCGGGACGAAGCCCGGCCATGACGGAAAATGGATGTTTCGAGGTCCATGGCTATAAATCCAGCACCAGTGTCGGCGATTTCGCCCGGGACACGCAAATCATGATCTCGCGCTTCTTTTCATCGTCCGAGAGCACGAGGTCGCGATGGTCGACCTCGCCGCCAACGAAGCGGCAGCGGCACGTGCCACAGGTGCCGCTTTCGCAGGAGCTCGCGAGCACATGGCCGTGGCTTCGCAGCGTATCCAGGATCGAGACATGTGCCGCGACCTCGTAAGCCTTGCCGCTTTTCGCCAAGCGCACCTCGAACGGCGTGTCGTCGGCGTGCGGCGCCGAGGCGCCGACGAAATCCTCGAAATGCACCGCCGAATCCGGCCAGTGGCCGGTCATGTCGCGCACCGCGTCCATCAACCCGCGCGGGCCGCAGCAATAAAGATGCGCGCCGCGGCTCTCCTCCAGCACCGGCCACAGGTCATAGGCCTGGTCGGGGTCGCCATTGTCGTGATGCAGCACGACCTTGCCGTCGAAAGCGTCGCCAGCAAATTCCTCGCGAAACGCCATCATCGCTGGCGTTCGCGCGAAGTAATACAGCATGAAGTTGGTTTTGCCCTGGCGCAGGCAATGCAGGATCATGGCGCGGATCGGCGTGATGCCGATGCCGCCCGCAATGAAGATCAGCCGCTTCGGTTCGCTCGATGCCATCTCGAATTCGTTGTCCGGCGGCTCGGCCGTGACCGCGTCGCCTTCCTTGACCTCTTTCGTGAAGCTCAGCGAGCCGCCGCGGCCGGACGTTTCCTGCTTCACCGCGATCACATAGCGGTCGCGCTCGGCCGGATCGTTGCAGAGCGAGTAGCGCCGCTTCTGCCCGGAGGGCGCGGTCACGGTGATGTGCGAGCCCGGCGTGAACGGCGGCAACTCGCCGCCATTGCCGGCCATGAGTTCGAACAGGAACACGCCGTCGGCGATTTCCGACTTGCGGCGAACTTTTAGGGTCAATTCCCGCATTTCGGGACCGGTCGTCATGTTATCCCCGATGGGCACAGGTGAAATACTTAGCTAACTAAGTAAATAGCGCAAGCGGCCTTTGCAAAACACCCCCTAAAACGCCAGGAGGTGGGCAGCGTTCCACGGCCGGTTCCTGGCTGCCGGTTTGCGCTGACCTTTCGGATGTGCAATCACGGCTTGCAAAGGGGACGCCATTGACCAGCGCGAAGAAAGTCACCGGCAAAAAGACCGGCAAGCCACGGAGCGTGCCCGCCCGCGAGGCCGATCTGCCGTTTGCCGAGAGCGTCGGCTATCAGATTCGCGCCACCCATCGACTGCTGCAGCGATTTCTTCAGGTCAAGATCGAGCCGCATGGCATCACGCTCGGCATGTGGTACTTCCTGCGTGCGCTCTGGCATGAGGACGGCCTGACCCAGCGCGAGCTGTCCAACCGGGTCGGCACCATGGAGCCGACCACGCTGAGCGCGATCGTGATCATGGAAAAGAAGGGCCTCGTCCGCAGGGTGCGCAATCAGGACGACCGGCGCAAATGGCATATTTATCTGACTCCGAAGGGACGGGTGCTGAGGGGCAAGCTGCTCCCGCTCGCCCGGGAGGTCGTCGATACTGCGGTGCAAAATCTTTCCCGTACCGATGTCACGCAGCTGTTGAACGGGCTCAGTGAAGTGCAGAAGAGCCTGCATGCGACGCTTGAGCGGCTTGATGAGTCGAGCGGCGAGACGGTTGGATAGACCCCAGCGCATTGCGGCGGCACGAATGCGAGGCTCGCAAGGGCCGGTGCCTCGGATCAATAGAGTTTTTCGCGGAGCAGAAAGAAAACGATAATCGCGAACGTTGTGACAGCCGCGAAAGAAGGTACTTCCAACCAGGACGGGAAGCCCGCTCTTTCCGCCCGGCGGATCCCGATTCCTGACAAGAACCCAAGGACAACAATCGCGACAGGTATCAAATAGGCATTTGCGCCTGCAAAGGGCCATTCGGCGGGTGCGGGCAGTTCCGATCCGAAAAACGCTTGCAGCGCCACGCCGATAAAAAACAGGACAAGCGCCGTAACTCCGCACCCAAACAGGCGCCCGACACGAGAGCGATAGTCTTTCGTCGAGATGACGCTGAAAAAAAGCGCACCGATGAGGGCGCACACGGCCCACAGCGCGTATTCCGAATACGCGCTGTCGGACAAATTCGGAGATGATCGCGCAAGTCCGCCAACCAGACCGCCGAAGCTCGCAGCCACATACGCGTAGATGCGGTTGATGTCGGCCGACGCTTGACGTTGCTGATCAGGTGAGTGTTGGCTGATTGAGTTCAACTGGCCCAACCTCCGCTCGGAAGGATTGTATTTTTCACGATATACGCGTACAGATCAAGACGGCCATTCGGCGATTTTTCAGCTTGCCGTTGCCTGCGAGCATCTCTTGGGGGCGCAAGTCGATGCGAAGGCTTCTGACGATTGCAGTCTTTGGCGCCCTGATTGCGTGCCTGCACCCTTTCATATCAGATCAACAGCGTGCGATCGAGCTTGTATCGATCGCTTTCTTTGCTGCTTTCGGCACCCTGGACGGTACGTTTGATCTCGCCCAGCATTGGCTGGCTCGACGCGCCGGTGCGGTGCCTGCGCCGGTTTTCGAACCCTGGCGGCAACCGAGGCTTCTCCTTATCTGGCCACTCTGCGGGTTGGGGCTCGCGTCAGGCGGCGGCATTATCAGACGAAGCATCGAGATCGGCGTCGCTGCGGCCGCGCTGGCGTGGTGGGATGTCCACCTCCGCAATTGCTACGATCCGCCTCTGACAGTTTTTTGGGCCTGGGGTCATCCGTACTTTTGGGCGGCCGGCATCGGTGTCGCGCTTGGCGCGGTTCTCGCATTTGCGCTGACGTTCCGGACCTCGGACGCCGCACCAATACAGTCGCGCATACAAGATCTCATCAGGGCGCTCGATCGTCTGGTCAGCGCCTTCTTTGCCGCTTACGGAATCGAAGCAGCCTTGAAGTTTTCGGCTGCACTGTCGGTCGATGTCGCCCCCGGCCCCTGGTCGAAATTTGGGGTTATGCTCCAGATCGCATTGTTCGCCATCGTTGCGGGTATGTTGATGGCTTCCGGCGGGGGGTTGTTCAAGCGCATTCTCACCAACCTCCTTCTCTTGAGGCCCCGAAACATTCTCTGCGAGTTTTACGACTGGCTCGCCGTGCCGACCCTGTACCTCTACGGTTCGATTGCGATTTTTGGACTGCTCCTCTATGTGATACTCGACCGTTCGCTGACTTTCGGCAATTGCCCGTCGATCAACACCCAGTACATGTTCTTGACGATGCTGACCTGTGCAGGGGTTGGCTTCTGCGCTTACGTGATGTTGGAAGACTGACGTTGTGGCTCGTCCATGCCGCGCTGCAAAATCTTTCCCACTGCCGCTTTTCACGTCGCGAAAAAGTGTTGCCGCGCGCATAGCGGGCAACCCGCAATGTGAGCCTCTAGTGGTCCGATTCTAACATTCGCATCACTTCTCAGCGGTCACTTTTGCGAATGTTAGAATCAAAGGACCACTAGCAAATATATGTTTTCTAGTGGAGTTTAGGATTTGACATTCGCTTTCCGAGTTCGCCGCCATGTGGTTAGCGAATGTCAAATCCACTCCACTAGCCCATAGGCAATATTTCGCCCCGCGATTATGCTCCGCCACCGCCTGCCTGATGGAGGAACGCATATGGCAAAACTCAACATCAATGGCACGGTGAGGGACGTCTCGGCGGAGGCTGACACACCCTTGCTGTGGGTTATCAGAGAGCATGTCGGTCTCACCGGCACCAAATATGGTTGCGGCATCGCCCAGTGCGGCGCCTGCTCGGTTCATTTCAACGGCGAAGTGCAACGCTCCTGCCAGATTCCGTTCGGCCAGATCACCGAGAACGACAAGATCGTCACCATCGAGGGACTGTCCGCTGATCGCTCCCATCCGGTGCAAAAAGCGTGGGCCTCGGTCGACGTGCCGCAATGCGGCTATTGCCAGTCCGGCCAGATCATGGCCGCCGCGGCGCTGCTGCAGAAGACTCCCAAGCCGACCGACAAGGACATCGACGATGCGATGACCAACATCTGCCGCTGCGGCACCTATCAGCGCATCCGCGAAGCCGTGCACGTGGCCGCCAACGGCGGCGGCACCACCGGAAAGGCAGGTTAGTCATGAACAAGCCCATTCTGGAAAAGCACCTCAAACTGTCGCGCCGCGATTTCATCGTCGGCTCCGCTGCGATCGCCGGCGGCGGTCTCGCGCTCGGCATGAACGTGCCGTTCGATGCCGCGCATGCCGAAGGCACGACGGATGCCGCCAGCCAGGTCAACATCTGGGTCGCGATCAAGCCTGACGACACCTGCGTCATTCGTATTGCGCGCTCCGAAATGGGGCAGGGTACCTTGACCGGCCTTGCTCAACTCGTCGCCGAAGAACTCGAATGCGACTGGAGCAAGGTGACGACCGAAGGCATCACGCCCGGCCAAAACCTCGCTTCCAAACGCGCCTGGGGTGAAATGGGCACCGGCGGCAGCCGTGGCATCCGCACCTCGCAGGACTACGTCCGCAAGGGCGGTGCGGCCGCGCGCATCATGCTCGTTCAGGCCGCGGCCGAGAAGCTGAATGTCCCGGCCTCCGAACTCACCGTGTCCAAAGGCGTCATCACGCATGCGGCGAGCAATCGCTCGGTGCATTACGGCGAAGTCGCTGGCGCAGCGGCCAAGCTGACGCCGCCGGACGCCAAGGACATCAAGCTCAAGGATCCCAAGGACTGGACCATTGCCGGCAAGCCGCTGAAGCGGCTCGACACCGCCGACAAGCTCGACGGCAGCAAGATCTTTTCGATCGACCTGAAACTGCCGGGCATGCTGTGCGCGGCGATCAAGGATTGCCCGGTGTTCGGTGGCAAGCTCAAGAGCTTCGACGAAGCCAAGGTCACGGGCATGCCCGGCGTCAAGAAGGTGGTGCGGGTGCAGGACACGGCGGTCGCCGTCGTCGCCGACACCTGGTGGCGGGCGAAGAAGGCGCTCGATGCGTTGCCGATCGTCTGGGACGAGGGCGAAAATGCCACGAAGTCCTCGGCGACCATCGCCGACATGCTGAAGGAGGGCCTCGAGGCCTCGACCACCAACGGCGACCGCCAGAACGGCGATGCCGTGAAGGCGATCGCGGACGCGCCGAAGAAGGTCGAGGCGACCTATTCGACGCCGTTCCTGGCGCATGCGACGATGGAATCGATGAACTGCACGGTCAAGCTGTCGAAGGACCGCGCCGATGCCTGGGTGCCAACCCAGAATCTCGAAGGCGCGCTCGCGGCGCTGTCGGAAACCTCGGGCATTCCGCTCGCGAATTGCGAAATTCACCGCCTCGACCTCGGCGGCGGATTTGGCCGGCGCGGCGGCACGCAGGACTTTGTGCATCAGGCGACCGAGATCGCAAAGTCCTTCCCGGACACGCCGATCAAGCTGATCTGGAGCCGTGAAGAAGATCAGGCGCACGATTTCTATCGCCCGATCTCAAGCTGCAAGATGTCGGCCGGTCTCGACAATGACGGCAACCTGGTGGCCTTGCATGTTCGCGTCGCCGGCCAGTCGATCAACGCGCGCGTCAATCCCACTGCCATCGTCAATGGCAAGGACATGCGGCAGTTGCAGGGACTCTACGAGACGCCCGGCGACGCGCAGCTTGGCTACGACGTGCCGAACCTGTTGATCGAATACGTCATGCGCAACAGCCATGTGCCGGTCGGCCCGTGGCGCGGCGTCAATACCAACCAGAACGCCGTCTACATGGAATGCTTCATCGAGGAAGTGGCGCGCGCCGCGGGCAAGGATTCGCTGGAATTCCGCCGCGCGCTGATGAAGAACCATCCCAAGCATCTCGCCGTGCTGAATGCCGCGGCCGAGAAGGGCGACTGGGGCAAGCCATTGCCCGCGGGCGTTCATCGCGGCCTCGCGCAGTTCATGGGCTATGGCAGCTACTCGGCGGCGGTGTCCGAGGTCTCGGTCAGCCCGCAAGGCAAGCTCAAGGTTCATCGCATCGTGCTGGCGGTGAATTGCGGTCACACGGTCAACCCCGGCCAGATCGAGGCGCAGGCGCAGGGCTCGGTCGCCTACGGCCTGACGGCTGCGATGTATGGCGAAATGCCGGTCGACAAGGGCCGCATGACGGCGCTCAACTTCGACACCTACGAGATCATGCGGCTTGCCGAGATGCCGAAGGTGGAGGTGGTGCTGGTGCCGACCTATGACTTCTGGGGCGGCGTCGGCGAGCCGACCATCTGCGTGGTCTCGCCGTCGGTGATGAATGCGATCTTCGCCGCGACAGGCAAGCCGGTGCGCAGCCTGCCGCTGAAGAACGTGAAGCTGGTGTGAGTGCGCAGAACTGCGCCTGTTTCACCTCTCCCATTGGGAGAGGTCGGCACCAACGGGTCGCGCGAACGCGCGCCCGATGACAGGCTCCGTGCCGGGTGAGGGGTTTCGCTCTATCGACAGACCGTACCCCCTCACCCCAGCCCTCTCCCATGGGAGAGGGAGTAGGCCTCCGCTGCGGCTCTGATGGAGCCTTCAACAAAAATCGCCCGCGGGCCCCCTGCAAGGAGCCCGCGGGCGAATTGTCTGGATCGACTATTCGTTGTCGTGATGGATGACGGTCTTGCTCCGCGTTCCGTCGTCGTGCTCTTTCTTGATCACGGTGGTCTGGCTGCCCGGTTCATCCTTCTTGATCACGGTCTTGCGTTCAGTGTCGGTGCGCGGGGTTTCGCCGACCGTCACGCCGGCCGCCGGCGGCCGCACCACGACCTCGTCGGCCAGAGCGGGTCCGGCGAGCACGCACGTCGCCGCCGCAATCATCAATATATTCCTCATGTCGTTCTCCTCTCCTCGGATGCAGGTCTAAACGCCATGAGGCAGACACCGTTCCGCGGTATTTCCCGCAAGGACATCAAACGCAAATCGCCCGCGTGATCCCGAAAGGGCCGCGGGCGATTTGTTCAAGGCAACGCTCCATATCGGCGCTTTGCCGCGACACCTGCGCCGGCTGGACCGGCCCGAACGCCGACATCGTCGGCAAGAGCCGGCCCAGCCGAACGCAGGACGCCGCCGCGAACCAGCAACGCGTGTCTCGTCCTCACTCCTCGAATGGAGATTCAAACGTCGCCGCCGAGTTGCAGTTCCGCGCACCTCTCGCAAAAATATCGCGCGAGGTCGGCGGCGTGGCGGCCCGCGGATCAGGCGCTCGCCTGAATCTTTTGCGCCTGGAATGCGTTGGTCTCGCCATAGTTGAACCATCAGCCTATGGAACAGGGAGCATGGCCGAGCGATTCACCGGCCATTCCGTCGGGTGCTGGAAGCGTTGAATGTCTGATCAGGTCGAACTTGTGCTGCGGAAAATTGGCCAATCCCTGCGCCCGATCAGCGAGGCGCCGAAGGATGGACGCTGGATTCTGGCCAAGACCGCCGGCGGCTTCGTGGTGTGCCACTGGGATAGCGATCCGGCAGGGCTCGCCGGCCCCACCTGGACCGAAGCCAACGACGCCTCACGCGGATACCTCGACGATTTCTTCGAGGGCTGGATCGATCCGGCCGAACTGAAACTGTGGGACTATGGCGCGCTCGCCGATCTCCTGATCGCGTTTGTCGACGACGCCTATGCGCGCGGCGACGAACGGGCGCTGCGGATCCTGCGCAGCCGCGCCAAGCAGGGGTGAGCGGAGCGAATTACTGCGGCGTCGCGGACGCCGCGAGCAGGCCGGCGGTGTTGTTGTCCCGAAGCTTTTCGGCCTCCATTTGTCCGGCCGGCGTGTTGTCGTCGAGGAAGCGGTCGAGAATGGACTGGATCGAATTCTTGACCTCGTCTGGTCCGCGGTCGCTCAGCTCGTTGTGCTGATAGGGCGTCTTGACCACGGTGATGCCGGCCTTCCGGCACATCGCATCGTCGGGCACGACGCCGGGATCGGCCTTGAAGACGGGGTCCCTGGAGCGGAACGACAGGATCTTGAACTTGCCGTCGGTGATGAAGGGGACGCGCAGGTTGTCGAGCGTCACCACCTTCCTGATCAAATCAGGATGACGCTTGGCGAAGTACATCGAGATGTCGCCGCCGTTGGAATGCCCAACCATGGTGAGCTGGTGATAGTCGGCGTTGGGATAGAGCGTCTTGAGTTCGTCGATCACGAACAGGATGTTGGCAATGCCCTTGTTGTAGTGTGGCCTGCGGCCGACATATTCCTCGCCGGCCTGCGTCACCATCGCGCCGTCGGCCTCGATGTCGTGCTGCACGCTGGCGACGAGATAACCGCGCATCGCAAGCACGTTCACCAGAAACGAATATTCGGTGTACTTGACCGTGTTGCCGTGATTGAGGATCGCCACCGGCAGCGTGACCATTTCGGCGACCTCCTCCATCTCGCGATCGCGCCGCACCGCGATATCGACGTCGACCGGACGATCGGTCCGCAAGGGATCGTAGAGCGTGATGGTCTTGTGCCGGATCGCCCATTTGCTGGCCGTGAAATAGCCGAGCCCCGCCAGCACGACAGCCGAAAGCAGAATTGCAATTCCGCGTTTCATCGAAAAGCTCTCTTGAAAATGCCTTCAAGGAAATTGGAGAGGCGACATTTTCCTGGCCGAACGTCACAGCGGCGTGACACGCGCGTCCCGTCACGACGATGTGACGTCAGGCCTCAGGCGCAAGATGTTGTGAATCAGGCACTTGGGTGCAGCGCGAGAGCGTTTCCCCTGCGCAGTTATGCGGGTTAAGGTAACCCGCTCTGGGGTGGCTCGTTATTCAACGGGCTGGGGGGTTCGACATCCGCATCCAAATTGGGGAGTTTGATCGATGTTAGATCGCGTCAGCAAATATGCGCCAGAAATACTCAGCATCGCCCGCATCGTGATCGGGCTTTTGTTTCTCGAGCACGGCACCTCCAAGCTGCTCGACTTTCCGCACGGGCCGGTTCAACCCACGATGGGTTCGCTGATCTGGTTTCAGGGCATTATCGAAATCGTCGGCGGCGCGCTGTTCACGGTCGGCTTCCTGACGCGGCCCGTCGCCTTCATTCTCGCCGGCGACATGGCGTTCGCCTATTTCATGGCGCATGCGCCGAAGGGCAACTTCCCGATGCTCAATGGCGGCGATGCGGCCATCCTCTATTGCTTCATCTTCCTGGTCTATTTCGTCAGCGGACCCGGCCGCTGGGCCGTGGACAATTCGTTCCAGGTGACGCGACGGGCGTAGGTCTTGTCGGCTTGGTCGGCGGATGTCGTCCCTGCGTGAGCGGGGACGACGCGCGCCCGCCCTCACACCCCGTCGACGATCACGAGGCTGCCGTGCGCGCTGTTGAGCCGCAGGCCGATGATTTTCTGGTAGTCGTCGGAGTTGTACCAGGCCTCGGCTCTTTCGCGGCTCGGAAACTCGAGGATCACCGTGCGCTTCTGCCACTCGCCTTCGAGCACCGAACACGTGCCGCCGCGCACGAGGAACTTGCCATCGAAGGCGGTGATCGTGGCGGCGACGACCTTGCCGTATTCGGCCATGACAGCCGCATCGTGGACGGTGTCCGCCGCAATCACATAGGCTTTCATGGGGAGTGCTCCGGGTCGTGAGATTAAGCTTGCCGTCATGCCCGCGCATAGCCGTTCGAAGAACGGCGTCGCTTTCGCTCGCCTATGGCGCGGGCATCCACGTCTTGCTTTCTTGATGCTTAGAACAGACGTGGATGGCCGGGACAAGCCCGGCCATGACGAGCCGTGGGTGTTGAGAAAAGGGGGGCTACCGCCCGCCGCTTTCGTGCGCGTCCCAGCGCGCCTCGTCGGCGCTCTCGAAGATATGCGGCGCCAGCCCGCGGCCTTCCAGCGCCTCGCCGAGCTTGATGCGCAGGAAGCCCGACGTGGTGTAGCGCGAGACGCCGGAGTAATAGCGGTCGGTGAGCGAGCGCACCATCGCCGAATACTCGTCCATCAGGTCGGGCGGAATCGAGAAGTTGTCGTAGTTGACGATGGCATAGACACGGCGGCCAAGCGGTGCGAGCTTCGCCTCGGCCGCATGATGGATCGCCTCGATATCGGCCTGGCTGCGCACCACGAAGCGTTCGAGATTGACGAAGAACAGCTCCTGCTGGGTGTCATAGGTGAAACGCTGCTCAAGGGGGATCGCGACCAGGTCGCGGCGCAGCTCCATCACGCCGTCGTGGAAGATGCGCGAATCCATCAGGAGAGGCTCGCGCGGAATGGCCGGCCTGAAATCCATCAGCGAAAGAATATCGCGCTCGATGTCGATGCCGGGCGCGACTTCGATCAGCTCGAGGCCATCAGGTGAAAGCGCAAACACGCAGCGCTCGGTCACGTAAAGCACCGGCTGGCCGCGCGCCACGGCGTAAGCGCCCGCGAACGTCACATGCTCGACCTGTTCGACGAACTTGCGCGAGTGCGCCTCGTCGACGATCGCAAGCTTTCCGCCCGCGCAGTCGATGCGCAGTTTGCCGGCGCCAAAGGTGCCGACGAATACCACCTTCTTGGCGTTCTGGCTGATGTTGATGAAGCCGCCGGCGCCTGCGAGTTTGGGCCCAAACTTGGAGACGTTGAGATTGCCTGCGCGATCGACCTGGGCAAGCCCGAGGAAGGCCGCGTCCAGCCCGCCGCCGTCATAGAAGTCGAACTGATACGGCTGGTCGATCACCGCCTGCGTGTTGATCGCCGCGCCAAAATCGATGCCGCTGGCGGGAATGCCGCCGATGACGCCGGGCTCGGCGGTCAGCGTGATCAGGTCGATGATCTTTTCTTCGTTTGCGACCGCCGCAATCCCCTCGGGCATACCGATGCCGAGATTGACCACGCTGTTGGCTTTCAGCTCGAACGCCGCGCGGCGCGCGATGATCTTGCGCTCGCTCATCGGAAGCGCCGGCAGCGAACCGGCGCGCACGCGAATCTCGCTTGCGAAGGCCGGATTATATTGCGTGCCAAAGGTCTGCCAGTGGTTTTCGGGCCGCGCCACCACGACGCAATCGACCAGCACGCCGGGAATCTTGACCTGCCGCGGATTGAGCGTGCCGTTTTCGGCGACGCGCTCGACCTGCGCGATCACGAGC
Organism: Bradyrhizobium sp.; assembly: GCF_035652035.1. Taxonomy (GTDB): domain Bacteria; phylum Pseudomonadota; class Alphaproteobacteria; order Rhizobiales; family Xanthobacteraceae; genus Bradyrhizobium. The sequence continues at coordinate 117,399 of NZ_DASREO010000018.1, forward strand.
CCGCCGGAATTATGCGCGGCCATCGCGATCGCCAGCGCCTCGAGCGTCAGCGCCTCCTTCTCCATGGTGAGGTTGCCGTCGGCGTCGCCTGTGGTGGCGCGGATGATGCCGATATTGATCGGGAAGGTCTTGTAGAGCAGGCATTCCTCGCCATTGATCGTGAGCAGCTCGACAAGATCTTCCGTGGTTCGCGCATTCAGTTTGCCGCCGCCGTTGCGCGGATCGACAAAGGTGCCGATGCCGACGCGGCTGATATGCGCCGGCCGCTTTGCTGCGATGTCGCGGAACAGGTGCGTGATCACGCCTTGCGGCAGGTTATACGCCTCGATCTGGTTCGAGATCGCAAGCTGCTGCAATTTCGGCGCGAGGCCCCAATGGCCGCCGATCACGCGCTTGACGAGACCGTCATGGGCGAAGTGATTGAGGCCGCGATGCTTGCCGTCGCCCTGGCCGGCGGCATAAACCAGCGTCAGGTTCTTCGGCTTGCCTTGCGTGTAAGGCGCGTCGGTTTCGTGCTCGAGATAGAGCGCCTCCAGCGCCAGCGCGATTTCCTCGGCAAAGCCGATGCCGACAAAGCCGCCGGTTGCGACCGTGTCGCCGTCACGAATGAGCCGCACGGCCTCGGCCGCGCTCACCACCTTGCCCTTTTCCGACAGCCGCAGGAATTGCAGGGCAGGGTGCTGGCTCATGGCGCGGCTCCTCTTGTTACACGGCTAAACTAATCCCGTGAGGTAGTAGACGGCGATCACGAAGAAGACGGCGAGCGTCTTGAGGCAGGTGACGGCAAAGATGTCCTTGTAGGACTGCCGGTGGGTGAGGCCGGTCACCGCGAGCAGCGTGATGACTGCGCCGTTATGCGGCAGCGTATCCATGCCGCCCGAGGCCATCGATGCGACGCGATGCAGCACCTCTGGCGGAATATGCGCGGCCTCCGCCATGGCGATGAAATCCTTGGACATGGCGGCAAGCGCGATCGACATGCCGCCCGACGCAGATCCGGTGATGCCGGCCAGCGTGGTGACGGTGATGGCCTCGTTCACCAGCGGATTGGGGATCGATCTCAGCGTCTCCTTGATGACGAGGAAGCCGGGCAGTGCCGCGATCACGGCGCCGAAGCCGTATTCGGACGCGGTGTTCATGGCGGCGAGCAGCGCGCCGCCGACCGCGGCCTTGCTGCCTTCGGCGAAGGTCGAGCTCAGCTTCGGGAAGGCGAAGATGAAGACGGTGATGATGCCCGCGATCAGCGCGCCTTCCACCGCCCAGATCGCCTTGATGCCCGCGATCGGGTTTGGAATCGCGTGATCCATGGCGAGCGTGAGGTCGTAATTGGTGCCATAGGCGCGGTCGATCAGGCCGCCGAACAGGCCGGGAAAGCCGCCGAGTGCGATGTTGACCACGAAGACCACGATCAGCGGCAGGAAGGCGATCAAGGCCGGCGGCAGGTCCTTGGTGTCGACCGGCGGCGGCTCGTTGGTGTGTCCCTCGCCATAGCCTTCGCCGGCGGCCGCTGCCGACCGTCGCCGCCATTCGAGATAGGTCAGGCCGAGAACCAGGATGAAGATCGCGCCAAGCGTGCCGAGGATCGGCGCCGCGCCATTGGTGGTCTTGAAATAGGTGGTCGGAATGATGTTCTGGATCTGCGGCGAGAACGGCAGCGAGTCCATCGTGAAGGAGAAGGCGCCGAGCGCGATGGTGCCGGGGATCAGACGCTTGGGGATATTGCCGGCGCGGAACATTTCGGCCGCGAAGGGATAGGCGGCGAACACGACCACGAACAGCGACACGCCGCCATAGGTGAGCACGCCGCAGACCAGCACGATCGCGAGCATCGCGCGCTTCGGCCCGACGAGATCGATCACGGAGGCGACGATCGATTTCGAGAAACCTGAAAGCTCGATTACCTTGCCGAAGACGGCGCCGAGCAGGAAGACCGGGAAGTAGAGTTTGGCAAACCCCACCATCTTGTCCATGAACAGACCGGTGAAGGCGGCGGGCACCGCGGCGGGGTCGGTGAGGAATACCGCGCCGAGAGCTGCGACCGGTGCGAACAGGATCACGCTGAAGCCGCGATAGGCGACGAACATCAGGAAACAGAGTGCGCCGACTGCGATCAGAAAACTCATGAATGCCTCCCTTTGTGTCCGCGCAGTCTTTCGGTTCGCGCGTTCTTGCGTCGCGTGCTTCACGAACTGACAAAGTTTGCGTCAGGTCCTTGATCTATCGCAAGGGATTTGTGCAAGCGCGCGCTTCATCCGTCGAAACGCATGCAACGAAAGCGGTGATGTGTTGCGGTTCTGAGAACCGAGACGGCTTCTGTCTCGAAAGTCAGACAGGCTACCTCATGGTGAGGAGCCGCGTCACTTGACGCGGCGTCTCGAACCATGAGGCCACCAGGACGGGCCACATCCTTCGAGACGCGCGCGAGCGCGCTCCTCAGGATGAGGGGCTGGCGCTGATTTTGACGCCGTAAGGCTAAGACGCGTGCAGGCCGAACTTGGCGAGCTTCTTGTAGAAGGTCGCGCGCGAGATTCGCAGCATCCGTGCTGCTTCCGCGATCTGTCCGCCTGCGGCATCGAGCGCCTGTTCGAGCGTCTGCTTTTCGAAGGCAAGCTCGGCTTCCGCGTAGGGCAGTACTGCGGTCGTGATTGCGGCCGGCGCGGCCGCCTTGCTCGCCGTGCCGACGGGGAGGATGTGCGCGAAATCGTCGCCGGTGAGCCGGGTGGAATCCGAGAGGATCAGCGCGCGCTCCAGGATGTTGCGCAGTTCGCGCCCGTTGCCCGGCCAGTCGTAGCGCGCAAGCGCAGCCAGGCCCGAGGGCGTGATGCGGGCGTTCGGGTAAGCGCCCGAGATCACGACATCGTCGAGCAGCCGCGCGGCGATCGCTTCGAGATCGCCGATGCAGTGGCGAAGAGGTGGTAGCGCTATGGACAGCACGTTGAGGCGATAATAAAGATCGGCGCGGAAGGCGCCTTCAGCGATGCGCCTTTCGAGATCGACATTGGTCGCGGCGATAATGCGGACATCGACCTTGACCGGCTTGTCCGAACCGAGCGGCTCGATCTCTCGCTCCTGCAACACGCGCAAGAGTTTAGCCTGCAAGGCCGGCGGCATGTCGCCGATCTCGTCGAGGAAGAGCGTGCCGCCGTCGGCGCTCTTGAATCTGCCATCGCGGCCCCTGTCGGTTTCGCCATGATGTCCGGGCGCTGTGCCGAAGAATTCCTGCTCGATCAGCGTCTCCGGTGTAGCGGCGACATTGACGCTGACAAACGGCTTCTCCGCACGGGCCGACGCATTGTGGATCGCCTGCGCCAATAATTCCTTGCCGGTGCCGGTCTCGCCGGTCAAAAGCACCGTCACGTTCTGCCGCGCGGCGCGGCCAGCAAGTTCCTTGGCGCGGACGATGCCTTCGCTTTGTCCGACATAGTCGTCGAAGGTGTAGCGCGCAGGTCGCGCCGGCAGCGACAATTGCCGCCGCGCGATGCGCAGTTCGTTCTCGAGATGCGCGACGCGCTCGATCAGGGGTTTCAGATTTTCCAGCCGGTCGTACAGCACAAAGCCGATCGCCCCGATCACCTTGCCGCTGATATCCTCGATCGGCATACGCGTGACCACGAGTTGCTCGCCACCGAGCTCCATGATGTCGAGCAGGATCGGCTCGCCGCTTTCGGCGACGCGCCGCATCAGGCTGTTGGGAATGATCTCCTCGATGGGTCGCCCCAAGGCTTCCGACGTGCGCTTCAGGCCGAGCGCGGGCAGGTATTTTTCGTTGACGTAGACGACGCGCCCGGAACGATCGATGGCGATCGCGCCTTCGCACAGGCTCTCCAGCCGCTCGAACAGCGTCTCCATCGCGCGGGCGCGGATGGCCTCGGGGTCATCGGCGATCGGGTGCGAAAGGGGAATCCTGGGCTCCTTGCGCGTTCAGCCTTTTATGCGTGCAGCCTTTATGCATTCAACCTTTATGCATTCAACCTTGGCAGCAGCTTTACTGCGTTGCCGCGCTCGATATCCTTCAGTTGCGCCTCGTTGAACACGCCCGATGCACGCAAGCCCTTCACGTGATCGATAGCCGTGCGATAGGGGAAATCGGTGCCGAACACGATTTGCGAGGTTGGGATGATCGCCGTCAGCGCCGACATCGACGCCTTGTTCGCGGTTTGCGCGGTGTCGTAGTAGAAGCGCGTCAATTCGGCCAGCGCGCCGTCCGGCACGGCCGGCTGGAATTCCTTGTCGATCTTCGGCTGGCCGATGAAGCGTTCGATCAGGAACGGCATGGTGCCGCCGGCATGCGAGAAGATCCACTTGATGTCGCGGAATTTTTGCGCGTTGCCGGAGAACACGATATCGCCGATGGTGCGCGTGGTGTCGGTGCCCCATTCGACCAGCGTCGGCGGCTCGGTCTTCATCAGGTTGACGCAGCAATCGGCGGTCGTCGGGTGGGTGTAGACCACGCATTTGCGGCGGTTGAGCTCTTCCATGACCGGCAGGAACGAGGGATGGCCGAGCCATTTGTCGTGATAGCTGGTGAGCAGCCCAATGCCGTCGGCCTTGAGCGTGTCGAGCGCGTATTCGATTTCCTTCAGGCTCCCTTCGGTATCGGCGAGCGGAATCATCGCGAACGAGCCGAAGCGGCCAGGATGATCTGCGATCAGCTTCGCGGCATAGTCGTTGCTCTCGCGGCAAAGTTTCCGCGCGGCCTCGCCCGAGGTGAAATTCACGCCGGGCTGCGTCACCGAGAGCATGGAAACCGCAACGCCGGCCGCGTCCATGTCGGCGAGCGACTTTTCCGGCGTCCACTTGATTTGCGGCGGGCTGCCGAGATGGTTGTCGATGATGGCCTGGATATAGCTCGGCGGCGACAGATGGTGGTGAACGTCGATCCGGTAGGGCTTTTCAGCCGGCGCCTGCGCGAGAGCTCGCGGTGCAGCAAGGCCAGTCGCGGCCACAGCCGCTGCTCCCGCCATGAAGCTGCGCCGGCTCAAGTCGCCCTTCGTCAGCTGCAGCGTGTTGTCGCACCCGCAGGCGCAGCCGCGCATCTGCATGCGGGATTTGCCGGTTGATTCGCGCCCCTGGTGTCGGCTCATGACGTTTTTCTCCCCATCGGATCCTCTTTTTGAGGACTTCTTGATCAAGACGCTGACACCTTAGCGATGTTGGTGTGCCAGACAATAGGGCCTGCCGCACCGCATTCGTGGCTTAAGCGAATAATGCTGCTTGGTGAAATCGCATTCACCCGATCGGTTAAGTCACGCGTCCTGACTTTGATGTTGCGTTGCACCGCGAGCAGCAAAAAATTGTGAATCTTTTCTACTCATGAAAATGCCACACACGGAACGGATGAAATCTGCTAGCGTGAAATCCGTAGCTAGCTGGTTAGGTTGGTTACTTGGCTTCACCGACAGGGAGTGGAGTTCATGAACAAGCTCGTTGAAATTCGCCGCCAGGAGCATTTTTGCCGTGAGCGTGCGTTACATGATCGCGAGCGTAAATCGTTCTGGCTCGCGGAGGCCGAAATCTGGGAGCAACGCGCGCTCGACGAGATCGCGTTTCACTTCCGGGAATGCAATCTCGAGGTCGAAAGTCCCTCTATCCACGCCGCGTAATCCAGTCGGGGAAATCGTTTCCGTCGCGGGCGACTGACAAGGTCGCCCGCGATGCTTTTGGGGAGACGCTTCGCTCCTGTGATCGCGGCAGCCTCGCTCCTCATCCTGAGGAGACGCGCCAAATGGCGCTCCTCACCATGAGGGTTTCAGGCTTTGTGGAGCCGGAACCTTCTGCTAAGCCAAGCCCGTGACCAATAACAACAAAAGCCAAAACGGGGCGGGGGCGGGATGACTGACGTGGGTGCGGGCGTCCAAGGACACGTCCAAGGTGGCGCGCAAGGTGGCGCGCAAGGCGGCGCGCAAGCCAGCGTGCAAGCCAACATGCATGGCAGCGTCGGATCAGCGCGAGCCGACGCGGCGGATGCGGCCATGCACAGCGCCGTGCACAAGGCAGCCCTTCGCTTCGTGCCGTTACTCACCGTCGCCTATCTCTTCAATTACCTCGACCGCACCAGCCTCAGCGTCGCGGGGCTGACCATGAACGCGCAGCTCGGGCTGACCCCGCTGCAGTTCGGATTCGCCGGCGGCATTTTCTTTCTCGGCTATTCGACGTTCGAGATCCCGAGCAATCTGCTGCTTTATAGGGTGGGCGCGCGGCGCTGGATCGCCCGCATCATGGTCAGCTGGGGCATCGTGTCGGCGGCGACCGCCTTCGTGGTCGGGCCGCACAGTTTTTACGGCGTGCGGCTTTTGCTCGGCATCATGGAAGCCGGCTTCTTTCCGGGCGTGACCTTCTTTCTCGCCGCCTGGTTTCCGGCGCAATACCGCACGCGCATGCTCGCCTGGTTTCTGGTCGGCATTCCCCTGTCTTCGATGATCGGCACACCGATTTGCACCGAACTGCTTCGGCTCGACGGCATCTGGGGCCTCGCGGGCTGGCAATGGATGTTTCTCTTGGTGAGCCTGCCTTGCATACCGCTCGGCCTGCTCACGCTGAAACTGCTCGCCGACCGGCCGCAAACCGCGCCCTGGCTGACGCGCGAGGAGCGCGACGCGCTCGACGGCGTGCTGGCGTCGGAAGTGCGAGAACGGCCGCATTCCACGTTCTGGGCGGCGCTGAAGGATCCGCGCGTGCTGATCTGCACCGCGATCCAGTTCGGCTTCACGCTCGGCTCTTACGGCATCGGCCTGTGGATGCCGCTGATGCTGAAGGAATACCACCTCGCCAACACGACGATCGGCTGGATCGCGGCGATCCCCTATCTCTTTGCCACCATCGGCATGATCCTGTGGGCGCACTATGTCGACCGCAAGGGCAGGCGCATCGCCAATCTCGCGATCTGCTGCGTTCTTGGCGGCGTTGGGCTGCTCTTGCCGATCTTCTCCAATTCGCTCAGCTCGGCCGTGATCGGATTTTCCCTCGCTCTGGTCGGCGTCACCGCCGCGCGCGCCATCTTCTGGACCATCCCGACCCGTTTCCTCACCGGCGTCGCCGCGGCCGGCGGGCTCGCCTTCATCAACAGCATCGCGACCACCGGCGGTTTTTTCGGTCCCACCATGATGGGCTGGCTCAAGCAATATTCCGGCTCCTACGTCATCGGCCTGCTTGCGGTCGCCGCCGTGATCTTCGCGTCGGCGCTGGCCTCGCTATCGCTGAAGCTGTTTATTTCCCGCGAGTAACAATTCCCGGCGTGTTACCGTATCGCTCGCCGGTCTTCCCGGATTTTTCGGGAAAAGCTGGAAAAATCAAAAATCCTTCGCATCGCTGTAACAGAGCCTGCGCAGATTGCGCCGCGCTGAATCTATCGCTTGTCTTCGCCGCGTTTTGCGTATGCGCGAAGCTTTTCACACTGGGAAAATTTGAAAAATGACACCTACGGAAACGCGTTCGCTTCGCGGACGGTCGCTCTCCAGCACGGGCTTTGCCGTCGCCTTGCTCGCCACCACGGCGCTATCAGGCACCATCGCTTACGCCGATGACGACTTCTTTTTCTTTCGGCCCGGCGACCTCTTGGTGTCGAAGGCCGTTTATTCCGCTCCCAACATCGTCGCCGGTACGACCCAGCTTCCGCCGGGCTGCGGCCCCAGCCCCATTGTGACTCCCTGCGCCGCCGCGAACACCGACGGCACGTACCCCTTCGTGTTCAACAACGCCAACGTCGACGGTTCGTTCTCGGTTGCCTCCAAGATCGTGCTCGACGAACTGCGCGCCGACAACGATGGCGATTTCGTGCAGTCGCTGGAAGTGCCGAACAGCACCCAGCGTCACGTCGGACCGACCAGCGACCAGGCCGTCACCAGCTTCCAGTCGAAGTCCGAGCTTTCGATCAACCTGTCGGTCGATCACAAGGCCGTGTCGTTCATGGCCTATTTCGCTCCGGTCGCAGCCCTCGACGTGTCCAACTCCAATACGCCCTCCGTGATCGATGCGACCAATGTCGACACCGCCAACGCTACTTACCGCGTATTCGCTGACGTCGACGCGTTCGGCCATTTCCACTTCACCAAGTCCAACGCCTATAGCGGCGACAACGGCCGCGCCGCGATCCTGAACGACGCCAATGGCGCTAACGTGCATTATGGCTCCGGCAACGCCGGCAACGGCTCTGCGGTGAAGCTGGTGGTCAACGGCGTCAAGATCAGCTCGCAGCCGCTCGGCATCGTCGAAGGCGGCGGCGCGCAGTTCGAGGTGGCCTCGCATCTGCCGCTCAACGCGCAGATCGATCCCGGGCTACCTTCGCCGGTCGGCAGCTTCAACATCGTTGAACTCGGTCTGGCGACCGACAAGATCGGCAAGGACACCAATTTCCGCGGCCTGACGGTGTTCAACAACGTCGTCTACTTCACCAAGGGCTCGGGCGGCAACGGCGTCAACACGCTGTATTTCGTCGACACCAGCGGCAACGCCGCCAACGGCAATCCGAAGGCGTGCCCGAACGGCTCAGGCCTGCCGGCACTGGGCGCGACGCTGCCGACCCAGCCGATGACCATCACCAATGCGGGAGTGACTCCGCCGGCGACAGCGGGGAGTGTGCAGGCTGCGGGCGTGATGCCCTACAACATGTGCATCCTGAAAGGCTTCCCGACCCTGCTCGCCAACTCAACCGCAGCGCCGCCCGCGCCACAGGTGACGTTCCCGTTCGGCGTCTGGTTCGCGGATTCCAAGACGGTTTACATCGCCGACGAAGGCAGCGGCGACAACACGTTTGCCGGCGCCACCTATACCAAAGCCGCTGCGTCGACCACCGCGGGCTTGCAGAAGTATGTGTTCAACGAGGCGACCGGCGCCTGGCAGTTCGCCTACACCTTGCAGGCTGGCCTCAATCTCGGCGTGCCCTACACGGTGAAGGGCTATCCGACCGGCAACAACGCCGCGAGCGGCCTGCCGTGGTCGCCCGCGACCGACGGCCTGCGCAACCTCACCGGCCGCGTCAACCACCACGACGGCACCGCCACCATCTGGGCGGTCACCTCGACGGTGAGCGGCAGCGGCGACCAGGGCGCCGATCCGAATAAGCTCGTGATGATCACCGACAAGCTGTCCGCCACCACGCTCCCGGCGAACGAGAGCTTCAAGACGATCCGCAATTCGCCCTTCGGCGAACTGTACCGCGGCGTGTCGTTCACGCCCGGCACCGACTTCGATCACGACCAGCGTCACGCGTTCGGCGGCCTCGGCTGCCTGTTCGACCGCGACGATTGCGGCGGCAACCACTAACAAGACCGGCGCGTCTGGCGGTTACGCCAGGCACGCAACGTCCTCTCTCTCCCCGCGCTTGTCCGCCGTAGCTCGAAGAGCGAAGGCGGATGCCCCTCGCGGGGAGATTTTTTTGTGCGGCTCTTTGGATGGCCTGCTCGGCCTCGATGGTTCTCCTGGCGATGCGAGGCATCGTCCAGAACGCCCGTACTTTCATTGGCGCCGTTCGCTAACGGCCCTGCAAGGGCAGGCCTGCTCGGGCGCGTGCGGGCTCCTCACCATGAGGGTCTTAAGATTTCTCCGCGGAACAAGTCCTCATCCCGAGGAGCCTGCCCAAAGGCGGGCGTCTCGGATGGCCGCAGTGCACGCCTTTTTCCAAATATGCTAGCCCGCAAGGGGGAGGGATAAGAAGGATCACCCCGCCGCGCGCATCGCGTGTTTCGAGCGGGAAGCAATGAAATGGACTGCACCAACGGACGAATTCCTGTTGCGCGGATTTGCAGCTTATGATCTGTGCCGGCAGACATTTGCAGATCGGGGGTTGTGATGCGGCGACTGGTGACGTGGGCTTTTCTGCTCTTCGTTTTCGTCCAGTTCGGTGAATTGGTGCCAGTTTCGGCGGCCGGACCTCAGCCTCGATCCAAAGCGGCGGCCGAACCGCAATCCAAGCAGGGCCCGCGGCTCGCGCATCTGTATTTTTTGCGTGAGAAGGGAATCTGGGCGACGGAGGCCGGAATCAAGATCGACGGTCAGTTGGTCGGTTCGGTCTCCAAGGGAACCTATTTCTCGATCGAAAAGCCGTCCGGACGATACGCGATCACCTGTGTGAACCCGGTGTCGGCGGACTACGAAACCGAAGTGCAAATCGAGGCCGGACAAACCTATTATTTCGGCGTCGGCACGCGTCAGTCGGGACCGCCGGGTCAAAGCCTTCTCAATCAGGCGGTTTCCGGCAGCAGCGGACGGCAACTGCCGTCGACGTCTCCGATCAAGGGAGCTATGGCCGGTGCGGTCCTCTTTCAGATCGACCCAGCAGTCGGCCCTGCCATCATCGGTCAGTTGAAGCCGCAATAGCGAACGTCGGCTTCGGATCACGCCACACTGCGCATCGCGGGCTTTGCCTGCGTCGTGACGAGCTGCAAGGCGGCGCCGACGCCGAGCAAGCCGAGGCACACCGCCGGCACCAGCATCGCTGCGGCAGCGCTGCCACCGATGTGAGCGGCCATCGGCATCAGGTTCTGTGCGGCAAAGCCGCCGAAACTTCCCAGCATCGAGATCGCGCCGATGCCGGCGGCTGCGCGCTCGCCGGTGAGGAAGCGCGACGGCAGCGACCAGAAGCACGGCAACAAGAGCGAGATGCAGGGCGTGCCGACGATCATGGCCACAAGCCGCATCCAGTTTTCCGGCACGACGGTTGCGAGCACAAACGCGATCACGCCAATGGTGGAGAGTGCGACCATCGCTGACACGACGGCGCGATGCTCACGCAGGCGTTTTGGCAAGATCAGCAGCATCGGCACGGTGACGAGCCAGGGCAGCGCGGTGAGAAGTCCGTTCTGCGTGCCGCTCGCGCCGAATGCCTTGATCACGGTCGGCGTCCAGTAGATCACCCCGTAAAGTGAGGTGAGGATCAGCGCATAGACCGCCGAGAGGAACCAGACGCGACCGTCCCACAGCACCTGCAGAAGCGAATGGCTTTCGCGCTTGGTGGCGTTTTCTTCTTCCAACCGCCGCGCCAGCCACGCCTTTTCGTTCGCGTCGAGAAACTCGGCATCGTCAGGCCGGTTCGGCAACAGCGCAAATGTCACAAGACCGAGCAGCGCCGCGGGCGCGCCGGTGATGATGAAAACCCATTGCCAGCCGGAGAGGCCAAGAAGCCCATGCAGATCGAGCAGGGGGCCGGAGGCGAGCGCGCCGAACATGTTGCCGAAGGCGCTGCCGAGCGTGATGATGCCCATCACTCTTACTCGATAAGCTTGCGGAAACCAGATCGAGGTGACGTAGATGATGCCGGGATAGGCGCCGGCCTCGGCAACGCCGAGCAGAAAGCGCATCACGGTGAACATCCAGTCGGACGAGACGAAGGCCATCGCGATCGTCACCGCGCCCCAGCTGACGAGGATGCGCGTCAGCCAGGCGCGCGCGCCGAACTTGTGGATCGCGAGGGTCGAGGGGATTTCGCAAATGAGATAGCCGATGAAGAACAGCGACGACGCCAGCCCAAACGCCTGCTCGGACATTTTCAGTTCGCGCGCCATTTGCAGCTTGGCAAAGCCGATATTGCTGCGATCGATGACCGCGACGAGATAGACCAGCATCAGCAGCGGCATGACGCGGCGGATGATGCGCGCCATCAATTTGGCTTCGTCGATGATGCCATCCATGCCCGTTCCTTCCCCGTGGTTGGTCTCATTGTTCAGTTTCTTGAATTCAGGACGTCTTCAATGCATCCTGCGGCACATAGTTGCGCCAGTTGCCGTCGAGCGTCGGCATCTCGGCAAAGGTCTTGCGCGCATCGGCGGCGCGGCCGATCAGCCCTTCGGCGTCGATGGTCTTGCGCGTCAGATAATCCCTGAGCTCGGCGAGCGAGCGCTCGATCAGATCGAACCCGCGCAGCATCACCGGCGAAGACATCTCTGCGGCGCTGGCGCCGGCCAGCATGACGCGTGCAATGTCGAGGCCGTTCTGGATGCCGTTGGTGGCAATCAGCGGCTTGTCGCGGCCGACCGCCGCGCGTGACAGCGACAGCCAGTGACAGGTCAGCGGCAGATTCCAGTAGCCGCCGACGCCGAGCGTCGTATCGAGCACGGGGCGCATGGTGTCCAAATCAGGAATCAGGCCGAGCAAACGTCCGGCCATCACGACGCTGTCGGCGCCGGCCGTGAAGGCGGCGTGCGCCAGCTCCGGCACGCGTTCGCTTTGCCCGGTGATCTTGACCCAGAGCGGCAGCGACACGGCCTCCCGGATCGAGCGCACGATCGTCATCACGCGCCCGGGCAACAGCTCGGTTGCGACCGCGCCCTTGGCGGCCTGTGACGCATAGGGCGTGCCGATGTTGAGCTCGAGCAGGCGAAGACCCGCGCCCTGCACCTGCCGCGCCATTTGGACGGCGTGGTCGAGATCGCCGAGGATGAGACTCGCGGCGACATAGGCATCGTTGTTTTGCGCCTCGCGATCGAGCCGCGACACGCTGTCGAGCCATTGATCGAAGCTGCCGGGATAAAGCCCGGAACGGCAGGCGATGAAGGCGGAAGAGGGCGCCGATGCGTTCCACTCGCGCCGCGTCCAGGTTTCGTCGAACACGGCATATTCGGCGGCATCGAGTTGCGCTTTCGCGGCGGCGACCTCGTTGGTCGATTTCATCACCACCACGGCCGCGCCGCGCTTCAGTGCAGCGCGCACGCCTTCTTCTTCGATCAAATGTTCGGCCGCGCCCGCGATGAGCGGATTCTTCAGATGAAGCTTGCCGATGCTGACGTCAAGTTTCCCCGCCATGTGACTCAGGCCGCGTTTTGGTCGAGTCCGAGCATGCGCGACGCATTGGTCGCGACCATCTTGTGGATGTCCTCGTCGCTGTAGCCGAGGTCCATGCAGAGCGCGACGCCGCGCCTGAAACCTTCGAGCGGCGAGAACACGCCGACCTGGCCGAGGTCCGAACAGATCACGGTCTGCTCGACGCCGGCCGCCTCGATGTGATGGCGCAGGTCTTCAGCCGTAGCGACCTTGAACTTCGACCCCTCCAGGAACATGCAGATCGAATGTTCGACAAACGCGCCCATCGCGGCGATACCCCTGACGTCGTTGAGGCTGGCGCCGACGATTTCTTCCGGATGCGTGAAGGCGAGTTTCTTGACACCGCGGCGCTGCGCTTCCTCGAAGATGATCCAGGTCTCGCTGACATGCAGATGGCCGCTCGCCAGCAGCATGTCGTTTTTCGCGATCACATCGAGCACTTCCTTGACCGAGTCGAGCACCTTTTTATTGGTGTCGAGCACCGGCACGGCTGTGGCGTGGCGCATCTTCGAGGTCGAGGCCGGATGCACCCAGCTCGAATCCTTTTCCCAGCGCAGGTGATTTTCAGCCGCCAGCGTCGGCATCCACACGGTCTTGCCGCCCATCGCTGCCGTATGCTCGACGGCGTAGGGGTTGATGCCGCCGACCACGTTATTGAGCACGATGCCGGAGAAGATTTTCGTCTTCAGCTCGGGGTGATGCTTGGTGATGAGCTGCGCGGTGGCTACTCCGGCATAGTCGTGATCCTTGGTGAGGACCGCAGCGAAGCCGGCTTCCGAATATTGCCGGACCAGATCGAGATGATCGACCGCGCGCGGGGCGATCGACGGCCCGCTATGGACATGCGGATCGACCGCGCCTTGCAGGATCTTGTCGATCCGCGCCTCGCGCGCCTTGTCGGCTACCTTATTCGCTTCCTTATTGGCTTCCTTGGCCTCACTCATCACTGTCTCCGTCTTATTGTTGAAAAGCGCGCTTCTCACGCCGTCTTCTGCCGGATGCGGCCGTGGCCGAGCAACCGCGAGATTTGCGCAGCCGCCGCCTTCAGCGCCGCAACGCTCTTGGCATCGATGTCGGCGGGCAGGAACTGGATCGAGCCGACCAGCGCCAGCGCGCCGGCGCAGGAGTCTTTTTCGTCGAAGATCGGCGCGGCGACGGCATTGATGCCGAGCATGGCCTGCTCCGGCGCGGACGCAAAACCTTCGCGTGCGACGCGGACGAGTTCGTCTTCGACCAGTTTGCGATCGGTCATGGTATGGGGCGTCGAGGCGGGAAGGGCACGCGCCAGCACGCGCTCGCGCATGCCGTTCGATGCGAAGGCCAGCAGCACCTTGCCTTGCGCGGACGAATGAAACGGCAGCTCGCTGCCGGGCCGGACGCCGATCTCGATCGCGGCGGTGCCGCCGATCTTGCTGAGCACCAGCGCGCCGCGCGGGGAAGATTCCGACAGCACCACCGAGTGCCCGAGAAGATCGCGCAACTCGCGCATCGGGCCTGATGCGAGCTGAATCAGATCGGCCTCGGGTGCGTAATGCGCGAGAAGGCGGCTGCGTGGCCCGCGCGAGTAACGTGTCGTCGCCGGATTTTGCACGAGATAGCCGCGCTCGACGAGCGTCAGCAGATGCCGATGCACCGAGCCCTTGGTCAGGCCGAGCCGCTCGGCGATTTGGGTGACGCCGAGCTCTTCGTCGGAGAAGGCGACCGCCTCGAGCACATCGAGTGCGACCTGCACCGAGCGCACCCCGCCGTCCACGCGCTCCTCGGCCACGACAGGCATTTCCGCTTTTGTTTTCAAAGGCAAAACCCCGTTGCTGGGCCGCGAAGCGGGACGATTGGGCGATTTCGAAGATTCATACTGACGGCCTATTGACGTTCGGCGGTGTATCGATATACAGAACGTCGTATCACGGTCGCGAACAACAGGCAACCCGTCGTTCGGCAAAAAATCGCGGACCGCCCAAGGAGGACATCAGATGAGCGATGCGATGCGCGCCGCGACCCACGCCCGGCATTACGCCGAGCCGCCGCAGACAACGGATGCCGATGGGACCCGCCACTGGATCACGCGCGCGGCGAACTTCATCACGGTGGTCAGCCGCGCCGAGGAAGGCGCAGTGCTCGCTCGCAACAATCCCGACGAATACATGCTGCTGCTGCCGCCGGGCACTCGCGTGAGCGTCGAGGCGGGAGCCGAGCGCGTTGAGAGCGACGGCAACAGCCTGATCATCGTGCCGCCGGGCGAGAGCCGCGTGACGGTGCGCAAGGCCGGCATGCTCGCGCGGGTCTTTTCCAAGCGCGCGGAAGATCTGGCGAAAGCCGCTGTCAATGCGGCGACCTACGCCGACGGCGCGCCTGAGGTGGCTGACCTGAAACCCTGGCCTGACCCATCAGGCGGCTTCAAGCTTCGCCATTACGATCTGAGCAAGATCGAGAGTCCCGATCCGCACCCGCTGAAGATGCGCGTGTTCCGCTCGACCAATCTCATGGTCAACATCTTCATGCCCTGGCAGAAGCGTCGCGACGAGACGAAACTTTCGCCGCACAGCCACGAGGATTTCGAGCAGATCTCGCTCTCGATGCAAGGCGCGTTCGTGCATCACCTGCGCTATCCGTGGTCACCGGACAAGACGCGCTGGCGCGAGGACGAACATGCGCGTTACGACGCCAGCCCGTCGGTGCTGGTGATCCCGGCGCGCGTCGTTCACACCACGCAGGATGTCGGCGATGGCACGACCTGGCTGGTCGATGTGTTCGGACCGCCGCGGATGGATTTCTCGTCAAAGGAAGGCTTCGTGATCAACGCATCGGATTATCCGATGCCGGCAGCGCAATAAATTCAATTTCGGAAAGAGGCCGAAAATGGCCCGCCGGCTCATTTGAGGAAGCCCAAGGAGGGCTCGACAGAATGTCCCAGTTCTTCACGCGCGTTTCGTTCAGTTCGGACGAGGAGGCGGCCGCATATAATCGCGCCGCCTGGAAGCTCATTCCGTTCCTGCTCATTCTTTACATCATTTCGTTTCTCGACCGCGTCAATGTCGGCTTCGCGAAATTGCAGATGAGCGCCGACATCGGTTTGTCGGACGCCGTGTTCGGGCTCGGCGCCGGCATTTTCTTCATCGGTTATGCGGCCTGCGAAATCCCGAGCAATCTGTTGTTGCAGCGCTTCGGCGCGCGGATCTGGATCTCGCGCATTCTCATTGTGTGGGGCATCATCTCGGTGTGCTTCATGTTCGTCACCACGCCGGCGCAATTCCTCACCCTGCGTTTTCTGCTCGGCATCGCGGAAGCGGGCTTCTACCCCGGCATCGTCCTCTATCTGACCTACTGGTTTCCCGGAAAACTGCGCTCGCAGGTCTGCGCGCTGTTCTTCATCGGCATTCCGATTGCGGGCCTGATCGGCGCGCCGCTCTCCGGCTTCATCATGAAGCAGATGGCGGGCATCTCAGGCTTCGCCGGATGGCAATGGCTGTTTCTCCTGGAAGGCGCGCCCGCGATCATCGGCGGCGTCGTCACCTTCTTCTATCTCAGTAACGGCCCGAAGGACGCGACGTGGCTGACCGATGCCGACCGCAACATCATCGTGCCGGCGCTGGCGGCCGAGGAAGCCACCCACCGCGCCATGGGCCACGGCCATCGGTTGATCGATGCGCTGACCAGCGGAAAGGTCTGGCTGCTCGCGATCAGCAATTTCAGCCTGCTCGGCGGCATCTATGGCATCTCGTTCTGGATGCCGCAGATCGTGAAAGACCTTGGCGTCAAGGACGTATTCGTCAACGGGCTCGTCAGCTCGATCCCGTTTGCGGTTGCCTGCGTGGCGATGATCCTGGTCGGCCGCTCATCCGATCGCACGCGCGAACGCAAGTGGCACATCGTCCTCTCCGCCGCCATCGGCGCGCTTGGTCTGGTCGGTGGCGCGACGCTCGCCGGCACGCCCGCGCTGGCGCTCGCGAGCCTGTCATTGGCACTGGGCGGCGCGCTCGCCTCGATCACCGTGCTGTGGGTGTTGCCGAGCGGGTTGCTCACAGGCGCTGCCGCTGCCGGCGGTCTCGCGCTGATGGCGACGATCGGCAATCTCGGCGGCTATGTCGCGCCTTACGTCGTCGGTCTTGCCAGGGAAGCAACGGGACGCACCGACTACGGTCTCTATCTGATGGCGGGAGCGATGTTCCTCGGCACGCTGCTCGTGCATCTGCTCCCGCGCAACTCGACGATCGACGAGGCAGAGCATGTGCCGGGATTGAAGGAGGGGGCGGCGGTCGTGGCGTGAGTCACACCGCCTCATGCTTTCGGAGCTCGTGAAATCATGAAAAGCCCCTTGACCTCGATCGGCGGCATCAACGTTCTCGTTGTTTATGCCCATCCGGAACCGACGTCGTTCGGCGCTGGCTTGAAGGATGCTGCCGTGAAATCGCTCACGGCGGCTGGCCACAGCGTCGAGATATCGGACCTCTATGCCGAAGGGTTTAACCCTGTTGCCGGGCGGCACGACTTCAAAAGTCCAAGCGATCCGGCACGTTTCCATTACCAATCCGAGCAATTGCACGCGAGCCAGTCTGACGGCTTTGCCGCCGACCTGGTTCGCGAGCAGGACAGGCTGATGCGTGCCGATCTTGTCGTTTTCATCTTTCCGCTATGGTGGGGCGGGCTACCGGCCATCGTCAAAGGATGGTTCGATCGAGTCTGCGCGTATGGTGTCGCCTATGCAGACGGGAAGCGCTACGAGCGCGGCTATTTCGTCGGCCATCGTGCTTTGCTTGCGCTGACGACCGGTGGAACGGCCGAACGGTTCTCGCAAGGAAGCTATGGTGAAATGTCTCACGTGCTTCATTCGGTTCAACGCTGCATTCTCGAATATCTGGGCTTCGAGGCTTTGAAGCCGTTCGTCGCCTATGCTGCACCACGGGTTGATGCGGGGGTGAGGGTTCAGTATCTGCGCGAATTCGAAACGCGCCTTCTCGAGGCCGCGGACGATCCGCAATGGCGCCAGCGCTTGCGCGCCTCGGATCGGCTTGTTGCCGAGAACCGGCGGCCGGTCGACGACAAGGCGTGGGCTGCACCGCGCTAACTCGGGCAAGACCCAAAATACTCTGCTGCTTTAGAGGAAGGGACAGGCTGCTCGGCGAAGCGAGACGTTGCAACAAATGCTGGCGCGGTCCATTCTCATGGTCGCCGAGCAAGCTTGGGGGCAGACAATGAAGAACCTGGCATTTGCGTTCATGCTCGTGGTTGGTTGCGTCAATGCCGCCAAAGCAAATAGCTTCTGCGCGTCACTTGTGAATGACCAGATATTGCCAGCTGCGGTGCAAGCCGATCGGATAAGGGATAAACTCAACAGCGTCATCGATGCGAAAAACTTCAATAACGGGGGCGGGTGCGCATTGGCAGCGCAGCTGGTTGCCGCGTACAGGAAATTGCACGCCATTGAACAGCCGTTCTTTTCCAACTGTATGACTGACAATCGTCTGGGGCCCTTGATGGTGACCGCTGTCGAAAGGGAAACAAAGAGCACCCTGTGGGCGACAAAGATCGACGATAGTTGCCGCAAGCTTGGTAGCCCGCAGGACAAACCCAAAACGGTCAACGCGCCGGTGCCGAAGCCCGGAACCATGGCAGCGGATGTGCTTGCGCGTCTCGAAGCAACCAAGGATTACGGAAAGCTGAGCGCGCTGTACGTGAGAAGGGTCGCCGCAAACCAGGATTGGCTCCAGAGCGCGGAGGGTCGGGCACTGGACGCACAGTTGAAGAATTGGCGCAGGGATGCTGCCGCGACCGCCATCGTCGATGGCAAGAAAGGCCGTATTCTCCAGTATTCGGTTGGCGGCGTAGTCGTGACAGACGACGGCATTGCCGCGGCCGATCTCGACAAGAACCCCGCTTACCGGCAAACGATCGCAGAGGCGATCGCACAGAACATAGTGACCAGCCCGCTCGATCCGAAAGTGGAGGCTGCGCTCGCTGCGAACGAATGAAGCGCGGCCGATCTCTGCGCAGACGGAGCAGAGACGTGGGCGTGCAGGGCGGGAGGACGGCCCGAAACGGTCCTAACTGAGAGCGGCAACGGTGACGGCTTTTCCGTCTGTCAAAGTGCCTCACACCGCCTCGTGCTTCCTCAAATCTCGCGCGTGATCGAAGCACGCCGCCTGAAGGTCGGCGCCTGAGGCAGCTATCTCGGGCAAGCCGGCCTCGGAGAGGATGTCCTCGGTGATGTCCTCCACGTTCGAATCCGCGACCTCGTGGATGAAGCTGATGTTCTGGTATTCGCCCGACGCGATGCGCGAGACGACCTCGCGGCGGGTGATTTCGGGATCGACGATGGCCTCGCGGCCGCGCCGTCCATAATCGATCATGACGACGAAATACTGCATGCGGGGGTGCGAGCCCTCCTCAAATTGCCTTCTCTGGACAGGTTCCATTATTTCGCCGATTCGGAAGTGGGGCAAGGTTTGTTTCGGAAAATCAGAAAATGCTGCTCGTCATTCCGGGGCGGTCCGGCAGGACCGAACCCGGAATCTCGAGGTTCCGGATACACGCTTCGCGTGCTCCGGAACGACAAAGGGGCTCATTTCGCGCCCGGCTTGCCGTGCCCGCCCGCCGCCTTCTTTCGCGACCGCGCCGCGGCGCGCGCGCGCAGCCGCTCGATCTGGCCGCGCGGCAGCGTCACGCAGATCTCGCCGATCCATTCCAGCTTGACGCCGGTGATCGGTTTGGCATTGAAGCTGGTGAGGTTGACGACATGCGCGGTCTTGCCGCGCTCGATCGTCTTCAGATAGCGCTCGCCGGTCTTCAGGCGCACCGCCGCTTCCTCGCCGTAAAAGCTCGACAGCGGATGCCGCTGCTCCCTGTAGACCACGATGATGTCGCCACTCTCGTATTTCGGCAGCATGGAATCGCCGACCACCTCGAAGGCGATGGTTTCCTCCGCGATCGGGAAGGGCAGTTCGACCTCGCCGATTCCCTCCGGCGGCATCTGCTCGAACTCGGGCGAAATCGACGCGCCGGCGCCGACCCGTCCCATGATCGGAACCGCGTTGAGTTCGAGATAATCGATGATCGGCTGAATCTCGCTCGCCTTGATCAGGCGCATCTCGGCGAGGATCTCCGACACCGCGCCAGGCCGCACGCCCATCGCAACCGCAAGGCCGCCCTTGGTCTTGCCCGGCTTTGCCAATCCCCGCTCGATCATCTTGACGTCCAGCATGTGGCCATCTCCTGCCATATCGACTCGGGGCACCCTATCAGTTCTGATAATCCGAAATCAAGCTTGACTTGTTTCGGAATATCCGAAATAAAGAGAACACAACGTGAAACTTTGGGAATGCCACAATGCAATCAACGTGGGAGGAGGCGCATTCAGCCGCGCTGCGCGAACTCGTGGAAAAAGGGCTGTCGTTCAAGGAAATCGCCCGCACCCTGAACGAACGCTTCGGCACCGCCTATACCCGCAATGCCGCGATCGGCCGCGCCCGCCGCCTCGGCCTGTCGACGCCCGAGCGATCGGACAGCGGCAGCGTATTTGCCGCAGCCAGAAAGCCGGATGCGCGCAAGATCTGCGAAAAGCGCGCCCGCATCCTGTTCAAGTCGCCCAGGCTCACCACGATCGAGCGCGCCGCCACCCTGCGGCTTCGATGCGTGGCGATCACGCCAAAACATCTTGCGCTTGTCGATCTTCAGCCGGGCGATTGCCGTTACCCCTATGGCGGCGATGCGGAGGGTGAGCCCATCACCTTCTGCGGGCACCCTCGTCAGGAGGCGTCGAGCTATTGCGCTTCGCATGTCCATCTGACCAGCCTGGAGGTCGAGGAGAAACGCGCAGCCGCGAGAGCGCCGCTGCGGCTCGTGGAGGCGGCATGACGGCGGGCGTCGATTCCATGCGCGCAAGAATGCGGCCTTTGCCGGCGCGGCTTCGCATCGCGCATCTCGCCGCGCTGCTGCGGTGGGAGCGGGCGGCGAATGCGCTTTCTTATCCCTCCCCCGCGGAACGCGCGGGGAGGGCTATCGAATATGGGTCCTTGGTGCCTGAGGACGCAGCTCGGCCTTATGGTTCGAGACGCGCCGCAAGCGGCGCTCCTCACCATGAGGGTCCAGGATCTCGCCACGAATTACGACCTCATCCTGAGGAGCACGCCAAGGGCGCGCGTCTCGAAGGATGGGCCGCGAAAAGATCGCTAACCGCGTTCGGCTGCGCATGCGATCGCTCTCCCCGCAAGGAGGAGGGATCAGACCTATCGCATGGCTCGCTCCGGGATGGCCCCTTGGGATGAAGCGTCCGTGGATGCCGCTTTATGTCGGTGATTATCTCGGCGATACCGGTCACCTGACCACGCCGCAGCATGGCGCGTATCTGCTCTTGATGATGCACTACTGGCGCAAAGGCGAACTGCCTGACGATAACAGCCAGCTCGCGAAGATCACCAAACTGCCGTTGAAGACCTGGTGTGATTATCGCCCGGTGTTGCAGCAGTTCTTCCATTCGGGGTGGAAGCACAAGCGGATCGACGCCGAGCTCCACCGGATGCAGCGCGTCTCTGAAAAGCGCGCGAGCGCGGGGCAAAAGGGAGGGCTCGGTTCGGCGCTCTCCCGCATGAAGCTGGAGAATTCGGCGCGCGGACGCGCATTGCCGCAAGCAATTGCTTCGATTTGCTTGAGCAAAACCCAAGCAAACGTCGACCACTCACACTCACACTCACATAAGACTCTTTCTTCGCAGCGTGCGGAGCAGCGCGAGAGCGAGGCGCCATCGAAGGAAGCGAGCTCCAAGGACGCGATCCCTGTCAGCGCGGAGCTTGCAGCTCTCATCGCGCGAAAGACCTGACGCGCTTTTACGAAGGCGAAGAGTCCTGCGGCTCATTTATCCCTCAACCACAGTTGTTTCCGACAAGGAGCTTCAAAATGCCTCGCGCCAAGCGCTCAAGACCTCGCAAAGCAACGCTCGCTCACGATCGCAGGGCGCAGGATCTGCCGCTCAATTCAGAAGTGGCAAGCGTCGAGATCGACGATCCGCTCGCGCTCGAGCCCGGCGAGAAGATTGTCGCGCTGCGTTCGATCCGCAATGATCCGCTGGCGCGTCTGCACAGCCATCGCCACATCGACGATGCGCAGTATCGGGCGGGCCGCGCGTTTCAGGACGACTGGGAAAAGGCCGAGCGCGGGCCGCGCGCGGTGGACCCGACGCGCGAATATGTCGACGGCGGGCGGGCGCGCGAGCCGATCACCGAGCGTCAACGACGAGCGGTGCTGCGGCTCAACACGATCGAGCGCGAACTCGGCGCCGACGGCTTCGTGCTGGTGCACGAGGTGCTGGTGCTCGGCCTCACCATGGAGCAGGTCGGCCTGCGGCGCGGCTTGCGCGGCCAGCGCTGGAAGGACTATTTCGCCCGGCGTTTTCAGGAATGCCTCGATCGCCTCGCGCTGATTTACGGCTTTGCGATCGCGAGAGGCGGGGCACAAAGGGCGTCGCTTCGCTAAACGCAGACCGAGGAAACGAATAGGCCGCTGACATCGCTGTCAGCGGCCTGCCGGGCAGAAATAACGAAACGGGATGAAATGCGTTCAGCCCCGGATGTTTTCGAACATATCCGCCGCAGATGAAGGAAAGGAGTCGAAAATCACAGCACTTCCGTGACATGGCGTCGCTGTGTGGTTCCGTATGTTCAGTTTGAAACACAACTTCTATTGCGCTCTCGTGGTCCGATTCTAACATTGGCATCCCTTCTCAGCCGGCACTTTTGCGAATGTTAGAATCAAAGGACCACTAGCAAACATATGTTTCTAGTGGAGTTTGGGATTTGACATTCGCTGTGAGAACACGCGGCGAGGCGGGTAGCGAATGTCAAATCCACTCCACTAGCGGAACTGCGACGCATGTGTGCGGCTTATTTGGCTTGAGGGGTTTTCGAAAACGCCCATTGGCATTGCCAGAGGGGGAACTGACATGACGACAGTGGCGAAACAGGGTGGATCTGCAGTTGTGGTCTATTCCCCTGAGGTGATCGAAATCATGTCGGAGGCGTTGGCGGCTTCGATCGAGAGCCTGCCGGAACCGGTCTCGGCCACGCAGGTGCATTATCTCGCGGAATCGATCCTGTACACCGCGGGCCGCGGCGAACGCGACGTCGCCGTGCTCGAGCGCATCGCGCTGGTTGAATTGCGCATCGCGCCACGCGGCTAGGGTCCCGGTTCCGACATCATATCGCGGCGGGTTCGTTTACGAACGTCGGAATCAAAGGGACACTAGCAAATATCAGTTTCTAGTGGAGTTTTGGATTTGACATTCGCTTGACGGACTCGCGGCCAAAAAGGTTGCGAATGTCAATTCCACTCCACTAGCGGGAGGTTCCATAGCTGATAGGCTTGAACACTCCTTGGACGATCGTTCAGGCCTTTCCCGCCATGAAGAGTTACGCCTTCCGCAGCCAGCCGCCACTGACCCGCGTCACCGCGCATGCGATCAATGTCGGCGACCGCGTCAACACGGCCGGCTTCGAGAAGGATGCACTGTCGGCGGTGCCGCTGGCGCTGCGCGTCGGGCAGGACGGCATCGCCGTGGTGTTTCGTTATGGCGTGGTCGTGCTGTTCAACATGAACCTGGAGGAAGAGAGTGCCTTCCTCGAACGGCTGCTGCCGCGGATCGGAGGCAGGCTGACGCCGCCGGAGGAAGAGGCCGCAACCGTCGAATTGCTGGACGAGAGCGGCGACCAGGTCGCCTCGGGCGGGCCGATCCACGTCCGCGACATGTCGATGGCGCGCCTCCTCGTCGTCTCCGACGTTCTGGCGAAAAGCGTCGTGCTCGCCCATGACGAGCGCGAGGTCGCCAAGGTGTTCGAGACCATCGAGCCCTTTGTGCGGGAGCTGGCGTCGGCCGGAAAGTTCTTCCGCAACCGCCGCGGCATTCTGAAATTGATCGGCGAGGCGCTGCTGGTGCAGCACCACGTCGCCGGTCGCGTCGCGATCGCCGACAAGCCCGATGCGCTCTGGGACCGGCCCGATCTCGAACGGCTCTATGCGCGCCTGGAAGACGAATACGAGCTGATCGAGCGCGTCGAGACGCTCAACCGCAAGCTGGAGGTGATCGGCGAGACCGCCGATACGCTCGCCGACATCATCGACACCCGCCGCTCGCTGCGGCTCGAGATCCTCGTCGTGCTCCTGATCGCGATCGAAATCGTGATCGGCTTTTATCAGATCTACGCCGCCCGCGGCGGGCATTGATGGAAATCCACCTCTCCCCTTGCGGGAGAGGTCGGCCGCGAAGCAATTCCAGCTCTTGCCCCGTCATTCCGGGGCGCGAGTGAAACGAGCGAACTCAGGCGCGCAATTGCGCACCTGAGAATCCATTTCTCCGAGCGTTCCCGCGGCGTGATGGAATTCCGGGTCTGCGCCTACGGCGCATCCCGGAACGACGAGGCTGCCCGGCCACGATCATTTCCCGGCAATGTCCCAAAATTGGACAGAACTCTGACCTTTTCGGCCACAATCCGACGCGACGTTAACCAAATGCAAACCATTACGGTCATAACCCTACTCGCGCTGCTGACAATTTCCGGCGCAGTCATTTCCGATCGGATTCTGACGGGTGAGGGGCAGCCGGTGGTGGCAGTTCGGTTCTGACATCCGCTTTGTGGGGCGTTTTCGCGGGTGCAGTTCCATCTTGATGGGGGACGTCGAATGCTGTCGGTTGACCAATTCCTGAGACTTATCAGCGTGCCGGCCGTGGTTGCGGCCTTTTTGATCGCGTCCCAGGTCTCGGGCGCCGGTGTGTTCCACAACCAGCCGGCGCAGTTAACCAGCGAGTAACCCTCCTTCAAACCGGGCAGCGCGATTTGTGACACCGCTTTTGGCGGTGGCTGGCTCGTCCGCGCGCGTCGGCCGGTTCCAGATTCCTCTTTGGTTCCCGCGCTTTGTTACGGAAAAACACTTTGCGCGCGACGCGCGCTCTGCGTGTGAAACACAACTTTCGTTAAAATTGGGTCTGCGCCCCTTAATCCAGCTTTAGACGTCTCCCGTAAATGTACGGCCGCGCGCAGGGGGGACCCGTGCGCTTGCACCAATCTGGCTCACGGAGGCGGCTTTGCAGAATTTGCTTCGGAAATTTCTTGCTGATCAAGCGGGCGCGACTGCGATCGAATATGGTCTGATCGCGGCCGGCATCGCGCTGGCGATCATCGCGGTGGTCAATGGCCTCGGCTCGACCCTGAACACCAACTTCTCGACCATCAACTCGTCGCTGAAATAACCCCGTTGGCGCGGGCTGACGAGCCCCGCCGGAGGCTCTCCGGCGGGGGTCGGCCTGCACGCGACGTCGTTGCCGGTGACTGGAATTATGCAACCACGTCTTAAGGCACTCTTAGGGGCGCTCCCCGTACATTCGCGCACGCGCCAGAACGGGCGCCATATTCGCGTGTCTTTCTGGCAGGAGGCGGTCTTGCAGCGCATTTTTTCGAAATTTTTAGCGGATCAATCCGGCGCGACCGCGATTGAATATGCCCTGATCGCGGGCGGCATTGCCCTTGTGATCATCGCGGCGGTCCAGGGCATCGGCACGTCGCTGAACACCAACTTCAGCACCATCAATTCCTCGCTGAAATAACCCGAAATAACCCCTGGTCATCGCGACAGTTGAACCCCGCCGGAAACGCTCCGGCGGGGTTCTTCGCGCTCGGCGAGAGCCGACAGGGAAACGACACTCAGCGCTTCTGCGTTTCCGCAGATGACATCGCATCCCGTTCGGCGGCCTCGTGGCGCAACCAAAGGTCAAGGGCGGCGAGGAAGGTGATCGCAATGCCGATGCCGATGGAAAAATGCATCGCGCTGGTATGGGCAAAGCCCAAAATCCAGGGCGACACCACGAGCCAGAGCCCGACCGCCGCATTTACCCACTCCTCCCAGGCGGAGAAGGCGATCATGGCGGCGAGCGAAAGAATGATGATCGCAACGGCCGAGAGACGCAGATCGAGGTTGGCGGTGCGGCTCGCATGCGCGAAAAACATCGGCGCGCCGAACAGGATCACCGCCAGCAACAGATTATAGACATCGAGGACCGATTCCTGCCGCCATTTGCGCAATTTTGCCTCCCGTCAAAATCCGGCCCTGGCCAAAACCTTTGGGCCGTTGTTGATGGAGGCAACTTCGGAAGCACGCTCTCCGTTCCGCTGGCGCGCGCTCGACTTTAGCCCTAGTGGAGTGGATTCGACATTCGCTACAAGCCTCGCCGCGGGTTGGGCGAGCGAATGTCGAATCCAAAACTCCACTAGAAACTTATATTTGCTAGTGGTCCTTTGATTCTAACATTCGCAAAAGTGGCAGCTGCGGCGGGATGCGAATGTTAGAATCGGACCACTAGACTTTAGGTGCGAGGCGTCTCGTCGCATGTCAGCACGATCTTGCCGGCGAGGTTTCCGCTGGCGAGCCGCTCCAGTGCTTGCCGAACGTCGGCCAGCGGCGCGACCTCGGCAATGACAGGCTCGATCTTGCGGCTTGCGACGAGCGCAAAGATCTTTGGCAGATCTTCGAGGAATGGCTGAGGGTTCTTTCGATAGAGCAGCGAAATGCCGTAGAAGGTGCCGCGCCGGCCGCGCAGGCGGGAGCCGATGAAAACATCGAAGAACATCCGCGCCTGCGACAGCGCGCTGCTTGCCGCCACAAAACCGTAACCGACCACGCTGCCGCCGCGCCGCACCGCGCGAATGCAGCTCGCGATGTTGGCCCCGCCGATCGCGTCGAAGGCGGCGTCGACGCCGCGGCCTTCATGCGCGCGAACGAGGCGGTCGATCGCGCCCGCTCGATAATCGAGCGGAATGCCGCCAAGTCTTCGGATCAACTCATGCTTGCCGCTTGAGGCCGTGCCATAGGCCTTGACGCCTTCGAGCTTGAGCAGTTGCAGCAGTGCGGTGCCGACGCCGCCGGCGGCGGCAGTGACCAGCGCGGTTGCTCCCGCTTTGACCTTTGCGACGCGATGGATCATCTGCCACGCCGTCACGTAATTGAGCACGACGCCAGCGGCCTCGATGTCGGAAACGCCATCCGGTACGGGTACAAAGTGGCGCGCCTCGCGCGTGATCTTCTCGGCAAAGCCGCCATGGACCGTGAGCGCGGCGACGCGCTGGCCGATGTGAAATCCCTTGACGCCGTCGCCGATCGCCTCGACTTCGCCCGCGATCTCGTAGCCGCCGACAATCGGCAGCTTCGGCGCGAAACGATATTTGCCGGCGAGCATGATGAAATCGGTCGAGCCCAGGCCGCAGGCGCGGATGCGCACGCGTATTTCGCCAGCGCCGGGCTCGGTGACCGGCAGATCGCGGGCCTCCAGGACCTCCGGCCCGCCGGGCCTTGTGATGACATAAGCGCGATAGGTCGCGGCCATGATGCGTCTCCTTGCAAAGCAGCTGCCATGCGGGGAATCTGGCCTCAGTCTGGTCCTAAGAAAATTGCATAATTTTCGGGGTTCGATATACATTTCTGTATGACATCGACCGAACCGGGCTGGGAGCTTTACCGCACGTTCCTGGAGGTGGCGCGCGACGGCTCGCTTTCGGGCGCGGCAAGAAAACTTGGGCTCACCCAGCCCACGGCCGGACGCCACATCGATCAGCTCGAGGCGTCACTGGGCGTCAAACTGTTTTCGCGCTCGCCGCTCGGGCTGAAGCCGACGCCATCGGCGCTCGAACTGGTCAGCCATGCCGAGACCATGGCGGCGGCCTCGCAAGCCCTGCGCCGCACGGCCTCCGGCGGCGCGCGGGAAGATCGCGGCACGGTGCGGATCACGGCGAGCGAAATGGTCGGCTGCGAGGTGCTCCCCGCCATGCTGGCGCGGTTTCGCGACAATCATCCCGGCATCGCGATTGAACTCGCGCTGAGCAACCGCAACGAGGATCTGCTCAGGCGCGATGCCGATATTGCGGTGCGCATGGTGCGGCCGCGGCAGAAATCGCTGCTGGCCAGACGAGTCGGCAAAAGCCCGGTCGGGCTTTTTGCCCACCGCGCCTATGCCGAGAAGTTCGGCCTGCCGAAGACGATCGGCGATCTGCAAAACCACTGCATGATCGGCTTCGATCGCAACGCCGAGCCGCTCAAAAGTCTCGGTCCGATGCCGTGGCCGCTCACGCGCGAGATATTCGCCTTTCGCAGCGACAACGATGTCGCTCAATTTTCCGCGCTGCGGTGCGGTGTCGGCATCGGCGGCTGCCAGCACGGCATTGCGCGCAACTATCCGGAGCTGGTGGGCGTGCTTTCGAAAACCGTCCGCTTCGAACTCGACATGTGGGTCGTGATGCACGAGGACATGCGCGCAACGCCGCGTGTGCGGCGCCTGTTCGATCATCTCGTCGCCTCGCTCTCCGCATTTTTGCGGGGCTAATGGCGAGCGCGACGCGCGAGAAGTTGCGGAACGATCACAATCCACAGCAAATCAGTCGCCGGTAGAAATCCGGTGCAGACTTGCGCCCCACTTTCGCTACATTCGAATCAGCGGTATTTTTTGCTCCGGGATCTTTCGAAGATGACACATTATCTGCTGTCCAATCCGTTTCATTCGAAGCAGGCGCAGGAGCAATTGCAGGAGCGCGCCGAAGAAACGCGCCGCGTTGCGATGATGTC
The DNA here is from genome assembly GCF_035652035.1 of Bradyrhizobium sp. Taxonomy (GTDB): domain Bacteria; phylum Pseudomonadota; class Alphaproteobacteria; order Rhizobiales; family Xanthobacteraceae; genus Bradyrhizobium. The sequence continues at coordinate 145,743 of NZ_DASREO010000018.1, forward strand.
CTCGCGATCGACGCCGGTGTGCGGACATTGCCGTTCCGACGACATCACCTGCGTCGCGACCGCGCAATGGAGCAACGAGAAGCAGGAGTGGGAACTCGCCAACACCTTCCATCGGCCGGCGCACTGCAACACCTGCAATCGCGACGGCGAGATCGTCTGGCTGCCTTTGAACTAGCCTGCGTGCCCCGCCAGCGCTTCGCGTTGGTCTCCGCCGGCAGGACGTTGGGGAGCCGATCCACGCAGAACCGAGCCCATGCGCCAGACGGCGGCGGCAGCGGCCAGCATGATCACGGGCTGTAGCCATGTCATCAGGCCGTCGCGTGGGAGGCCAGTCACGAAAAGCCACTTCAGCGACTCGTAAAGCAGATAGGCGCTGACCAGGCTGATCACGATGCCGGTCCAGCGCTCGACGTTGTAACGCGAGGTGATCAGCATCGCGGCCATGATGATGGCGCCGTATTTGACGAGCTTGCCCGCGATCACCACCACGCGTACCGCCATGGCGTAGGCCGGGTTCTTCGTGAGCGCCCACCCCATCGAAAAAGCGAGCAGGTTGAGGCACGCCACAAACGCGGCGGTCGCCAGGATGCAATATCCGATGCGAAACGCCACGCGGGGTCTTGATATCGTTTCCGCAAACCGCAGCGCGCAGGCTGCCGCCGCCAGCAAGGCAAGGTAGCTTGCGAGGTCGAAGGCGCGGAAGGCAGTCACGTTGAGGTGGCCTAACAGCCCATGGAGATGGTTCGCGGCCCAGACGAGGCCGGGCGAGGCGAGGGCGATTGCGATCCACGGCGGGGCCTGAAGTCCGCGCGCGATCTTGAATGCGCCGGCGGTGGCGAGCACGCAGGCGGCGACCGCGAACAGCCAGTACCAGAGGATGATCGAAAATCCCAGCGTCAGGGGAAACGACACCGCGACCAGGACGGCGAGTACGGCCGCGGTGATGATGTAGGAAAGTGGGGGCATGGAATTTCCTGCGACGCTCGCGTTTTTCTCAGGCCCTGCGGCCGAATTGCCCGCTCGCTTTGGCAAAACGCTGCGACGCGACGGACGCCGGCTTTCCCCGATCCGGCGACCGCGGCTTGTAGTCGTCAAACGACGGCGGGCTGACCACGTGATCGCCGCTCGGCCAGAACAACAGGATGAGCCACAGGCCAAGGTTGACCAGGCCGGCAACGATACCGAGTGCCGGCACACGCGCGCCGAAGTAGTGATGCATCACCGCCAGCACGATCCAGCCGGTGATGACGATGACGGGGTCCCAGCCGATGTCGCGAACGCGCATCGCGGCGAGCGTATAGTGGCCGAACATGTAAAAGGCGACGAAAGCGTAGGCGGGCCATCCGACCGCCAAGAGCTGGTCAACCGTGGTCGGGCGAATGCCGAGGTGGCCGAGGTAGAACACAAACGGGATCGCCAGAATCATGTTCAAAACGCCGAACGCCAGCGAGCCGAGGAAATAATGCAGACGCCCAAGGCGGGCATTGAAGCCGAAGATCATTTCGAGCATCGGTCGCGCTCCCGGTTTTCGCAACCCTAGGCCGTGCGCGCTTGCCGGCGTGTTAAGATGACCGGGATTGGCGTCTCGCGGTTTCCCCGGCGTTGCGGGCGCAAGGTCAATTTGGCCGCCGGTGGAAACAAAAAATAAACCGTGTCGTCCGGCCCCGAAACGCGGCGCCTCTCCAGCTCACCCGAGCGGGGGCAAGGGGAAACACACGGCGTTCCCCGGCAAAATCCGAAGGCCTGATTTCCGCGTTCCAGGAACGCTCATGGACAGTGAGCGTTCGCAAGCAGACAGGCGCCGCAACGCGCGCCAGATGGAACTCGTTCAGAGGAGAATAGGTCATGAGGATTTTCAGCGGCCTCGCGCTGGCACTATCGCTGTCGCTATCGGCTTCCGCCGCGTTTGCCCAAACGAAGACGCCCGACATCTCCAACGCGCCGAGCTCGCAGAACTCCGGTGCCGGGATCGCGGGTCAGCCCGGCAACAAGAACGGGCCGGCCGCGAAGCCCGGGACGACGGGGACGGTCGGTTCAAGCACGAACCCGCAAAATCCCCCTGCAGTCCAGCAGGATGATCCTTCCAAGGTGAAGGGATTGCCCGGAAACAAGAGCGGGCCGCCCGCCAAGAGATAATGCGGGAACCTGCGACGTTCGTGCGGCCCTGCGAAAAGATGTCGCCACACATGCGATCGATTGCCTTTGATCCGACAAAATGAAGGCAGTAATCTTCTCGTAAAGATCTTCGCCTAAGCGAACGTCCAAGTTTCGCCGGCCAACAAGATTCGCGGAGAGATTCGCGAAACAAGATTCGCAAAACAAGATTCGCAAAACGTCATCAATCTAACAGTCGGGGAGGGTCGGATGGAGAACGCCCAACAATGCCGCGCGATCGCGCTGCTTTGCCGCCAGCAGGCGAGCATACATCCCGAACAGAACTGGAAATGGCTCGCCCAGGCCGAGCGCTGGGAGCATCTCGCTGAAGCGAGGGGCGCGCTGAAGCAGGACGCACCGGCAAAGGAAACGCGGGAGCAGCAACCGGCCGCGGCGTAAAATCGCGCGCAGCCTCCATAAGGGCTTGGCGCCGTCATCATTTCTTCAGAATTCACCGCTACCTTCAAAACCGTAGCGATCGTTCGCCGGATGTACGCGGATGGTCCACCGAGCCCCGGCATTTCATGCTGGGGTTTTTCGTTGTGGAGCAGGTTGCTACCGTGCCGTCGCCCGCTATTTGCTTCGGCTATTTGCGTTTTGAGGTGCCGAGAAAGGCGATGGGGCCTCTCGAACCGGCGCGTTTTGCGATAGGTCAAACCTTCGCCCCACCTATCGGTCCATGCTTGCGCGTTGCTCGCAAAGACGAGCCTGACAGGGAAACGCGCCCGACCGGGGGACGCAAATGAGGGAACGGCACGGCGAACTGATCCGGGAGACCGTGTTCTCCAAATCGGGCGCCGGCAAGTCGGCGGTCGCCGCGTCATGGAGCCGATCGCTGCTGGTCCATGGCCTTGATCCCGAAGCGCTTCGCCGCAAGGAACTTGCAGACGATGTCTCTTGCCGTCAGGCGCTGGAGCGATTCGGCGCGCTCGCTGACATCGCCGACAACGCCATGAACCGTTTGTTCGCAGCGGTCGGCGACAGCGGCTGCTGCGTCGTGCTGACGGACGCAAGGGGCCTGATCGTTGGGCGCCGCGGCAAGGCGGGCGACGACGGTTCGTTCCGCGAATGGGGCTTGTGGACGGGGACCGATTGGAGCGAGGCGACCTCGGGCACCAATGGCATCGGCACCTGCCTGGTCGAGCAGCGCCCGGTGACCATCGATCGCGCCCAGCATTTCTTCGATCGCAATACCGCGATGAGCTGCATGGGCGCGCCTCTGTTTGATCACGAAGGCGAACTCGCCGGCGTGCTCGACATCTCCTCGTGTCGGACCGATCTCACCGACGGCTTCCTGCTCTTGCTCAGGAACGCGGTGGCGGACGCGGCCCATCAGATCGAGAGCGAAAATTTCATCCGCACCTTTGCCGATTTTCGCGTCATCGTGGGAACGGGCAAGACCAGCGCGGGACCGGAGCTGTTCGCGGTCGACAAGGACGACTTGCTGATCGGAGCTACTCGGCGCGCAAGAAAGACCTACAACCTTTCGCGCGAAAGTTTTTCGAAACTCCGCCCAATCCGGGACGTGCTCGACGGCGCGCAATCCGCGCCCGATCTCGATGCCGCCGAGCGCGCCGAATTGCGGCGCGCGCTGGCGCATGCGGCTGGTAACGCCGCGCGGGCCGCGCGCGATCTCGGTATCTCGCGTGCCAGCCTTTATCGCCGCATGGCGCGGCTGTCGGTGCGGAGCTGATTGCTCGTCTTACTGCGTCACAAGCAACTTTAACCCCTCATCTTGAGGAGCGCGCTTGCGCGCGTCTCGAAGGATGAAGGCCGGCTAGCGTGGCGACTCTGACGTTCCTTTCAGTTTCGCAGCGATCTCTTCAAAGGAACGTCAGAGTCAAAGCCACACTAGAATCATATGTTTGCCAGTGTCCCTGAGGTTCTGACATTCGTAAGTGTGCCCGCCGCGACAGAATACGAATGTCAGAACCCGGACACTGATGGCTTCATGGTTCTCCTGGCGATGCGAAGCATCGTCCAGCAACGCCGCGCTATTTTTTGTCCCGTTCGCTAACGGCCTCGCCTACGCTCAGCCTGCTCGGGCACGCGGCTCCTCACCATGAGGGTGAAAAACTGCGACGAGCCGCGCCACCCGCCCAAAGTGTCTCGCAATCGAGACAGGTCGAGAGACGTGATGGCTTGACCGCCTAGCCTCTCACTCTCATCCGCATGCACACTCCTCCTTGAGACGCCGTGCAACAGGCGTTGCTTTCGGAGGAATGCCGACAGGCTGCAAGTTCAGGTCTGTGCGAGATGCCTTCCTCCGCTTTTTTCAAGCTCATCAACGGAGGGAAGTGACATGGATGCCAAGACAGACCAGACGTCGAACCTGAAGTCGCCTTTCAAGCCGCGCTACGAGAATTTCATCGGCGGCAAGTGGGTCGCGCCCACCGCGGGCAAGTATTTCGTCAACCCGTCCCCGGTCACCGGCAGATCGATCTGCGAGATTCCGCGTTCGGATGCGCAGGACATCGAAAAGGCGCTCGACGCAGCGCACGCGGCCAAGGACGCCTGGGGCCGCACCAGCCCGGCCGAGCGCGCCAATATTCTGAACAAGATCGCCGACCGCCTCGAAGCCAATCTTCAGCTGCTCGCGCAAGCCGAGACCTGGGACAACGGCAAGCCGATCCGCGAATCCAGCCTCGTCGATATTCCGCTCACCATCGATCACTTCCGCTACTTCGCCGGCTGCATTCGCGCGCAGGAAGGCTCGATCGGCGAGATCGATCACGACACCGTCGCCTATCACTTCCACGAGCCGCTCGGCGTGGTCGGCCAGATCATCCCCTGGAATTTCCCGATCCTGATGGCGGCGTGGAAGCTCGCGCCCGCGCTCGGCGCCGGCAACTGCGTCGTGCTGAAACCGGCCGAGCAGACGCCTGCAAGCATCCTGCTGCTGATGGAGCTGATCCAGGACCTGCTGCCGCCGGGCGTTCTCAACATCGTCAACGGTTTCGGCATCGAGGCCGGCAAGCCGCTCGCCTCTAGCCCGCGCATCGCCAAGGTCGCGTTCACCGGCGAGACCACGACGGGCCGGCTGATCATGCAATATGCCAGCCAGAACCTGATTCCGGTGACGCTGGAACTAGGCGGCAAATCGCCGAACATCTTCTTCCAGGACGTCGCCGACGCCGATGACGATTACTTCGACAAGGCGATCGAGGGCTTTGTGATGTTCAACGTCAACCAGGGCGAGGTCTGCACCTGTCCGAGCCGGGCGCTGGTGCATGAAAAGATATTCGACAAGTTCATGGAGCGTGCGCTCAAGCGCGTCAACGCGGTGGTGCAGGGGAGTCCGCTCGAGATGTCGACCATGATCGGCGCGCAGGCCTCGACCGAACAGATGGAAAAGATCCTGAGCTACATCGATATCGGCCGCAAGGAAGGCGCCCAGGTTCTCGCCGGTGGCGAGCGCAACACGCTGCCGGGCGATCTCGGCGGCGGCTATTACATCAAGCCCACCGTGTTCAAGGGCAACAACAAGATGCGCGTGTTCCAGGAGGAGATCTTCGGACCGGTAGTGTCGGTCACGACCTTCAAGACCGACGAGGAGGCGCTCTCGATCGCCAATGACACGCTCTACGGCCTTGGGGCCGGCATCTGGAGCCGCAACGTCAACCGTTGCTATCGCTTCGGCCGCGCCATCCAGGCGGGCCGCGTGTGGACCAACTGCTATCACGCCTATCCGGCGCACGCGGCGTTCGGCGGCTACAAGCAGTCGGGCATCGGACGCGAGACCCACAGGATGATGCTCGACCACTATCAGCAGACCAAGAACATGCTGGTCAGCTACAGCGAGAAGAAGCTCGGCTTCTTCTGATCTGAAACAGCCTTGCGCCGCCCCGGACGATCGTTCGGGGCGGCCCGTCGCCTGACGAAGCGCTCCCGGCGCCATTGACGTCGACGAGGCGCCTCAGGCGCGCTGCCTTGCTCCCTTTATCCGCCGGTGTCACACTTGATTCGATATTCAAGGTCGATGTCGGGATCATCAATGCTGAAGCTGGTATTTCCGTTTGTCCTCGCCGTCTCGGCTGGGATCAGTCTCGTCGTGCAGCAGGCACTGAATGCAAACCTGAGGGCCGTGCTGAATTCGGCCGCGTGGTCGGGCTTTGTGAGCTATTTCGTCGGCGTCGTCTGCATGGCCTTGTTCGCGCTTGCGCTGCAGGATCCGCTCCCATCAGCCGCGGCTGCGGCGCGCGTTCCCTTTCTCGCCTGGAGCGGCGGCCTGTTCGGCGCCATCTTCATCGCGCTTGCGATCTTTCTCATTCCGCAGCTTGGCGCCGCGACGTTCTTCGCGCTGTTGATCGCAGGGCAAATGTTCGGGTCGATCGTGTTCGACCATTTCGGTTTGCTGGGCCTGCCGGTTCACCCCGTCAGCGCAATCCGCGTTGCCGGCGCGGCGCTACTCGTCGGCGGCGTGGTGCTGATACGCATGTGAGCGGCGCGGCGGGCCCTGTTTCTTCCGCGCCTGAATCGGTGTAGCTTCGCCTCCGCGGTGGGGCGATTTCTCGATGTTGAATGGGCAAGGCAGACGCGTGCGGATTTGGGTAGCAACGCTGGTTGCCGCCGTGTATGCGTTCGGCGTTCTCGGTCCTGCGCTGGCCTTTTCGCATGCGGACCATGTTTCGATCCTGCACTCCCTGGCGGAATCGCACGGGGGATCGATTTTCCTGCACGTCCATCACGACGGTTTGGATCATGATGCGCCCACCAGGCAGGGCGGCGATGTCGGCCATCATTGCTGCGGGATATTCTCGCTTGCCACGCTGTCCGGCGCCGACACGGTCTTGTCGATCTTCGAAGGTCCTTTTGCATTCGTGAGGACTGAACCTGCCGATGAGGAGCCGTTGCTCCGCCCGAGTCGATTGGATCGCCCTCCACGCGACCATGCCGTGATCTGAACTTTCGCGTGAGTTGGCCCCCTGGGGCCGACCGCAGGCTTTGATTCAAGCAGGCACGGTTTCATCTTGCTCATCTATCGACGGACGACCTCCAGATGGCGGAGGGCGGCCAAAGTTGCGTTCCTCGGCTCTTTGGCCGCGTGCGCCTTGACGACCCGCGTTCAAGCCCATGGCATCGCCGGCAATCGCTTGTTTGCCGGCACGCTCTCCTTTGACGATCCGGCTGTCGCCGACGAAGCGATCCTGCCGGTGGTCAGCTCTCTCGATTACCCGGCGCAAGGCAGCAATGTTGCGGAAACCCGCATCAACGCTGCGTTCAACCGGCTGCTCACGCCCACGCTTGCGTTCACGATCGACAGCGGCTGGCTTCATCAGAACTGGCCGATCGGCAATCTGTCGGGCGCGGACAAAACCAATGTCGGCCTCAAATACGAGGCCTGGCGCGACAACCGCCACGAGGCGCTGGTCTCCGTGGGGCTTGCCTGGGGCATCGGTCATGCCGGAAGCGCTGCTGTCGGCACCGACGCGCCCAACACCGTCCAGCCAGGCGTGTTCTTCGGCAAGGGCTTTGGCGATCTGCCGGACTCTCTGTCGTGGCTGCGTCCGTTCGCCGTCACCGGTGCAATCGTCGACGAGACCCCGGTGGGTTCGTCCCGCGCCAGCGCGTTCGCGCCGAACCTGTCGACGGGACGATTTGATCCGCTCGCTGCTCCGGGCGTCGAAACCCTGCACTGGGGTTTTTCGGTGCAATTCTCGACGCTGTATCTGACGAGCCGCTTCGACGGTGGTCCGCCCAAGGAGGAGCCTGCCAGTCAATGGGTGCCTCTGGTCGAATTCAAGTTCGACAGCCCGAGCGGCGGCAAGACGGCCGCGACCGCCAATCCCGGCTTCGCTTATGTCGATCGAACGTGGCAGGTCGGAGCCGAGGTCATCGTGCCGATGAACCACGCTGGCGGCAACGGCCCGGGTTTCCGCGCGCAGTTGCTGCTGTTCCTGGATGATCTGATGCCGTCGATCTTCGGAAAGCCGCTGCTGACCGACAGGGCGCCGGCGGGCCGGGAAATGAAGTGGTGAGGTGTCCGCCAGTGTGGCGGTTCAGACGTCCGCGTCATTGCTGCAGCGGGTTCGTCATGCGGACGTCTGAACCAAAGCCACACTGGATCAATAGGTTTGCTAGTGTCCTTTCGATTCCGAAGTTCGAAAAGTGGCTCCGGAAATGATAACGAACTTCGGAATCGGGACGCTAGCGCACGCAGGGCCGCGTCAAGCCCGCGTGGACTGCGGACGAGAAAATCGTCGCACGAACAGTCCGCCGAAACCAAGCAGCCAGATGTATCTGGCGAGATCGGGGGAGAACGCCGCAACCACGGTGCCGGGGATGAACACGAGGAGCGGAAAGAACGAGCCGATGATTTCGGGGCGGTGCTTTTCCTGGCGATGGATCAAGAGCCAGAGCGCGGAATTGAGCGCCGCAATAACAGTCAAATGAAGACCGTAGAGCACAGCGACGGCGTGGCTCGCCCCGTAACTGGAGGAGAGGCCGTTGGTGACCGGCAGCAGGATGATCGAGAGCAGGAAGAGCAGGTTCAGGAAGACGACGTTGCGGGTGCCGTAAGGCTGCCGCGCGAGCCGTCGCTGATGGCTGAACCAGAAGATGCCGGCGATGACGAAGGACAGAACGAACCCTGACATCCGCCCCGAATAGAGATGATAGAGATCGCTCCAGGTGGGCAGATGGTCGAACTGGCCGCTCTTCGGCAAATCATAGGCAAGTAGCGTCATCGCGACGCCAAAGATGGTGTTACTCAGCGATTCAAGCCGGCGCATCTCGAAATGGTCGGGGTTGGGTTCGCTCATGCTGACATCCCTGATCGGGCCATGCTTGCCGGGACTGCCATTTGTTGCAAATATCGCTCAAACAGTCACGCGCGGCAGGATCAAAAGAAAGGGGGAAGAATGAGGCTCGCTGCAAGACTGTTCGCCATCATGGTTGCGCTGTTATCAGCGCAAACCGCGTTTGCCCAGACGACCTATCCGAACCGGCCGGTGAAGATCCTGGTGGGATTCACGCCGGGCACCGCGCCCGATCTTGCGGCGCGCATTCTCGCCGACCGCTTTGCGGAAATCTGGGGCGCGCCCTTCGTGGTCGAGAATATCGCGGGCGCCGGCAGCAACATCGCGACCGCGCAGGTCGCCAAAGCGCCCGCGGACGGCTACACGCTGCTGATGGGCGGCAACTCCGCGCTCGTGATCAATCCGAGCCTTTACGACACGCTGCCGTTCGATCCGGTGAAAGACTTCGAGCCGATCACGCAGGTCTTCATCGCCGCCAACGTGCTGGCCGTTCCCGCCGAACTGCCGATCAAGTCGGTCGAAGACATCGTCACGCTTGCCAAAGCAAGTCCGGGCAAACTGTCTTACGGCCATGCCGGCGTCGGCACGTCGCAACATCTCGCCGGCGAATTGTTCAAGCACATGGCGCAAATCGAGATCGCTCCAGTGCCCTATCGCGGCACCACGGCGCTGATGCCGGACCTCTTGGCCGGACGCATCACGATGTCGTTTGCCAATATCTCGAACGTCGTGCCGCTGGCGCGCCAGGGCAAATTGCGCGCGCTCGCCATCACGTCGATCAAGCGCTCGCCGCTGGTGCCGGAGCTGCCGACCATGGCGGAGAGCGGCTATCCCGGCTTCGAGGCCGTGCCGTGGTTCGGCCTCGTCGCGCCGGCGGGCGCGCCGAAAGACGTTCTGGACAAACTGCACGACGAAGCCGTCAAGACGCTCGCGCTGCCGGATGTGCGGAAAAAATTCGACGAGCTCGGCATCGAGCCGGTCGGCAATACGCGCACCGAATTCGCAAGCCTGATCAAACGCGAAATTCCGGAATGGGCGAAGGTGATCAAGGACGCGAACATCAAGCTCGGGAATTAGTCTGCGGCGTCACATGCAGCATTAACACCACATCACCAAGAGGTTCGCGTTGAGCCGGAAGCGGACGCAGCGATCACGCCAGCTCCAGCTCCAATCGCGCCTGCTTTTTGGTTTTGGCGGGCGAGATTGCAATCTTCACATTGTCGCCCAGCGCCGTCAGAAAACCGAACAGCCGTTCGAAAGAGTAGCCAGTGAAGTGTCCGCGTAGCAACTTTGACACGTCTGGCTGTGCCAGTCCGATCAGCTTAGACACCTCGGCCTGTGTCATCTTCTTCGCTTTGATGCGGGCGGCGATGGCAATTACAAGGTCCGCCTTGATGAGATGCTCGTCAGCGTTTGGCAGGCCGATGTCGGCGAACACGTTGCCGCTGCTCCTTGTCGATTTGACTTTGCTTTTCATAGTCGCTCTCCGCATACAACTGCTCAGCTTGCTTCAGCCTTACCTTGATTTTATCAATCTCTGCCTTCGGTGTTTTGATTCCGCTTTTCGATTTCTTCTGGAAGACGTGCAGCACATAGATCACGCCTTTGAACTTCACCGTGTAGACTGCGCGGAAGGTGTCGCCATCGAAGTCCGAAATAACCTCAAGAACGCCCGCCCCGCTGAACCCGCCGAGCGGTTTCGTGTCCCGATGCTTCCCGCCCTTTTGTGCCATCCTCAGTGCAAACCCGATAACGCGCTTAACCTCCAGGGGCAACTCGGACAGGTCTTCTTCTGAAGAACCTACAAATTCCAGCGGCGTGTCGGTATCGCTCATCTCGTGCGTCGGGTACCTGTACGCACAGATATAGTATATATACTATAAATGTCAAGCTTGGCCTGACGGGTGTGTAAATCCCTCCGCCGAGCCGACGGTTTCGACGCTCGTGTTCCAGCGGTCGAGATAGGCTCGCGCCGACACTTTTCCCGAATCCAAAAACTCAATTCGATTTTAGTGTCATTTCCGCTGCGCTTAAGCGAGGTTGGCTTGCGAGCGTTCAGCTCCCCTCGATGCCTGGTCGAGGTAGAGCCTCAGCATGGGACCCCCAAGCTGAGGCTCATTTCTTTCTGGATGCGCGTTTTGATGCGCGGCGCGCGCTCACGCCGACGGTGCGGCGCGCGAGCCGCACCGGCTCGTCGCCCGCGTGCAAAAAGCTTGCAGCGATCCTGACAGCAAACCGTTCGTGGTTCTATTGCCCTCGAGGACAATGGAACTTGGCGCTTAGATCAAGGATGATGTGGTCAGACGGCGGCAAATCGAAGGGCCTTTTGGGGGCTGCCATGAGTCAGTTACAGGACATGATCGACGAATTGAGCGTGCGGGCGGACGACAATGACTTGATCGCCTTGCTCGCCACCAGCAGGCAGGCGCGCATTTACAACGCGCATCTGGCGCGGGAACTGCGGGATGTGGTTCGCTTGCTCAAGATCGAAGTGGATCGCTACTACCCGCCGGCGCTTTGCGAGTCGAAAAAAATCCGGATCTTGAGCGGGCCCGGAGTCACGCATTGACCCTCAGCATGAGACCGCGGCACGGTTGATGCGGAAGTCTGAACCGCCCCGCCAGAGCGTTTTCGAGCGAAGTGGATACCGGTTCGCGTGAAGAAAACGCGTCAAAACCAAAACCTAGAGCCCGGTTTTGATTCAATCAAAACCGGATAGGCTCTAGGGTCCGCCATACTCGAGACCGTAGACCGGCGCGACCGGCTTGGCATAGGGACTTGTATCGACCCGATCGTCCCTGGGGTCGTAGCAATAGCGGGGAACGCTAATGTAGTCGGGCGGCCCGCAATATCCGCGCGGCGTGCGGATGATGACCTGTCTCGCTCTGGCGTGGACGCCGTTCGGCACCGGCTGAGCGAATGCGAGCGAACTTGTCATGATGAGCGTCGTGACGAGAGCGGTCGCCAGAACGATTGTCTTCAGTTCCATGCGTCTTTTCCTTCTTCCGCGAGAAAGAACAGAGATCGGCGAGATTGGTTGCGCCTTGCCATAGGCGCTCGTTAACCCGGTCGAAACCATATCAAATTTTCGGAAAATGGAAAACGAACTTCAGGACGGCCTGCGCGTCGATGACTTAGGTCGATGACTTGGGTCGATGACTTGGGAGGGCGTCACCATGACGATGCACAGATCATTCAGCAAATTCGAGATCGATATCGCACGCTACCGCCGCCTCGTGCGGGAGGTCACCGATCCGCTGGCGGTGTGCCTGCTCGCGGTTGTGATCGAAGATCTTGAAGCCAGCTTTCTCGAAACTGGTCGCAAGGAGGGGCCGTCGCCGCCATCGAACGGCATCAACGTGCGGCCAGTCGAAAGGTGAGCCTCGGCGTGGGATCGCCAGGCGTGAGGCTCATTGTTTTGGGCGCAGGCCTTGCGCCCCCACGCTATTTGCAAACCATCTGCGCGTAGGGGATCCCGTTCGCCCACTGCGGCGTCCGCACATCAATCACGGAGCTACCCTCGACCTCCAAGGACTGAGGACGAATAAATCCTGTTCCCTCCAACATCACGGTACCCGGCTCATCAGAGGGGTGCGCGGCAAAAGCGGCATAGCGAGCACCGAGCACAACGACCGCATATTGCCCAGCCCACCAGAACTGGGCCAATGGCGACTCGAAAGTCCAGGTGAGATCAAACTTCCTGATCGGCAGATCCAACACGGTATCCGGGTTCGGCAGCGTGCTGCAGGCGTCGAATAGAATCGCCGGACGTGGTGCGCGAGACATTGCCAGACGGATTGATTGCCACACCTGCATGTCTTGAGTTCTGACAACCGGCAGGCATATCACCTCGAGCGTCAACCACACGGCGGCGATGGCTGCACAGGCAAGCCCCGCGGGCCCAGCCCCCAGGCGTCTCATGACAAGCGGCTCGGTCAGCAGCGATCCGATCAGCATCCCGAGCAGCGTATAGGGCACAAAGCCGTACCTGCGCGGCAATTCGAGATTGATTTGACCGGTTCCGAGCGCGAGCAGGCAAACGACCAGCAGGCTGACGGCTAAAATCGCAAGCAAGCCGATGACCAGAACGAATTCACGTTCGGGCGCAGGCGTGCGGTGTGGCCGGCGTCCACGGGGCGGTGGCGAAGCTATATGTCCAGGCGATGTCGCGCGCGGCCAGAAAAGATAGACGGCCGCGACGGCCACGATCGATACCGGTGCGGCCCAGATGCCACCCAGTGTCATGATCTCAAACAATTGAGCAACAAGTCCGAGCAGAACCGAATGAGAAAATCCCGCAAATCGCGAGATGCTTTCGGACGCGGATGGAATAGCCAATGTGAATCTCACGTGGCCGTCGTAATCCCCGAGGAACGACAGCCAGATCCAGCGATGTGCGACGACCGCTGTCGCCATTGCCGCAAGCGGCACGCTCGTCAAGGCAATCCGTTGCACGACCGAACGAGACATCGGCGTTCCCGCAACAACGGCAATCAGGATGAGTGGCGAGGCGACCAGGTGCGATTCGCCGGTTCCCCCGATCATGGCGCCGAGCAGCGCCAGACAAATGACCGTTGCAGGTCGTGGGACCAGCTGGAGAACTAGCGCGCACGCCACCGTCAGCTGATATGGAAAGATTTCATATGAGAAGTAGTGAAAGCACGAAGTCACGGCAAATGGCGACAACACCCAGATCGAAGCAGCAACCGCGCGCTGGGTTGGATCGAATCTCAAGCGGCGGAGCAGGATGAAAATGCCATAGCCAGTCGCGAGTTGAGAGGCCGCGACCACGACAGCGTAGGCCCACGCATGCGTTCCGAACAGCAGCCACAATCCGAATTGGATGATCTTCGAGAGACCGTACAGGCGGTATTCCATCCCGCCCATGTCGAGACTGAGCCACAGCGTCAACAACGTTTGCCCGGGTCCCTCCCTGTCAAGCAGCTGGGAAAAATGTTCGACAAACCATAGGTCGTCAAAAGTCAGTACTGAATTCAGCGCCGCCAACCCACAATACGCAGCAGAGAAAACTCCGAGGATGACAGGAGTCCGGACCGATCTTGCGAAGGCCCCAATCCGCGAGCGGTGATCACACATTTTGGCCTCGACGCCTGTCAGGACGTCAGAGGCTTTCTACTTTACCGTGCTCGTGGCAATTCATCTCAATGTGCGCAGGAGTGGTTGGAATGTCAGCATCATTTGTGCAGTCAGGACATCATCAGCTCCTTCCCGGATGTTGGACCAAGTTTGAGTCTCCGCACGGCGTTCAAGCCCAACATGTTGTGCTTCGCTTGTGAAAAAAAGCCCTGCCTTGGCGCATGGTGGCCCCATGTCAGTAGGATTTCACCTCGGCTCGACCGTGTTATCGATGCTGCCGATTTCCTTCAGCTTCCTTTGTATCGCCAGGCGATCGAGCGAACGCAGCGGCAGCGACGTGAAAATGCCGATGCGCTGGTTCAGCATTCGGTAGGTATCCTTGAAGGCGAACGCGATTTCAGCGTCGGTTCCGGTTGCTTCAGCCGGATCGGGCACGCCCCAATGTGCGGTCAAGGGTTGACCGGGCCATAGCGGGCAACTTTCCGCCGCCGCATTGTCGCAGACGGTGAAGACGAAATCGAATTGCGGTGCGCCGGGCGCGGTGAATTCGTCCCACGACTTCGAGCGAAATCCCGACGTGTAATAGCCGAGGCCTTGCAACAGCCGGAGCGTTTCAGGATGCACGCGGCCCTTGGGTTGGCTGCCGGCGCTGTACGCGCGGAACTTGTCGGCGCCAATCTTGTTCAGGATCGCTTCGGCGATGATGGAGCGCGCCGAGTTGCCGGTGCAAAGAAAGAGCACGTTATAGGATTCGGCCATGGTGCCGCCTCACGCGCATGAACCGCAGGCGGCCTGCTTCGCGACGTCCGGCTCGGGCGCGCAGCATGATTTTTCATTGGCCACGCGCGCCACGCGTTCGCCGGAGCCGTCGCCATAGTCGATGCTTTCGCCTGACGTGTGGAACGTCTCCCAGGAGATTCCGGCGGGATCGTCGATCCAGGATTTTTCAGACTTGGCGTAGCAGCAGGCGGTGTTGCCTTGCTCGACGATATTGCCGCCGGCCTTGTGCAGCCGCGCGTAGATTTCCTTCAACTCGTCGCCGCTCTCGGCCTGAATGCCGAGATGATCGAGGCCGGCCTGCCGGCCGCGCGTCGAGATCGCGAAATTCACGCGGGGGTCTTCCAGCATCCACTTGGCGTAGTCAGTCTTGATGATCGTAGGCTCAGCGGCGAACAGCGCGGAGTAGAAACCGATGGATTGATTGAGATCGTCAACGGCGACGTGCACGTGAAACCGCTTCATGGCTTACTCCCTCGGGTTTCTCTGGTTTGCAAACGACGGCGGGACCGCATCCAGCGAGCGAGCCCTTGCAGCAATTTTCGGTCAGGAAAGAAACGAGGCCATTCATCGCCTCGAAGCGCGCGGCATAGATCATCGAGCGGCCCTCGCGGCGCACGGTGACAAGTCCTGCCGTACGAAGCCGGTCGAAATGAAAAGTGAGCGTGTTGGGCGCAAGCCCCAAGGTCTCCGCGATGTGGCCCGCGGCCATGCCGTCAGGCCCGGCCTCCACCAAAGTGCGGAAGATTTCCAGCCGGTTTTCCTGGGCAAGCGCGGCGAGGGCGGTGACGGCATCTGTCGTTTCCATATTTCAACGAATATCGAAATAATGACCGGCTGTCAAGAGGCGTCTGAAAAACTGAATGGATCTGCGGCAAGCATTTTCCGGATGATCTAGACGTATGCTCGCGCGCCTGCTGGACTGAGACAATGACGGTCATCGCCGGAATTCCTATTCCCTCCGATTCCCCGGTTTTTCTCGCCGTCGTCGGCATCCATGTTCTGCTCGGATTGGTCTGCACGATCACCGGGATTGTCGCGATGCTGATGGTGAAGGGCCGGGGACGTCATTCCGACGTCGGCACGATCTATTATTGGTGCCTGTCTGGCGTGTTCGTCACCGCCATTGGCCTCTCGATCGTTCGCTTGCCTGAGGACTATCACCTCGCAATCCTGGCGGCGCTGTCATTTGGATCGGCGTATTTTGGCAGGCGCGCGCTGCGGCATCGCTGGCGCAACTGGCCCGTCCTGCATCTGTCGGGTATGGGCACCTCTTACATTCTGCTCATGACCGCGTTCTACGTCGACAACGGCAAGAACCTCCCGTTATGGCGGGAACTGCCGCAAATCGCCTTCTGGATTTTGCCGGGCGCGATCGGAATCCCGATCATCCTTTTTGTGAAGGCACGGCATCCTTTGACGCGGACGGGGCCAACAGGCGAACCGCAAAGGGAGACTCCCTTCCCCTGAAAGGGGGAGGGAGTCGAGGGGGTTCAGATCAGGGTTGCTGCGGTTCGTTGCCGTTCATGAAGGTGAGCAGCGGCTGCCAGGTCGCGCAGAAATGCTCTGACGTGAAGGTCCTGAACGGATTTGGCCCTTGCGGTGTGGCTGGACCCGGCGGTGTCAGCGACTGGACGGTCTGACCGTCGCCGTCCGCGTCGCGGTCCCGATTGAAGCGCGGCCAGAACGGCAGCTGGGCGTGCGGCTTGAGGCTGACCAGAGTGAGATCATTGCCGGTGCTCCTGTTCGGATCGCCGGTCTTCACGAAGTTGGCCCAGTAGGTCTTCATGTCGCTCGCAAGCGTCGCTTGCGCGGAGGTGAAGTTTGCGCCGAAGTTGAAGATGTATTGCAGCTCGGCGGCGTGCTGCGAAGCCGTGGTGAAGCCGGAAGCGTTCACCCCCGGACCCGGGACGCCGGGGGCGCCGAGCTGCGGGGCATTAGGATCGTTGAACTCGTAAGCAAAGACCTTCACGTGCCTCGACAGGTCGCTGTTGGAATCAAACCCGTTACAGGCGAACACGATATCGGTGAAGATCTGCGACAGCGCCTCGTCGACATTGCCGCGGCCGAAGTTGTTGCTCAGACTCGACGGCGGTTGCGGAGCGAAGTTGTGGAAGCCCGCGATCGGATATTGGCTTTGCGCCGTCGATGACGCAGCGACGACGGCCTGGGTGAAGGGCGTGCCAGGGGTGTTGTTGGAGGGCGTCGCCGTCACCAGGGTTTGCAGGAAGAACTGGATCTCCTGCAAGTAGGTGCAGGTCGCCGGCGCCGGGTTCGCACATAAAAAGTTCGGGACCTGACGGTCGAAGCTCGCGGGACCTCCGGCGGCGAAGATTGTCGCAGGCGTGCCGGAGGGCGCAGTGGCCTGACTGGGGAAGAAATCCGGCTCGAACAGCCGGCCTTCGTTGGCGTTGGTGCCTTGCAGCACCGGGACCTGGTTGAACTGGCCGGTCGAGAATGCCGTATGCAGGTCAAGCGGGAGGATCTTCGTGCCGAAATTCGGCGCGATGCCGAAGCCGCCGAAGTCCTTTTCATTCGCGAAGACCTGCGCGACGCTCAGTCCCTGAAGGCAGGCGAGGGTGGCGGTGCCGCCGCAGTCCTGATTGGCGAAGGTGTTGCTCAGCGCCTGGTACGTCGCGAGCGATGGCAGGTCATGATACATGTACGCGCCGCTCTCGATGATCGCGCCGCGGAACAGATCGCGGCCGGTCTTCGTGGAGGCAAGCTGCGAGGAGACGGAAAGGCCGCCGGCGGATTCACCGCCGATCGTCACCGCATCCGGATCGCCGCCGAACGCCGCAATGTTGCGCTTCACCCAGGCGAGCGCGAATTGCTGGTCCATGAAACCGTAGTTGCCGGCATCGCCGACGTTCTGGAAGGTGTTGGGCGCGGTCGCCGCCAATACGCTGGCTGCAAGGAAGCCGAGGCTGCCGAGGCGATAGTTGATCGTGACGACGATGATGTCGTTGTCGGCCACCATCACCGACGGGTCGTAGTCGGAGCCTGCGCCGCTGACGAGCGCGCCGCCGTGAATCCAGACGAACACCGGCAGGTGAGAATGCGGTTTGGCGCTCACCGGCGTATAGACATTCAGGAACAGGCAATCCTCGTTATCGGTAGGCCGTCCCTGCACGCAGGTCGGGCCCGGAGCTGCGGCGACGATCGATCCCTGGCCGGGATTGGGCGCCTGCGGCGGCTGCCAGCGCAATGTGCCTGATGGAGGCTGGGCATAGCGGATACCGAGGAAGACGTTGACGCCGCTCGCCGGATCTCCCGGCAACTCCTGGAAATTCATCAAGCCCTGGTAGGTGCCGGTCGTCGTTGCGACCGGAGGCGTCAACTGGACCGCATGCGACACCGATGGTGTCGCCAGAATGCAAGCGAAGCTCATCGCGCCGATGGCGCCTGCGCGGAACCGCCGTAGCTGCTCTCTCATAGGTTTCTCCCTGTTTTGAAAACGCCGGTATCGCCGGTCTTTAGCCGCCCACTGTTTTTTCGCAGGTCGGTCGCCGATTGCCGGCAGCCTTGCCGACAATGCGAGGGGAGAAATGCTAGGCGCGCTGCTTGTATGGTGGATGACAGAAATGCGGCGGCATTTCGCGGTCGACATTTAAACTAGTGCCCGGCGAAGCGAGACTCACGCACGCCGCGGAATAAAAATTCCGCTATCCGGAAAAATGCCCATGATGGGCATCATCTACGAAGCGTCGTGCTCTCCAAGAATGCGCAAGATCTCTTGCTGCTGTTCCTTCGCGGCCAAAGATCCTGATCCGCTCTTGCCGGTGTTCAGCGTCGCGAGCAGCATCGGCGTCGAGCCGTTTCTGTTGCGGGCGAGTGGATCGGCACCGCCTTTGATGAGGGCGCTGACCGCCGCAGCACAGCGGTTGCGCACAGCGCGGTGCAGTGGCGTGACCCCGCTCTTGTCGACTGCGTTCGGGTCGGCGCCGGAGCGAATGAGCCTTTCGATGATCATGGTTTGTGCGTTTGGGTTCCACACGAGCGACGTGGGTCCGCCGTCGACTGCGTAGTGCAGTGGTTCTGCGCCGCGCCTGTTTCTCGCCCGCACGTCGGCGCCGCGAGAGATCAGCTCCTCGGCGATGCGCCTCTGGTTTGCCGCCGCCGCCATATGAAGGGCAGTGTCTCCTTCGTTGATGTAGTGCCTGATCCGCTCGAAAAAGTTTTCCTTCGCAGTCTGCCGATTTGCGCCGCGGGAGGCTCGTGCTTTTGCCAGATCAGGTGAAGCGTCAAGCAGGCGGATGGCGGTCTCCGTGTCACCGGAGACGATGACGTCCACGAATGCCCTGAAGGGCTCGGCCCGGGTGCTGGACGTCGGCAATTTTTCACACCTCACAAGGATCGGCTATCGCAATTGAGCCTTCAACTCACCCTCGGCCAGGAATTCCGGCACGGGATGGACGGGCGGAATCGGGTCTGGTTTGAGACGAGGAATGTCGGCCATCGCTTATCGACCAGTCGCGCAAAAACGAGGTCCGACCTTACACTGGATTTCGTGTCTGCTAAAGGAGTGGCGCCTGGCCTGCCGGGCGCCCCTCATGCGTCATGCGTTGCCGTAGTGCGCCAAGAGCCTAGCCGGCTGCGAATTCGCTTCGGACATTGGCCACGAATGCCGCCATTTCACGCGGCGAGGTGAGGTGAACGACACGCTTCGACGCCGCCATGTCGGTGACGAGTTGCCGGTACCTGGGCGTCAGGTCGCGGTGGCACCGCGGCAGCGCCTTGTAGCTTGACATCGTGTTGCTCCAGAGCGGGCTGTCCTTCGGCCAGCCTTCCGGATACACGAACAGGCCTTTGAGCAGGCGTTTGGTCACCCGCCAATAGTGAATTGGAAGCGGCAAATCGACGTGGACCAGCGTATCCGCGACGCCGCATCGCTCCCACACGGTCGCGGTGTCACCGAAGCCATCGATGATCCAGCTGTCTTTTGCGAGGAGATCGCGGTGCCACTCCAGATATTCGTCGTGAAGCACCGACCCCTCGTCGTCCTCGAATGGCAGCTTGTCGACGAAGTGGAGCGGCAGTCCCGTGATGATGGCCAATTGCCGGGCCAGGGTCGATTTTCCGCCACCGGCATTTCCAAAAACGGCCACTCGTTTCATAGCGCGAATCAATACCACGTCTGAAGGTTTTCGTCCGATCAACCTGAAAAGCTGACGTCATGCGATAGATGCGTCATGCCGGTATGATCCTGACCTCGGCGTTTCCGGATGAAGCGAACCTTAGGCGTCAGCATCGCCGCGTTGTCATGGCCGTACCTCTAGCTCGACTGCCTTAGCAATCAGTTCTGTTTGTGTCCAATTGCGCGTGAGCCATATTGTCAAAGCCGCGCCAGACAAATGCCAAATCAGCGTTTGATGAGCGTTACTCAAATGCTTCACATTGTAGGACCGAGCAATGATCCATGCGAGCCGAGCGCTTGGGTTTGGGTGAGCGCCTTGAAGAAGATAGGTGTACGGCGAAATTGAATCGAATTGAACGGGTTGGGCTATTTTTAGAAGCTTCAACAGACGATCCACTTGTTCAGTGGTAGCGGTATGGACGGTCGCGGTCGGGCGACCGTCAATCTGTCGAAGTGCATACCAATAGATTGCCCATGGAGCGGTTGCGGCGACAGACAACGCGGTCACCGCCAGCAAGACTATGACGAAGACCAGCCTTCGCGCCAATTCAGATGCCCGGGGTCGCAGCGTTTCGTCCAGCGTATAGCATCGGACGCTACCGCGCCTGACCTTGCCTAGATCGGCCGCGACCCCGCATTGCGAAGGACCATCGATCGCTTGAGCAGCCGTTGCGCATCCGCGGTGCGGCCCTCGTCCTTGTAGAGGGCGGCGAGGTTCTCCAGGATGTCCGCGAGATCCGGATGGTTCGGACCGAGCGTTTTCTCGAAGGTCGCGACCGATTGCTTCCAGAGCCGCTCGGCCTCGGCGTTGCGTCCGCGACGCGCGTAAAGCGCGGCCAGATTGTTGAGCGCCTGCGCGACGTCGGGATGGTCCGGGCCGTACGCCTTCTCCGTCACCGCGATCGATCGCTTGAGCAGCCGCTCGGCCTCGGCATAACGATGCAGATGGAAGTAGGCATCGGCGAGGTTGTTCATGAGCACCGTGGCCTCGGGATCGTTGGGGCCGTGCGCCTTGTCGAGAATGGCGAGCCCCCGCTTGAACAGCGGCTCGGACTGGTCGTAGCGATGCTGATTGCTGTAGACGGCGGCGAGATTGCTCATCGCCATCACGATCGCCGGATTGTCGGGACCGAGCGCTTTCTCCTGAATGGCGATCGAGCGCTTGAGCAGCGGCTCGGCGTCCGCGTAACGCTCTTCCGAGCGGTAGAGTTCGCCGAGATTGTTCAGCACAATGGCGACTTCGGGATGATCCGGACCGAGCGTCTTTTCCCTGATCGCCAGCGAGCGCTTGTAGAGCGTGTCGGCGACGGCGAATTGACCGAGATTGTAGTGGATGGTGCCGAGGTCGTTCAGCGGCATCGCGACATTGGCATCGTCGGGACCATACTGCTTCTCGAGAAGGGCGAGAGACTTCTGGGCGAGCGGCAGCGCTTCCTGGTACTTCCCGGCCCGATAAAGCTCTTTCATCTGCGCCGTGAGCGCGCTCGCCTCATCGTCCGCCGCGCAAGCCGGCGCGCCGAGCGAAAGGCTCAGCGCGAGTGCGGTGACCGCAGCACAGATCGATGCTTTCAGGGCCTTCATGATGCACTCCTCCGCCACTCGATCGGGCGATATCTCAGCCTTTTGTGCCGTCAGGGGCCGGACAGGTTCATCGGGGAGGGTGAGGAGCAATTGCGCGCCTCAAGCCCTCTCCAGACAGTCGAGGCCGGTTCCGCTCCACTAGCCACCAAAGCGCCACCAAAAAATGGTCAATTCGCGCGTCCTTCGCGAGAATGACGTCGGCCGGGCGCGACGTTGGAGGCTCGGCCATGACGAAGCATCTGGATTTCACCAGTCAGGAGTACTTTCGCGACCCCGCCGCGGGGACCGCGAAGCTGCGAGCGGCGGGACCGGTCGTGAAGATTACGTTTCCGCTGGTCGGGACGCTCTGGACGACAACGACGCAGGACCTCGCCAACCAGCTGCTCCGAGACACTCAGACCTTCTCCTTGCGCAAGGACGACGGTGGCGTCGCCGGACTCAGGTGGTGGATGCCGAAAATCGTGCAAACCTTCGCCAACAACATGCTGACCAACGACGAGCCGGACCACACTCGCTTGAGAGGTATCGTCGACGAAGCGTTCCGCAGGCGCGCGGTTCTCGACATGGAGCCTCGCGTGCTGGCGATCGGCAGCGCACTCGCCGACGAGCTGTTCGCTGCCGGGAGTCCAACGGATCTGGTCGAGCGCTACGCGCGAAAGTTGCCGCTTTCGGTCATCTGCGAGCTGCTCGGCTTGCCGCTTGCCGACCGGCCGAAATTTACCGACTGGGCAAGCAACCTGACGCGTTTCACCGGCCCGGTTGCTTTCCTCGGCGCCATTCCAAAAATTTTCGCCATGAAACGCTACATGGAGGAGCGCCTGGAGGCCGCGCGCAACGAGGGCGGCACGGGGCTGATCGCCGAGCTTGTGCGCGTCGAAAAGGAGGGCGGACGCATCAGCCGCGACGAGATGGTGGCGATGCTGTTCCTGTTGCTGTTCGCCGGCCACGAAACCACGACGCATCTCATCAGCGGGTCCGTTTATGAACTGCTCCGCAATCCCGGACTGCGAGACTGGCTGGAACAGGATTGGGGCCGCGCCAACCTTGCCGTCGAGGAATTCCTGCGGTTCGTTTCTCCGGTGCAGTTCACCAAGCCGCGCTTCGTGCGCAAGGATGTGGAGCTCGGCGGCGTCGCCTTGAAGAAGGGCGACAAGATCATGGCCATGCTGGCCGCCGCAAATTTCGATCCGCAAGCGAATGAACATCCGGAACGGCTCGATCTCGAGCGGCGGCCGAACCGGCACATCGCCTTCGGCGCCGGAATTCATTTTTGCCTGGGCCACCAGCTCGCGCGGATGGAAGGCAAATGCGCGCTGCAAGCCTTGTTGCAGCGTTGGCCGAAGCTTCAGCTCGGAATCGCGGATTCGCAAATTCGCTGGCGCACGCGAGCGGGTTTTCGGGCCATCGAGCAATTGCCGGTCATGAAAGGCGGGTGAAGCGGATCGCCAAGGTTGACGACCTGCGTTCTTTCATTAATGGCGAGCGAGGAGGCGACCGCCGCCCGGCAGTCGGTGCTGTGGGTAACCTCGGTCCATTGATTCAGATCAAGCCAGAAAAGGCCGTCACGTAAGCGTCATGTAAGCCGGTCGCTCTAGGGTGGACCTATGAAACGCGATACCTGGTTCTTTCGAATTTCACTCGCCTGGATGGCTCTGCTGGTGTGTGGCATCCCATATGCCTTTTGGGCGATGCATTGAGCCTGCCTCAATCGGTCGCATTATGCTTGCCAGAACATGGCGCTACGATTGCTGCATGGTGAATGATTTCTGGTTCCGCGTCAGCGTCATTGGCCTCGGGGTAGCGCCAGTCCTTTTGGCGATCGGCCTGTTTTTAGACTAGGGCCGCGTTTCCGGAGCAGGGCCGCCTGGGCGGCCTTTTTCATTTGAAGAAAATATCTCGCCTCGCGTCGCGGCGGATCGAACAACCCGATCACATCCAGGCTTTCGGAAGTTGGTGAGCCCTAGTGCCACCAGCGCGGTCGGCATCGGCGAACTGGAGCAGCCGAACAACTTGCGGCTTGATCCATGTCAAGCCTTGATCGGGTGACGACTGCGATGGACTTGTCCCATGACAAAGGGTCCGCACTTTCCGATTTTGCTCCTGCTCCTTGGCGCCATGGCTTTGGGAGAGAGCGAATTTATTTCGATCGCAAAAGCCGATAACGAAGTACCAAAGGAAATGCTGGCCGCACAGATCCGTAATCAGGGAATGGTCTGCGATCAGCCGCAACGGGCCGTGCGGGACGCGAAGCGATCCAGGCCGGATTACGACGTCTGGACTTTGACATGCAAAAACGCGGTTTACCGGATCGGTCGTTATCCCGACCTTGCTGCGCGTGTGGTGCGGCTCCGGTAACAGAAGCAACGATCTCACCAAATACGCACGACTGATGGCGTATTCATTCGGCAGATGGCGCCCGCCAGCTTTTTTGGCCGGGCCACCGGTCGCCCGGATTGGCCTTGATCCATATCAACCTCGATTTTATGGCGAGCTCAGGGTCGATCACTCGGACATCTTCGGCAGGCGGCAGGACCTGAATCAACTTGGACGACAGGACTCGAAGACCCTGACCTCATGAAAGTGCGCGGCTTGAACTGACCATCAAGCCAGGAATTTCAAAGGAGGATTTCAGCATGTCGCTTCGAACCCATATCCTGATTGCCGCCGCAGTCATCATTGGCATGGCGTCTATTGCGGTTGCCTCGAGCGTGGCCTTGGCTCGCGCTCCGGCCGGGACAACCCGCCTCCACCACCACCACCATCATCAAGGCGTCCACCACAGCGGGCAGGTGCAGCACCAGCCACAATCAGGGAAGACGCAGTAGGGCTTCGCTTGCGGTTCTATCCCGGCAAAGATTGAGGAATGCCTTGTCGCGAGCGCAATAACAGGCGAACAAGGCCGGAGGCGCGCATGATGCAGTTCGAAGTCAAGCCGAGGGCGCGTCAGCCCGCGACTGTCCGGACTGCATAAGTAGCGTGGACCGCTGGTTGTTGATGCAGATCAATACTCGCGGGGTCGCCCCTTCGCCCTTGAGCGATCGCGCGACAACACGGTTCCGCGGTCAGCGCGCCGCGGACGTCAGATCTGGTCGAAAGAAAGCGGAGCCGGTCGGCTCCGCCAGATAGGCCGATAGCGCCGCCAAATTGCCGACTTGGGCACCACGCGACTGTTCGGCTCGTCCTTGAACCTCGCCGCGGGCGTCACATGGGGCAGCGAACGTACAACATTTCGATTGGCACCGGCTCCTTGGAAGAGAGCGTCATCGTATTCTTTCCGGTGACTTTCACCTCGAAGGGCACGTCTGAAACGGCGACACCGTCCGAGCACGCCGCAATCACCCGCAGAGCCGCCCCTTCATCGTGCACCGATTTGACGGTGCATTTCTGAAATGTGCCGGTTATCTGCCTGCCCCGGACGATCAATCCGCCCGCGTGGAGATCGGCATCTTGCTGGAACGCAAGCTCGCTGTTCTTCTTGGTAAACACCTGGCTGCAGGCCGAGGCGTCGTTTGTCCAGGCTCCGTTCAAATCTGCCATCTGTGCCGCGGCAGATTGCGCAACGAGAAGCGCTGACAAGACCAACGGATGGAAGGCTCTCATGAAACTCTCCGATCAAATGGTCGATAGGCCTTAAACCGGCCTCCTCGAGCCGTCGGGCGTGGCACCCGCCAGCGTGCCATTTGAGCAACGCCGCGGCGCAAACGGGCTTGATCTGAATCAAGCGCGGCATTTTTCGCCAAATTCATGCTTGGCCCGCCCCAGGCGCGCCCTTTGGGGGAATGCGTCGCCAACGTCGGCGGAACGGCGTTGCGGGCGACGTCGTGAACCTATTCTGAGAAGGATGCGCGCGCGTGAGATGCTGGACACGATCGGTATTGGCGGCTTTCGCAGCCGCCCTGCTGTTTGCCTCGATTGTATCGCCCGCGGCCGATGCCGCAGCGCAGGATGAGACACCGATCACCGGTGAACTTGTGGTCGGCACCAAGGAAGCGCCGCCCTTTGCGATCAAGAACGACAAGGGCGAATGGAGCGGCATCAGCATCGAGCTCTGGCGCAAGGTCGCCGACCAGATCAAGTTGAAATACCGCCTGGTCGATGCCGGCTCGATGCCGGCGCTGCTCGACAGGCTTGAGAAAGGCGACTTCGACGTCGCGGTCGCCGCGATCACAGTGACGCCGGAGCGTGAGCAGCGGATAGACTTTACGCTCCCCTACTTCGAGGCTGGTACGGGTATCGCGGTGCGAGGCGACCACATCGCCAACTGGATGCCGGTGATCCGCTCGCTTGCTTCCTACGGTTTCGTGCAAGCCGCCCTGGCGATGCTGGGGCTCGCCTGCCTCGCCGGCGGGCTGATCTGGCTATTCGAGCATAACACGAATGAAGGTTTCGGAGGCGGCATGGCGCACGGTCTGAGCTCCGGCGTGCTGTGGTCGACCCACACCATGACCCAGCGCCGGGTCGGCGGTGCAGCGCCGACCACGCTTGCGGGGCGCATTGTCGCGATCGTCTGGATGATCGTCTCGGTGATCGCGATCGCCGTGTTCACTGCCGGGCTTACGTCGGCGTTGACGACCAAGCGCCTGCACGGCGCCGTCAACTCAATTGCCGATCTCGAATATGTGCGCGTCGGTGTGGTGCAAGGTGTTTCGACGGAAGACGCGCTGTCGCGCAGGCGCATCAAATTCCAGTCGTTCGCATCGCCTGCAGCAGCCTTCAATGCGTTGCGCGATGGATCGATCGACGCATTCGTCTATGACCGGCCGATCATGGCCTGGATGATCCGGCATAGCGGGTTGGCGGCCGAACTGACCGACGTGACATTCGAACCGCAAAGCTATGCGATTGCGCTCCGCAACGATCGCACATTGCGCAAAGAGCTCAATGTCGCGCTGCTGGAGGCGGAGCAGTCGGATTGGTGGAAGGATATCCTGTTTCGCTATCTCGGCCAGAGGACGAACTGAGAATGGAACTCGAAGATGTGTTCCTCGCATCACAGCCCGTCTAAATATGACTGACTACCTTAGCGCGTACGATAAGCCGGATTAGAATTTCAGACGAATCGGCGGATCGAACGCGACTTGCAGCAAGGGGACATCTGAAATGAGTTAAGCGCGTGGGAGGTCGGCCAGCGTGAGACAAAACGGCACGTCCAAAATCATTGGCTTCGCTTTTGCGGCCGTCATGACCTTTCCGGCCGCAGCCGTTGCGCAAACGTCGACGACGCAGAACCTCGGCGGCGAGAGTGGCGCGCTCGATTTCTTCCGGCCGCCGCCGAACCTTTTCCAGGCCGAGACTGAATACAAGACAGCGCCGGGATCGACCCGCGAAGTGACCAGCGGGATCTGGAATCTGCGCTACGACCACGCCGTCGATTTGCAATCCGGCTGGGTTTTGGTCACCCGGTCCGACTTGCCGTTTCTGACAAAAAATCCGATCTCCAGTTCGAACCCGAATGGCGATTTTGTCAGCGGGATCGGCGATGCCGACGTGCAGGCGGCCCTGATTCACGACATCAATCAGCGATGGGCGTTCGGTTTTGGGATGCGGCTTATCGCGCCGACCGGCGACGACCTCTTGGGTTCGGGCAAGTGGCAGGTGATGCCGATCGTCGGCGCACGTCTTGCGCTGCCGGAGGTCAGCAGCGGCAGCTATTTCGAGCCGCTACTGCGCTACGACGTCAGTGTCGCCGGCGACCCCACCAAGAAGAACATCAGCAATCTGCAATTCGCGCCGACCCTCAATTTCAGCTTGCCGAACCGATGGTTTGTGACGCTATTCCCGAGCACGGACATCCGTATCAACTACGGCGATCCGATCACGGGGCAGACGGGCCGCTGGTTCGTCCCTTTCGACGTCCGCTTCGGCAAGAAGTTTGCGGACAATATTGCGCTGTCGCTGGAAGTCGGCGTTCCGATCGTCAAGGATTATCCGGTCTACAATTTCAAAACGCAGCTCCGGCTCAACGTGACGTATTGATGGGCCCGGAACGCGCGTCCCTTTTTTGCTTCGTCCAATATTGTTCAAATGGACCGCTTTTGAACCATCGCACTCCTTGATTTAGGTCAACGTCGAAAGTTCCCGCATGAGACGAGACTGCATTTCGGTTCATACCCTCATCGGAGCAGCCGGCCATGAGAATGTCCCCACTCCTATTTTCCACGGCGATGTTGACCGTGCTCGTGATCGCTCCCTCAACGGCGCAGCAGACCACTGGGGCTCTTGGTTCGCCCAGCGCCACCACTACGATCGACGGCAAGCAGCTACCGCCTCCCGATCCGGCGTTCGGTGGCGTAATCAAGAACAATGCGCTGCAATCGACTCCCTGGTGGGCGCCGCGCGTGGTGCCGCCGCAGGGCGCGCCCAATATACTGCTGATCATTACCGACGACGCCGGCTTCGGCGTGCCAAGCACCTTCGGCGGTGTTATCCCGACCCCGACGATGGATCGCCTCGCCA
Organism: Bradyrhizobium sp.; assembly: GCF_035652035.1. Lineage (GTDB taxonomy): Bacteria > Pseudomonadota > Alphaproteobacteria > Rhizobiales > Xanthobacteraceae > Bradyrhizobium. The sequence goes on from NZ_DASREO010000018.1 coordinate 173,703, forward strand.
GCGAGGGCCTCCGCTATAACCGCATCTTCTCCACAGCGCTGTGCTCGCCGACTCGCGCGGCACTGATCACCGGGCGCAATCACCATTCGGTCGGCTTCGGCGTGATTTCAGAGCAAGCGACCGGATTCCCGGGCTACAACAGCATCATTGGCAAGGACAAGGCGACGATCGGGCGTATCCTGCTCGACAACGGCTATGGCACCTCCTGGTTCGGCAAGGATCACAACACGCCAGCGTTTGCCGCCAGCCAGGTTGGTCCGTTCGACCAATGGCCGACCGGCATGGGCTTCGAGTACTTCTACGGTTTCGTTGGCGGCGACGCGAACCAGTGGCAGCCGAACCTCTTCCGGAATACGACGCAAATCTACCCGTTTCTGGATAAGCCGCCGGGTACCTGGAATCTCGTTACTGCGATGGCTGACGACGCCATCGACTGGATGACGCGGATGCACCAGACCGACCCGTCCAAGCCACTATTTATCAAATACGCGCCCGGTGCCACGCATGCACCGCATCACCCGACCAAGGAATGGGTGGACAAGATCAGCGCGATGCACCTGTTCGATGACGGTTACGAAAAGCTGCGCGAGCGCATCCTCGAGAACCAGAAGCGGCTTGGCGTGATCCCCAAGGATACGAAACTGGCTCCCTGGCCGAAGGACATGCTGAAGCCCTGGGACCAGCTCAGCGCCGACGAAAAAAAGCTCTTCATCCGCCAGGTCGAGGTGTTCGCGGCCTACGCGGCCTACAGCGACTACGAGATCGGTCGCGTCATTCAGCAGTTCCAGGAACTGGGTCGGTTCGACAATACGCTCATCATCTACATCAATGGCGACAACGGCACGAGCGCGGAGGGCGGTCCGCTCGGCACACCGAACGAAGTCGCGTTCTTCAACGGCTTAAACGAGCTGCCGGTCGCTGTGCAGATGAAGTTCTACGATGTCTGGGGAACCGAGCAGACGTACAATCACATGTCCGCCGGCTGGTCGTGGGCGTTCGACACGCCGTTCGACTGGTTCAAGCAGAATGCGTCGAGGCTTGGCGGCATCAACCAGAACATGGTCGTGTCATGGCCGGCGCGCATCAAGGACAAGGGTGCATTGCGTGAGCAATTCGTTCACGTGATCGATGTCGTACCGACGATCCTCGAAGCTGCCGGCATCAAGGCTCCGGACTATGTGGACGGCATCAAGCAGGTGTCGATCGAAGGCACGAGCTTCGCCTACACGTTCGATGCGGCCAACGCCAAGACGGCAGCACGGCATCAGACGCAGTACTTCGAAATGATGGGCCAATGGGCGCTGTACCATGACGGCTGGATGCTAAGCACCAAGGTCAATCGCGCGCCTTGGCAAGCGTTCGGCCCAGCCAATCCGGACCCGCTTAATAACCAGGTGTTCCAGCTCTACGACCTCAGCAAGGATTTCAGCCAGACCGACGATATCGCGGCCGCGAACCCGCAGAAGGTCAAGGAGATGCAGGCGATGTTCATCGCCGAGGCCCAAAAGTACCAGGTTTTCCCGCTCGACGCCTCGGTTGCCGGACGTGTCGTCGCGCCGCGCCCGAACATCACCGCCGGACGCAAGGAGTTCGTCTACACGCGGCCGATGACGGGATTGCCGCAGGGAGATTCGCCGCAACTGCTCAACGCCTCGTACACCATCACGGCTGACATCGTCGTGCCACAAGGTGGGGCCGAGGGTATGATCCTGACCTCAGGCGGGCGCTTCGCCGGCTACGGATTCTACCTGTTACAGGGCAAGCCGGTATTCCTGTGGAACCTGGTCGACCTGGAACGGATCAAGTGGGAAGGGCCGGATGCGCTGTCCCCAGGCCAGCATAGGGTTGAGTTCGATTTCAAGTACGACGGCATTGGTGCCGGCACGCTCGCGTACAACAACTTTACCGGTCTCGCACAACCCGGCACTGGTACGCTGAGAGTCGATGGCAAGGATGTCGCCACCAAACGCATGACGAAGACGCTACCGATGATCCTGCAGTGGGACGAGAGTTTCGATATCGGCTCCGACACGCTGACCGGTGTGAACGATGCCGACTACAAACCGCCGTTCCCGCTTACCGCCAAGCTCAGCAAGCTGACAATCAACGTCGACCGCCCGCAACTGTCGCCGGCGGATATAAAGACCCTGCAGGAGGCGATGCGGGAGAAGGCGAAAGCCGATTGATTGTCGCGGCGCCAAAATCGCGGCCGTCAAGGTCGGCTTTTGGTCGATTGTGTTGAAAAAGTCTTCTGTTGCGCGGGGAGTTGTTCGCTGATTCAGTCCTCATGAGGGGGCTGAATCATGATGGGGCATCAGCAGGTTGAGCAAGCTGCTTTGTTCTATGAGTTCTCGCTCGAGCGCCACGTTCC
>NZ_DASREO010000019.1:0-14811 GCF_035652035.1 Bradyrhizobium sp.
GGCCCAGCCCGGCGAGGAAATATTCAAGTGAACATCGCCGGGCTGCAGCCCCAGCCAGTACATCGTCGAAAGGTGGCCGACGGGGTAGCTGCGCTGACTATGCCGCACCAGTTTCGGCTTTGCTGTCGTGCCGGAGGTGAAATAGAGCAGCATCGGGTCGTCGGCCTGGGTCGGGCCATCTGGAGTAAAGTCTTCCGGGAAGTCAGCCGACGTCTCGAACGGCAGCCATCCCTCCTGCGGTGCGGAGGCACTGACCACGATGCGCACGAGCCTTTCCGCGCCAAGACCCCTGAACTTGCCGACCTGGTCCTGCGTCGCGACCACCGCTCGCGCGCGGCCGCGGTCGAGCCGGTCGCGCAGTTCATCGCCCATCAGCAACGTGGTCGCGGGAATCACGACCACGCCAAGCTTGATCGCCGCCAGCATGGTCTCCCAGAGCGGAACGACATTGCCGAGCAGGAGCAGCAGATGGTCGCCGCGTTTCAGTCCCTGTGCCCGCAGGAAATTCGCGACCTGATTGGAGCGCCGCGACAGTTTCCCGAATGACAGCTTGGTCTCGCGGTTGCCGGGATCGACGATCCACAGCGCAGGCCGGTCGCGGCTCTGCGGATCGCGCGCCAGATCTGCGTCAAACCAGTCCAGCGCCCAGTTGAACGGAACCGCGTCCGGCCAGCGGAAATCCGCGACGGCCTTGTCGTAGTCCGTCCGATGTTTCAGCAGAAATGCGCGCGCTTCCTGAAAGGTCGTCATGCCTCGCGCCTTATTTATTGGCCAGTTTTCTCACGTGCTGGATGATCCCCGAAAAATCGACGCCGCCATTGCCCGCCGCGTCGAACGCCTTGTAGATCTCCTGCGCGTGCTGGCCGAGCGGCGTCGCCGCGCCGGCCGCTTTCGCCGCATCTTGCGCCAGCGTCAGGTCCTTCACCATCAGGGCCGAGGCAAAGCCGGGCTTGTAGTCGTTATTGGCCGGCGAGGCCGGCACTGGACCGGGCACTGGACAATAGGACGTCAGCGACCAGCATTGGCCCGACGAGGTCGAGGCGACATCGAACAGCGCCTGGTGGGACAGTCCCAGTTTTTCGGCGAGCGCAAAGCCTTCGCTCACCGCGATCATCGAAATGCCGAGGATCATGTTGTTGCAGATCTTGGCCGCCTGGCCTGCGCCGGCGCCGCCGCAATGAACGATCTTCTTGCCCATCTTTTCCAGAACCGGCTTGGCCGCCGCGAAAGCCTTGTCGGCACCACCGCACATGAAGGTCAGCGTCGCTCCCTTTGCGCCGCCTGTGCCGCCGGACACCGGCGCATCGATCGAGGCCGCACCGTGCTTTGACGCAAGCGCATGCGCCTGCTTGGCGCTCTCAACGTCGATCGTCGAGCAGTCGATGATGAGCGCGCCTTTGGTCATGGCCGGCACGACCTCCTGCCAGACCGACAGCACATGCTTGCCCGCCGGCAGCATTGTAATGACGACATCGGCGCCCTTGACGGACGCCACCGAGCTTTCGGCGATATCAGCGCCGTCCGCTTTGGCCTGATCGCGCGAGGCGGCAACGAGATCGAAGGCGATGACCTTGTGGCCAGCCTTGACGAGATTGGCCGCCATCGGGCCGCCCATATTGCCGAGACCGATGAATGCAATGCTGGCCATCTCAAAATCCTCCGCTTCTATTTTTGTCTCTCAGAATACCAGCTCGTCGGCGCCGATCTCATTAAAATAAGGCGCCAGCATCGCCGGGGTGACGTCTTCAACTGATGGCGGCGACCACCGGGGATTGCGGTCCTTGTCGATCACCGCCGCGCGCACGCCTTCGCGAAAATCGTCGCTGCGAAAGACTTCGAGCGCCGCACGATATTCACGCACCAGACATTCCTCGAGCGAGGTGGCGCCACGCGCCAGCCGCAGCAGCCTCAATGTCACGACCATGCCGCGCGGCGACTTCTCGTTCAACACTTTCAGCGTCGATTGCGCCAGCTCCGAACCATCGCGCTTCAACTCGGCAAAAATGTCCTGCATCCGGTCATGCGCAAACCAGCGGTCGATATCAGCCTTTTGGGCCGCCACGGGACCGGCGGTCTCGCCAGTCGTGAACCCTGCGATGATACGATCGACCTCGACCGAGGTGACGCCCGAACGGACCGTCAACAATGCCTCGCGCAGCGCGGGAAGTTTTGCCGACGGCACGACCGCATCGGCAAAGCGGGCAAAGATCGCATCGGGCCCGTTCATGGTCTGCCCGGTCAGGCCAAAAAATGTACCGATCTCACCGGGCGAACGCGGCAACAACCACGTGCCGCCAACATCCGGAAAGAAACCGAGCCCGACTTCTGGCATCGCGAGCTTGGTTTTCTCGGTAACGACGCGATGGCGGGCATGGGCGGACAATCCGACGCCGCCGCCCATCACGAGACCATCCATGAAAGCGACATAAGGCTTCGGATATTTCGCGATCCGCGCGTTCATGACGTATTCCTGACGCCAGAACACCTTGCCGAGGTCACCGCCGGCTTTCGAGCTTTCGTAAAGCCCGCGAATATCGCCGCCGGCGCACAGGCCGCGCTCACCCGCGCCTTCAAGAAGGACGACCGATACAGCGGTATCGGTTTCAAACTGATCAAGCGCGGCGTCGATGCCTTGCGACATCTCATAGGTCATCGCGTTGAGCGCTTTCGGACGATTGAGGCGAATGATTCCGGCGGCGCCCTCGCGCCGCACGATCAGGTCACCGTCGGCGTCCGCAGCGGCCGCAGGCGCCGTCATCGCGCGCCCTCGATCATCTTGCGCGCCACGATCAGCCGCATGATCTCGTTGGTGCCTTCCAGGATCTGGTGCACCCGCAAATCGCGCACGATCTTTTCGATGCCGTATTCGCTCAAGTACCCGTAACCGCCATGCAGTTGCAGCGCCTGGTTGGCGACCTCGAAGCCGATATCGGTGCCGAACCGCTTGGCCATCGCGCAGAGCATGGTGGCGTCAGCATCCTTGCGGTCGAGCGCGGCGGCGGCGCGCCAGACGAAGGTCCGCGCCGCTTCCAGTTCGGTCGCCATGTCGGCGAGGCGGAACTGCAGCGCCTGAAATTCGTCGAGGCGTTTGCCGAACGCCTTGCGGTCCTTCATGTAGGCAAGCGCGCGGTCGAGCGCATTCTGCGCGCCGCCGAGCGAGCAGGCCGCGATGTTGATCCGCCCACCGTCAAGCCCGGCCATGGCAATCTTGAAGCCGATGCCTTCCTCGCCCAAACGGTTGGCGACGGGAATGCGCGCATTCTCGAAAATCACCGCACGCGTCGGCTGCGCGTTCCAGCCCATCTTGCGCTCATTGGCGCCGAGCGACAGGCCAGGCGTATCGCCTTCGACGACGAGCGTGGAGATGCCGGCAGGACCGCCCTCGCCCGTGCGCACCATCACGACATAGACGTCGCCGCTGCCGGCGCCGGAGATGAACTGCTTCTGGCCGTTGAGAACGTAGTGATCGCCGTCGCGCACGGCGCGCGTGCGCAAGGCGGCCGCATCCGAGCCGGAGCCCGGCTCGGTCAGGCAATAGCTCGCCAAAAGCTCCATGGTGGAAAGCTTCGGCAGCCACTGCTTGCGCTGTGCGTCATTGCCAAAGGCGTCGATCATCCACGACGCCATGTTATGGATCGAGATGAAGGCCGAGACCGTCGGGCAACCCTGCGCCAACGCTTCAAAGATAAGCGCGGCGTCAAAGCGCGTTAGCGCCGAGCCGCCGACATCGTCGCGGATATAGACGCCGCCGATGCCGAGCTTGGCGGCCTCGCGCATCACGTCGACCGGAAAATGCTTCTCCTCGTCCCAGCGGATTGCATGCGGCGCGATTTTTTCCGCGGCGAATGCGCGCGCCATCTCGCGAACCGCAACCTGGTCCTCGGTGAGTGCGAATTGCATCTGCTAGGGCCGTCCTCCTCGAAGAGGCCGTTACGCGTCAGTTCATGATCGGCATCGCGAAGTCGGCCCCGTCCTTGATACCGGAGGGCCAGCGCGCCGTCACCGTCTTGGTCTTGGTATAGAAGCGAACCGAGTCCGGCCCGTATTGATTGAGATCGCCGAAGCCGGAACGCTTCCAGCCGCCGAACGTATAGTAAGCGACCGGCACCGGGATCGGCACGTTGACGCCGACCATGCCGACATTGACGCGGTTGGCGAAGTCGCGCGCGGCATCGCCATCGCGAGTGAAGATCGCAACGCCGTTGCCGTACTCGTGTTCCGACGGCAGCGCGAGCGCTTCGGCGTAGTCCTTGGCGCGCACCACCGACAGCACCGGGCCAAAGATCTCTTCCTTGTAGATGCGCATATCCTTGGTGACATTGTCGAACAGACAACCGCCCATATAGAAGCCGTTTTCATAGCCCTGCATCTTGAAATTACGGCCGTCAACGGCAAGCGTGGCGCCTTCCTTGATGCCGATTTCAACGTAGTTCTTGACCCGCTGCAGCGCTTCACGCGTCACAAGCGGCCCGAAATCGGCGGTCGAATCGAGCGAGGGTCCGATCTTCAGGTTCTCGACGCGCGGAATGAGCTTTTCCATCAGCCGGTCGGCCGTGGTCTTGCCGACGGGCACGGCGACCGAGACCGCCATGCAACGCTCGCCTGCCGCGCCATAGCCGGAGCCAACCAGCGCATCGACGGTCTGATCCATATCCGCGTCAGGCATGATGATGAGGTGGTTCTTGGCACCACCGAAGCACTGCACGCGCTTGCCGTTCGCTGCCGCGCGCTCGTAGATATATTGCGCGATCGAGGACGAACCGACAAAACCCACGGCGGAGATGTCGTGGTCATCGAGGATGGCGTCCACCGTCTCCTTGTCGCCATTGACGACGTTGAGGATGCCGGGCGGCAGGCCTGCTTCGAGCATCAACTCGGCGAGCTTCATCGGCACGCCGGGATCGCGTTCGGAGGGCTTCAGGATAAAGGCGTTGCCGCAGGCGATTGCGGGCGCAAACTTCCACATCGGGATCATCGCGGGGAAATTGAACGGCGTGATGCCGGCGACCACGCCGAGCGGCTGGCGCATCGAATAGAGGTCGATTCCGGGTCCAGCGCCTTCGGTGAATTCGCCTTTCATCAGCTGGGGAATGCCAAGCGCGAATTCCACGACCTCGACGCCACGCAGAATATCGCCTTTGGCGTCGGGGAAGGTCTTGCCGTGTTCGCGCGCCAGCAATTCGGCCAGCGCGTCGTTGTCGCGGGCCACGAGCTCCAGGAATTTCATCAGGACGCGAACCCGCCGCTGCGGATTGGTCGCCGCCCATTCCGGCTGAGCCGCCTTGGCATTTTCGACGGCGGCACGGAGCTCAGCTTTCGAGGCGAGCGCCACCTTGGCCTGGACCTCGCCGGTCATCGGCTGAAAGACGTCCGCAAACCGGCCCGATGTGCCCGCGACCTGGCGGCCGCCGATGAAATGCCCGATCGTACGCATGTGTTCCTCCCGGAATCCTGTGATTGGCCCGCTTCCAGTACCCTTTTCGGGTTCGGCGGCGACGCGGACCCGCGCGCCGATTTCACCAAACATTTTGCAGGCTTTGGCCTGTTTGGAAAGGTTTTTCCGCGCGGAACGGATGCGCGAAAACGCACACTCGCGGCGCCTCAGCGGCCTTTAGACCAATGTCGAATAGCGTTGCCGGCATCACGCCGAGGCGGTCGTCCTCTTGGACGTTTTCTTCGCGGCCACAGGCTTCGCACGCTCGAGGATGGCGTCGCGGCCCGACTTGAGGATCTCGTCGGAAAACTCGTTATTCCCGGCGACGCGGGCCATCACAAGCGACCCCATCATCGTCGCGAGCGCGGCCATCGCCTGCTTCCGCGCGGTTTTCGGCGGCACGCCATGAAACTGCTTGGCGAGCATCTCGATCATCTGCTGCATCCGCCCCGAAAAGGCCCGCCGGGTCTTCGCGCTTTCCCGCGCGATCTCCGCGGCCAGCGCCGGGACCGCGCAACCCTGGCCGGGATTGTCGCGGTGAAGGGGCGAGAGATAGCCATTCACGATCGCCGACAGGCGCTTTTCAGCCGGCGCCTCCTCCGACTGTCGCCGCCAATGTTCCGTCGACCGGTCCATGGCATGCGCGAAGGCCTCGACGACCAGGGCATCCCGCGAATCGAAGTGGGCGTAAAAGCCGCCATGGGTGAGCCCAGCCTCCTTCATGAGATCGGCAACGCCGATGCCATGAGCGCCCTTTTCGCGGAGCTTGATCGACGCACGCTTCACAATCCTGGCATGCGTCTGAAATTTGTGTTCCTTGGAATACCGCATCGCGATCTCATGATATGTTTGAAATCATATAATAACGCCCGGCATCTTTTAACACTTGCCAGCTGATACCGCATCTCTTTTCGTTCGATCGATGAGTTTCGTTTCCGGACACCCGTCATATTTTGCGTGCGCTGCGCAACAACAATGAGAAGACCATCGGACGCCAAGTCTTGACAAAATCGGCTTTTGCCGGGGAACTGAAATTCTTTCACTTTGTGAAACGAGGGCCTTATGCAGATGCTGAATCCCCACTGCGGCATCGATCGTGATCCACGTGGTGTCGTGTGTCTGACAATTTGCAATGCTGGCCCGCTTAATATTCTGGGGTCTGGGATCATCCAAGCCGTCCGCGAGGGCCTCAATACGCTCGCCGCGGACTCGCACATCCGGGTTCTCGTGCTCGCCGGCGAAAGCCCAAAGAGCATGATCGGCGGAGCCGACATCAAGGAGATGGTCGGCCTCGACCAGCAGTCCGCCGAGAAATTCATCACTGGCCTGCGCGATCTCTGCGAGGCCGTGCGAAACTTTCCTGCGCCCGTCATTGCGCGCATGCCGGGATGGTGCCTGGGCGGCGGACTTGAGGTTGCGGCCGCCTGCGACTTCCGTGTTGCGGCATCTGACGCCAAATTCGGAATGCCGGAGGTCCGCGTCGGGATTCCAAGCGTCATTCATGCCGCGCTGCTGCCGCGCCTGATTGGCTCCGCTCGTACCCGCTGGCTGGTGATGACGGCCGAGAATATCGATGCCGCGACCGCACTTGCCTGGGGACTCGTCGACGTTGTCGCGCCGGAAGGCGGTCTTGATGCCGCAATCGAAAGCCTGATCAAGACGCTGCTCAAATGCGGACCGGAGGCGCTGCGCGCCCAGAAATACCTGGCGCGCCAATGGGAGGAACTCCCGCTCACAGACGCTATAAACGTCAGCATTGGCGTGTTCGGCCGCTCGTTTCTCACCGACGAGCCGAAGCGGTTGATGCAGGAGTTTGTCAACCGAAAGCGCTGAGTCGCGCCGTCGAAGACATTTTGTCATCAAATCCATGTGGAGTTGTCATCGGAACCATCCATTGCAAATTTTTGCAGTGCATTATATGACACTTGTAATCTATCTGACTCACTCCTGATGGAGGATCATCATGGCCGTCACCTCCGATCCCGTCGTTATCGTTTCCGCTGCACGCACCCCGCTCGGCCGCTTCATGGGCGAGTTGACGCCGTTCTCCGCACACCAGCTGGGCTCTCACGTCATTCAGGCTGCGCTCGATCGCGCCAGGCTTAAGCCCGAGCGCATCGACGAGGTTTTCATGGGCTGCGTGTTGCCGGCCGGACAGGGCCAGGCGCCCGCGAGGCAGGCCGCGCGCGGCGCTGGCCTTCCCGATGCCACCGGCGCCACCACGATCAACAAGGTCTGCGGCTCCGGGATGAAGGCGACCATGCTGGCCCACGACATCATCCACGCCGGCTCCGCCGACATCGTGGTGTCCGGCGGCATGGAGAGCATGTCCAATGCGCCCTACCTCTTGGCGAAGGCGCGCGGCGGATATCGCGTCGGTCATGACCGCATCATCGACCACATGCTGCTCGACGGCCTCGAGGATGCCTACGAGGCCGGCCGCTCGATGGGCGATTTCGGCGAAGCGACTGCCGAGGCCTATCAATTCACGCGGGCTGCGCAGGACGAATACGCCATGGAAACGCTGACCCGCGCCCGCAAGGCGGTGGAAGGCGGCGCCTTCAAGGCTGAAATCGTGCCGCTGACGGTCAAGGAAAAGGCTGGCCCGCGCAGTGTGACCAATGACGAAATTCCGATGAAGGTCGATCCTGCCAAGATCCCCGGATTGAAGCCGGCATTCCGAGCCAACGGCACCATTACGCCTGCCGCCTCCTCGGCCAATGCCGACGGCGCGGCGGCGCTCGTGATTGCCAAGCGGGCGCTTGCCGACCGCGAAGGCCTGCCGGCGCTGGCCGAGATCAAGGCCCACGCCACCCACAGCCAGGAACCGCAGTGGTTCACGACCGCACCGATCCCCGCCATCCGCAAGGTGCTCGACAAGGCAGGCTGGAGCGTCGGCGATGTCGACCTGTTCGAAATCAACGAGGCGTTTGCGGTGGTCGCGATGGCGGCGCAGCGCGACCTTGGAATCCCCCGCGAGAAGCTGAACATCAATGGCGGTGCATGCGCGCTCGGCCATCCCATCGGGGCGACCGGCGCGCGCCTGATCGTCACGCTGCTGCATTCGCTTGAAGCACGCAATCTCAAGCGCGGCGTCGCGGCGCTGTGCATCGGCGGCGGCGAAGCAACCGCAGTCGCGGTTGAGCGAATAGCATCCTGATAAAAGGCGCGCGATATCCCAAATGGCAATGTCCGAAAATGAGGGAAGTTGGCCATTTCGGTCGCGCGCCGTTCGTTTCATTATGCTGATATGATCAACCGAGATAACTTCCCCCGGGGGCGAACTTGATTTCGAACTGGCTCTCTTCTGCGCTTGGCCGCCACAACATCCATTACGGCTGGGTGATGGTCGGCGTCACCTTTTTGACCGCGGTGATCACGGCCGGCGCAGTTGGCGCTCCCGGCGTCTTCATCGTGCCGTTGCAGCAGGAGTTCGGCTGGTCTACCGCCGAAATCTCCTCGGCGCTCTCGATCCGCTTCATTCTGTTCGGGCTGATGGCGCCGTTCGCCGCGGCCCTCATGAACCGCTACGGCCTGCGCAACGTGACGCTGTCGGCGCTCCTGATCGTCGTTTCTGCGCTGGTGGCATCGCTGGCCATGACCAAGGTCTGGCACTTGATTCTGCTGTGGGGCGTGGTGATCGGCATCGGCACCGGAATGACCGCCCTAGTCCTGGGCGCGACGGTCGCCGCGCGCTGGTTCAACGCGCGGCGCGGCCTCGTGGTCGGAATCATGACCGCCAGCGTCGCCACGGGGCAGCTTGTATTCCTGCCGGCGCTCGCCGCCATCACCGAGCGGATGGGCTGGCGTGTTGCGCTCGCGCTGATGTGCGCGATGCTGGCCTTTGCCGCCCTTGTGGTGCTGATGCTGATGCGCGATCGGCCAAGTGACGTCGGCATCCGCCCATTCGGTGATCACGGCACCTCACCCCTGCCCGCGCCTCCACCGAGCACCGCGCCGATCACCTCGGCCGCGCTTGGCGCGCTGCGCGATGCCGCGCAGACGCGCGTGTTCTGGATCCTGTTTGCGACGTTCTTCATCTGCGGCGCCTCGACCAACGGCCTGGTTCAGGTGCATCTGATTCCGATGTGTCTCGACTTCGGTATCCCGCAGGTTCAGGCGGCAAGCCTGCTCGCCGCGATGGGCATCTTCGACTTTTTCGGCACCATTGCTTCCGGCTATCTGTCGGACCGATTCGACAACCGCTGGCTGCTGTTCTGGTATTACGGCCTGCGCGGCCTGTCGCTGCTGGCGTTGCCGTTTACCGACTTCTCGTTCTACGGCCTGTCGCTGTTTGCGATGTTCTATGGCCTCGACTGGATCGCGACCGTGCCGCCGACGGTGCGGCTGACCACGCAACGTTTCGGCGCCGAGCGGGCCAATCTTGTGTTCGGCTGGATTTTCGCCGGCCACCAGACTGGGGCTGCTTTCGCGGCCTTTGGCGCCGGGCTGTCGCGCACACTGCTCGCAAGCTACCTGCCGGCGTTCTTCTTTGCCGGCGCGCTCTGCGTGGTCGCAGCCGTCATCGTGCTCGCGATCTCGCGCACGCCAAAGCCTCTAGTGGTCCGATTCTAACATTCGCATCCCTTCTCAGCGGCACTTTTGCGAATGTTAGAATCAAAGGACCACTAGCAAAGATATGTTTCTAGTGGAGTTTAGGATTTGACATTGCTTTCCGAGCATGCGGCTAGGCCGTGTACCCATAAACGGACCGGCAACGCAACAGGGGGAACGACAGGCGCCGCAGAAAATTGCCGGAGATCAACCGGGCTGACCGCGGAGTTCGCTCACCGCTGCACGGACCATTTCCGTTAGAGACGCCATGGTGTACGGCTTTTGCAGCCACCCAAGCGGGGCGGCGGGCTGAGCTCGCAGACGGGAATCGTGATCGGAATGCGCGCTCGCGAAAATGCAGCGGAGTCCCTGCGAACGAAACAATTCGAGGGCCGTATCGACCCCGTCGCGGTCACCGGCAATTCGAATATCCATGACCGCCAAGATAGGAGATTCCGTCCGCGCCAGCTGCAGCGCTTCATTGCCGGTCGTAGCGATGCCGACGATTTCAAAACCGGCATCGCACAGCGTCGCCTCCATCTCGCTTGCAACGAGCAAATCATCTTCAACGATAAGGATGCGGTCATTGTTGTTCGAAGGCGTCTCCGATTCGAGTCGGTCGCCAGGCGCAAGCACCGGCTCTCGCGGCCTTTGCGGCGGGCCCGACGGGATTCCCCTGAATGGAGCGCTGATGATTTCTTTGTTCACTAAGAATCGACCTATTGAAATCGAACTGTGCAACGGCTGGCGGGCTTCGCGACGACTTCAAGATGGCCGCGCACTTGGCGCGCAAGCAATTGAACGAGCTTCAATCCGGACGATCGGCCGCTGACCGACTCCAAATCGAAACCCGGGCCATCGTCTTCCACGTATAACTCAAGGCCGTCACTATTGGCCAAACCGACGCGGATCTGACTTTCGCCGCCGCCATTGCAGCCGTACTTGGCAGCGTTGGTCAGCAGTTCATTCAGTATCAAAGCGAGCGGCATGGCATCGTCATTGTCAAGCTCGCCGCTGGCGACCTCGCGAACGATTTTGAGATTTGGCGGAAACGCCTGCTGAGCGGCCTCACACACGGCATTCAGAAATTCCATCGCACTGAACCTGTCCGCCGCGGTTGCGCCGTAGAGCGCCTGTTGCGCTGCCGCCATCGCGGCGATCCGGTTGGTCGCATCCTCCAGAACCTTTCTGGCCGCGTCGTCTTTCGTACGCCGCATTGACATACGAAGTAATGATTGCAGCATCTGCATGTTGTTCTTGACGCGGTGATTCAGCTCGCGGACCAGCACACGTTGCTGCGTCTCCGCCTGCTTGCGTTCGCTAACGTCCACGAGCATGTTTATGGCCCCGATCAGCTTGCCGTCGGCATCGCGCAGCGGCGTCGGAAACGGAATATAGGGAATGCGAGTGCCGTCCGGTCGTTCGGCGATGGCCTCCTTGCCTCTGATTGGGCGGTCTTCTTTGAGCGCGAGCGCCATGGGGCTTTGGTCATGCGGCAGTGGCGTCCCATCAGGCCAGTAAAGCTTGTGGGCTACGGACCACTTATCGCTGCCAATGATGGGGCGAATTCCGGCCAGCTCGACCGCGGCTTCGTTGTAATAGGTGATCGTGCCGGCGGCGTCGGTGGTGTAAATCGCCGCCGGGATGGCGGCGAGGAGATCCTGCAAGCGGCGTTCGTTTTCGCGCAACGCCGCTTCGGCGCGCTTCTGCTCGGTGATGCCGCGCGCGATCTTCGACGCGGCGACGATGCGCCCGGCATTGTCGCGGATCGGCGAAACAGTGAGTGAAATGTCGATCAAGCTACCGTCCTTGCGCTGGCGCACCGTGTGATAGTGATCTATTCGCTCGCCACGACGCAACCTTGCAAGAATGCCTGGCTCCTCGTCGTACCGCTCCGGCGGCATCAAAGTTGTTACCGGCTTGCCGACAATTTCCTCGGCGGTGTACCCAAAAATGCGCTCAGCACCCCGGTTCCAAGTCTGAATGACGCCATCCAGATTCTTGCTGATGATGGCGTCGTCCGACGTTTCTACGATGGTTGCGAGCCGGCGCGTGGCCTCATCAGCGCGCAGTCTTTCAAGTCCAAATCCGAGCTGTGTCGCGACGGTGATGCCGGCATCGACGTCCCGCTTGGCGAAAACGTGCGGCGCATCGTAGTACGCCATGAATTTTCCGATGACTTTGCCTCCGGCAAATATCGGAATGAACGCAAGCGAAGCGACCCCCTCGCTTCTCACCACCGTCTTTAATTCTTCGGAAAGATCGACGGCCTTTTCGATATCCTCAATGCATATCGGGGTGGCCGACTGGTCCTCCGGCTTCCATGGTGAGTGGCCGTCAACGGCTTTGCGGTATTCCTCCGAGAGAGCTCGCCAAGCCACAAACCGCATTGCGCTGGTCGCGTCAAACAGGAGGATCGATGCACGGTCGCAGCGTAGGACGTTGACGATCGCGTCAAGACTAGCTTCGTAAATCTCGTCGTCGGACGCGGCGCGGAAAAGCCGGTCGGTGAAGGTGTATAGTGCAGTCTCGGTCATCGTGAGACGCCGCAGCAAGCGGGCGTGCTCTGCAACCTTCGCCTCTGATTGCGCTCGTTCTATCGCTGTCGTCGCCTGGTTCGCCGCAACCCGCAATAACATCTGCTCGGTATCGGTTGGAAAACCTGGCCTGCGACTCAACGCGACCAGTCCCGAGCCCCCGCCCCTGCCGATGGGCACACACGTTGCCCGCAGCCGAATTTGATTGCCGTCCTCGATTTCAAACGTGGAGTTAGGCCGATATCTTTCGCGAACCTTTGCGAGGTCGATCGGCCGTTCGTACGAACTCGAATGGCAATGCACGAATTCCAGTTCGGGATCGCGCAGGAAGACACAGGCGAAGTCCGCGTCCAAGATGCTCACCGCAAGCCTTCCGACGCTTTCAGCGATTTGGCTGGCGTCGGCCTTGATCCAAATCGTCGGCAAGCTCGACAACGCGACCAGATCACGGATGCAGCGCCGAAGCTCTGTGTCTGTTCCCCGGTCTTCAGAACTCTCAGCTAGTGCCCGCGTCGCAACCATTGCAGTCAGTGGGCCCGACGGTTCAATTCGGCAAGAAATTCGTCGGGCGGAACATAAAACGGGTTCTCCTGCAACACGCCGCCGACAATCACCTGAGGATGCGTGCGCATAATATCCATAACGACGGGCGCGCTGAACTTGCTGAGGTCGTAGGTACAGATGACCACGTCATTGTACTTCGGAAGAAAATGGTTGAGCCGCGTTTCGTATTCCACGATGTCATGGACGCCAGGCAAATCGTCCAGTGCCCATTCCATATTCGCCCACAGACGGGTCATCGGAAACCCATTGGAGCGCCCGTCGGTGAGCACCTCCTGGATCAACTCCAGCATGGCGTATTGATCGAAGCGGTTTCCCCGCAAGTAGGCGCTCTCCCATGGCCGAATCTCAAGCTGTCGGCTGTTCTCCGCCTCTGCGACGTCGATGCCGACCTCCGCCAACCTCCTTCGTCGCTCCTCAAGATGTGTCTTTTCGACAACTTGGAACAAGCGCTCGCCTGCTTCCGCGCCGTCCTTGGAGAACGGCAACAGCAGCTCATATTCTTGGTCCCGACTATGGAAGAAAGCACAGGCGTGACAGGGGCAGCGAAATTCCGATTGCCCAATGCTGATGACCCGGCCGTTGGCGTCCATCATGTTCCCCTCCTGTAGCCATACCGCAAACGCTAAGGCTGGCTGAAGGTTCCTGTCCCGATTAGTCCACGGTATCGGGCGGCATGATGCGGTGCAGCAAAGTGTGCATCAACGCCGACCACTTTCCGCCTGAAGCCCCGGCCTGGAACCGCTCCAACAGGGGTTGCGCTATGGTGAGTGCGAATGATTCAAACTCCCGAACTGGGGGCTCGAGTCATGCGCTACGAACTCGCCGACTATGAATGGACTGCCATAAAGCCGATGCTGCCGAACAAGCCGCGTGGCGTTCCTCGGGTGAACGACAGACGGGTCCTGAATGGCATCTTCTGGGTCCTCCGATCAGGAGCACCCTGGCGTGATCTACCGACGGCGTTTGGCCCATACACCACTTGCTACAACCGCTTCGTCAGGTGGCGGCGGGCCGGTGTTTGGGGCCGCATCATCGAAGCGCTTGCCACGGCCCATGATGCCGCTGTCCAGATGATCGACACCTCCATTGTCCGCGTGCATCAGCACGGAGCCTGCATCACAAGGAACCAGCGCCAATCGATGGGAAGGTCCCGGGGCGGCTTGACGAGCAAAATCCATGCGGTGGTCGATAGCAATGGTCTGCCGGTACGGCTGGCGCTGAGCCCCGGCGAGGCCCATGACGTTCGACTTGCTGGAAAACTGCTCTCTCGTCTGAAATCCGGGTCAATGCTGCTTGCCGACCGTGGCTATGACGCGGACTGGATCAGGGAGCTTGCCATGAAGAAGGGTGCGTGGGCTAACATCCCGCCGAAAAGCAACCACAGCAATCCGATCTGCTTCAGCCCCTATCTCTATCGTGCTCGCAACCAGGTCGAGCGGTTCTTCAACAGGATCAAACAATGTCGTCGGGTGGCGACGCGCTACGACAGGCTGGCCGCCAACTACCTTGCCTTTGTTCAACTCGCGTCAATCAGGCTATGGCTGCGTCTTTATGAGTCCGCGTCCTAGGTGGGCAGCGAATGTCAAATCCACTCCACTAGTGGCAAAGCCCGTGACGGCCTGAGGCTTTACGGCCTCGTCGTCATCTTTGCGGGCGGTCCGACCGCGCGCAAAGGCTCGGCAAGCCGCGCGAATTCGCAGAGCAGCGAGCGCGTCTTGCGCG
>NZ_DASREO010000020.1:0-16521 GCF_035652035.1 Bradyrhizobium sp.
GGCGCGAGAACGCCAGCAGCTGGCGCACCAGCGTTGCCGCGCGCGTCGCGTTCTGCTTGATCTGCATGATGTCCTGGAACGACGGATCGGTCGGCTTGTGCGCGTTCAGCAGGAAGTCGTTCGCCATCATGATCGCGGACAACACGTTGTTGAAGTCGTGCGCGATGCCGCCGGCGAGCTGGCCGACCATGTCCATCTTCTGCGACTGGTTGATCTGGTTCTCCAGCGCACGGCGCTCGGTCGTCTCCAGCATGTAGACGATGGCAGCTTCCGCCTCGCGCTCGTCTTCCTCGACCGCGGTGACGAAGAACTGCCCCCAGCGTTCCCTCGCCCCGTCGAGCATCACTTCCACCGGCGCGATATCGCCCTGCCCCAGCGCCGCCTGGTTGATGGCCGCGACAAGCAAATTGCGATCCCTCGCGTTGACCGTGCTGAAAATCGACTTGCCATCGGCGCCGAGATTCTGCGCCAGCTTGGCGAAGCGCGCGTTGGCCCGCACGATCGCGCCCGCGCGATCGACGGTCGCAATCGCCATCGGCGTATGGTCGAAGAAGCGCATGAAGCGCACTTCGGCGGCGCGCTGCGGGTCGGCGCGCTCGTCGCGCGCGCGGCTGATGACGAGCGTGCGCGAGGCGCCCGGCGCGCCGTCGGCGCCGAAAGCGAGCTTGTGATAGAGACGAGCCGGCATGGTCTTGCCAGTCCGCATCCGCAAATCGATATCGAAAACTTCGGTCGTCACCTCGCCCGGCATCGGCGTGATCGAGGTCAAAAGCGCAGCGCCGTCGCCGGAGACGATGTCCGTCAGCTTCAACCCGCCCGAACCGATTTCTGCCAAATCGTAGTCGAGCCAGTTGGCAAGCGTCGCATTGACATAGGCGATCTCGCCAGCTGCGTTGACCGAGAAGAAGCCGCACGGCGCGTGATCGAGGTATTCGATCGCGTGCTGCAATTCCTGAAACACGTCTTCCTGTCGTTCACGGTCGCGGGTGATATCGGCAATCGACCACACCGCATATTTCGGCTCGCGCTTGTTCTGGCCGAGCGGGCGCACCCGCATCCGCAGCCAGCGGCCGTGCGAGCCATCGCTTCCGGCGATGCGGACCTCCTCCTGCTGGCGCTTGCCTTCGCGCGCGGCCTTGAGCAGGCGGAACACGGCTTCCGAGACGTCGGGATTGCCGATGAAGACCCGTTCGACCGGCCGCACCTCGTGCGCGCTCGCCGCACCCGTCAACGTCAGATAGGCCGAATTGCAGTAGACGACGTGGCCGCGGGCATCGGTAACGGCGATCCCGTCATAGGCGAGATCGGCGATCCGCCGCACCACCGGATCGTCGGCGGACCGGTCGACAAAGCGAACGATGCCGGCGGCAAAGGCAAAGAGATTGAACAGCCCGACCATCGCGAGCAGCGCCAACAGCCCCAGAATATAAGGCTGCGCCTGCGCCCGCCCGAGCGTCGTGAGCGCGCCCGCAATCGCCACGATGGCGCCGGCAACCAGCAGCACCAGCAGGATGCTGCCGCCCCGCCGCACCGGCTCATGGGCGGCGGCCGGTTCTTGCGACGGATAATGGTCAGGTTCGGCGATCATCGGAAGGGAAAGTAGCCTGTCGACACGGATAAAACGCGCATTATTTACGCTAGATTCGGCGTGCCGGCACGCTGGTGGAGAATCGCTCCACTAGTCCCCTCAGTGCCTGAATCTACCCTGCCAGCGCAAGGCCAACTCCCGATATTTCGCAAAACTATCAACGATGTCCGTCTGGAACCGGCGACATCACCGCCGTCGGTTGGCAACCCCGCGCTTGAGACCCATGACGTAGCCGATGATCTCGGCGACCGCGTGATAGTGCTCCACGGGTATCTCGTCGTCGATTTCGACCGTCGCATAGAGCGCCCGCGCCAGCGGCACGTTCTCGACGATCGGAATGTTGTGCTCGCCGGCGATCTCCCTGATCTTCAAGGCGATCAGATCGACGCCCTTGGCGACGCAAATCGGCGCCGCCATGCCGCGTTCGTAGGACAGGGCGACCGAATAGTGGGTCGGGTTGGTGATGATGACGGACGCCTTGGGCACCGCCGCCATCATGCGCTTCTTCATCCGCGCCTGACGCAATTGCCGGATGCGGCCCTTGATGTGCGGATCGCCTTCGGACTGCTTGAACTCCTCCTTCATGTCCCGCAACGACATCTTCTGCCGCTCGTACCATTGCCGGTACTGGAAGAAATAGTCTGCGATCGCGACCACCGCGAGCATCGCGACCACCGCCCCCATCAGATGCAGCGCCATGCTGACGACCACGCTCAATATGGCCGCCGGATCGAATCGCAGCATCGATTCCAGACGATGCCGCTCCGGCCAGAGGATCGCCGTCATGACCGCGCCGAGCGCGATCAGCTTGAACAGGCCCTTGCCGAAATTGGCGAGCGCCTGCTTGCCGAAGATGCGCTTGGCGCCCTCCATCGGCGAAATCTTCGAAAGTTTCGGCTTGAGCGATTCCCCCGACCAGACCAGCCGGTGTTGCAGGATGTTGGCCGCGATCGCCGCGAGCATCAGCATCAGGATCGGAATCCCGATGGCGGCAAACACCGCGTATTCCAGATTTTCCGCCAGCCTCAGGAGGCCCGGACCGTCGGTCCGGATCATCCACGAATTGGCAACGAGGTTGCGCAAGGGCACCTCGATGCCGCCGATGGAGCTGGCAAAGGTCGAGAGAACAAGCGTTGCGCCCGAGATCATGAACCAGGTGTTGACCTCCTGGCTCTTGGCGACGTCCCCACGCTCCAGCGCCTCATCGAGACGTTTTTGCGTGGGGTCTTCCGTGCGTTCGCCGCCGGACTCGTCTTCTTCGGCCATTTACTTCACAGGCCTCACTTGAGAGGAATCATCTGGTGCATGACGCCGATGAAGTAGTCGAGGAAGGTTCCCATCATGGCGGCAAGCACGACGCCGAAGATCAGGAAACCCGACAGGATCGAGAGCGGTACGCCGACGAAATAGACCTGCATCTGCGGCATCAGCCGCGCCAGCACGCCAAGCCCGATATTGAAGACAAGACCGAAAACCAGAAACGGCGCAGCCAGTTGCATGCCGATCTTGAAAGCGGCGGTGAAGGCGCGGGTGGCGAGCTCGGCCACGTCCCCGCTCGGCACCACCTCGCCCGGCGAAAAGATCCTGTAGCTGTCGTTGAGTGCGGCAATGACCAGATAATGGCTGTCGGTCGCAAACAGCATGGTGACGCCGAGCAGCGTCAGGAAATTGCCGATCAGGACGCCCTGCTGTCCCTGCGTCGGATCGACGGTGGTGACAAAACCGAGGCCGAGCTGCTGGGCGATCACCGCGCCCGCGACCTGCAGCGCCGCCAGGGTCACGCGCGCGGTCGCGCCCAGCACGATGCCGATCAGGATCTCGTACACCATCATCACGAGAAGCGCCGCCATCGAGTTCATGTCGACGTGATAGTCGGCGCGATGCAGCGGCAGGATGATCAGCGTCAGTAGAAGCGCGATCGAAAGCTTGACGCGGACCGGGATATTGGTTTCGCCGAGGCCCGGCAGCAGCATCACCATCGCGCCGACGCGGGCGAAGGTCAGCATGAAGGCGGCCGCCAAGATTGGCAAAAGCGAGATATCGATACGCATGCGCGCTCAGCATGCCACTAGCCGCCTATGATTCGCGACGAAATCCGCATCATGTGGCTGTGCAGCGAATCGGCCATGAACGGCAGCGCCAATAATAATGTGACGAAGATCGCGAGAATCTTCGGCACGAAGATCAGCGTCTGCTCCTGAATCTGGGTCAGCGCCTGGAACAGCGACACCACCACGCCCACGACAAGCCCCACTACCATCAGCGGGGACGACACCACGACGATGGTCCAGATCGCATCACGCGCCACGTCGAGGGTTTCAGCACCGGTCATTTTCGCAACTCACTTTTCTTTCGATTGCGTCATTCCGGGGCGCGAGTGAAACGAGCGAACCCGGAATCTCGAGGTTCCGGGTTCGATGCTTCGCATCGCCCCGGAACGACGAAAAATCATATCGCCATCTTCATGACGTCTTCGTAGGCCGCGATCACCTTGTCGCGCACCGACACCAGCGTCGAGACCGCGACATCGGTTTCCGCAACCGCCGTCACCACATCCATGACATTGGCCTTGCCTGAGGCCATCGCGACCGTCTGCGCGTCGGATTTGCGCCCGGCATCGAGCACGCCGCCGACCGCTTCCTTCAGCACGTCGCCGAACGACAAACCGGCCGGATCAGCGGCCTTGGCCGCGCCGCCGGCATCCAGGATCTTGGCAGCGGAAGCATACGCATTGGCGGCAATTGCGGGCGAAGCCATGGTTCAAGCCTTCCTGTCAGGTTTTGAGAATGTCGAGCGTGCGCTGGATCATCCGGCGCGTGGCGCTGATGATGTTGAGATTGGCCTCATAGGATCGCTGCGCCTCCCGCATGTCGTTCATTTCGATCATCGGGTTGACGTTCGGATATTTGACGTAGCCGGTGGCGTCGGCAGCCGGATTAGAGGGCTCGTATTTGACGTGAAACGCGGACTGGTCGGTCCTGATCTTGCCGAGTGTCACCACCTTAGCGTCCAGCGCCCTGTCGAGCGCCGAGGAGAACGTCGGCACCTTGCGCCGGTAAGGATCGCCGCCGGCGGTCGATGCCGTCGAATCGGCGTTGGCGATATTTTCCGAAATCACCCGCATGCGTCCGGACTGCGCGCGCAGTCCCGACGTCGCAATGCCCATTGAGCGGACGAAATCATTCGCATCGCTTGACATGATGCATATCCCCTTTTGGCTAGCGGCGCCCGGCTTTAACGATCACGCGCATCAACCCTTGCCGATCGCCGTCTTGATGAGATGCAGGCTCTTCGAGTAGAGCGAGGTCACCGCCGCGTAATCCATCTGGTTGGCGGACACTTTCAGCATTTCGTCTTCGAGGCTGACCGCGTTGCCCGCGGGCCGCGTCAGAAATCCGGCGCGCTTGTTCTCACCGAAGGTCGGATCGGCGCCGTCAGCCCCGATATGGCCCGTGCTGGTGCGCGCCATCGCCAGCGTTGTCGCTCCGCCGTCGACCTTGCCGCTGCCGATTTCGAATTTCGGCTCGACCAGATCGCGCGGCCTGAAGTTCGGCGTATTCGAATTGGATACGTTGTCGGCCAGCACGCTCTGGCGTTCCTGGTGCCACTGCATCTTGGTGCGCAAGATCGACAGGGTTGGAAGATCGCTGATAGCCATCGCGGCGCTCCCCTTCGGCCAACGGCTTGATGCCGGTAGGCAGAATTTGCCGTGCGTATGGTTAATGGCTGGTTAAAATTGCGTTCCGCGCGACACCGGCGATTGAGCCACGAACTGGGGCGCCGAATCGTTTCGAGCGCAATTTCGCCACGAATGCTGCGTTAACCAGCAAAATCATCGGCACCGGCATCGCGAGAAGTCGTTTTGGCCCTGCCGATTCATGGGTTATTAAGGCTAGTGCCCGCTTTCCGAAGTTCGTGCTCTATCGCGGCACCCACTTCCACGAACTTCGGAAAGTCATGGGCACCAGCAGACCTATTGATTCTAGTGCCGCTTTTCTATTTGAAGTTCCTGGATCGGATTCGCCGCTTGTGGTGCAGGAACTTCAAATAGGCGGCACTAGTCGGGACGGCAGCTTTTGCCGTGGGACATTAACTAGGGCCGGCGTTGAAGGCTCGTAGGGCGTCGCGGGGGTCATATGGGCCTCCCCTCGCCGGGGAAAAAGCATGCAGGCACTTACATTTTTCTTCGCGTTCGTGGCCGTCCTGGCGCTGATCGGCGTGGTGGCCTGGTTGATCCGCCGATTCGCCTCCAACCGGCTCGGCGCCAACACTCAACGCGGAAGAATGCCGCGGCTTGCCGTGATCGATGCCGCCGCGGTGGACGGACGCCGCCGGCTTGTGCTGGTCCGGCGCGACAATATCGAGCATCTCCTGATGATCGGCGGTCCGACCGACATCGTCGTCGAGCCCAATATCGTGCGTGCAGCGCCCGGGCGCGATCAGTTGCCGCCGCGCCCCGCAGTTGCGAGCCCCGAGGTGCAGCAGCCGCGGATTGTTCCACTGCCGGACGCCGCCGGCTGGAGCGACGGCGATGGCGCACGCGTCGAGCCTTTCGAACATGGCGAACCGCAGATGCCCGAGCCGCCGCCGCGCCCGGCACGACCGGCCTTTGCCGAAGAAGCGCGCCGGCCCGCCCGCGCGGAGCGTGGCGATCCCCTGACCGGCTTTACGCCCGAACCGATGGGCGGCCGTCCCGAGCCGGTGCCGCCTGTCCCGCCCCGCATGCCACGAGGCGAACCGATGCAGCGCGGCGAGCCGATGATGCCGCGCCCGGTGCGGCCGGTGCCATCAGATACGCCGAAACCGCCGCCGCTTCGCGCCGAGCGCCCGGTTGCACCTCCACCACCGCCGCGCAACGAACCTCCGATGCCTCCGCCGATGTCGTCGGCCGACCAGAACCTTGCGGAAATGGCGCAGCGGCTCGAGGCCGCGCTTCGCCGCCCGCCCGGCAGCGAGCCGGCACCGCCCGTCGCACCGGAGCCGCCCGCGGCCCGCAATGCACCGCGCAACGAGCCGCCCGTGCCGCCGCCCGCGCCGGCTCCGGCCAAGAGCGGGTTTGATAATCTCGAAGACGAAATGGCCTCGCTGCTCGGCCGGCCAAAGAATCCTTCGTGAGGGCCGCGAGCCCTCCGCGTAGAGTTTTATTCCTAGCCACCCTGTTCACCGCCAGCCTGCTGGCCCTGCCCGCTTGGGCGCAGGACATCAGCATCAATCTCGGCGGCCAGGGCAATGGCGGCGTGACCGAGCGCGCGATCCAGCTGATCGCGCTGCTCACGGTGCTGTCGATCGCGCCGTCGATCCTGATCATGATGACGTCGTTCACGCGCATCGTGGTCGTGCTGTCGCTGCTGCGCACCGCGCTCGGCACCGCAACCGCGCCGCCGAACACGGTGATCATTGCCCTGGCGATGTTTTTGACCGCGTTCGTGATGGGACCGGTACTGCAGAAATCCTACGATGACGGGATCAAGCCGCTGGTCGCCAACCAGATCAGCGTCGAGGATGCTCTGCAGCGCGCCTCGGTGCCGTTGCGCGGTTTCATGCTGAAGAACGTGCGCGAAAAGGACATCAAATTGTTTCAGGACATGTCTGGCGAGCCGCTGCCGGCGACGCCGCAGGATCTGTCGCTGCGCATCCTGATGCCCGCCTTCATGATCTCGGAACTCAAGCGCGCCTTCGAGATCGGCTTCCTCTTGTTCCTGCCGTTCCTGATCATCGACATGGTGGTCGCCTCGGTCTTGATGTCGATGGGCATGATGATGCTGCCGCCGGTGACAGTGTCCCTGCCCTTCAAGCTGATCTTCTTCGTGCTGATCGACGGCTGGTCGCTGGTCGCCGGCAGCCTGGTGCAGAGCTACGGCGGGGGATAAAGCCTATCTGGCTCGCGCCTGCTTGGTTCCGACAATCACAGGCAGCGCGCCGGTCGGAGCCGGATCGGCCTTCGCCATTCCCGGCTGCAAATTCGCGCGCGCGGTTGCGTCCGGATAGCGCGCCTTCATATCGCGCAAAAACCCTTCCAGCGTATCGACGCTGGCTGCCATCTTGGCGATCTGGGCAAAGTCCGCGCCGGATGATCCGACCGGCTTGCTCGCAACCTCGAACGCGGCCCGGTCCGCGGGCGCACTCATCAAGGGTAAATACTTTTCGCGGAACCGCGACATGCCGATAACGTCTTCGGCAAGCGCATAACCCACCACCGCGCGGATGATGTCGCTCTTCTCGGCCGCGCTCAGCGGTTTGAAGTCGCGCCAGCGGTCGGCGTAATAGAGTTCGATCTGTTCGGCCGACTGCCGCCATTGCCGCGAGGCCCAGTAGATGTCAGAGCGCAGGCGGATCGCTTCCCGGCCCGGAATATTGGAAATGATGTCGAGCGCGAGGTCGTGACGGCCGACGTCGCTTTGCGCGCGCGCCTCAAGCAGCAGCCGCTGCTGCCGCAATTCACCGGACAGGTCGGCGATGCGCGTGGAGCGAAGCGCGTCGATCGCCCGCTCCGGCTTGTGGTTGGTGAGATAGACCATGGCAAGGCGCGCGGCGACTTGCGCGCGCGCCGCACCCTCGAGGCGCTTGTCGACCTGATATTGCAAAAGCTCGGCCGCCTGGTCGAGCAGGTCGACGGCAACCAGACGGTCCGCAAGACGGCGGATCATCTCGTCGCCGCGCCGGCCGATCGGCGTCAGGTCGCGATATTCGTAGAACATGCCAAGCGCATCGATCGGCGGCAGATCGTCGCCCTTCGGCCCCAGAAAGAGCGCCGAGAACAGCGCGGAGGCGGCATCCTGGCCCGCCCGTGCGACCTCCAGATTGGGCGCCAGCAGGTTGGCGGTCCGGATCGCGGCAAAGGATTCGGAAAAGCGTCCGCTCTCGGCATAGATCTTGGCCATCATTTCAAGCGCCTGCACCTCGAGCGCGTCGCCGCGCCAGGTGATCGACAGCGTCTCGAACTCCTTGAGCGCGTCTTCCTGGGTGATTTCGTTGCGCCTTTGCTTCAGCGCGACTTCAAGCAGCCTCGCTTCGGTCTCGGCCTGGCGGTCCGTCGAGGCGATCGCGCGGTTATATTGATCCAGCGCATCGCGGTCGTGACCGAGACCCTCGGCGAGCCGGCCGCGCAAGACGGCAACCTGCGCAGCCTGCTCCGGCAGGAGGCCGATCACGTCCAGCTCGCTGGAGCGCTGCGCCGCGCCCGGATAGTCCTTCACCTCGACAGAGGCGCGCATCGCGTCGGCAAGCACGATCCGCTGCAGATCGATCGGCAGCGAGCGGATGGCGAATTCGGTGCTCTTGAACTTCTCGCGTGCGTCCGCCCACTTGCCCTGACGGGCACTCGCCAGCGCCTTCCAGAGCTGCGAATCGTAGTTGCTTCCGATCACGGGGCTGGCGAGATCTTTCAGACCCCGTTCGGTGCGCCCCATCAGGATGCTGGCCAGCGAGTGAACGATCAAGGCGGCGGGATCCTCCGAGCCCGCTTTGGAATCCGCCAGCGCGAGATTGAGCACGCCGACGGCCTCCGGATACATGCCGCGCGCCATATAGAAGCGGGCGAGATCGACCTGCGCCAGCATGCGCTGCTCGGGACCGGCGGTCATGGCGGTACCGGCCGCCTCGACCAAAGCGTCCAGCCGCGCGTTGAAATCTCCTTCCTTGTTCTTGCGCCACTCGCCGAGATCGAAAATCGGCCGCACCGCCGTGGGCGCGCGCTCGGCTCCATTATCGGCCGGCGACAGCGTCAACCCGCCCGGCTTGCCGAGCACGACCTTGTCGGGCCCGACATCCACGGTCACGTCGTCGGAGTTCGGGCGGATGGCAACGCCATGGATGGACTCGAGCAGCGACAGCTCGACAAAATCCTGCCGCTTGATGAAACCGCGCGAGGGCGGCCTTGCCGTTACCACGTATAACGTGTCGCCGACGTCGGGATCGCTGAAGCGATGCAGACTGCCTGCCTTGGTCATCGGCACCGTGACGTTGGCGAGCGCGGGATCGGCGATATTTCTGATCGCCGACAGCGCCTGGGACGGCGTATGCACGGTATCGGCAAAGGTCACCGTCCAGCTTGTTCCCGTGGCCAGATCCTCACCCGAGATCGAGGGCAGTTGCGGCCGGTTGAGGCGGAATCGCACCACCTGGCCTTTGTCCTGCGGCACGATGCTGACATCGGCCACCGCCGCGCCACCCTGCCCGCGGATCGGCTCGAGGTTGATCGGCTTTTTCGAATCCAGCATCAGCCACAACGTGTCGGCGCGACGGAACAGCGCAGCCGGCGTGCCTTCCGGCATCGAGAAGGTCATGTGCAGGCCTTCGCTGTCGCGGATCACGACGACATCGGTGGCGCCTGCGTCCTGCTTCGCGCTGGTGGGCGAAGCCGCAACGGGCGCGGCCTGGATTTTTTTCGGCGGCGCTTCCGCTGGCTTCGCCTGTGTCTCGACCGGCGCTGCCGGAGGCGTCGCGGCTTGCGGCGCGGCCGCCGCCTTCGGCGCGCCTTCGGCGACGGGTTCGGCGGCAAGCGGCGGGGCTATCGCTTCCGACTTTTGTTGTGGCGGCGGCTGTTGTGGCTGTGGCGCAGATACTATCGGCACCACCGCAGCCGCCGGCTTCTCGGCCATGGCTGGTTGTTCGGCGACCGGCGCCATTGGCTGATCCGGCGCGGCAATCGGATTTTCGGCCATTGCAGGTTTTTCGGCTGCAGGTTTTTCGGCCGCAGGTGCGGCGGCAGGCATCGCCGCGGCGGGCACAGGCACAGCAGGAGCCTTCTCGGCGGCGCGCATCGGGGTCGCGCGCGCGGCGTCGGAGGCTTGTGGCGCCAAAACCTTGTCGGGCTGCTGGAAGGCAACGTCGATGACGTAGTTCTTGTCTTCGCGGAAGGAATGGACGTCCACGTCGCCGACCATGGCGAGTTCCACCTGCGCGGTTTCGCCGTCGATCTTCTGGCTGATCGAAGCGACATTCGGCGGGGCCGAGAGCTTGGCATCGGCCAGATCGAATGTCAGCGCCTTGCTGAAGAGCAGTTTGAGTTTCTGCTCGTTCAGCACCGAGGAAACGCCGACGCCGTCGGGCATTTCGAAAACAAAGCGGACGAAGGTCGGCTGAACCAACGCGCGAACACGCACCGGCGCGCGCTTCTTGGCTTCCGCGAGCGCCCGCTGCTGACGCAGTTCTCGCTCGGCGAGGCGGGCGCGTTCGGCAAGTTCCTTCACCACTTCGTTGGGAAGGCTCGGCGGCGGGCCGCTCCAGGAGTCGGGCAGGAAGTCGACGAACAACCGCTCGCCCGCCGTCATGGTGTTGATCGTTGCCTTGCGCGCCAGCGACAGGCGGATCGCCGACCCGTCCGGATCGCGGCGCGCCGCGCCGACATAGCCGGGCACCGCCTCGGCCAGCCCGTCGACGGATACATCGACCGGCCGCTCAAACCGGATCACGAGGATCGAACCGGCCGTGACCACTTCCGAGGTGACGTCTTCATCGAATTTGATCACGAGGCGCGCAAAGCCACCGCCGGACGAGAACGTCGCTTCCGCTTTCACCGGATCGGCGGCGAAGGCTGAAGCGGAAAAAGCCAGATATGCCAAAGCGCCAAACAGCAAAGCTGGCACGAAGCGCGAAGATCGCGTGCCGACGAGCGGAAGCGCGTGCACACGGCTGCGCACTCGCGACCAAAATCCAGCGGCAGCCATACGCGCCATTCGCTTCTCAAGAGCTCCGATTCCGAAGTTCGCTTGATATTGCAGCAACCTCTGATGCGAACTTCGGAATCAAAGGAGCTCTTGCAACTTATTGTTTCTAGTGCGGCTTGGAATTTGAAGTTCCTATGATGAATTCGCAGCAGCACCGATAGGAACTTCAAATTCGCCGCACTAGTTTTCCAATTCGTTCGATCGCCGACCAGCCGCAAGAATCTAGGATCGGCAATTTAAGGACTTGTTAAATATCCCCGTTAATTGCCCTTCTGGGGTTGCAGGATCTTGCCTTCGATTTTCGGAAGCTCGGGCTCGGCACTGGATTGCGTCCCTGCCCGGTGCGCCATTTCGACCGTGAGCCGTTCAGCTACCTCCGGCTGCATCAGGCCGAGAATATCGGCCATCTTGCGCGGGGCGATGTGCGAGGCGATTTCGAACAGCACCGGCATTTCCATCCGGTCGAACACCTTGGCCGCGTCCTTGGGCTTCATGCTTTCATACATGGTGACGATGCCCTTGAAGCGCGCCGCGTCCTCGTCGGCCTTTTGCTGAGCCGCGCCGGTAATGCGGGATTCAATCGCCTTCATCTCTTCGACGCGCCCCTCGGCGCGTTTCTCTGACGCCTTCAGCAGGCTTTCGCGAATGTCGATCTCACGCGCCCTCGTCTCGAGTTCCTGACGCCGCGCCTGCAAACGTTCGAGGATGGCGCGCTCCGCGGGAGGAACGGCCTGCCCCTGTTCGGGCTGCATGGTGGCCTCGGGCTTCGCCACCTCGGGCTTGGCCTCCGGTTTCTTTTCCTTGTCGACCGAGCCGGTGATGTCGGACGCTTCGGCATAGGTGCGGCCTGGAAAATTCAGGGTCTCCTGCGCCCAGGACGGTTTGGTGGCGTTCGGCTGATAGTCGAACACATATCCGCCGTCGAGCACGAGACCCGCAACCTTCAGAACCGCCAGACCAAAAACCGCAACCAGAACAACCGGAATGACGCGAATGTTACGAAACGATTTCATGCAGCCAGCCCATTGGATCTTCTACGTTCAGAGAATGCTTGCGCCGCCGCCGCAACCGCCCTGGCACTCGGCACCGGCGCGGGCGCTGGCACTGATACGGTTGCCGGCGTCGGTTCGGGCGCGGCGACAGGCGTCGACGGACGCGCCGCGCTGGTGATCTTCGACAGACGGCGCACCACCTGGTCGCATTCGCCGAGCTGCTTCTTCAGCTGCGCCGACATGTCCGTTGCTTCGGTCAGTTGAGTGCCGAGGTTCTCGTTGACGTCCCGCACCGTATGCTTGAGGCCGCCGATCGCGCGCTCGGCGATTTCGGTCGCCGTAATCAATTCGGCGATGGTGGCCTTGAGCGAATGCTCGTCGGCTTTCAATCGCTTGAGGCGCTTGTTCAACAACATGCAGTAACCGATCGTAACCATGAGCAAAATCGCGACCAGGCTCTCGATTACAATTCCGAGCGAATGGCTCATGGGGCCTCCATCATCTTGGTCTGCTCGTCGGCCTTCTCGAACATGGCAAAGGTCGTATTCGGTTTGCGCAATTGCTTGGCGACGCGGATGGCGACGCGGTCGCCCACACGTCCCATCCGTCCCTCGGTGAGCGTCACGCTGCCGCAGCGAACCGCGACCAGCGCATCGGCCCGCATTTCGAGAGGCAGGGTGTCGCCGACCTTCAGCTTCATCAGCTCCTTGAGCGGAATGTCGGCCTCGTAAAGCACGGCATCGACGGAAATCTCGGCCTGCGCCACTTCGGTCGCGAAATGGCCTTCCCAGATCGGGTCGCGGCCGAATTTTTCGCCCATGAACATCTGCAACAGAACGTTGCGGATCGGTTCGATGGTCGCATATGGCAGCAGCAACTCGATATTGCCGCCGCGATCTTCCATATCGATGCGCAGGCGCACCAGGATCGCGGCATTGGCGGGCCGGCTGATGGCGGCAAAGCGCGGATTGGTTTCGAGACGGTCGATCGTGAAGGTCACCGGCGAAAGCGGTCGGAACGCCTGCTCGGCGTCCGCCATCACCACTTCGACCAGGCGCTTGACGAGATTGGTTTCGATCGTGGTGTAAGGACGACCCTCGATGCGCATCGAGGTCTGGCCGCGACGGCCTCCGAGCAGCACGTCGATCATCGAATAGATCAGGCTGGAGTCGACCGTGACCAGCCCGAAATTTTCCCATTCCTCGGCCTTGAACACGCAGAGTACCGCCGGCAGCGGGATCGAGTTCATGTAGTCGCCGAAGCGGACCGAGGTGATGCGGTCGAGCGAGACTTCGACGTTGTCGGACGTGAAGTTGCGCAAGGAGGTCGTCAAGAGCCGCACCAGGCGGTCGAAGACGATTTCCAGCATCGGCAGACGCTCGTAGGAGACCATCGCCGAATCGATGATGGCGCGAATGCCGGAATTGTCGTCGAGATTTACCTCCCCGACATTGAAGCCGAGCAGATTGTCGATTTCCTCCTGCGACAGAACGCGTTCGCCGCCGTTCTTGCCGGTGCCGAAGTCGCGGCTGCCGTCCTCGACCATCGCCGCCCATTGCAGCGCCATGGTCTCCGACAGCTCGTTGGAGGCCGCTTCAGCGGCGGCCTCGGCCGGATCCTGGGAGTCAAGCTGCGCTTCCCATTGCGCAGCTATGGCATCCTGGTCGACTGGATCGTTGCCCGCCATGTTTTCAGATCCACATCGTCACTGGATAACGACTTCCTTGAACAGCACGGCCGAGACCTGGTTCGGCGCAACCGCGGCGTTGACGCGCCGCGTCAGGTCTTCCTTCAGGCGAAACAACCCGGCCGAACCGTTGAGATCGGTGGGACGCAATTCGCGCAAGTAAGTCTGGAAAATATCGGTCACGCGCGGCAGCGAGGGCTTGATCGCCTCGGCCTGCTTCTCTTCCTTGACCTCGAGCACGATCTTGGCCTTGAGATACTGCACCCGCTCCCCGGGCAAACCGATCAAGTTGACCAGCATGTCCGGCACTTCGACGTAAGTCGGCGGCTTCGGCGGCGGAGCCACGGCCTCCGCATGCGCTTCCTCGTTGTGATGGCGCATGAAGAAGAACCAGGTCGCGCCGCCGCCGGCGATCGCCAGCACCGCGACGACCGCGAGGATCAGTTTGAGTTTGCCTTTGGGTGCTGGCGCTTCGGCTGCTTCCGTAGCGCCTTCCGCCTCATTGTCCGCCATCGTCAGGGCCGCTCCGACGTCAAGAAGAGAATTCGATGCCGACAGGCGACCCCTCTGACGCGATACAACGCGGCACGTCCTGCGCTCGTTTTTGAACGCTACGGTAATAATGGTTAATGGAAGCTTTCTTTTGCGCGGTGACTGGGAAAAAGTTGCCGGGCAAACATGGTCAACAAGACCTTTCTGCCGCCCTCAAAATACCCCTCTCGATCAGCCAAGCCGTTGAAACGGCTTTCATTTCCGGATTGGCACGGCTTTCGCTGAGTACTCAACCGAACCGCGAAGGCTTGGGAGAGCTTGAGCGGTTCGAAGGATCCGGCAGAGCCGCCTGGGAGGGCATCAGCTTAACGGATCGTTTGAGGGGAGAACCAAGCGATGGAGAATGCGCTTCTCATCGGACTATCGCGGCAAACCGCGCTCGAGCGGCAGCTCGACGTGATTGCCAACAATATCGCGAACGTCAACACCACCGGCTTCAAGGCGGACGGCTCGCTGTTTGAGGAATATCTCAACACGCCGGCGCACGAAGACAATTTCGTCGGCCGCGATCGTCACGTCTCTTTCGTGCAGGACCGCGGCACCTACCGCAACATGACGCAGGGCCCGGTCGAGGGAACCGGCAACCCGCTCGATGTCGCAATCGACGGCTCTGGCTTCCTGGCCGTGCAAACGTCAGGCGGCGAGCGCTACACCCGCGACGGCAGTCTGCACATCGACAATACGGGCCAGCTCGTGACGTCGAACGGCAATCCGGTTCTGGGCGCCACCGGCCCGATCGTCTTTCAGGCGACCGACCACGACATCAACATCACGCCTGACGGCACCGTCACGGTGGTCGAAGGCGCCAACCGAACCGATTCGACCCGCGGCAAGCTTCGCCTCGTCTCCTTCACCGACGCACAGAAGCTGCTGAAGCAGGGCTCCAATCTTTACGCCGCTGGCGAAGGCGGAGCGCCGCAACCCGACACCAAATCGACGGTGCGGCAGGGCTTCATCGAAAAGTCGAACGTCAACTCGGTCGCCGAGATGAGCCTGATGATGGAAGTCTCGCGCGCCTACACCTCGATCGCAAACCTGATGAACCAGCAGGCCGAGCTGCAAAAGACCGCCATCCAGCAGCTCGCTGACGTGCCGGCGTAAGGAGACGAGACATGCAAGCACTTCACACAGCTGCGACCGGGATGGCGGCCCAGGAGCTGAGCGTCCAGGTCATCTCCAACAACATCGCGAACCTGCAAACCACCGGTTACAAGAAGCAGACGGCGGAATTCCAGGACCTGATCTACCAGCACATCGCCCGGGTCGGCGCGCAGGCCTCGACCCAGGGCACCATCCTTCCGATCGGCATCGACATCGGCGGCGGCGTCAAGACCGTCGGCACGCCGCGCTCGATGACGCAAGGCACGCTGTCGCAGACCGGCAACGATCTCGACCTCGCCATCACAGGCGAAGGCTTCTTCAAGATCCAGCAGCCCGACGGCACCTACCAGTACACCCGCGACGGCACCTTCCAGATGGACAATCAGGGCCGCGTCGTCACCGCGCAGGGCAACCCGGTGCAGCCGGCCATCACCATCCCGCAGAACGCGTCGGGCCTCACCGTCAACGCGCAGGGCCAGGTCTAGGTGACGGTGCCGGGCTCGACCACTTCGCAGATCATCGGTCAGATCCAGCTCACCAAGTTCATCAACAAGGCCGGCCTGCTGCCGGTCGGCAATAACCAGTTCCAGGACACGCCCTCCTCGGGGCCGCCGCAGGACGGCACCGCCGCGGCCGAAGGCTATGGCACGATCACCCAGGGCAGCCTGGAGCAGGCCAATGTCGACGTCGTCTCCGAGATGAGCGACCTGATCGCCGCGCAGCGCGCCTACGAGATGAACGCCAAGGTGATCTCGGCGGCCGACCAGATGATGCAATCCACCACCGCGCTGTTCCGCTGAGGGGATTGATCATGGCGCTCCGTGCTCTCCTCCTCGCAGCAGTGCTCCTCGCCGCCAGCCCCGCGCCGCTCCTCGCCGCATCCGGCGACGCGGAGCCGGCCTGGGCCAGCGCCAGCATCGCGCTGCCGGTGCT
>NZ_DASREO010000021.1:0-64801 GCF_035652035.1 Bradyrhizobium sp.
TCAGGTCGTACAGCGCGTCGTAGATCGGCCGCAGGTAAGGATCGACCTTTTCGCGCAGATCGCCGGGCAAAAAGCCGAGCCGCTCGCCGGCTTCCACAGCCGGGCGCGACAGGATGATGCGATCGACTTCCTTGCGTTCGAACAATTGCGCGGCATGCGCCACCGCAAGCCAGGTCTTGCCGGTGCCGGCCGGGCCGACGCCGAACACGAGTTCGCTGCGCTTGAGTGCGCGAATGTAGGAATCCTGCGCCGCCGTGCGCGCCCGTACCGGACGCTTGCGCAGATTGATGGTGTCGAACGACGACTTCGCCGTCTTGGGATCGAATTCGAACAGCGAGCCTTGCGCGATCACGGCGCGGATCGCGCCCTCGACCTCGCCCTGGTCGAGATCCTGTCCTTTGCTCGCCTGCGCATACAGCGCTTCGAGCACGCGCCGCGCGGCGTCGCAGCCATCGCGCGAGCCGGCGACGGTGATGTGGTTGCCGCGTGAATCGACGACGACGCCGAGCCGCCGTTCGATCAGCGCGAGATTTTGTCCGTAAGGTCCGACCAGCGCGGACGCGGCGCGATTGTCATCGAAGTCGATGACGAACTGGGTTTCGGGCGGAGCTTGCATGTCGCGGTCGAGCTTGCGAGAAGGAACGAGTGAAGTTGAATCCGATGCGCTTTTTGGCAAGGGTTCAGGCTCCCATTCGCGTTTCAGAAGGGTGAGTTGTCGGCACAGTCTCGGAGGCGGTGAACGCCGGCAGTGGGCCCGCGAGTTTGCCGAGAAGGCTGTATCGTTCGAGGCTTTCGATTTTGACCGGCAGCACCTGCCCGACGATGGTCTCGCTCGCCATCACATGCGCGGGCTGAAGATAGGCGGTGCGGCCGACGATCTGACCGGGATTGCGCGCCGGGCGCTCGAACAACACGTCGACGGTGGTTCCAATCGAGGCCCTGTTGAAGGCCGATTGCTGGCTGTCGATCAATTCCTGAAGCCGCGCCAATCGCTCGTCCATCTCGTCCGCTGACACCATCTCCCGCATGTCCGCCGCCGGCGTGCCGGGCCGCGGCGAATACTTGAACGAATAAGCGGCAGCGTATCCGATTTGTGTGACGAGAGCGAGGGTGGAGCGAAAATCTTCCTCCGTCTCGCCGGGGAAACCGACGATAAAATCTGATGAAAATGCAATATCTTGGCTGGCCGCGCGGAACAGGTCGACGGCGCGGCGGTAATCGTCTGCGGTATGCTTGCGGTTCATGGCCGACAAGATCCGATCCGAGCCGGATTGAACGGGCAGGTGCACGAACGGCATCACCGCTGGCACATCGCGATGCGCCTCGATCAGCGCCTCGTCGACGTCGCGCGGATGGCTGGTCGAATAGCGCAGGCGGACGATGCCCGGAATTTCGGACAGCCGACGGAGCAGCATGCCGAGCGACCAGATGCGGCCGTCGGGTCCATCGCCGTGATAGGCGTTGACGTTCTGGCCGATCAGCGTGATCTCGCGCACGCCGTGATCGGCGAGGCGTTTCACGTCGTCGATGATCTTGACCGCGGGCCGCGAGACTTCGGCGCCGCGCGTGTAGGGCACGACGCAGAAGGTGCAGAACTTGTCACAGCCTTCCTGGATGGTGACGAACGAGGAGATGCCGCGCGCGCGAATGATGTCCGGCTTGGGCGGCGGCAGAAACGCGAATTTGTCTTCGGTTGGAAATTCCGTTTCCAGCGCGCGACCATCCTTTTCGGCACGCGCGAGCAGTTCCGGCAGATGATGATAACTCTGCGGCCCGACCACAACGTCGACTACGGGCGCGCGGCTGACGATCTCCGCGCCTTCGGCCTGCGCGACGCAGCCGGCAACCGCGATGTTCATGCGCCGGCCCTGACGCGCCGCTTCGTCCTTTGCGACACGGAGCCGGCCCAGTTCGGAATAGACCTTCTCGGACGCCTTCTCGCGGATATGACAGGTGTTGAGGATGACGAGGTCAGCGTCGTCCACGCTTGCGGTCTCGACAAAACCCTCGCCAGCCAGCGTGTCCACCATGCGCTGCGCATCGTAGACGTTCATCTGGCAGCCATATGACTTGATGTGGACTCTGCGTGGCTTCATGGAACCGGAATATCGAATTGAAAGCGCGATGCGCTTTCAGGATTTGTCGTCGTCGAGCGGGACGCAATAGAGCTCCAGCCGGTGATCGACCAGGCGATAGCCGAGCTTGCGGGCGATTTCGGCCTGCAACTTCTCGATTTCCTCGGAGGTGAATTCGATGACCTTGCCGTCGCGCAGATTGATCAGGTGGTCGTGGTGACTGTCGCGCATCTGCTCGTAGCGGGCGCGGCCTTCGCGAAAATCATGCCGCTCGATGATGCCGGCATCCTCGAACAATTTGACCGTGCGATAGACCGTCGAGATCGAGATCTTGTCGTCGACGGCGACGCAGCGGCGGTAGAGTTCCTCGACGTCGGGATGATCCTCTGCTTCCGCGAGCACCCGCGCGATTACGCGGCGCTGCTCGGTCATGCGCATGCCGGTCGCGGCACAACGTGCCTCGATGCCGGTTGCCTTGAGCGCGGGGTTGGATTTAAGCGCCGTCATTTCGGGACATCATAATCGGGTTCGAGTTGCCGTCGGTGATCATAACACGTTCTGCCATCGGGCAAATGTCAGGACAAGTCGCGCCGCATCAGGAGTGCATCCAGCGCTTCGCCGCCGCTCTGCCGGTAATAGCGTTCGCGGCGTCCGACCACGCCAAATCCGGCCCGCTGGTAGAGCCGCCGGGCCGGCTGGTTATTTTCTTCCACTTCCAGAAAGACTGTCCGGATGCCCCGGCCGGCGAGGTGGCCCAAATGGGTCAAAAGCAGGCCGTTGGAGAGGCCGCGGCCGCGGTGGCTTTCGGCGACCGCGATCGACAAAATCTCGGCCTCGTCCGCCCCCATTCGTGACACCGAAAAACCGACGATTTTACGTCCCATTCGCAGCCGATGGATCAGCGTGTTCCGCTCGCTCAGCATGTGCTCGAATTCGTCCTCGCCCCAGCCCCGGTGAAACGATGCACCGTGAATGCGGGAAAGCGCCGCAGCGTCGCGCTGGCTTGCGGGTTCGACCACCGGCTTGCCATTGCTCCATAATCCGGAGAGCCAGGATGTTGAGAGCGAAGACATCATGGTGAAGCCGGCGGCGCGCCGCCAGCGAGCTGCTCCTTGGCAGGTTTGGCGTCGGGCGCTCGCAAATAAAACGGCCGGGCCGGTGCCGTGTTCGGACTGACTGCCGCGCCGAGCCATCCCACCCAGGAAATGTCGGGGGCCGGCTGCAAGTCGACCTTCGACGGGGCGACGGCATGCTCGGGCCATCGCTCGGCGACGATACCGGCGGCATTTCCGACGAGATGCGGCGCGCCGAACCGCCAAGTGTTGAGCGCTTCCGCCATCGGCGCAATGCGCGGTCTCACCAGCGCGCTGCCATTGCCGCTGACGACCTGAAGATAGACGTGATCATGCCGGGCATCGATCACGGAAACCACGGGATGTTCGCCGTTCTGGCTCACGATCGGCGCGGCAAAGGCTGCAAGCGTCGTGATGCCGACCACGGGGATATTGGCGGCGAGGGCGATGCCGCGCGCGGCCGACAGGCCAACGCGAAGCCCGGTAAAGCTGCCGGGACCGGTGGTGACGGCAATACGGCCGAGGCCCGCAAATGCGATTTCCGATGCTGACATCACGCGAGCGATCAGCGGCATCAGCGCCTCGGCATGGCCGCGCTTCATGGATTGCGATTCCTGCGCAATCAAATTGCCGGCTTCGGTGTCGAGCACCGCGGCGGCGCAGGCATCAAGCGCCGTGTCGATGGCGAGGATCAGCATGGAGACGAGGCGAGTGGTGAGTGGCGAATAGCGAATGGAGGAAGACGATCAATGACTATTCGCCATTCGCTATTCACTATTCGCTTCTCCATCACATCGGCCGCACTTCGGTCACCTCGGGCACGAAATGCCTGAGCAGATTCTGGATGCCGTGCTGCAAGGTCGCGGTGGAGGAGGGGCAGCCCGCGCAGGAGCCCTTCATGTTGAGATAGACGATGCCGTCCTTGAAACCGCGGAAGGTGATGTCGCCGCCGTCATTGGCGACCGCCGGGCGTACCCTAGTCTCGATCAGATCCTTGATCATGTCGACCGTCTCGGCATCGGCCTCGTCAAAGAACTCATCCGCCGCGTCGGCTGCCTCGTCGTCGCTCGCGCTGCCGTCGGCGAGCAACGGCGCACCCGACATGTAGTGCTCCATGATCGCGCCCAGGATCGCGGGCTTCAAGTGCTGCCAGTCGCTGTCGTCCTTGGTGACGGTGACGAAGTC
Source organism: Bradyrhizobium sp. (assembly GCF_035652035.1). Lineage (GTDB taxonomy): Bacteria > Pseudomonadota > Alphaproteobacteria > Rhizobiales > Xanthobacteraceae > Bradyrhizobium. The sequence continues at coordinate 4,334 of NZ_DASREO010000021.1, forward strand.
CGAGCCGTAGAAGACACTCGTGACCCCGGGCACACCGAACAGCCGTTCGGCCAGCGGCGAACGGCTGGCGGTTTCGCGGTTCGGAAATTCCATGGTGCCGCCATCGAGCACGGCACGGCCAGGAATGAATTTCAGGGTGGCGGGATTGGGCGTGGCTTCGGTCTGGATAAACATGAATTTCTCCGGCATCGCCGGTTAAAGGCCGGCGTGTGGGGTGTGTCTATCAGATGGCGATCGGGAAAGCACGGTCAAGGGCGGAAAAGCCGCTTAAACCCTTAGGAAAGCGCGTCAATTTGCGCGTCTGTGAGGTCGCCGGGGACGATCACGACCGGTACCGGGAAGTTGCCGACCACATTGGCCATGGCGCTGATAATCGGTCCCGGGCCTTCGGGGCCGGGATTGGCGGCGAGCACCAGCATTGCGATGTCGACGTCCTTTTCGATCACGTCGATCATCTGCTCGGTGGGATCGCCTTCGCGGATCACCCGCTCGGGCGTGATCGCCGCAACGCCATGGGCGCGGCCGCTGGCGCGATCGAGCGCCGCATTGGCATCCTCTATGGCCTCGGCGCGCATGATATCGGCGACGCCCAGCCACTGCTGGTTCTGGTTCTCGATCTCGACGATACGAAGCATCACCACGCTGCCGCCGGATCTCACCGCCCAGCGGCTCGCATAGTGAACCGCGCGGTCGCCCTCCGCGGTGTCGTCAACGATAACCAGACATTTCGGCTTGTGATCCGTCTCGTAGCTGCGTCGCTGGGTGGCCATGCATGTCCCGAAGCTGCAACAAGCACTCTAATGGTGCGATCCACTCCACGCACATGCTGCCATGGCGCAGCCATCCCCGACAAGCGGGGAGGACGGCGGGGTTTGCGTTAAATTGGAGTATCTCGTGACCGCTGCGCTTAGTGTGGCGGTTCAGAAGTCCGCGTCATTGCTGCCTCAGGTTCGTCATGCGGACTTCTGAACCAAAGCCACACTAGATCAATAGGTTTAATAGTGTCCTTTCGATCCCGAAGTTCGAAACGTGGCTCCCAACATGCGACGAACTTCGGAATCGGGACACTAGTGTGCGCCGCGGCATTTTTTGAGCGGACGGAACTAATGCTTTCGGATGAAGCCGACGATATCGCGCGTCAGCTTCATGGTTTCGTCGGCGATCGCCCGCGCGCGGTCGGCGCCATCGACCAGAATGGCATCGACATGGCCGGGGTCCGCGACCAGCCTCTTCATCTCGGAGGCGATCGGCGACAATTTTGCGACGCAAAGTTCGACCAGCGAATTCTTGAAGCTGGAGAACTGTCCGCCGCCGAATTCGCCGAGCACATCGGCCTTGCTGCGGCCTGACAGCGCGGCGAAGATTCCGACGAGGTTGTCGGCTTCGGGCCGGCTCTCGAGGCCCTTTTCTTCCGACGGCAAAGGCTCGGGGTCGGTCTTCGCCTTGCGGATCTTTTGCGCGATGGTGTCGGCATCGTCCGTGAGGTTGATGCGCGAGTAATCCGACTGGTCCGACTTCGACATCTTCTTGGTGCCGTCGCGCAAGCTCATCACCCGCGTCGCCGGACCCGTGATCAGCGGCTCCGGCTGCGGAAAGAACAGGCCGTCGTTGAAGCCGTGGCCGCGAACCGAATCGCCGAAGTCGTTGTTGAACTTCTGCGCGATGTCGCGCGACAGTTCGAGATGCTGCTTCTGATCTTCGCCGACCGGAACATGGGTGGCGCGATAAAGCAGGATGTCGGCCGCCATCAGCACCGGATAATCATAGAGCCCGACCGAGGCGTTCTCGCGGTCCTTCCCGGCCTTCTCCTTGAACTGGGTCATGCGGTTCAACCAGCCGACGCGGGCGACGCAGTTGAAGATCCAGGCGAGTTCGGCGTGGCCGGTCACCTGGCTCTGGTTGAACACGATGTGTTTCTTCGGATCGATGCCTGAGGCAATGAAGGCCGCGGTCACTTCGCGCGTATTGCGCGCAAGCTCGGCCGGGCCGCCCCACACGTCGATGCCTTGCGTGATCGCGTGCAGGTCGACGACGCAATAGAGACAATTGTAGCTCTCTTGCAGCTTCACAAAATTGACGATCGCACCGAGGTAATTGCCGAGATGCAGATTACCGGTCGGCTGCACGCCTGAAAAAACCCGTTCAACAATCGCCATGGTCAGTTTCCGAAAGCCGTCAGATCGATGCCGCGCCGTCCATTGCCACGCAAGCGCGGGCCGCGCAAGCTTTCAGGCCCCGCTTTGGCGGAGCGCCCGGATCGCGTCGTTCCAGTTAATGACGCCCAGCAAGGCCAGAAACAGGCCGTAAAGGCCGATTCCCGCCGCGATCAGCGCGGCTACGAGGACTGCGTGCACGGGGATGGACGCATCGGCCGATGTCAGAACCCGCGGGCCGATCTGCCAGAGCAGGCCGCCCATCGCAAGCGCTGCCACGATGATGCGCGGCAGTCGCCGCCGCGCCGCGGCGTCGATCGAGAATCCAAAGGCGGTGACGCCGTGCCGGATCAGCGACAGCGCGCTGCCCCATGCACCAAGCGCGATGGCGGCCGAAATGCCTTGCACGCCAAACACTCGGCCAAGCACGATCGCAAGAGCGATGGTGACCGCAACGCCCTTGAGCGTGGCCCATAGCGGGGTCGCCGTGTCGCCGCGGGCGAAGAACGCCGGCGACAATGTCTTGACCAGCATCTGTGCCGGCAGGCCGAGCGAGAGCCATACCAGCGCCTGCGCCGTGCCGATGGTATCGGCCGCCATGAACGCGCCGTGCTGGAACAGGAGCCGCACCATCGGCGAGCTTAATGCCATCAGGCCAAGGGTCGCCGGCAATGCAAGCCCGGCTGCGAGTTCAAGGCCGCGCGATTGCGCGCTTGCTGCCGCGTCTCGATCGTCGACGTGCACGTTGCGCGCAAGCTCGGGCACCAGCACGGCGCCGACGGCCACTCCGACGATGCCGAGCGGCAGTTCGATCAGGCGATTGGCGAAGTAGAGCCATGACACCGCCGACGCCGAGCCTGACGCAATGATCGCGCCGACCACGATCAGGAGCTGCGGCCCGGCGCCGGCGACCATGCCGGGGATCGCCTTGGCAAAAAAGCCGCGCATCTCAGAATCGAAGCTCACACGCAGCGGCGTTGCGAGGCGGCCGCCCGATCGCACGATCAGGATTGACAATTGCAACAGTCCGGCGAGGCCGACGGTCGCGGCGATCGCAAGCGCCGCATGAAGCGCGTCACCACCTTTGAGGAACAAAACGATCATCACCGCGATCAAGGCGCCATTGAACAGCAGCGGCGCAAACGCCGTCAGCGCGAAGCGGCCTTGCGCGTTGAGGAGCGCCATGGTCACGGTCGCCGGTCCGGCGAAAGCGAGATAAGGCAGCATCAGCCGCGCGTAATCGACCGCCAGGTCCCGGGTTGCCGCGGTAAAGCCGGGCGCGAGTGCCGAGATGATCACCGACATCAAGACGCAAGCTGCGACGGTTGCCACGACCACCGCCGTGCTGACGGTGCCGAGCACGCGGCCGGCGAAGGCCGCGGCGGCGTCTGCGCCTTTCGTCTCCTTGACGCCAAGCCAGGCCGGCACCAGCGCATTGTTCAAAGCACCTTCCGTCAACAAGCGCCGCACCACGTTGACGAGCTGAAACGCCACCAGAAAGGCGTCGGCCACGGGGCCTGCGCCAAGCAAGGCTGCAACCATGGCATCGCGCGCGAAACCGAGCAGTCGCGAAGCCAGCGTCCCCGTCGATACCGTGAGAAACGAGCGAATCATCGGCTTTCTCTATAGCAGAGGGTGCGGATTTGAGTTTGCGTCCTCGGCGGGGATCGTGATAGCGGCTACCACCTGATCGACCGCATACCTTGTCAGGACGGATACATGACCGCAGCGAAATATGATGTTCTCGGAATCGGCAATGCCATTTTCGACGTGCTGGTGCAGACCGACGAGGGTTTTCTGAGCCGCCACGGCATGACCAAGGGCGGCATGTCGCTGATTGACGAGCCCCGCGCGGCGGCGATCTACCGCGACATGGGGTCGGCGACCGAGATGTCCGGCGGATCGGCGGCCAACACGATCGTCGGCATCGCCAGTCTCGGCGCCCGCGCCGCCTATGTCGGCAAGGTGAAGGACGATCAGATCGGCCGTTTGTATGCCCATGATATCCGTGCGGCGGGCATTGCCTTCGAGACCAGGCCGGCCGCAAGCGGCCCTGCCACTGGCTGCTCCTACATTCTGGTGACGCCGGATGGCGAGCGCACCATGAACACCTATCTCGGTGCGGCGCAGGACCTGACGCCTGATGATATCGACGCCGAGCAGATTGCAGCGTCCGCAATCGTCTATCTCGAGGGGTATCTATGGGACCCCAAAAGCGCGAAGGAAGCCTTCGTAAAGGCGGCGACGATCGCGCACGGAGCAGGCCGTCAGGTCGCGCTGACCTTGTCGGATTCCTTTTGCGTCGATCGCTATCGCGGCGAATTTCTCGAATTGATGCGCAACAAGACGGTCGATCTCGTCTTCGCCAACGAGTCGGAGCTGCATTCGCTGTATCAGACATCTGATTTCGACACCGCGCTGAAGCAGTTGCGCAGCGATATCGGCCTTGGCGTGGTCACGCGAAGCGAGAAGGGCTGCGTCGTTGCGTCGAAGGATGGCGTCACGGCGGTGCCGGCGTTTCCGATCGCAAAGCTTGTCGATACGACCGGCGCGGGCGATCTGTTCGCGGCCGGCTTCCTGTTCGGTCTTGCGCGCGAGGTCGGCCATGAGAATTCGGGACGTCTCGGCGCGCTCGCCGCGGCCGAAGTGATCCAGCACATCGGCGCGCGGCCACAGGTTTCGCTGAAAGAATTGGCGCGGCAAAATGGATTGCCGGTTTAGTTTAACCGATCGTCTCTCCCCGCGGTGAGCGGGGAGAGACGATTGGAAGCTCAGGCTGCCTTCCGGCCACCGGCGGCATCGAGCCCGTCATAAACGCCGCGCTCGAAGCCGGCGAAAGCCTCGAGGCACTTGCCGTCTGCGAACGGGAAGACCTGCATCAGGATCACGCCCGCCACGTCGCGCGCCGGATCGATCCAGAAATAGGTGTTGGCAAGGCCGGCCCAGGCGAGGCTGCCGGGGCTGCGACCCTCGGGCGTCTTGGCGGTATTGATCAGGAAGGAAAGCCCCCATTTCTTGACCATGCCCGGATAGAGATCGACGTCGTTGGTGTAAGGCGGCGCCGCCGAAACCATCTTGGTGACGACGAGATCGCCGATGTGGTTCTGTCCCATCGTGGCGACCGTCTCGGGCTTCAGCACCTGATTGCCGTTGCCGCGGCCCTTGTTGAGGATCATCTGGGTGAACTTGATGTAGTCGCCGGCCGTGCCATAGAGGCCGCCGCCACCCATGTGGAATTCCGGATTCTGCTCGAGTTCGAACGGGAAGGTCTCGAGCTTGCCATCCGCGCCGCGTGCATGCGCGGATACGAGCCGCTTGCGCATGGAGTCCGTGATCTTGAACGCGGTGTCGTTCATGCCAAGCGGCGCAAACATGTTGTCGCGCAAGTAAGCGTCGAGCTTTTTGCCGCTGGCCGCTTCTACCGCCTTGCCGACAAAATCGATGTTGGTGCCGTATTCCCAACGCGTGCCGGGATCGGACGCGATCGGGGTTTTCAGCGCGGCGTTCTGACAGGTGATGATGCCAGGGATTTCGGCTTTCGCCAGATAGGTGCCCATGTCGCCGTTCCACATGTCGTAGCAGAAGCCCGCGGTGTGGGTCATGAGCTGGCGCAGCGTGATCGCGCTCTTGGCGGCGCGCAGCTTCGGCTCGCCCTTGGCATCGAACCCTTCCAGCACCTGCGGCTCCGCAAGATCGGGCAGGACCTTGCTGATCGGGGCGTCAAGCGCGAGCTTGCCCTGTTCGACCAGCTGCATCGCAGCCGCCGTCGTAATCGCCTTGGTCATCGAAGCGATCCAGAACACGCTGTCGGTCGTCATGGCGTCGGGCTTGGACAGGTCGCGCTTGCCGAACGCGCCCTGATAGATCACTTCCTTGCCGTTGGCGGCCACGGCCACGATACCGGGAATTTCCACGGCATCGCTTTTCTGGCGCAGCATCTGGTCGATCTGGGCTTTGCTTTGCATGGGGTCACCTCCAGGTTATTTTTTGAAAGCGGGCGATCTTCCTCCCCGGGATTTTCTGCCGCAAGCACGGCGCATCCCGGTCGCGATCTCGTGAATGGGTGGAACCAAGTTGGGGATAGAGCGTTCCCACCCGCCACACGTGCCACAATTTTCCACCAATCAGACCGCATTCTCGGCAATATCCAGCCGGCCAGCGGGATCGTTTTGGGACAGATTCCGTGCCGCATCTTCAGTAATGCGTTCACATCAAAGCAAAAATGCGCGCCGCGCGTTGCATTTGGCACGCGATGGGACCAAATGAACTGTGGCGTAGGCCTGAAGGGGGCGTCAGATGATTTCGACCTGGAGCGAATGGAAGCGGTATCCGCGGGCAGGGCGCGGTGAGAACCTCGAAGCGCCGATTTCGCCTGGCATCTACGAAGTCCGCTTCGCCTCGACCGGTGCGCTGCATTCCTTTGGCGCCGTCGACAACGTCGCCCAGGCGCTGGCGCTGTTGCCAGCCGCCTCCAAATCCTGGTTTAGCCGCCGCCCACCGACGCAAACGCCCGATCTCGAATATCGCACCTGCGCAACGTCGACCAAGGCTGACGCCAAGGCGGTTGCAGACCGAATGGTTGGGCGGCGTGAAACCTATCTGAGCGGCGCGGCCTGACCGCTGCCTTTTTGCTGCTCCGCAGCGGTTCGTTGTTTCATTTGCAAATATGTTTGATGCCGCCTGCGCGGGTGGGGGGCGATGCATTGCGCCCGCTCCCGGCCTATATTGGGTTAACAGCAGAAAATTCGCAGGAGCAACGTCATGACCCCGACCGCCGCCGCACGCGCATCGCAATCCGCTGCCCCTACCTTGCGGGATCGCCTCAAGGACCCGTCGCTGTTGCGGGAACAGTGCTACATCGACGGCACCTGGGTTGGGCAGCCCGAGTTTCCGGTGAGCAATCCGGCGACCGGTGCCGAAATCGCCAAGGTGCCGCGGCTTGGTGCAGCGGATGCGACCCGCGCGGTTGAGGCCGCGGAACGCGCTTTCCCGGCCTGGGCGAAGCTTACAGCCAAGCAGCGCTCGAATATCCTGCGCAAATGGTTCGAACTTATCGTCGCCAACCGCGAAGACCTGGCGCTGATCCTGACCTCCGAGCAGGGCAAGCCGCTGTTCGAGGCGCTCGGCGAAGTCGATATCGGCGGCGCCTATATCGAGTTTTTCGCCGAGGAAGCGCGCCGCGTCTACGGCGAGACCATTCCGAGCCAGCGCCCTGATGCGCGCCTGATCGCGATCAAGCAACCGATCGGCGTCTGCGGCGCGATCACGCCGTGGAATTTTCCGAACTCGATGATCACCCGAAAAGTCTCGCCGGCGCTCGCTGCCGGTTGCACCGTGGTGCTCAAGCCCGCCAACGAAACGCCGCTCAGCGCGCTGGCGCTGGTCGCGCTCGCCGAGAAAGCCGGCGTTCCGAAGGGCGTCTTCAATGTCATTACCGGCGAATCGTCGGCGATCGGGCTCGTGCTGTGCGAGCACCCGGCCGTGCGCTTTGTCGGCTTCACCGGATCGACTGAAGTCGGCAAGATTCTTTACAAGCAGGCCTCGGTCGGCGTGAAAAAGCTCGGCCTTGAGCTTGGCGGCAACGCGCCGTTTGTCGTGTTCGATGACGCGGACATCGATGCTGCAGTCGAAGGCGCGATCGTCTCGAAGTACCGCAACATGGGTCAGACCTGCGTCTGCGCCAACCGCATCTATGCGCAGGACAAGATCTACGACCAGTTTGTCGAGAAGCTTTCGAAGAAAGTCGCTGACATGAAGATCGGCGACGGCACCGAAGCCGGTGTCATCCAGGGCCCGCTGATCAATATGGAAGCGATCGACAAGGTCGAGCGGCATATTGCCGACGCGGTGAAGGGCGGCGCCAAGGTCGTGACCGGCGGCAAGCGTCATGCGCTCGGCCGTTCCTTTTTCGAGCCCACCGTGCTTTCGAACGTGAAGGCGGATGCGCTGGTGTCGCAGGAAGAGACTTTTGGTCCGGTCGCCCCCGTCATCCGCTTCAAGGACGAGGCGGATGTGATTGCGATGTGCAACAAGTCGCCGTTTGGTCTGGCATCGTATTTCTACGCCCGCGATCTCGGCCGTGTCTGGCGCGTCGCCGAAGCGCTGGAGTCGGGCATGGTCGGCGTCAACTCCGGCCTGATCACCACCGAAGTCGCGCCGTTCGGCGGCGTCAAGGAATCCGGCCTCGGCCGCGAAGGCTCCCATCACGGCATGGAAGAATATCTCGAGATCAAATACGTGATGATGGCGGGCGTCTAACGCTTCCATCGCGCTTTTGTATCTGAGTCGTTTTGCCGCTAGAGCCCGATAATTTGAGGCTCGATCACCGCGTTGGCCGTCATTGAGAGGAGCGTAAGCGACGAAGCAATCCAGACCTTCTCGATGGCTTCTGGATTGCTTCGCTTCGCTCGCAATGACGATTCAATCAAAACTCATCACGCGCTAGCTAAAGCCCCAACGTCACTTCGGCCCAGTGCACGACGACCTCGCTATTGAGGAAGTCGATGACGCTGGGCTCGAGTGTTTTTGGGGCATCGTGAGCGACCGTTGCGGTCGCGACGATGGCATCGCACCGATCGTTGAACGCGATCGCCAGCACCGAGCTTGGGGCGTGGAAGGGCTCGCTCACGGCATAGGCCCGACTGCGGCCCTTCATCCAGGCAATCTTGATCTCGTGGCCCGCGCCGAGGACTGACGGTTTGCCGCCCATCAAATTGAAATCGCTTAGACGATCGAGCTCGTTGTCATCGGAGACGCCGGTCAGACAATTGCAAAAGCCGATCTTGGCGCGAATGTAGACGCCGACCTCAACACCGCAATCCGCCGCGTCGCAGCGGAACGCTTTGCCTTCGCCCCATTCGTCGGTCGGAAACGGCCATTTCGCCTCGGTAAATTTCGGGTGGGCCGGCGGCGTCAATGCCTGGCTCTGGCGCAGCATCGGCCAGCCGAAAAACGCCGACAGGCCGGCAGCCGCCCCGAGCCCAAGGCCCAGGATCACGGCAATGACGGCGCTCCGGTTCCGCATCATTCGGCTCTCAGTTACTCGTCGCAAAGGTCCGCGCCGCGGCGAGTATCGGCCGATTAGAGTCCGAATCCGCTGACAGCGCGAGCAGCTTCTCGTAGTTCGCTCTGGCCGTCGCGGTGTCGCCGAGCGCCTGTGCCGCTTGCGCTGCGCCGGCATAGCCGTTGAAGCGGTTCGGCTCCTTGGCCTTGGTGGCCTCGAACGCCGCAAGCGCCTCTTTCGCCTGGCCGCGATCGAGTAGCATAAATCCGTAAAGCTCGCGCGCCGGCATCAGTGGCCCGGGCGTGACCGGGGCCTTCTCGGTCTTGTCCTCGGCGTCAGCAGCGGCCGACATCGTCTTCAGCGCGTCATCATATTTGCCGTCGGCATAGAGGATCCAGGCATTCGCCGTCTGCGCCTGGATGTCGACCTGCGTCGCCCAATAGTCGATCTTGGCCTCGCGAAGGCGGTCGCGCAGCTCGACAAGCTTGGCGGCGTCCATCTTTGCTGCGGCGACGTCGCCCGAACGCGCCGCGCCCAGCGCGCGAGCGAAATGCGAAATCGCCATCACCTGCGGAAACTTGTTCTGGATGACGTCAAGCTTGGCCGCTCCTTTCCAGTCGCCGCGTTCGAGCACGTAGCGGGCAGGCGCAGCAGCGCGCGAAAACGCGCCGCCGAAGGAGTCGGGACTGGGCGTCAGCGCCTCGATGGTGTCGATCACCTTGCGCGCCTTTTCGTCCTGCGCCAATTGCAGATAGGCGTAGACCATGTAGTCCTCGCCGTGCAATTGCTCGCCGCGTTCGCTGTCGTGGCCCTTGGCGGCTTCCACCGAAGCGGTATTGGCCGCAATCGATTCCTTCCAGTAGCCGACGCGGGTGAAGATATGCGACGGCATGTGCTGCGCGTGCGGCGCATTCGGCGCGATCTTCGAATAGCGCAGCGCCGCGGGCAGGCCCTTCGCCGCGATCGCCGGATAATCGTAGAGATGGATCAGATAGTGGGCGATGCCCGGATGCTGCGGCTGGCGCTGCCAGATCGGCTCGAGGATCGCCGCGCCCTTGAGCTGGTTGGCGTAGGTCTTGTCGGCAGGCGAAGCCGCAACGTTCAGCGTGATGGCGTAGAAAATCTGCGCCTCGTCGTCATCGGGATATTTCGCGGCCAGCGCTTCCATCTTCTTCAAGTAGGACTGTACGCGCGCCTGCTGCGGGATCTTGTCGTAGTCGACATACATCACCGAGAGCGCATCGATATAGTCGCGTTCGCGTTCGCTTTTGGCGCCTGTTTCCTTTGCCTTCTGGATCGCGGCCAGCCCAAGCGGCAGATTGGGCGCAGGAATCGCGCTGTGCGGATTGTTGAGCAGCGACAGCGCAATGCCCCAATAGGCGATCGCGCATGTGGCGTCGGCCTTGATGGCTTCCTCGTAAATCTCCTTCGATTCGGCGTACCAGAACGAGTGCTGATAGCGCATTGCGCGGTCGAACCGCCGCTGCGCCACCTCGTTGCAGGTGGTCGCGAAATGGACCTTGCCAAACCTCTGGTCCATCTCGTCCTGAGCCAAAGCGGTCGAGCCGACGGTCGTGGCGGCTGCGATGGTCGTAGCGAGCAAAAACGTGCGCATGATATTCCCCCGTTCAAAGAGAGAAACTTAAGACCGGACGCCTGACGATCATAGGCCGGCATGACAGGGTTCTCAACGCGCCGTTCGCGGCGTTTTGGTCACATTCTAGCGGCGGAGCACGCTGATCAGGCGGTTTGCGAAGGTCAGCCGCTCGGCCATGACCAGCACGAAAAACGTCAGCAGCTTCTGGCTGAGTATCGGGTTTTCGGTCTTGATCGCCTCGAACTGGCTGATGCTGAGGACATAAAGAACGCTGGCGATCTCGGCCTGGATGGTGGCGCTGCGCGGGGCGCCCGCCACGAGGCCCATCTCGCCGATCGTGGTGTAGCGGCCGAGGCTTCGCACCCGCGTGAGCCCGCCCTCAGCCGTCGGAACCATCACGCCGACGCGGCCGTCGAGAATGAAGTGCATGGAATCGGCAGGCTCTCCTGCGCTCACGATGACGTCGCCGGCGGCAACCTCCAGACGCTCGCAGCGATGGACCAGTTCTGCCGCATCCTCCTCGGTGCCGAGAATGCGCACAAACCAGTCCCTGAGTGAGGCTTCTTCGTCGCCAAGGCCTTCATGCTGCGCGATGATCTCGTTCTCGCACCACTCGAGCGCATGATCGAGCTCCGGCACGATGCTGACTTCGCTGGAGATGAACTCGCTCGAACGCAGCGCCTTTTCGGCGGCGGCCTGCAGGTTGACCAGAACGAGGCGGATGCCGCGGTCGTGCGCGGTGCGTTTGATCTGGGCGAAGCTGTAGGCCGCGGACGAATCGATGCCTGTCACCAGCTTGAAGTCGAACACCAGAAAGCGGCATTCCGGGTGACGCGCCAGCAGCGCCTTGACGTGCTGGTAGAGACGATTGGCCGAGCCGAAGAACAGATAGCTTTGCAGGTTGAGGCCCTGAATGCTGCCGCCATGCGCCGACAGCACCGCGAGCTGCTCGCGGGAGCGGTCGAGCGAGCTTCGATATTCCGAGCCGTCAAAGGAGAATTTGATGGAATCGATGCGCGAGGCGCTCAGGGCAAAGGTCGCGCAACCGATGACGATGCCGATCAGGATGCCGGCGATGAAGCCCCATTGCACGATGATGACGATGATCGCGAGCAGCGACAGATATTCGGTGAAGGAGAGCCGCCGCCGCGACTGCACGATCCATTTGTGTAGCCCGTCGGCGCCGAGATAAATCAGAAGGCCGCCGAGCACGAACTTCGGCATGTAGCCGAGCAGCGTCGGTGCGAAGGCGAGCATCAGCAGCGAGATGGCGGCGCTCGTCAGTCCGGATAGCGGGCCGGTGCCGCCCGAGTTGAAGTTGAGGACGGTGCGGCTGATCGAAATGCAGCCGGGATATCCGCCGAAGGCCCCGGTGAGCACGTTGGCGAGACCAGTGACGTTGAGCTCACGCTCCAGATTGGCTTCGCGGTTGGTTGCGACTTCGATGCCGGTGGTGTTGAACAGCGTCGATGAGGCCGTCACGAAGATGACCGCGACCAGGTTGCCGGTCAGATCCGCCAGCAAGTGCCAAGGATAACGAGCGAGCGCATCGCCGCTCCACGGCAGCATGAAGGTGACGCTGGGCGGCGGCTGAAAGGTCCAGCCCTCGGCCTGGGCTTCCGCAACAGAGATGCCGGCCAGCCAGAACAGGACGTGGGCCGCAACGACGCCTCCGATCAGAATGGCAGGCAACCCGAACGATGAGCGGGAGCGGTGCCATGTCATATAAAGCACGAGCGCCATGACGCAGGCGGCCGCAAGCTTCGACAGTGTGAGCAAATCGGTGAACTGGTTCAGCGTCGTAAATTGCAACTGCTGTCCGGTGATGACGCGCACCGCGCCGAGAAGAATCAGGCAGCCTGTTGCGCCGAGAAAACCGCCGACCACCGGATAGGGGACATAGCGGATCGCGCGTCCCATGCGCGTCATGCCGAAGCAGCCAAGCACGACGCCGGTCAGGACCGTCGCGATTGCAAGCGTAAGCAAGACTGGCCCGATGACCGGCGCGGACGGGTCGGCGGCGACGATACGTTCCATCATCGAAGAGGCCAGAATGCCCGTCATCGCCGCGGTCGAACTGTCGGGTCCTGCAACCGCAAAGCGCAGCGAACTGCCGGCCGCGATGACGGCGGCCAGCACAGCGGACGAAATGAACGTGGCGGCGACGCCGTAGGAGAGATAGGGCGAAAGCGGTCCGCCGAAGATCAAGAGCGCATAGGAAAGTCCGAAGGTGACGGTGAGGACGCTGGCGGCGCTGCCGCCCAGAATGTCCTTGAGCGCGGCCCGGAACTGCAATCTCGAAGGAGAAGAGATCGACTGAGTGCTCACGCGCGCCCCCGACCGGCTCTATATCTTGAGATCGTGGCCAGTGACGCGGCGATAGGCTTCGAGATAGCGCCTGCTGGTCGCATCCACGACGCTGGCCGGCAATGGCGGCGGCGGCGCTTCGCCGTTCCAGCGGCCGGCGCGACGCTCGGCGTCGAGATAATCGCGCAGCGGCTGCTTGTCGAAGCTCGGCTGCGGCTGCCCCGGTTTGTAGACGTCGGCGGCCCAGAACCGCGAACTGTCCGGGGTCATGACCTCGTCGATCAGGATGATGCGCCCCTGCGCGTCGCGGCCGAATTCGAACTTGGTGTCGGCGATGATGATGCCGTGGTCGCGGCTGATCTTCTCACCGCGCGTGTAGACCGCGCGCGTCATGCTTTCGAGCGAATCGGTCACCTCCGCGCCCACGACCTCACGCATCCGGCCGACCGTGATGTTTTCGTCGTGACCGCTCTCGGCTTTGGTGGCGGGCGAGAAGATTGCGGGCTCGAGCTTGCCGCTCTCGAGGAGGCCTTTCGGAAGCTCCTCGCCGGCGAGCGTGCCGGACGCCGCATATTCCTTCCAGGCCGAGCCCGAGAGATAGCCGCGGATCACGCATTCGATCGGAAACACCTTGGTCCGTTTGCACAGCATGGCGCGACCGAGCAGCGAGGCGCGATGATCCTTCAAGGCCGGCACATCGCGGATGATGCTGTCAGCATCGGCGCTGATCATGTGATGTGGCACCACGCCTTCAAGCTGTCTGAACCACCAGGCGCTGATTTGTGTCAGCACCGCGCCTTTCATCGGGATGGTCTCGGCCATCACGATGTCGAAGGCAGAGATGCGGTCGGTAGTGAGCAGGAGCACGCGATCGTCGCCGACACTATAGATGTCGCGGACCTTGCCGCGCCCGATACGGGGAAGAGGCAAATCGCTCGCCAGCATGGTGGTCATGAAGTTGACTTTCGAAACAGAACGCGCGTTCGCGGGGGCAAGGTGGAGAGGCTCACTCCGGCAGCGGAATGAACTCGTGTTCGTTGGGCACGGGCGCAAAGCGGCCGGACTTCCAGTCCTGCTTGGCCTGTTCGATCCGCTCTTTACTGGATGAAACGAAGTTCCACCAGATATGACGCGGGCCTTCGAGGGCATCTCCACCAAGAAACATCATCCGCGCGGCCGTGAGTGTCTTGACGGTGATGCGGTCGCCGGGCCGGAACACCAGGAGCCGCGGGCCCTCATAACGGTCGCCGGCGATCTCGATCTCGCCATCCACGATATAGATCGCGCGTTCCTCCTGGTCTGGATCGAGGGGAACGTTGACGCCCGCTTGCGCCGTCACCTCGACATAGAACCACGGCGAGACCATCGCGACGGGCGAGGTCGCGCCGAAGGCGCGGCCGGCAATGATCCGCGCGGAGATGCCGCGATCGGATACGGTCGGCAGGTCCGACGCGGCGTAATGCTGGAACGTTGGCGCGATTTCTTCTTTTCCGGCCGGCAGCGCGATCCAGCTCTGCAAGCCCAGCATTTTCTGGCCGTTCTGGCGCTGCAGGTCCGGCGTGCGCTCGGAATGGGCGATGCCGCGGCCCGCCGTCATCAGGTTCATGGCGCCGGGCTCGATCTCGCGGATATTGCCCTCGCTGTCGCGGTGCATGATGGCCCCGTCGAACAGGTAGGTGACGGTGGCAAGCCCGATATGGGGATGCGGGCGCACGTCCATGCCCTTGCCGGACAGAAACTGCACCGGACCGAAATGATCGAAGAAGATGAACGGGCCGACCATCTGCCGTTTGCCGTGCGGCAGCGCGCGGCGGACTTCAAAGCCGTCGCCAAGGTCGCGGGTGCGCGGCACGATGACGAGCTCCAGCGCGTCGCAAGAATGGGGATCGCCAAGGACGGGGTCGTTGGAGGGTTGCCAGCTCATCGTCTTTTCCTTCGGTTCTTCCCCTGCCTCGGCGGAGCTTCGCGCAGGCGATGCGGGCCGTCAACGCAAGTTCTCGATCTTGCGGCGGGGTCGACAAGCAAGCACACGGGCATCCCAGGCGAACGCAGGCTCTTCGTTGTCGTCCCGGCGAACGCCGGGGCGACGCAGCAGGAATTCTTGTCGGCGCACGATTGTCCTTCCCGCGGCGCTCTCGCGCCCGAGTTGTCGGAAGAGTTTCGTCCCTCTTGAGATCAGAGGGCGCACGGGAATGCCGGGTGCTGGCCGCACCCACAGCCTCATGTGCAAAAGAAAAAGCACACGAGTAAGTCCACCGCAGGTATTGCCGGACAACCCGGCATTCCCGCACGCGAATGGTTTTAACGGTTTCCTTCGTGCTCTCCCTGGCGATCGGGCTTTCTTGCCACCATCGCCGGCGGATCATCCGCCGACTTGATATCAGCGTCGAGATATCAGGACCACACGACTTCGCCGTCCGCTTTGATGCCGCTCGTCGAGACGGCACCAACGCGTCCACCGCATCCCGCACCCAACGTCCGTGACGATCGCGAAACGCCCGTCTTATCGGGACGGGATGGCGCGGGCTTCTAAAGGTGATTTGCCCGACGGCACAAGCGGAAAAAAATCGTGACGGGTTGGCACTCTTGTCCCGGACGCGATGCAGCGTGCTCGCGGCGATGCGAAGTATCGTCCGGTACGCTGCTTCGCAGAGCCGGGACTCCCAATCAACGCATGTGCGTGGTGGGCCCCGGATCAGCAGCGCACCACGCCCGTCGGCGCGTTGCGCCGCGTCCGGGGCACGCGATCTAGGCCGGGTCCATGCCCTTTGACTTCAGCACGGCTTTGCCGGTCGGGCCGGTCAAAAGCTCGATCAACGTCTTGGCGGCAGCGGGGTCCTTGGCGGTGGCGCCGACGCCGGCCGAGAAGGTGATCTTGCTGTTGAAATCGCCGGGCAGCGGGCCAACCACTTGCGTCCCCGGCACGGCCGCGATTTCCGAGGCCTGCGCCACGGCCATGTCGGCCTCGCCCTTGGCGACGAGTTCGCCGGATTCCGCTCCCGGCACCAGCACGGTCTTCGGCTTCATCTGCTCGGCAAGCCCCAAGCGATCGATGACCTTGGCCATATGGATGCCGCTGGCACCGCCCTTCGCCGGATCGGCGTAGGAGATCGACTTGGTGGCAAGCAGCGCCGCCTTGAGTTTTTCCGGCGTCGAGATGTCGGGCAATGGCGCGCCGGCGCGGACGCCGACGGCGACATAAGATGTTCCGAGGTCGGCGACGCTGCCCTTGGCAACCTTGCCCTGGCTTTGCAGGTCGTCGAGAACAGGGTGCGACAGGATGAAGACGTCGGCGGTTTCGCCCGCATCGATTTTCTTCTTCAAGTTGGCGATCGTGCTGTAGACGATGGTGAGATGATTGCCGGACGCCTCGAATTTCGGGGCGAGCTCGTCGAGGGTCGGCGTCAGCGCGACCGTACTCATGACTTTCAGTTCAGCGGCGCGCGCGTTGGTCGCCGTTGCCCCGAGACCCAGCAGCAATGAACATCCGAACGACGCCGCAAGCGCGGTCCGATAGATGAAATTCGCCTTCACGATCATGGCTCCCCCTTCGGCTTTTTCCGATCATAGCCGAAGCGCCGGCGGGCTCGTCAAGGCGCCGGCCTTTACTCCCTCACCAGCGCCCGTCCCGCGATCACCGCCAGGATTCCGAGCCGCGCGGTCTCGCGGCGCGCAGCATCTCTTGACATGATCCGGATCGTCACGGCTTGCGGATCGGTGAAGTCCGCCGGCAGGCCATGGAGCGTGAGGAGCGCGCGCGCCGCGCCATGGCGCACCAGCGGCTCCTCATCGTCGAACGCATTCACAAGCGCCTCAACGGCGTCAGGCTCGCCAATTCCAGCAAGCACGAGAACGGCCTCGTGGCGGAACACCCAGTCGCGCGCGGACGCCAACACCTCGATCACGGCTTGCGGCCAGCGCGGCTCGGGGCGGATGCGCCATAACGCCTGCGCCAGATACAGCATCGCGGACGGATACCATTCATTGCTTCCGCCGGGCTGCATCGCGGGATCGTTGCGGGCGTCGATCTGTTGCTTCCGCTCGGTGTCGAACAGCCGCGACAGCTCGACTTCGGCCTTAGCCGAGCGCAGCACGCCAAGCCCGATCACCGCGCGCGCATCCGGCAGGAATGCGAGCAACAATCTTTCCGCTTCGCCGCGTTCGTAGTCCTCGATCGCCCTCAGCGAGGCGATGTCGAGCCCGTCCCGTGCCGATGTCGGGTCCTCGAAGAAGCTGTATCTGAAACGGTCAAAAGCGTCGGACATTTGCGCCCCCCCAACGCTTGGTCGCATCGAAACGCCGTCGGGTTCGGTCTGTCGCGGCCGGCGGATCAACGGTTTGCCCGGGCTCAATCCCCCAGCCTGTCCTGCACGAAGGCCCCGGCGCGCGCGATCGCCTCGCGTCCCTCGGGAAGGATGCGCGCGTAGAGATGCCAAGCATGCGGCATGAAGGGCCAAAGCTCGACCTCGACATCGCAGCCGGCTTCTTTCATCCGTGCGGCCATTCGCGTCGCATCGTCGCACAGGACCTCGTCGCCGCCCACGTGAATGAGCGTCGGCGGCAGACCGGAGGCATCGCCATACAGCGGCGAGGCATAGGGATGGCACGGATCGGCGCCGCCGAGGTAGTAGTCGGCAAAGGTGGGAAACCGCGTGGCATCCATCATCGGATCCGAAGCCGCATTGCTCTGGAGCGAAGGCCCGGTCAAAGCGAGATCGGTCCAGGGCGAGATGGCGACGGTCGCGGCTGGAAGCGGCAGGCCCTCGTCGCGCAGCCGGTGGAGCGTGCCGAGCATGAGGCCTCCGCCGGCGGAGTCGCCGAGAAACGCGATGCGCTGTGGGCCGATGCGCCTGGCCAGCCAGCGGTAGACCGTGACCGCATCGTCGAGAGCGGCCGGAAACGGATGCTCCGGCGCGAGACGGTAGTCGAAGTACAATACGGAGGCGCGCGCCGCGGCGCTGATCCGCCAGGTGAAGTCGCGGTACAGCGGCGCACTGCCGATCACGTAGCCGCCGCCGTGAAAATGCAGAATGCAGGCATCGTCGCGCGCGCCGGGGGCCGCGATCCGCACCGCGTTCACGCCATCAGCATCGAGGGTCTCGGTACGGGTGCCGCGCGAGGGACCGGGCACAAGAGGTTCGAGCAGCCGCAAACGGCGGCGCGCGGTCGCAAGATCCAGCAGGCGGCGTTTGCCTCGGTGCTTGAACAGGCGCAAGGCGAGCCGCAGGAGTTTCGCTCGCAGGCTCATGGGCTATCACAGAGACGCAGCTGCACGTCAGCCCGTCGCGCATCACAAAAACGCTGGATATTCGAAGCGCGAGAGCGGACGACGAAGCGCTACTCCGCCGCCGTCGTCTCCGGGAGTTTCGCGCCCTTGCCGTAACGCTGATCGATATAGTCGATCACCAGCGCCTTGAACTCGGCAGCAATCGTCGGTCCGCGCAGGGTGCGGAATTTCTTGCCGTCGACAAACACCGGCGCGGCCGGTGCTTCGCCGGTGCCAGGCAGCGAGATGCCGATATTGGCGTGCTTGGACTCGCCGGGGCCGTTGACGATGCAGCCCATGACAGCAACGTTGAGCTCTTCGACCCCCGGATATTGCGTCTTCCAGGCCGGCATCTCGTCGCGGATGAAATCCTGGATCGAGCGCGCCAGTTCCTGGAACGTGGTCGAGGTGGTGCGGCCACAGCCGGGACATGCCGCAACCAGCGGCACGAAGGTGCGGAAGCCCATGGTCTGCAGCAGTTCCTGCGCAACCTGCACTTCCAGCGTGCGATCGCCGCCGGGCTCGGGCGTCAAGGAAATGCGAATGGTGTCGCCGATGCCGTCTTGCAGCAGGATGCCGAGCGCGGCGGACGAGGCAACAATGCCCTTCGAGCCCATGCCGGCCTCGGTCAAACCAAGGTGGATGGCGTAGTCGGAGCGGCGCGCCAGTTCCTGATAGACCGCAATCAGATCCTGCACGGCGGAAACCTTCGCCGACAGGATCATCTTGTTCTTGGGCATGCCGAGTTCTTGCGCGCGGGCAGCTGACAAGAGTGCCGACTGCACCATGGCTTCGCGCGTCACGGCGCGGGCGTCGCGCGGATTGGCGGAGGCCGTGTTCTCGTCCATCAGCTTCGTGAGCAGTTCCTGATCGAGCGAGCCCCAATTGGCGCCGATGCGCACTGGCTTGTTGTTCTTGTTGGCGATCTCGATGATGTCGGCGAATTGGGTGTCGCGCTTGTTCTTGAAGCCGACATTGCCGGGATTGATCCGGTACTTGTCGAGCGCTTCGGCGCAGGCCGGATATTCGGCCAAGAGCTTGTGGCCGATATAATGGAAGTCGCCGATCAAGGGCGTGTTGATGCCGCGCTTGCGCAACCCGTCGCGGATATGCGGAACGGCCGCGGCCGCTTCCTCGCGATCGACCGTGATGCGGACCATTTCGGACCCGGCGCGCGAGAGTGCGGCGACCTGGGCGATGGTGCCTTCGACGTCGGCGGTGTCGGTGTTGGTCATCGACTGCACGACGATTGGCGCGCCGCCGCCCACGGTGACGTGGCCGACCTTGACCTGGGTGGTTTTATGCCGCGCGCCCGGGCCCGCTTTCTGAAGTTCGTCTGTCATCGCGGCATCCTCTATACGAACTTCAGAAAGCAAAGGGCCCTGGCCAATTTTAGAGCTCCAGTGCCGCTTTGCGATCTGAAGTTCTCCAAAACAACTCGCGGAGCCGCTGTGGGAACTTCAGATCGGCGGCACTGGTGGCCGGCGATGTCGTCTTCGGGCAATATTTCGGGCTTGTTCATGGGCGCTCAGATATCAGGTTTCGGTGACGGTCAGCAATGGATCAGCGGGTACGGGTTCCCCGGGATTGGGCCGATTTACGAGGTAAAGCCCCGCGATGACGAGAAGTGCCGCGGCCCCGAAAACCGGGGTCAGCCTATCATGCAGGATGAAATAGCTAGCCGCGACGCCAAACAAAGGGGTGATGAAGGTAAATGCCGACAATTTGCTGGCCGAATAGGCCTTAACCAGCACCCACCACAGCAAAAACGTCAATCCGACCACCCAAATCGCCTGATAGGCCATCAGCGACAGGGCCAAAGGTCCGGGAAAATGGGTCACGACCTCACCGGAAAAGAAGGCTGCCATGCCTAAAATCGGGATCGAGATCGACACCTGATAGATCAGGGACTTTTCGGCCGGCGCGCGGCTGAGCCGCGTGGCCTTGACGATCAACGTCGTGGCGGCCCATAGCGCCCCGCCACCGACGATCAACAGATCGCCCCACAGCACATCCGCATCGACATCGGCCTGCGGCACGCCGATGGCGAGCGCGACGCCGATAAAACTTAACGCAAGCCCCGCCCATTGCGAGGCGCGCAGCCGTTCGCCCAGCAACCGGTAGGACCCGAGCGCGACGAAAAACGGCGCCGTGTAGAGAAACACCACTGCGCGCGAGGCCGAGGTCAGCTCCAGCCCGCGAAAGATCATCACGAATTCGATGCCGAAGATCACGCCGAGCCAGATTCCCGCGCGCAACGTGCCATCGCGAGCGAACAGTTTGGTGCCGCGGAAGTGCGCGATCAGGAGCAGCACCGGAAGCGCTGCCGTCGAGCGGATCGCGCCTTGCCATAACGGCGGAATGTCTGAAAGCGCGAGCTTGACCGCGATCTGATTGAAGCCCCAGCTCACGCACAGCATCAGCATCAAGGCAATCGCTTGCGGGCTGAGCGAGCGCTCCGCCGAATGAAGCGGCAATTTGGTTGGATTCATGGGAAGCTTGTCGCTCTCTTAATTCTGACAGTGCGCGCAAACGCCGGTGATTTCGACGATCGACATTTTCGGCGTGAAGCCGTTGGCGCGCGCCGAATTGTTGAGGCTTTGGGCGACCGGCGCGGCGGGCACTTCGCCGACGAGGCCACAGCGCTCGCAAATCAAGAACGCCACCATCGCGGTCTCGTCGTGGTCATGCGCGCAGGCGAGAAAAGCGTTGCGGCTTTCGATGCGATGGACGAGGCCGTTTTCCATCAGAAAGTCGAGCGCGCGATAGACCGTGATCGGCGCCGGCCGCGGCTTCGTTTTCGCCAGTTCCTCGATCACCTCATAGGCTCCGAGCGGCCGGTGGCTGGACAGCAACGCTTCCAGCACCTGACGCCGGATCGGCGTGAATTTTTGCGAACGCCGGGTGCAAACCCGCTCGGCATGCTGCAGGGCATGGGCCGTGCAGCGGCCGTGATCGTGATCCGGGGCGGGGAAGGTCGGTTTGGCCAGTCGCATTCTGTCAATCTAGCATTTTGCGTCGGGGAACCGAAATCCGTTTCGTCGAAAGGCCTCGCGACGCCATCGCCTTAGCGGTTCCTTAAGCCATGCCGATTTGGCAGGTCAGAACGGCATTGCCAAAGCCATGAAAAATTCATAAGCAAGCTTATTATATCGCAAGCTTATGGATTAGGACGAATGGCCCGCGACGCTGTGGATGCGAATTTCCTGTTTACGCTCGGCGAATTGCAACGGCTGGTGCGCGCCTACGCGGACCGGCAGGCGGCGCGCTTTGGCATCACCCGCGCGCAATGGGCGGTGCTGGCCAAGGTCGAACGCTTCGAGGGCATGAAGCAGACCGAACTCGCCGAACAGATGGAGATGCAGCCGATCACGCTGACGCGACTGATCGATCGTCTTTGCGACAACGGGTGGATCGAACGCCGCAGCGACGACAGCGATCGCCGCGTCAACCGGCTCTACCTGCGCAAGGCGGGCCGTGCGCTGCTTGGCAGGATGAGCGCCTTGAAGTCCGAAATCACGGCGACCGCGCTGGAAGGCATCAGCGCGCCCGACGCACAGCGGCTCCTCACTCAGTTGGAGGCGGTCAAGGAAAACGTCCGCAATGCGATCGCGGATGCTGAAGACGATGCAAGGAAAGAACAGCGCTATGGCTGACCCCGTATTGAAATTCCCGCCCGAACAGAAGGGCGCGCCATCGCAGCCACGCGAGAAACTCGCAGGCACGCGGCCTCGCCGCCTGCTTGCCGCGATGCGCCGCTATCGCCGCTTCCTGTTGCTGGTGGTGCTGCCGATCGTCGCCGTGCTCGGCGGCGTGACGTTTTATCTCAATGGCGGCCGCTATGTCGGCACCGACGACACTTACGTTGGCGCGCAGAAGGTCCTGATCACGCCCGACATTTCGGGGCGGATCGACAAGGTGGTCGTGAAGGAAGGCGAACTCGTCCACAGGGGCGACGTGCTGTTCGAGATCGATCCGGTGCCATTTCGTTTGGCGGTCGACCGCGCCAAGGCTGCCGTCGAGCAGGCGAAGACGAGCTACAGCAATCTCGTCGCCAACATCAAGATTTACGATGACATGGCCGATTTGATGCAGAAGTCGATCGACCTGAAGCAGCGCGACGTCGAGCGCAAATCGGCGCTGGTAAAGAACAATTACGGCTCGCAGCTCGATCTCGACAATTCCACGAATTCCGCCATCACCGTGCGTGCGGAACTCGCCTTCGTGCAGCAGCAGCGCTCGAGCTCGCTGACGCAGCTGCTCGGCAACCCGAACCTCAAGCTCGAGGATTTCCCGCCCTACTATCAGGCGCAGGCTGCGCTGGCGCAAGCCGAGCGCGATCTCGACCACACCGAGATGCGCGCGCCGATTGACGGCATCGCGACACTCGTCGACCAGATTCAGCTCGGCCGCTTCGTCGTCGCCGGCTCGCCGGTCTTCACCGTCATCGATGTCGCCAAACCTTGGATCGATTCCAACTTGAAGGAATCCGACATGACGCATGTCGCGGTTGGACAGCAGGTCGAGATCGAAGTCGATGCCTTCCCCGATCACACCTTCAAGGGCTCCGTGGGCTCGCTGTCGCCCGGCACCGGCGCACAATTCGCGATCCTGCCGCCGCAGAACGCCACCGGCAACTTCGTCAAGGTGGTGCAGCGCATTCCGGTGCGGATCTATTTCGATCAGAACGATCCGTTCGTGAAGAAGCTGAAGGCGGGCATGAGCGCCTATGCGACGATCGACACCGGCCACAAGCGCACGCTTGCCGGGCTATTAGGCCTCCACGCGGCGGCAAAGCAAGACGATAACTGAGACAACCGATGAGCACTGTTCCGGGCCTGCGGCGGAACATGGTGACGATCTGCGCCATGACCGCCACCATCATGCAGGCGCTCGACACCACGATTGCCAACGTCGCGCTGCCCTACATGCAGGGGACGCTGTCGGCGTCGCAGGACCAGATCAACTGGGTGCTGACCTCCTACATCGTTGCGGCGGCGATCATGACAGCGCCGGTGGGATGGATCGCCAACCGCTTCGGGCGCAAGCGTACCTTCATCATATGCTCGGCGGGCTTCACCTTTGCGTCGGTGCTGTGCGGGCTGGCGCAGGACATCAACCAGATGGTGCTTTTTCGCCTGTTGCAAGGCGTATTCGGCGCGGCGCTGGTGCCGCTGTCGCAAGCGGTCATGCTCGACATGTACACGCTTCAGGAACGCGCGAAAGCGATGTCGATCTGGGGCATGGGCGTGATGATGGGTCCGATCATGGGCCCCTCGCTCGGGGCCTGGTTGACCGAGACCTATTCCTGGCACTGGGTGTTTTTCGTCAACCTGCCGTTCGGCTTCATCACCGTGCTCGGTTTGATGGTGTTCATGGACGAGACCAGGCAAGACCGCAATCTGCGCTTCGACTGGTTCGGCTTCGCGGCGCTTGCCGTCGGCATCGGCGCTTTGCAGGTCGCGCTCGACCGCGGCGAGCAGCTCGGCTGGCTGGAATCCAACGAGATCATCGCCGAGTTCATCGTCGCGATCGCCGGCTTCTATTACTTCTTCGCGCACTCCTTCACGACCGATCGTCCCTTCATCCAGTTCGCGCTGTTTAAAGATCGCAACTTCCTCACCGGCTGCATCTTCATGACGGTGATGGGCCTCGTGCTGTACTCGACCATGGCGCTGGCCTCGCCTTACCTGCAAAACGTCATCGGCTATCCCATCATCACCGCGGGCGTGCTGCTCGCAAGCCGCGGCTGCGGCACCTTCGTCGCCATGATGATGGTCGGCCGGCTGATGCGCTATATCGAGGCGCGCACCCTGATCGTCACGGGCCTTACCATCACCGCAGCCTCGCTCTACAACATGACCGGCTGGACCGACCAGACCGGCGCGACGGAGATCGTCGTCATCAGCATCATCCAGGGTTTCGGCTTCGGGCTCGTCTTCGTGCCGCTCTCGACGGTGGCGTTCATGACGCTGCCCAATCATCTGCGCACCGACGGCACCTCGATGCTCACCTTGATGCGCAATGTCGCGAGTTCAATCGGCATCTCGATCGTGATCGCGCAACTGACCGAGGGCGGGCGGCGGATTTACGCGATCCTGTCCGAGCACATCAATCCGTTCAATCAGGCGCTACAGATGCCCGACGTGCACAGCTTGATCAATCTTTCCACCGACAAGGGCCGCGCCATGGCGGACGTAATGGTTGCGCTGCAGGCGCAGATCATCGCGTTCTCGCAGGACTACCAGCTCGTGATGATCTTCATCCTGTGCTCGATCCCGCTCGCGATCATGATCGGCTCGACCAAGACGGCACTTCGCAAGCAGGCCGCACCCGATCATGCCGTGATGGAATAAGCAAAATCGTCGAATCTCAAAGCAAAAGGGGCGCTGCATGCAGCGCCCCTTCGTCTATTGGTCTGACGCTTCTGGCGATCAGAAGTGATAGTTGATGCCGACCTGGCCGCTGTTGATGTTGAGCGTTCCGGTCGAGATGCCGCCCGGGACCGTCGACGCAAAGAAGGTCTGGCTGCCGAAGCTGCGATAGAGGTATTCGCCCTTCACCGACCAGTGCGGCAGGAACATCCACTCGATGCCCGCGCCCGCGGTCCAGCCGGTCAGGGTCTGGCTGTCGCTGACGGTAAGGCCAAGGGCGGACGCGCTGAGCTTGGTGTCGGCCAGCGCGAGACCCGCGGTGCCATAGAGCAGGACCTGGTCGAACGCGACGCCGAAGCGGCCGCGAATGGTCGCCAGCGCATCGACCTTCGCCGACGCGGTCACCGCGCCCACGACCGGGAAAACCTGCGTCACGCTGTTGTTGATGTCGGCAAACGCGCCGTCGCCTTCCAGGCCGACGACGAACTGGCCGAACTGCCAGTTGTAACCGACCGTACCGCCGCCGAAGCCGCCCTTGATCGCGAACTGGTCGCCGCTGTTCTCGCTGCCGTAGCCGCCCATCGCACCGATATAGAACCCGCTCCAGTTCGTGGCGGGGCTGACGATCGCGGGCGCCTTCGTGTAAGGCACGGCCGGCGGTGCAGGCAGATCGGCGGCATAAGCAGAGCCGGCGACCGAAGCCAGCAGAAGTCCCAAAGCAACTCTTTTCATGATGTCCTCAGCGGTACGGGAATGAGCCCGCTCGAGGCGTAATGGATGTTTCCAACCGTTACAATCAGGTTGCAGAGCGTAACCAAGCAAAACCGCTGAGTGTGGCCATCGGACCACAGTTTTTTGTCGTTTGCAGGATAAAAAGCGTAACCGAATCAACTGTCTGATCACAAACTGGTGATCACTCCATGCGGCGAATGTTCGCCCGTAACACAAAGAGATGCGTAGCTGCCGTCACACATCGAAAAACACCGTCTCTTTGTCGCCCTGAAGGTGAATGTCGAAGCGAAAGGCGGCGCTACCGCCGGGCATGCGTTTCGCAATCAGCGTGTCGCAGCGATTCGCGGGCACCAGCGCCATCACCGGATCGGCGGCGTTGGCCGCTTCGCCCTCGAGATAGATGCGCGTGTAGGTTTGCAGCAGCATGCCGCGCGCAAAAACCGCGACCAGGATATGCGGCGCCTGCGGTTTGCCGTCGGGATCGGGCACCGTGCCCGGCTTGATGGTGTCGAAGGCGTATTCGCCGTTCGCGCCGGTGCCGCAGCGGCCAAAACCGCGGAACTTCGAATTCGGCAGCGCGCGCTTGTCCTGCGGATCGGCGAAGCGGCCCTGCGCGTCGGCCTGCCAGATCTCCAGCATGCAATCGTTGACCGGCTTGCCGTCGCCGTCGAACACCTGTCCCTCGATGCGGATACGCTCGCCGGTGACGTCGGCGGTGAGGAGATTGTTGGTGAACGCGTCATTCCACTCGTAGCGGCCGGCCGGCGTCAGCCCGTAAGCGAAATAGGGACCCACGGTTTGCGAGGGCGTGATCCCCTGTGGCTTCGTCTCACTCACTATTTGGTTTCCATCGGCGTGGCGTTCTTGCCGCGCAGGACAATGTTGAAGCGATAACACAGCGCCCATTCGGGCTTGGTATTCTCGAGATCGAAGGCGGAAATCATCCGCGCGCGCGCGCGTGCATCGGTGACCGAGTTGAAGATCGGATCGAATTCAAACAGCGGATCCCCCGGAAAATACATCTGCGTCACGAGGCGCGACACGAAGGCGTGGCCGAACATCGAGAAATGGATGTGCGCCGGACGCCATGCATTATGGTGATTGCCCCAAGGATAGGCGCCGGGTTTGACGGTCGTGAACCTGTAATAGCCTTCGCTGTCCGTTTGCGTGCGGCCTGCGCCGGTGAAATTCGGGTCGAGCGGCGCCGGATGCTGATCGACCACGTGGATGTACCGTCCGCACGCATTGGCCTGCCAGATTTCGACCAACGCGTTAGGGACGCCGCGACCGTCTTCGTCAAGCACATGGCCATGCACGATGATGCGCTCGCCGAGCGGCTCGCCCTTGTGCTGGGTGGTGAGGTCGGCGTCTCCGGGGCGCACGGTCTCGTGGCCATAGACGGGCCCGGTCAATTCCGTCAGCGTGTGGCGCATGACGATCAGCGGCTTCGACGGCGAGCGCTTGATCGTGCTCTTGTAGTCCGGCGACAGCCGCGCCGGGTGGGCGGCGTTGCTGGCAATGGGATAGGCGAGGGTCATGAGGATCTCCGCTGGTCGTCCTCATGGTGGGGAGGCGCTTGCGCCGTCTCGAACCATGAGGCCCTCATCCTTCGAGACGCGCTTCGCGCTCCTCAGGATGAGGAAAACGTCAGTTCAACTTCTCGATCGCCATGGCGACGCCCTGGCCGACGCCGACGCACATGGTGGCGAGCGCGCGTTTGCCTCCGCGCTTCTCCATGCCATGCACGGCTGTGACGACAAGCCGCGCGCCGCTCATGCCGAGCGGATGGCCGAGCGCAATCGCGCCGCCATGCGGATTGACGAAGTCGGCATCCTCCGCAACGCCGAGCTGGCGCAGACAGGCAATACCCTGGCTGGCGAAAGCTTCATTGAGCTCGATCAAATCGAAATCGCCGATCTTCAATCCGAGCCGTTCCATCAGCTTCTTCGTCGCCGGCACCGGACCAATGCCCATGATGCGCGGCGGCACGCCGGCGGAGGCAAGGCCAAGAATGCGCGCACGTGGCGTCAGGCCGTGCTTCTTCACAGCCGCTTCCGACGCAAGGATCATGGCGGCGGCGCCGTCATTGACGCCCGACGCGTTGCCGGCGGTCACGGTGCCCGGATTGCGCACGATCGGTTTCAGCTTGGCGAGACCCTCGAGCGTCGTCTCGGGCCGCGGATGCTCGTCCTTGTCGATCGTGATCGGGCCGGCCTTGCCGCCGGGCGCGGTGACGGGCGTGATTTCCTCGGCGAAGTAACCGGCCGCGATCGCCTTGCCCGCGCGCTGCTGCGAGCGGATCGCGAACGCGTCCTGGTCGGCGCGTGACACCTGAAACTCCTCGGCGACGTTTTCGCCGGTCTCCGGCATCGCATCGACGCCGTATTGCGCCTTCATCAAGGGATTGATGAAACGCCAGCCGATGGTGGTGTCGAAAATCTCCGCCGAGCGCGAAAACGCCTCCGCCGCCTTGCCCATCACGAACGGCGCCCGCGTCATCGATTCGACGCCGCCGGCAATCGCAAGATCGATCTCGCCGGCGCGGATCGCGCGGGCGCCGGCGCCGACAGCGTCGAGCCCCGAGGCGCACAGGCGATTGAGGGTCTGGCCCGGGATCGATTCCGGCAGGCCTGCGAGCAGGAGCGCCATGCGCGCCACGTTGCGGTTATCTTCGCCGGCCTGGTTGGCGCAGCCGAAATAGACCTCGTCCACGGCCGACCAGTCGAGGTTTGGATGTTTCGCCATCAAGGCCTTGATCGGCGTCGCCGCGAGATCGTCGGCGCGAACTTTGGCGAGCGAACCGCCGAAGCGGCCGATCGGTGTCCGGACCGCGTCACATACAAATACCTCACCCATCGGTCCCTCCTTACGCCGTGACAATTCTGATGAAATCGAGTTGTAGGAGCGGGGATGGAACAGGTCAATTGATCGCCGATAGCTTTTGGCGGGAGGGCGGCCATGCTGGAATTGGGATGACCGCGCCATGCGCCGTGGATAAGACGCATAGACCCACCATAGCCATAGGACCGCAGAGCGAAATTCGATAGTTTGCGCCGCCCATGACCGTCCAGCCGACATTTCCTCAATCCGACGCCCAGCCTGCCGCCGAGGCGCCTCCGCGCGTCACGCCGATGATGGAACAGTACCTGGAAATCAAGGCGGCCAATCCGGACATGTTGTTGTTCTACCGGATGGGCGATTTCTACGAGTTGTTCTTCGAGGATGCCGAGATTGCTTCCCGCGCGCTCGGCATCATGCTGACCAAGCGCGGCAAGCATCAGGGCGCGGACATTCCGATGTGCGGCGTTCCGGTGGAACGCTCTGACGATTACCTGCACCGTCTGATCGCACAGGGTTTCCGGGTCGCGGTCTGCGAGCAGATGGAAGATCCGGCCGCGGCGCGCGCCCGCGGCGCCAAGAGCGTGGTGCGCCGCGACGTCGTGCGGCTGGTGACGCCGGGCACGCTGACCGAAGACACGCTGCTCGACGCGCGGGCCAATAATTATCTGCTCGCGATTGCACGCATGCGCGGCTCATCCGGCGCCGATCGTCTGGGCCTCGCCTGGATCGACATTTCCACCTCCGAATTCATCGTCACGGAATGTTCGATAAGCGAACTCGCCGCGACCTTGTCGCGCATCAACCCAAACGAGATCATCGTTACCGACGCGCTCTATGGCGACACCGACATCGGATCGACATTACGCGAATGGCCGGCCGTGACGCCGCTCACGCGCGACGTCTTCGACAGTTCCACGGCCGAGCGGCGGCTGTGCGACTATTTTGCGGTCGCGACCATGGACGGTCTCTCCGCGATGTCGCGGCTGGAGGCCACAGCCGCGGCCGCCGCTGTCACCTATATCGACCGCACGCAGGTCGGAAAGCGTCCGCCGCTGTCGCCGCCGTCACGGGAAGCCAGTGGCACCACCATGGCGATCGATCCGGCAACCCGCGCCAACCTCGAACTGACGCGCACGCTGGGCGGCGAACGCCGCGGCTCGCTGCTCGATGCCATCGATTGCACGGTGACATCCGCCGGCTCGCGGCTTCTGGCGCAACGGCTGGCCGCACCGCTGACCGAAGCGAGCGCGATTGCGCGGCGGCTTGATGCCATCGCCGCCTTTGTCGCTGACAGCGGCCTGCGCGACGATCTCCGCACGACGCTTCATGCAGCGCCGGACTTGTCGCGGGCCTTAGCGCGGCTGTCGCTCGGACGCGGTGGCCCGCGTGACCTTGCGGGACTGCGTGATGCCATCCTCGCCGCGGATCAGGCGCTGGCGCAACTCGCGCGCATGCAGGAGCCGCCGCAGGACGTCGTTGCAATCATGGCGGCGTTGCGCCGTCCGTCGCGCGAACTCGCGCGTGAATTTGCGCGTGCATTGGCCGAGCAACTGCCGCTGCTCAAGCGGGACGGTGGCTTCGTGCGCGAAGGTTATGAGGCAGCGCTTGATGAATCGCGCATCCTGCGTGACGCATCGCGGCTGGTCGTCGCTTCCATGCAGGCGCGCTACGCCGATGACACAGGCGTCAAGGGCTTGAAAATCCGGCACAACAATGTCCTCGGCTATTTCGTCGAGGTGACGGCGCAGCATGGCGACAAGCTGATGTCGCCGCCGCTCAACGCAAACTTCATCCATCGCCAGACGCTCGCAGGGCAGGTGCGTTTCACCACGTCAGAGCTTGGCGAGATCGAGGCCAAGATTGCCAATGCCGGCGACCGCGCGCTCGGACTGGAACTGGAGATTTTCGAAAAACTCTGCGCGTTGGCCGTCGCCGCGAGCGAAGACCTGCGCGCCGCGGCCTATGCGTTCGCTAGCCTCGACGTCGCAACCGCCTTGGCGAAGCGCGCGGTCGACGACAATTATGTGCGGCCGGACGTCGATGGCTCGCTGTCCTTTGCGATCGAAGGCGGCCGACATCCGGTGGTCGAACAGGCTTTGAAACGCGACGGTCAGCCGTTCATCGCCAATGCCTGCGATCTTTCGCCCGCGCCGCAACAACAATCAGGCCAGATCTGGTTGCTCACCGGTCCCAACATGGCCGGCAAATCGACGTTTCTTCGCCAGAACGCGCTGATCGCGCTCTTGGCACAGTCAGGCTCCTACGTGCCGGCGTCGCGGGCGAGGGTTGGCATCGTCGATCGGCTGTTCTCACGCGTCGGCGCGGCCGATGATCTGGCACGCGGGCGCTCCACGTTCATGGTCGAGATGGTGGAGACCGCCGTTATCCTCAATCAGGCCAGCGAGCGTTCGCTTGTCATCCTTGATGAAATTGGCCGCGGCACGGCGACCTTCGACGGGTTGTCGATCGCCTGGGCCGCGATCGAACATCTGCATGAGGCCAACCGCTGCCGCGCGCTGTTCGCGACGCATTATCACGAGCTCACCGCGCTCTCTGCAAAACTGCCGCGGCTCTTCAACGCCACCGTCCGCGTCAAGGAGTGGCAGGGCAACGTCGTGTTCCTGCATGAGGTGCTGCCGGGCTCGGCGGATCGCTCTTACGGCATCCAGGTCGCGAAACTTGCGGGTCTGCCGCCGTCGGTGATCGCGCGGGCGAAATCGGTGCTCGCGAAACTCGAGGCGCAGGACCGCGGGCAGACGGCGCGAGCGCTCGCCGACGATCTGCCGTTGTTTGCGGTGCCCTCGCGCGCCGCAGCCGAGCCCGCAGCTCCGAGCGAAGGCGAGAAACTGATCGAGGCGGTGAAGGCGCTGCATCCCGACGAGATGTCGCCGCGCGAGGCGCTGGAAGCGCTTTATGCGCTGAAGGCGAAATTGCCGAACGGATAGCTGTCATCGCGAGCCAGCAGGTTACGCGAAGCTGCAAAAAAAGTATCGGTTGCCCATTTTCAGGATACGCAAAGCAAGAACGAGAATCCCGGGACGATGCTGGCAGCGCGTCAGCGTCAGCGCGAGCAGCATCCGCTGCGATGCCGCGACGACGTTCGCGATTGGCTAAGGCAGGCAAGGCCTGGTGGAGATCGAGGTCTTGGAAAAGCCCGAAGTTGTCAACGAAGATGCCGCAAATGATGAAAGGTTGACCGTCATTTGTAATGATGGAACCGCTGAGACCGGCCACACGTCGGCCATGATCTTTTTCTTCATCGGCTTGTGAGCATCACGACCGTCGTCGCGCTCGCCGCTGCGATAGCGCAGTGGACGAAAACGCGGTGCGCGCCAGCGCACCGTTGAAACCAATCAAAAGAAGTCAATCAATCAGTCGAGGAGTTCTGATGGTGTTTCGCTTGAGCACCGCAATTTGCGGCGCGCTAATGACATTTGCCTTTTCATCAGTCGCCATGGCCCGCAGTGAAATCGATACAGTTCGTTCAGATGCCGTCGTTGTCGCCGCTGCTCGGACCGCGATCGTCGGCGCAGCATCCATGTACAATCCGTTCCGGTCCGGATATCGCGAAGGCGGCGTGAAGACAGCTTCAGGGGAGCGCTATGATTCGAGCGCGTGGGCGGCTGCCATCAAAACCAATTTGCGGATGGAATTTGGCGGCGTCCGGTATGGCGCGAGGCCGAAATATGCCCTCGTTGAGGGTGCAGGCAAGAAGGCCATCGTCAAGATAAATGATGTGGGGCCTTTGACGCCGGGCCGCATCATTGATTTCAATGAGCGCACGATGCGCTATTTCGATCCAAGCCTGCAACGCGGGGTCATTGCTGGCGTAAAGGTTACGCCGCTTGCCGGAAACGATTGGATCCCCGGACCAGTTGCATAGAGGCGGTCGCAGGCGCGAGCGGTCCTGTAGCACAGACGGCTTTCAGGTCCATCTCTGCGGGAAGATCTCCATCGGGAAGTGGCGGAATGGCGTGGACTAACGCGCGATCGCCGCCCTTCTCCGCCCCAGGCGCCACAGCACAAGGTTCCAGCCGATGCACGTGGCTAAAGCGAGGCTGAGCGCGATGGCTGAACCGAAGCGCAGCGCGGCGAAGTGAAGAACGACGAAGGACAATGAAAATCCCATCATGCCCCAGCCGCCATTGGCGATGACGGCGGCCGTGGCCGGGCCGCCGATGCGCGGATGCAGGATCATGGTCACGCTGGTCAGCACGACCGGAAACAGCGCGATGGTGCCGCTGACGAACGGTCCGACCCAGCGCGACAAAGAGACGACGAGCGCGACCAGAGTCGCAACCATCGTCGCGCGCAAGGGGATGTCGTACCAGCGCCGCGTGATCAGCGGCATCTTCTTGACGTGCTGAAAGCGCCTGAAGGCCGGAATACAGATGCCGAACGCGATCGCGTTCGCGATGAAGCCGTCGAGAAGCGTCCACGACACCAGCCGCTCAAGCGCCGCGAGCAGAAACCAAACGGCAAGCGCGCCGCCGACGCTGATCACAGCATTCTGGCGCTGGGCCAGAAATACATAGACCAGGCAGAAGAACATGGTGGCGGCGTTGATCGGAAAACTCGCCAGCGCGCCTTCGGCGATGAAGGCCGCATCGTGATCGAGCGCGAGAAAGACGTAAGAGGGGCCGGCCGAAATCGGCAATGTCGCGATCAGCGCGCCCATCACCGGGCCTGATCGCTCGGTGATGATGGAGGCCGTCACCACGAAAGCGGCGGCAACCGCCATGCGGAGCGCGAGCAGCAGGATGAAGTGAAGATCGGGGGACATTTCGTCTGTCGTCCCGGGCAAGCGAAGCGCGACTTGGGACCCATAACCACAGACCGTTTTTGGTCGAAAGGTCTGGCCTGCGTCGTGCGAAACGACCGCGCCCTGGGGTTATGGGTCCCCGCCTTCGCGGGGACGACACCTTTTGCTTGGTTAAATCCGCTGCATCGTCACCGAAACCTTCGGTCCGTTCTTGATGGTCTGATAGACCACGCAATAGCGCTCGGTGAGTTTCAAGAGCAGATCGAGCTTGTCCTGCGGCGCGTCGGTCGCAACGTCGAAGCGCAGGCGGATTTCGGCAAAGCCCACCGGCGCTTCCTTGTCGACGCCGAGCGTGCCGCGGAAGTCGAGATCGCCTTCGGCGCTGACGTTGCCGGTCTTGAGCGGGATTTCAATGGCGGTCGCGACCGACTTCAACGTGACGCCGGCGCAGGCGACCAGCGCTTCGAGCAGCATGTCGCCGGAACAGAGCTCCAGTCCCGTGCCGCCGCTTCCCGGATGCAGGCCCGCAACGGCGAGCGCACGGCCGGTCTCGACCTTGCAGGCGATGCCTTCGTTGTCGATCGACCCCTTCGCTTTCAGGGTAATCAACGCGGATTTCGGATCGGATTTGTATTTTTCCTTGAACGGGGCCTGGGTGGCGCGAAGCTCTGCGGCGTCCATTTTCTTCTCCCGGTTATTTGTTTGCTTGGGATGTAGCCGGTTGGGGCGACGATGTCACCACATCCCGAGTTGAAGGGAAACCCTTTTTCTTTCAGTGTCTTATATGACCGGTCGACGGCAAAAGAAAATCTGCGGCGACGCGTGCAGGAAACCGGAAAGACGTTATGTAATGGGAACGCCGGATGATTTGGCCGTCGTCGCGCAATCTTCCGTGACAGCCGCAGCCGCGTCGATTATCGGAATAGGAAATGGATAGCGTCGTCAAAGAGGCCCGGCGTGAAGCCGACGAGCGTTTCGACACCGCGCGGATCACGGCCGCGGTCGACGCGCTGGCGGCGGAGCACCAAGGGCGCGAGGATGTCTTTCGCGCAAGCGTCGCAAAGCTCCTGAAGGCCGAGATGCTCGCGGCGCGCGCTACCGCGCAAGCCGTGCTGCTGAAGGACCGGCACGGGCGGCGTTGCGCGGAGCGGCTCTGCTTCGTCCAGGACGAGATCATCCGCATCCTGTTCGATGCCGCAACGCGCCATCTCTATTATTCGCCGATTCCCTCGGGCGCCGAGCGCATGGCGGTGGTCGCAACCGGCGGCTATGGCCGGGGCCTGATGGCACCGGAATCCGACATCGATCTGCTCTTCATCCTGCCCTACAAGCAGACCGCCTGGGGCGAACAGGTCGCCGAAGCCGTGCTCTATTGTCTGTGGGACATGGGGCTGAAGGTCGGGCACGCGACGCGGTCGGTCGATGAATCGATCCGCCAGGCGCGCGGCGACATGACGATCCGCACCGCAATTCTCGAGACGCGCTTCCTTGCCGGCGACCAGCCGCTCTATGACGAACTGGTCACGCGCTTCGACAAGGAGGTGGTGCAGGGCAACGCCAGCGAATTCGTGACCGCAAAACTTGCCGAGCGCGAGGAGCGGCATCGCCGCGCCGGCCAGTCGCGCTATCTGGTCGAGCCCAACGTCAAGGACGGCAAGGGCGGCCTGCGCGACCTGCACACGCTGTTCTGGATCGCCAAATACGTCTACCGCGTCCGCGACACCGATGAACTGCTTGCCCGCGGCGTGTTCGACGCGCAGGAGTATCGCACCTTCCGCCGCTGCGCCGATTTCCTGTGGTCGGTCCGCTGCAACCTGCATTTCTTCGCCGGCCGCGCCGAAGAGCGGCTGTCATTCGACATGCAGCGCGAGATTGCGGTTCGGCTCGGCTATACCTCGCATCCCGGCATGCAGGACGTCGAACGCTTCATGAAGCACTACTTCCTGATTGCCAAGGAAGTCGGCGACCTCACCGCGATCCTGTGCGCGAAACTTGAAAACGAACAGGCCAAGCCGGTGCCGGTGTTGAGTCGCATGATGGCGCGATTCCGGCCGAGCACGGTGCGGCGACGCGTCCCCGACAGCGACGATTTCATCGTCGACCACAACCGCATCAATCTCGCGGCGCCCGACGTCTTCAAGCACGATCCGGTCAACCTGATCCGGATCTTCCGCCTCGCGCAGAAGAACAACCTCGCCTTCCATCCGGACGCGATGCGGACGGTGACGCGCTCGCTGAAGCTGATCAACACCGAGCTGCGCGCCGATCCCGAAGCCAACCTGCTGTTCATGGAGATCCTGACCTCGAACGACGCCGAAATCGTGCTGCGGCGGATGAACGAAACCGGCGTGCTCGGTCAATTCATCCGCGCCTTCGGCAAGATCGTCTCGATGATGCAGTTCAACATGTACCACCACTATACGGTGGACGAGCATCTGATCCGCTGCATCGGTTTCCTGCAGGAGATCGAGCGCGGCGGCAGCGACGAGTTCATCGTCGCCAGCGATTTGATGCGCAAGATCAGGCCTGAACACCGCGCCGTGCTCTATGTCGCGACGCTGTTGCATGATATCGCCAAAGGCCGCCCCGAGGATCACTCGATTGCGGGTGCGAAGGTCGCCCGTCGCCTGTGTCCGCGGCTCGGCTTTTCCGCGGCCGATACCGAGCTCGTGGCATGGCTGATCGAGGAGCACCTGACGATGTCGACGGTTGCGCAATCGCGCGACCTGACCGACCGCAAGACCATCGAGAATTTTGCCGCTGTGGTGCAATCGGTCGAGCAGATGAAGCTCCTGAC
Source organism: Bradyrhizobium sp. (assembly GCF_035652035.1). Classification (GTDB taxonomy): domain Bacteria; phylum Pseudomonadota; class Alphaproteobacteria; order Rhizobiales; family Xanthobacteraceae; genus Bradyrhizobium. The sequence goes on from NZ_DASREO010000021.1 coordinate 40,166, forward strand.
CATTCTCACCACCGCCGATATCCGCGGCGTCGGTCCGGGCGTGTGGAACGGCTGGAAGGCGCAGCTGATCCGCACGCTTTATTATGAGACCGAGCCGGTCTTGACCGGCGGCTTCTCGGAAGTCGATCGCGCCCGGCGTTTGGCAATCGCGCAAGGCGAGTTTCGCTCCGCCTTCACCGAGTGGCCGGAGCAGGAGCTCAACACCTATATCGGGCGTCATTATCCGGCGTACTGGCTCAAGGTCGAACTGCCGCGCAAGATCCGCCATGCGCGGTTCATGCGGTCAAGCGAACAGGCAGGCGACAAGCTCGCCATCAACGTCGGCTTCGACGAGGGGCGCGGCGTCACCGAACTCACAATTCTCGCAATGGACCATCCGTGGCTGCTGTCGATCATCGCCGGCGCCTGCGCATCGGCCGGCGCCAACATCGTCGACGCCCAGATCTACACCACGACCGATGGGCGCGCGCTCGACACCATCGCGATCACGCGGGAATACGACCGCGACGAGGACGAGGGCAGGCGCGCCACGCGCATCGGCGAGATGATCGAGGCAGTGCTCGAAGGCAAGCTGCGCCTGCCGGAAGTGGTGGCGCGGCGCGCGGCCGGCCGCGGCAAGGTGCGTCCCTTCGTCGTCGAGCCGGAAGTCACCGTCAACAACCAGTGGTCGGACCGTTACACCGTGATCGAGGTCTCCGGTCTCGACCGGCCGGGCCTGTTGTACGAGCTGACGACCGCGATCTCGAAGCTCAATCTCAATATCGCCTCGGCGCACGTCGCGACCTTCGGCGAGCGCGCGCGCGACGTGTTCTATGTCACGGATCTGCTCGGCGCGCAGATCACCGCGCCGACGCGTCAGGCCGCGATCAGGAGCGCGCTCTTGCATCTGCTCGCCAGCGAGAAGGTCGCGGCGTAACGGTTGCGTTCATGTGGCGGTCGGCTTGAGCGACACGCCTTCATGTTCAAGCAGCCATCGCTTGCGCGACACGCCTTCATGTTCAAGCAGCCATCGCTTGCGCGAAAGCCCGCCACCATATTTGACCAATGTGCCGTCAGCGCCAATCAAGCGGTGACAGGGCAGCACCACGCTGATGGGGTTTGAGCCGTTGGCGTGGCCGACCGCGCGTGTCGCGCGAGGCGCATTGAGCTTTGCCGCCAGCGCGCCGTAGCTCATCGTGGTTCCCGCGCGAATTTTCGGCAGCGCGTGCCAAACTTTTTGCTGGAACGGCGTGCCCGCAACGCGCCATTCGATCGTGCTCAGGCGATCGAGGTCGCCTTTGAAGTAGGCTGAAAGCGCTTTCAGTATCCGGCTCGGAGCCCGAGCTTCTTTCAAGACGACGGCACCGTATTGCAAGCGCAACAGCTCGTTCATGCGTGCGGCGTAGTCCTCCCAGTCGAGCGCGCGAAGAACGCCATCGGCATCCGTGACCAGCAGCGCCAAGCCAATTGGCGTTTCCAGCCGGTCAAGCCCAAATGTTTCAGGTCGCTTCGCGCTCTTGCGGTTTTCGGACATCATCACTCCGAGCAGGCTCGGCTTGCTAATCCGCGTTTGCCAGCGAAATCATCTGCGCGCCACCCGAATTCCGATCGACACGGTCAGCCGACTTGCGGAATCTCGCCAAAGGTCTTGCCGGGTGCGAGCGGCTTCAGGCGGATCAGGCGCGAGTCTTCCACCGCGGCCTGGCGATGTTTCACCGCCTCGCGGTAGACGGGATCGCGGATCATTTCGACGAAGGCGCCAACGCTCGGATATTCCGCGATGAAGCAGTGATCCCAGTATTCGCCCTCCGGCCCGATCAGCATCAGTTCGAAGCGGCCCTGCCATGCCACCTTGCCGCCAAGGCGCGTGAACACCGGACCGCTCTCGCGGCCGTAGGCCGCGTAGGCCTCCGCGCCCGACGCCGATCGTCCGTCGGGGTACGCCGCGCGGTCGCGCAACTTCACCAGATTGAGCATGTGAATGGGACCGGGGCGATCGCTCTCGCGAAACTTGGCGAATGTTTCCTTGGTCGGATCGATGTAACCTGTCATCTTCGTTGCCTCGCTGCCGTCACTCGCGTCGATACTTGGGGGAGTCACATGAACGCGATTGCCAATACATTAGTGGCGCTCGTCGCCGCACTACACGTTTATTTTCTCACGCTCGAAATGTTCTTTTGGACCAGGCCGCTCGGCCTGAAGACCTTTCGAAACACGCCGGAAAAGGCCGCCGACTCGGCCGTGCTTGCCGCCAATCAGGGACTCTACAACGGCTTCCTCGCCGCGGGCCTGATCTGGGGGCTGATGCAGCCGAACGCTGCCTTTGCATTTCAGATCAAGGTATTTTTTCTTCTCTGCGTGATCGTGGCCGGGATCTATGGCGCGGCAACGGTGAGCTTTCGAATCCTGCTCGTGCAGGCGGCGCCGGCCGTGCTTGCGCTCATCCTACTTTGGTTGGCGTAAGCGGCGCTGCCTTGCATTGCCATAGTCGTTCCTCCAGAATTGGCGGCAATGATGATTTCCGTCGGACGGAAAGCCATCGTCAAAAATAGACATCAGGGAGAGGTAGCGACATGAAGAGCCATTTTCATTTCGTCATCGGGACCGCGCTTGCGCTCGCACTCGCTGCGCCCGCGGCTCACGCACAGAAGCAGTACGATCCGGGCGCCACCGACACCGAGATCAAGATCGGCCAGACCGTACCGTTTTCAGGCCCGGCATCCGCCTACGCCACCATCGGCAGGGCGCAGGCCGCCTATTTCAAGATGATCAACGATCAGGGCGGGGTGAACGGCCGCAAGATCAACCTGATCCAGTATGACGACGCCTATAGCCCGCCGAAGGCGGTCGAGCAGGTGCGAAAGCTGGTCGAGAGCGACGAGGTGCTGCTGACCTTCCAGATTATCGGCACGCCCTCCAACGCCGCTGTCCAGAAATATCTCAACGCCAAGAAGGTGCCGCAACTGTTCGCCGCAACCGGTGCGTCAAAATTCACCGATCCGAAGAACTATCCCTGGACGCTTGGCTACAACCCGAACTATTTCGTCGAGGGACGCATCTACGGCCAGTACATTCTCAAGAATTATCCGGATGCCAAGGTCGGTGTGCTCTATCAGAACGACGATCTCGGCCGCGACTATCTGAACGGCATCAAGTCGGGTCTCGGCGACAAGGCGTCGACCATGGTGGTGGCGGAAGCCTCCTACGAGATCTCCGATCCGACCGTCGAATCGCAGATCCTGAAATTGAAGGCGGCCGGCGTCGACCTGTTGTTCAGCGCGTCAACCCCGAAATTTGCGGCGCAGACGATCAAGAAGAATGCCGAGCTCGGCTGGAAGCCGGTGCACATTCTCGATATCAACGCCACCTCGGTCGGCGCGGTCATGCAGCCCGCAGGGCTTGAAGCGTCCAAGGGCGTGCTCAGCGTCAATTACGGCAAGGACCCGCTCGATCCGACCTGGAAGGACGATCCGGGCATGAAGAAGTTTTTCGAGTTCATGGCGAAGTATTATCCGGAAGGCGACAAGAACTCGAGCTTCAACACCTATGGCTACGGCACCGCGGAGTTGATGGTGCATGTCTTGCAGCAATGCGGCGACAATCTCACCCGCGAGAACGTGCTCAAGCAGGCGACCAACATCAAGGACTACAAGGCCGATCTCGCGTTGCCAGGAATCGTCGGCAACACCACGCCGAACGATTACCGCGTCAACAAGCAGTTGCAGATGATGCGCTTCAACGGCGAGCGCTGGGAGATGTTCGGCCCGATCCTGGAAGACAGCGGGCCGTCGGGCTAGTGCGGCGCCCCGATGATGCTGCCGCGCGCATTTTTCCCGCGGCGGCATCGCCGGGAAATTCCCGCTCGCTTTAAGGTTAAGCCAATCTGAATCCCTTGCGGCTCAGGCGGTTACGCCAGCCGATATCGCATCCGATTAACCATCGTTTAAGACGGCCTTAAACCCGTGCCGCTACTTTGCGCATGGGTTGTATTGGGCGTTTTGCGTATGGCGTGGGGACGGAAAAAAAAGGGCGGGCGCAAGGAGCCGATATTCGGTCTTGCCGCGGCGCTTTCCGACCTGCGGCTGTCGCCCGAGGATCGCGTTCCCGGTGACGGCAGCGACAAACCGAAGAAAGCCGCCAAGCGAAAAATCGACGATGACGACGATGACGACGAGCCGCCGCCGGTCGAGCGGAAGCCACGCGTGACCCGCGCCGAGGCAAAGCGCCGAGCGAAGTCGCGCGCACGCCTGCCGATCGGGCGGATGTTTTATTGGTGCGTCGTGCTCGGCCTGTGGGGCGCGATTGCAACCGTCGGTCTCGTGGTGTGGGTCGGCGCGCATCTGCCGGCGATCCAGTCGCTGGAAATCCCGAAACGGCCGCCGACAATCCAGATCACCGCCGCCGACGGCAGCGTGCTCGCCATTCGCGGCGAAATGCCCGGCGCCAATGTCGCGTTGAAGGACCTGCCGCCGTATCTGCCGAAGGCGTTCATCGCGATTGAAGACCGCCGCTTCTACCATCATTTCGGCATCGATCCCTGGGGCATTTTGCGCGCGGCCGTGACCAACGTTCTGCATCGCGGCGTCTCGCAGGGCGGCTCGACGCTGACCCAGCAGCTCGCCAAGAACCTGTTCCTGACCCAGGAGCGCACGTTTCAGCGCAAATTGCAGGAAGCTGAGCTCGCGATCTGGCTGGAACGCAAGCACTCCAAGAACGAGATTCTCGAGCTCTATCTCAACCGCGTCTATTTCGGCTCCGGCGCCTATGGCGTGGAAGCAGCAAGCCAGCGCTACTTCGGCAAATCAGCCAGGCACGTGACGCTGGCGGAAGCCGCAATGCTCGCCGGTCTCGTCAAGTCGCCTTCCCGCCTGGCACCGAACCGCAATCCCGAAGGCGCCGAACAGCGGGCGCAAACCGTGCTTGCCGCGATGGCGGATGCGAAGTTCATCACGGAGGCACAGGCGCAGGCCTCGATCGGTCATCCCTCCTACAACGTGAAGCCGGTCGGCGCCGGCACGGTCAACTATGTCGCCGACTGGATCGGCGAGGTGCTCGACGACCTGGTCGGCCAGATCGAGCAGAGCGTCGTGGTGGAAACCTCGATCGATCCGAAACTGCAGGCGGTCGCGGAAGCCGCCGTGATCGACGAACTCGCGGCCAAAAGCGTGAAGTTCGACGTCACGCAGGGCGCGCTGGTGGCGATGTCACCGGATGGCGCGGTCCGCGCCATGGTCGGCGGCCGCAACTATTCGGAGAGCCAGTATAACCGCGCGGTGACGGCGAAACGCCAGCCGGGCTCGGCGTTCAAGCCGTTCGTCTATCTCACCGCGATCGAATCCGGCCTGACGCCGGAAACGGTTCGGCAGGACGCTCCGCTCGATATCAAGGGCTGGAAGCCGGAGAACTACAGCCATCAATATCTCGGTCAGGTCACGCTGACCCAGGCGCTCGCGATGTCGCTCAACACGGTCGCGGTGCGGCTCGGGCTTGAGGTCGGGCCGAAGAACGTCGTGCGCACCGCGCATCGGCTCGGCATTTCATCGAAACTCGACGCCAATGCCTCGATCGCGCTCGGCACAAGCGAAGTCTCGATGATCGAGCTGGTCGGCGCCTATGCGCCCTTTGCCAATGGCGGCCTCGGCGTCTCGCCGCACGTCGTCACCAAGATCCACACCCTCGATGGCAAGGTTCTCTACGCGCGTCAGAGCGATCAGCTCGGCCAGGTGATTGATCCGCAATACGTCGCGATGATGAACAGGATGATGCAGGAAACGCTGCTCTCGGGCACCGCGCACAAGGCCGAGCTGCCGGGCTGGATGGCCGCCGGCAAGACCGGAACCAGCCAGGATTTCCGCGACGCCTGGTTCATCGGCTATACGGCCAACCTCGTCACCGGCGTCTGGCTCGGCAATGACGACAATTCGCCGACCAAGAAAGCGACCGGCGGCGGCTTGCCGGTGGAAATCTGGACCCGCTTCATGAAGGCGGCGCATCAAGGCGTGACGCCGGTGCCGTTGCCGGCCTCGCAACCGGGCGGAATGCTCGCCACCATCGCGCAAGCGATAACACCCCCTAACGCCGTCGCCCCGCCGTCTTCCGCCCCGGCCCGGGCTGCGCCGACGCGAACGTCAGCCGCGGTGCGGCCTGAGCCCGACGCCGGTCTCGACGGCTGGCTGATGCAGCGGCTGTTTGGGCGCTAGGGCGCCTGGTACTTGTCTTTGCCCTCATGGTGAGGAGGCGTCTCGAACCATGAGGCCGAGTGTTGCACCGCAATCGATGACCTCCAGACGTCTTCACGTCAGCGCATGCCGAAATGGCGGCTGCCCAAGGTGATAGGCAGCCGCAATCACATCCCCCAACACTTGGCGAGGGCTTTCAATCTTCGCGACTCGCAAACTTGCGATACAGGGCAAGATCGTCGAAAGCAGGCCCCTCGCCGCGCCGGACGTCGATATCCGGTCCAAGGACAAGCGACGTGCCGAGACCGGCATAAATGTACCTTGTGCCGAATGCCTTCTTCAGCGCTGCAAAGCTCGGCTCGCCGGTGCAGTGACCGGGAGCAATATTCTCAACTTTGAACTTGTCCTTGAGCGCGCTCACGATCTTCTCAATGGCATCATCGGTGGCCACGACAAGGTGAAAGCCTCCGGCAATCAAATGAATTTTCGGATTGATGGCCGCCGCGGCCTCCACAATTCGCTCAATTCCCGGATGCGAACAGCCGACAATGAGAAGCAGTCCATCCGGCGTGTTCACAGCGAGGGATAGCTCCTTGAGCTCCCTTGTGCCGGGGAGGTCGGAGATCATCGCTATAAGCGTAATGCCGGGAGCAATCTCTGTCGTCTGATCGATCAGCTGGAATTGCGCGTTGGGCCAGGCTGCACCGAACTGCATCACTTGCGGTGGCTTGCCCCCGTAATATCGCATCTCTTCGGGCAGGGCCTCATCCTTGCGGTAAAAAGCCGACGGCAGCGACGAGCCGAAGATTCCGAAGCTTTCCTTGGGCGCATAAATCTTGACTGTCGGATTTACGCTCAAGACGTAGCTCAATCCAGCCATGTGATCGGAGTGGCGGTGCGACAGGACGACGAAATCGAGCGTGGTGAGGTCAACACCTTTTGCCTTCACATTCTTCTCGAAGATCGCGGCGTTGTCTCCAGTATCAAAGAGAATCCGCTTTCCCGCGATTTCCACCAAGGCGGAAAAACCCCAGTCCTTTGTCATTGTGGGATCGGTGCCGAACGCGTCGTAAAGGATCGTAATCTTGCCGTTCGGCTCACCCGAGATGGCCACCGGCGTGCTCGCCGTCATGGCCGCCATAAAGGCGGCAATAATGAAAATCCAATTTTTCGATTTCATGGACGTGCCTCCTCTTGGTTGAGTTCAGCTAAAAGTCCAGTAACAGCCTCCAATCCAATTTGAAGATCGAGACGGTGTAGCTGGAGCCTGGCCGGCTGAGCAACGAAGCATTTTGACGCTGGGCTTGGGAGTACGCCGAAGACAATTGCCGCGCGCTTTCATTGCGGCCCGGATATCGCGGCCTGGAGATCAAATCAGGATCGCGCTCACCGAATTACCGCCCGTCTGGCGTGCGGACGCCGACCCATTTGTCGCGCACCTGCTGATAGTGAACGCTGGGATCATAGGTGGTCGTCGGCAGATGCAACACCTGCGGCGACAGGCGGCCGATCGCGTTCAGCACGGCGTAGGATGCGACAACGCGGTCATGCTGCGCCGTCACCAGCGCGACGCGGGCATTCACCAGCGTCTGCTGCGCGTTCAAGATATCGATCACGGTGCGCTGGCCGACCTGGGCTTCCTTGGTGGTGCCGAGATAAGCGATTTCCGATGCGTCGACCTGCGATTGCGCAGCTTTGACCTGCGCCTTGCCCGCGAGTAGCTGACCCCATGCGGTCACCAGGTCAGCGCGAGCCTGATCGCGCACCTGCTCCAGCGTGAGACGCTGCTGCTCCAGCGTTTCCTTGGACTGGCGGATCAGCGCATATTCCGCCCCGCCCTGATAGACGGGCACCGTGGCCTGCGCCGTCGCCGAGGCGCTGAACGACTTGACCTGCGCGATGGTCTGTTGCCAGCCCTTCTGGACCGTGGCCTGCAACGAGACGGTCGGAAGCAGCGCGCCCTCGTTGATTTTCACAGTGAGGAAGCTGACGTCGATGCCGTACATGGCGGCAGTCACGTTGGGATTTTCGACCAAAGCGAGATTGGTCGCATCGCGCACCGTTGCCGGCAGATAGCGATCGACCGGCGAGGCCGGTTGCAGGTTCGACGGTTCGTTGCCGATGATGCGGCGGAAGTTTGCGCGCGTGGTCGTGAGCGTCGCTTCAGCCGACAGCTCCTGGGTCTTGCCCGCCGCAAGCTGCGCTTCCGACTGGGCGACGTCGGTCGGGGTGACGAGGCCCGCGCTGTAGCGGTCGCGGGTCTGCTTCAACGTCAGCTCGAGCACCCTTGTGTTGCTGCGCTGGACCTCGAGGATCGCAGCATCGCGCAGGTAATCCATATAGATGGTGGCGGCCGAGAGCAGGACCGACTGCTCCATGAGGCGCAGACTTTCGCGGGCGCCAAAGACCTGGCTTTCCGCGGCACGCGTCTTGTTGGCGGTCTGATTGCCGTTGTAGAGCGTCTGGGTCGCGGTGATGCCGGCGGCGTGAGGGGATTGCGGTCCCACCGCGCTCCTCGCGCCCGTCGCTCCGATCACGATCTCGTCGGTGTACTGGTAGCCGCCGCTCAAGGTCGCCGTGACCTTCGGGCGATAGCCGGCCAGCGCCTGCGGGACGTTTTCGTCGGTCGCGCGCACCAGAGCGCGCTGGGCATTGAGCTGCGGGTTGCTCTGATAGGCGCGCAGCAGCGCGCTCTCCATGGTGTCGGCGTGGACGGAAAATGCCGCCACTTGACCAAGGAAAACGACGGCCGCCGTTGCTCCGCCCGCAGCTCGACCCCCAAGCATATTCAATTTATCCAACGCCTTATGCAGTATGACAACATCCATACGCAATCCAGATGTTGATCAAAAGCGCATAGCTGTGCACTGGCCTGCACGCCGGCGTGATGACGGTCGGAATATCCGTGACTGTTGCCTTTTTGCGCACGGCGCGCCGCTCAAGAGAGCGGCAGCGATGGCTTAGGTCAGAGCAGCCCTACGAGCCGCGACTCAGTCCTGGATGCCGTAGCGATGGAGGTCGTTGCCGTGGGTATCGAGCCAGGTCTTGGCGCGTTCGACATGGCTGCAGACTTTCGCCACCACCTTCCAGAACCGCGCCGAATGGTTCATCTCGACGAGATGGGCAACTTCGTGGGCCGCGAGATAGTCGAGCACGTAAGGCGGCGCGAAGATCAGCCGCCAGGAGAACGACAGCGAACCGGCCGAGGTACATGAACCCCAGCGGCTCGACTGGTCGCGGATCGAGAGCCGCCGGACCTTGACGCCAAGCTCCTGCGCATAAGAGGCGGCTGCCTTCTGCAGATCCTTGCGGGCTTCTCGCTTGAGAAAATCATGAACGCGCCGCTCGGTATGTTCGACGCCGCCCGCTACGCAGAGGATGCGCTCGCCGCTGTCGCGAACCTCGGTCCAGACCGTGCCGCGCTGACCCGCGCGGTGCACGATTCTATGGGGAGCGCCGCGGAGCGGCACCACTGTTCCCGGAAGAAAGGGTGCAGCCTTGGGCAATCGGCCGAGACGAGCAGCGATCCAGCCGCCGTGACGCTGCGCAAAGTCCTTGGCATCGGCGATCGTGCCGCGCGGCGGGATGGTGAGGATCGCCTCGCGGTCGCTCGGATGAATTCGTAAGGTGTAACGGCGCGCGCGGCGGTGCCGGCGGAGCCGGACCGAGTAGATCTGGGAGCCGTGTTTGATCAAAAGCCTCGAAGGCTCGTAGGGCCGCCGATAAAGGAGCGCGCGAGTGGCCATGTCGGTAAGTCCGGGGAGTAAGAGTTCGCCCGGATTCTGCCATATCCGCCGCCAGGGAAATCGCTCTGCGCAAAAACAAATCATTTGCCCAATATACAGGGGTTCGGGCGTTCTCCGGCCCTACAGAATGGGCCTGGAACTCAAAAAATTGGGCGCAAAGACTCCCTCCGAGGGGGTCAAAGAACAGAATTAAGATTCATTACTTCGGGCGCGGGTAGATTCGCGTTTCCTGGGGTCAATTCAGGGGGTTAGCGGACCCGCAGCGAACGGCGATGTTCGTGCGGAAACGCGATTTCGCGTTCATTCAGCAACGTCTGCGCGTTTCACTCCGCAGCGTAAGCGAGCGAAGGCTTCATGCCCTTCATGTTTGCTGAAGACACCATGAAATCGGAGATACGCGGCACGATTTCCGATTTGAAACGCGAGCCGTTGAACACGCCGTAGTGGCCAACCCCCTTCTGCACGTAGTGCACGCGGCGATGGTCGGGGATTGAACTGCACAGCGTGTGGGTCGCCTCGGTTTGACCGAGCCCCGAAATGTCGTCGTTCTCGCCTTCGACCGTCATCAATGCGACGCGGCGTACCCGGGAGGGATCAACCTGCTTGCCGCGATGGGTCATCTCGCCCTTCGGCAGCGCATGCTTGACGAAAACGGTGTCGACCGTCTGCAGGTAATACTCCGCCGATAGGTCCATCACCGCCAGATATTCGTCGTAGAAGTCGCGGTGTTTGTCGACGAGATCGCCGTCACCCTTCACCAGGTTGCGGAACAGTTCCTTGTGAGCGTCCATGTGACGGTCGAGATTCATGCTGATGAAGCCGTTCAGCTGCAGGAAGCCCGGATAGACGTCGCGCATCACGCCCGGATGCGGAAACGGCACCTTGGTGATGACGTTGTGGCGGAACCAGTCGATGCCGCGCTCGGCGGCAAGGTCGTTGACGGCGGTGGGATTGCGTCGGGTATCGATCGGGCCACCCATCAGCGTCATGGAAAGCGGAACAAACGGATCATTCTCGGCTTCCATGATGGAAACCGCAGCGACCACCGGCACGGAAGGCTGGCACACCGCGATCACATGCATATTGCCGCCCAGCTCATGCAGCATCTCGATCACGTAGTCGATGTAATCATCGAGATCGAAGCGGCCGGCGGCAAGTGGCACCATGCGTGCGTCGGCCCAGTCGGTGATGTAGACCTCGTGGCCGGGCAGGAAGGCTTCGACCGTGCCACGCAGCAACGTCGCATAGTGGCCGGACATCGGTGCGACGATCAGCACTCGCGGCTGGGGGCTGCGCAAGGGCCGCGTCAGCTTGCGGTCGAAGTAGAGCAGCCGGCAGAACGGCTTTTCCCAGACGGTGCGAATCTCGACCGGCGTGCGGATGCCGTTGACGTCGGTGTCGTGGATGCCCCATTCCGGTTTGCCGTAGCGGCGCGTCGTGCGCTCGAATAATTCGCAGGCCGCCGCGATCGATTTGCCGGCCTCGGTGTGCGACCACGGATTGAGTGGATTCTGAAACAGGATTTTGGTGGCGTCGGTCACGGCGCGCGCGGGATTGAGCGACGCGTGCGCCATTTCGTACATCCAGTACATCGGCGTCGTTAATGCCGGACTGCCTTCGACCACCCTAGGCGGCGCGCCGCCAAACTCGCCAATCGGCATTTAGCCCTCATGTCCCTTTTGCGCTGCAATATAGTGCAGAAAGCAAAATAAAGCGTCAATCTATAGATCGGCGTTCCCGCAGAGATTAACAAGCTGCAAGGAGGAAAACCCGGGGTTTTACCGGTGTTTATTCGCCGACCTGGATCAACGAACCGTGCCGCCGGGCGCTCTTGAGGAGCATCAGAAACACGCAAAATGACGCGATCATGAGCGCCACATTGATGGCGACCGCATACACCATCAGGTCGGCGCGAAAGACATGTTCCGTGAGCAGGGCCCGCATGCCCTCGAACACATAGGTCGGCGGCAGCGTCCAGGCGACCAGCTGCAACCAATGCGGCAGCACCGTTACCGGGTAGTAGATGCAGGCGAGCGGCATCATCGCAAACATCAGCGTCCAGACGATGCTCTCGGCGCCCAGGCCATGACGCAGCACGAGGCCCGAAACGAAGATCCCGACCGACCAGCTGGTGAAGATCAGGTTGCAGAAGAAGGCGATCAGCGGCAGTCCGATCGCGTAGAAATTGAAGCCGAAGAAGACCATCGCGAGCAGCGTCATCGGCACGATGCCGATCACGAGCCGGATCAGGCTCATCACCATCAGCGTCAGCAGAAATTCGATCGGCTTCAACGGGCTCATCATCAGGTTGCCGAGATTGCGCGCCCACATCTCTTCCAGAAAGGAGATCGAAAAGCCGAGCTGGCCGCGGAACAGGATGTCCCACAGGATCACAGCGCCGACTAGCGTGCCGCCGGCGCGGGCAAAAAATCCGGCGTTCTGCGACACGTAGTTCTGGATGAAGCCCCAGGTGATGATCTGCAGCGCCGGCCAGTAGAGCAGCTCCAGCATCCGCGGCCATGACGAGATCAGCACATACCAGTAACGCAGGATCATGGCCGCGATCCGCTGCGGCGAGATGCCCATGACGAGCGCAGGCTGGCTCATGACGTCGTTTCCTGAACGCGGCCGCGGGCGACGTCGAGAAACACTTCCTCCATCGTCGCGCGGTTGTAGCGCGCCATGATCTGCTCCGGACTGTCGTCGTCCTCGATGCGGCCGCGCTTCATGATGATGACGCGGTCACACAGCCGTTCCACCTCCAGCATGTTGTGGGAGGCGAGCAGGATGGTCGCCGCGTTTTGCTTGCGATAGGTCTCGAGATGCTGCCGCACCCAGTCGGCGGTGTCGGGATCGAGTGAAGCGGTCGGCTCATCCAGCAGTAACAATTCCGGCTCGTTGATCAGCGCCTTTGCCAGCGCCACGCGGGTCTTTTGACCGGCCGAGAGTTTGCCGCTGGGGCGGTCGAGGAATTCGACGAGGTCGAGGTCGGCGGCAAGCTTTTCGATTCGAGCGCGCAGATTTGCCACCGAATAGAGGCGGCCGAAGATCGTCAGGTTTTGCCGCACCGTGAGGCGCGAAGGCATGTCAACGTAAGGGCTTTCGAAATTCATCCGGCCGAGCACCTCGGCGCTCTCGTCCGGCATCGGGTGCCCCAGCACCTCGATCCGCCCCGAGGTCGGCAAAACCAGTCCCATGATCATGGCGATCGTCGTGGTCTTGCCGGCGCCGTTGCCGCCCAAAAGCCCTGTGATGCTGCCGCGCGCAATCGCGAACGAGATATCGTCGACCGCCCGCGTCGTATTGTAGGTCTTCGACAGATGCGCGACGTCGATGGCGGCGGCTTCGCGCCGACCGGGCTGGGCAGGTGGAGGCTTTATCGTGCCGTCGTTCGTCATCGAGCCTGTTCATTGAGCCATCTGACCTGCTTAGGCAAGGCTTCCCGTGGCCTTTGGTCGCGTGAAAGCCGATCAACGAAATTTGTCGTCGGGCGCTTGCGCCGCTAGAGTCGCGACAGTGCTCATGCCTGACACCACCACAACCGATTTTCGCCTGCCGCGCCGTCAGGTCCGCCTGGACACGATCCTGCGGCTGCGCTGGCTTGCCGCGCTCGGCCAGCTCGCCGCGATCTTTATCGTCGAGCAGGGTCTCGAATTCGACGTCGAGGTGGTGCCGTGCCTGGCCATTGTCGGCTTCTCCGCGCTGCTCAACCTGTTTCTTCAGGTCTGGTTCAATCCGATGGAGCGGCTGGAGCCGTTGTTTGCGGCGGCGCTGCTCGCGCTCAACATCATCGAACTCGCCGGGCTGTTGTTCTTTACCGGCGGCTTGCAGAATCCGTTCTCGTTCCTGTTTATCGCACCGGTCCTGATCTCATCGACCGCGCTGCCGATCCGCCTGACCATCGCGCTCGGAATGCTCGCGGTCGCCTGCGCGTCTGTGCTGGTCTTCCTCTACTTCCCGCTGCCCTGGGACAGCGACGATCCGCTGGTGCTGCCGCCGATCTATCTGTTCGGGGTCTGGCTTTCGATCGTGGTCGCGATCGGCGTCACCAGCCTTTATGCGTTTCAGGTCGCTGAAGAAGCGCGCAAGCTCTCCGATGCGCTCGCGGCCACCGAGCTCGTGCTGGCGCGCGAACAGCATCTCACCCAGCTCGACGGCCTTGCGGCCGCGGCCGCCCATGAACTGGGGACGCCGCTGTCGACGATCTTTCTCATTTCGCGCGAACTGGAACAGGGCGTGAAGGACAAGCCGCAGCTTGCGGCCGACATCAAGACGTTGCGCGAGCAGGCGCAGCGCTGCCGCGACATTCTCGGCAAGATCACGCAGCTATCCTCCAGCGGCGCGCCGTTCGACCGCATGCCACTGTCCACGCTGATCGAGGAGACCGTGGCGCCGCATCGCGATTTCGACGTCGCGATCAAGGTGCGCATCGCCGTCTCCGGCACGCCCGAGCCGGCCGGAGCGCGCAATCCGGCCATCATTTACGGTGTCGGCAACATCCTGGAGAACGCGGTCGATTTTGCCCGTGAGAGCGTGGAAGTGAACGCCTGGTGGGACGCTGAGACCGTCGAAATCGTCATCTCCGACGATGGTCCGGGCATTGCGCCCGAGCTGCTCAAACGAATCGGCGAGCCCTATCTGTCGCGTCGCCGCGAGCGGGACGAAAGCCAGGAGACGCGCAGCGGCCTCGGGCTTGGCGTGTTCATCGCCCGCACCTTGCTCGAACGCACCGGGGCCCGGGTTTCCTTTACCAACCGCGTGTTTCCGGACCACGGCGCGGTGGTGCAGATCGTGTGGCCGCGGAACCGCTTTGAGGTCAAGGACCCGGAGTTAACCTGAGTGAGTGAAATCGCCGGTGAGCGGTCTTGGCAGCGCCACGCAAGACGCCATATGTTGAGGGTCTAGAGCTCCGATTCCGAAGTTCGCAAGCCATCGCGGCAACCCCGGATGCGAACTTCGGAATCAAAGGAGCTCTAATAAATTTATTGGTTTTCTAGTGCGGTTTCAAAATTCGCCGCACTAGTGGAAAGGACGACGTTATCTTGAGCGCTATCGCCGAACTTGCCGGGCACACCGATCGCTCCTTGCTGATCGTGGAAGACGACAAGCCGTTTCTGGAGCGCCTTGCGCGCGCCATGGAGACGAGGGGCTTTGCGGTAACCTCCTGTGAGAGCGTCGCCGACGGATTGAACCAGATTGCGAAAGCCGCGCCCGCTTTTGCGGTGGTGGATCTGCGGCTCGGCGACGGCAACGGCCTCGACGTCGTCTCTGCCTTGAAGCGCAAGCGCCCCGAGGCGCGCGCGATCATCCTGACCGGTTATGGCAATATCGCCACTGCCGTCACCGCCGTGAAACTCGGCGCGGTGGACTATTTGTCAAAACCTGCCGATGCCGACGATGTGGTGTCGGCGCTGCTCGCCAGCGGCAACCAGAAATCCGAACTGCCGAGCAATCCGATGTCGGCTGATCGCGTTCGCTGGGAGCACATCCAGCGGATTTACGAGATGTGCAACCGCAACGTCTCGGAAACGGCGCGACGGCTCAACATGCATCGCCGCACCCTGCAGCGCATTCTCGCCAAGCGAGCCCCGCGCTGACTGCAAGCTCCGACGCCGTTCAGGTGAATGACACCGAATTCATGTTGCTGATCGCTGCCTGAACGGCCCGTTCAGCGCGGCTTCCGGTGAGCGGGCCTAGCCTTCTGCCGTGGTGGATGCCCCCATCCACATTGAGTTTAACGGAGAAGCAAGTCATGACCCGCATCAAGCTGTTTTCGATGGCTGCACTGACCCTCGCAACGCTCGGCACTTCGTTGACGGCTGCGTCCGCAGAGACCCCGTGGCAGTACAATCATCCGCGCCGCGCCGAAGTGAATGCGCGTCTCGGTTACCAGAATTACCGCATCGACCGGGGCGAGGCCTCGGGGCGCATTTCGCCCTATCGCGCCGAGCGGCTTCACGCCGAAGACGGCGTCATCCGCAACGAGGAACGCGCCATGGCGCGCATCAATGGTGGTTACATCACCCCTGCCGAGCAGCGCGCGCTGAACCAGCAGGAGAACGTGGTCAGCCGGCAGATCAGCCGGTAATCCCGGGCTAGAACTCGAGATGGCCTTGCGGGTCGACCAGACGGTTGATCCGCAGCGCCGCCGCCATGCCGAACCGCACTGTCATCGATTTGCGGGTCGCAGCCGGCAGCCGATGTTCTGGCGCGGGCCGCATCAGATGCGCGCCATAAGCGTCGGCAATGATCAACCCTGTTTCTTCGGGGAAAATCTCGCACGGCAGGCTTTGCGTGAACGCAAAGAACAGCCGGTCGCAATGCGCGCGGTAGTCCGGCCACTTCTGGTCGGCGCGCAAATCCTCGACCGAGGATTTGATCTCGACGATCCAGATTTCGCCGCGGTCATTGAGAGCGACGAGGTCGGCGCGTCGCCCCGAAGGTAGCGGCAATTCGGCGACACTGCTAAAGCCCAGCGAATGCAGCAGCCGCGACGTGCCGCGCGCGATCAGGAGCGCCGTCTCCGATTGGCGGCCATCCGGTGCGGGGACGATATTGAGCCTGGCGAGCGATTCCATGATGCCAGCATAAAGCCTGGCTCATCAGGTGGAAACGGTTTTGCGCCGGGGTGCGTGACGTCGGGACACTGCGGCCTGTTCCGCAAGGGCAGCGCGGCCCAACTTTCCGGCCCAAGTTTCCGGTCCAAGTTTCCGGCCTAACTTTCCCTTGGCGGCTGGCAAAAAATCGGCAATGTGCGCCTCATGGCACAGCAAACCGAAAGCAAGGCGAAGGCCGGGGCGATGATCATCCCGGTCACGCCGTTTGAGCAGAACTGCACCCTGATCTGGTGCACGGCGACGCAAAAGGCTGCCGTTATTGACCCCGGCGGCGACGTTGCGAAAATTCAGGCCGCCATCAAAGAGGCCAAAGTGAGCGTCGAGAAGATCTGGCTCACTCACGGCCATATCGATCATGTCGGCGGCGCCGCTGATCTGCGCGATGCACTGAAGGTCGAGATTCTGGGCCCGCACATCGCCGACAAGTTCCTGCTCGACCATGTGGTCGAAAGCGGCGCGCGTTTCGGCATGACCGGCGTGCGCAACTTTGCGCCGGATCGTTGGCTCGAGGAAGGCAATCAAGTCTCAGTCGGTGAACTGACGTTCGATATTCTGCATTGCCCCGGCCATTCGCCGGGCAGCGTGGTGTTCTTCAACAAGGACATCCGCTTTGCCCATGTCGGCGATGTCCTGTTCAATGGTTCGGTCGGACGAACCGATCTGCCTGGTGGCGATCACGCCACGCTGATCAAATCCATCACGGACAAGCTGCTGCCGCTCGGCGACGATGTCGGCTTTATTTGCGGGCATGGGCCCGGCTCGCGGATTGGCCAGGAGCGGATGACCAATCCATTCCTGACCGGCGCGATGTGAGGGCCGGCGGTGCGATCACGCACTGCCGGGGCGCGCTTCATTTCATGAGACCCGCGGCGGTCAAGGCGCGGGTGATGACGGCGCCGACGTCGAGGACGCGGCTTCGCCTCGGTTTTTCCTTCGGCTTTTCCTTCAGCTTTTCTTTGGCCTTTGCCGTCGACCTTGCTTTTGGCTTTTCCCTGGACTTCGGCGTCTCTTTCGTCGTCAGCAACGGCTGCAGGATCTTGCCGAGGTCGGGTGCGAGCGTCGAGATCGGCGAAGCCAGCGGGATCAACTTCGCGCTGGGGGACTCGGTGGTCGCGGGCGAGGCAGTCTTCGCGAGCTTCGGGACGCGGTTGGTCAGCCCGAAGAAGTTCGCAATGTGATAGGAGGACGAAATGCCGGCCTCGATCAGAAACGGGCCTTCCTTGCCATATCGTTCGTCATTCTCGGCTTTGCCGAGCGGCGTGCCGTGAGCCATGTCGGTGATGGTGTAGGACTCGACGACGGTTTCTCCATCTGCATTCCACCAGATCTCGTGCGGATGACCGTCGACCATGCCTTCCGACATCGGATGCGACGGCAGCCGATGGACGTCCAGCCATTGCTTGACGATCTCGTCGGCATTGGCGGGGTTGACGGTGCGGTCCGCGCTGCCGTGCCAGACCGAAACCCGCGGCCAGGGTGCGCGGTGCTTTGAAGCGTTGCGCACCAGGCTGCCCAGCTCTTCGGCCGAGCGCGACGGCGAGCGCAGCATGCCATTCATGGCCTCGCGCACATTGCTCGCAATTCCGTAGGGAAGTCCGGCGATGATCGCGCCGGCGGCAAAGACTTCCGGATAGGTCGCCAGCATGACCGAAGTCATGGCGCCACCCGCGGAAAGTCCGGTGATGAAAATGCGATGCTTGTCGATCCGGTGCTGGCTCACCATGCGCGCGATCATCTGCCGGATCGAGCAGGCTTCGCCGTGGCCGCGCCTGGTGTCGCCCGGATTGAACCAGTTGAAACAGGTGTGAGCGTTGTTGCTTGCCTGCTGCTCCGGCATCAGAAGCGCAAAGCCGTAGTGCTTTGCGAGCGTCGACCAGCCGGCGCCGTGGTCGTAACCCGCGGCCGTCTGTCCGCAGCCGTGCAGAACGACAACAAGTGCCGGCGATGGCGGCAGGCTCGGCGGCACAAAGGAATACATCCGCAAGCCGCCCGGATTGGTGCCGAATTGCCGGGTCTCCACCAACGCAGAGCCGCGCAGCGCGAGGCCGACGGCGTCCCATCCATGCAGCCGGGGAAACTGGCGCAGGAATTCTATGTTTCTGGCAAGCGACACCGGCTACTCCTTAACCCGAAAATCGGGACGCACCTGAAATCAGATAAATGCTGCGCTGCAAAATAAAAAGACCGTGTGCTGTCGGTCCTCAGAAATATTTGTTCGTGTTCGCAGCCAAAAAGCACACGATGCATCCTTGACAAAAATCCGAAGCATGCGACCCGGCGTGCCGATTGTATCGTTTGCGAATCGCAAGCGGCATCGCTGACCAATCGTTGCGATCAGCATTTCATTGGCGACTGAACGCTTTTGTGATGGGCTTTCGTCTGCGCCGCGATCAACGCGATCAAACCGAGACGTTATTTCGGCTGCAAGGCGCCCGTCTCACCTGCGGCCCATGGTGTAGAGAGGATTGAAGCAGCCAAGTATGAGCCGCTTCGGGTCGAAAGGAATTTCGCCCGACGGCTCCAGGCGCTTGTCCTCGTGCATTCTTGCTTCGGCAGCCTCAAGCGTCGCCTTGTTGGGCCACACTTGCCAGGTGAAAACGATCTTCTCGTCATCCTTCGCATCCACCGCGCGGCGAAAGTCGGTCAATTTGCCGGTCGGGACATTGTCCTCCCAAGACTCGACGATCTCGATGCAACCATATTCCCTGAAGATAGCCGCGCCGTTCTCGGCCCATTTCCGATAGGCCTCCATCTTGTCGCCGGGAACTGGAATCACGAATCCTGCGATGTACATGTTTTCCTCGGACTAACTTGCGATAACGCGCATGCTAAGAATCGCGTGCATGATTGGCCGATGCAAGAGCTGATCTCAAAAGCCAACCAGGCGATTCTGGAATCGCATTGTTTGCGGAGAGAGGGACGCTCGCTACGCCTCGAGGCAGCGGTGCTGGCAAACGAACTCGACCGGACGATTCGTCGATCCCGTCGCGTCGAAAGCGAATCTGCCGATCTCAAGACCAGCCTCGACCGCGCGTTTTCGAAACCCTGATCTCAGTTGCCCTTGATCATGTTCGTCAATTCGCTGGCCATCGCCCTCATGTCCAGCGGCTTGCCGAGCAATCGCACGTCCTGGAATTCAGATTCGATCGAGCCCTTGTCGTAGCCCGTGGTGAAGACGAACGGCACCTTGCGCGAGCGCAGCACGCGCGCCAGCGGGAAAGCCATCTCGTTGCGCAAATTGATATCGACGATCGCCGCGTCGATGGCGATGTCGCGGTCGACGATATCGGTTGCCTGCTCGAGGTCGCCAAAAGGCCCGACGACGCGCGCGCCCAGCGCCGTCAGCGTCCGAACGATGTCGTCGGCGAGAAAATATTCGTCCTCGATCACGAGGACGCGGCGGCCCGCCAGCGGGCCTGGACTCTCGGTGTGTGGGGTCATTTCGCTGCCCAACGTGAACGGCCAATTCCCAATAGGAACATATGCCGTAGGGCCGCCTTGATGCAAACGGCAATGGGCTCTCGAGGGCCGGTTCCATGAGCAATCGCGACATTATTGTGATCGGAGGCTCTTCAGGAGCGACGGCGCCGTTGAAGGAGATTCTCGGGCGGTTGCCCGCCGACCTGCCGGCGGCGGTGTTCGTGGTCCTGCATATTCCCGCGCAAGGGATCGGCATTCTCTCAACCGTTGCGAGTGCGGTCAGCCGCCTGCCGGTGGTTCAGGCCGAAAGCGGCATGGTGATCGAGAACGGCCACATCTATCTCGGCGCGCCCGATCATCATCTGCTGCTGTTCGAAAGCCACATCATGCTCGGGCGCGGTCCGCGGGAAAACATGGTGCGCCCGGCGATCGATGCGCTTTTCCGCTCGGCAGCACTGCAATATGGCCCGCGCGTCATCGGCGTGGTCCTGTCAGGATTGCTGTCCGATGGCGCCGCGGGTCTCACCGCCATCAAACAATGCGGCGGCGTCGCCCTCGTGCAGGACCCGATGGATGCGATTGCGGACGAGATGCCGCTGCGGGCGCTGGAGGCCACGACGGTCGATCTTTGTGTGCCGGGCACCAGGATCGGCGATGTCTTGTCCGATCTCGCGCGGGAGCAACCCGGAACCAGACTTCCGGTCCCGCCGGAGATCCGCCTCGAGGTCGAGATCGCCGCCGGCGAGCGCATCGGCAGCGACAATCTCGCCAGGATCGCCGATCCCGCGCCGCTCACCTGTCCGAGTTGCGGCGGGGTGCTCTCGGAACTCAAGCCCGAGCACCCGCTGCGCTTTCGCTGCCAGGTCGGCCATGCCTATACGGCCGACACGCTGGCCAAGGAGCAGGAAAGCAAGGTCGATGAGGCCTTGCGCGTGGCGCTGCGCATCATCGAGGAAAGAGCCGAACTGGTGACGCGTATGGCGAAAGATGGCCGGCACAGCGGGCGCGCGTCGGTGGCACAGATGTATGACACGCGCGCGGCGGAATATCGCGAATATGCCGACATGATCCGGCGCGTCATGCTACATTCGCTCGATCCCAACGCTCCGCAAACCCAGGCTCCGAAAACCAAGGCTCCGAAAGCGGAGAGTTAGGTCTTAGCATGGCAGTCTTTCCTGTTGAGCAGGGCGAGGAGTTGAGGGCGGAGAAAGCGCTTCTGCTCAAGGCTGAAAAGGACATCGAGGACGGCTGGCGGCGGCTGCGCAACCAGAAGCAGCTGCTTTCGGACTTGCAGGCCGGCGGTCATGACTCGAGGCAGGCGGAGCGGCTCGTTCAGCTTTTGCACGAGACGCTGATCGAATGGGAACGCCATCGGGTCCTGATCGAGGAGCGAGTATCCTACCTGGAGCGGCATTCCTGACCGGAAGGCCTAGTGTCCCGCTTCCGAAGTTCGTAGCATTCTTCGGAGCCACGTTTCGAACTTCGGAATCGAAAGGACACTAGCAAACCTATTGATCTAGTGTGGCTTTGGTTCAGAAGTCCGCATGACGTACCCGCGGCATCAAATGATGCGGACTTCTGAACCGCCACACTAGGGAGGGGCCGGGCGGCGCGCCTTCCTGAAGTCGGCGCCCAGCTCGAACATGTAGTCCAATTGTTGCAGCACGCTCCGGCGCCAGCGGTCGTTCTCGTCGAGGAGACGGCAGGCCTGTGCGCTCGCCAGGTCGGCACGAACGAACAGCGCCTGAAGTTCGTCGGACAAATCAATGGCGGGTTTTGGAACCATGGCCGACTATGGTCTTCCACCGCCGGCATTACAATCGCGGTCGTGAGGCTTGCGAACCCGTCCGCCGTTTTCATCGATAATCTGTTGAACGGGCTCGCAATCTGCTATTCACGAAAATCCAGGCAAATCGCCCGGAAAGAAGTAGAAAGCCGCCAGGCATGGATGAACCCAGCCGGTCTCCGACAGGAGACAGCAATCGTCAGACGAAAGCACCGCTCGTCATCGGAGTTGGCGCGTCCGCCGGCACCATGAGCAGCATCGAGCGGTTCTTCTCGAAATTCTCGCTCGATGACGGGCAGGCGATCGTGCTTGTCCTGCAGCATCGGGAGGCCTTCGACGAGGGCTGGTTGCGCAGCGTGCTCGCGCGTCTTGACGGCACCCGGCTTGCCGAGCCGCGCGACGGCGCGGAGATCGAGGGCGGCACGATCTATCTGTGCGCGGCGGATGCGATCACCACCATCCAGAACGACAAATTCGCCGTCAGGCCGGCGCAGCAGGCGCCGGGCGAGCGGGCGACGATCGACAGCTTCCTCGTCTCGCTGGCCGAAGAGCGCGCCGAGCAGTCGATCGGCGTGGTGCTCGCGGGTACCGGCGGCGATGGAACGCTGGGGGTCGCGACGCTCAAGGATCACGGCGGATTGGCGCTCTCCGAGAAGACCGCGAGCGAAAACTCCGATCTTCTGGTCGACAGCTCAACGCCGGCGGCAATCGCAGACTTTGTGCTGACGCCGGAAGATATTCCCGAACACATCCAGGTTTACGCCCGTCACTTGCGCCGGCTGGAGGAAAAGCAGGGCTTTGACGAGGTGCTTGCCGCGGCCGCCACCTCGCTTTCGCGCATCGCCGACATTCTGCGCAACAAGACCGGCAACGATTTCCACGGCTACAAGCAGAACACCTTCCTGCGGCGCGTGCAGCGGCGCATGCAGATCGTGCAGATCGACGGGATTGCCGCTTACGTCGACTTCCTGCGCAACGACAAGGACGAGGGACTGCATCTCTTCAACGATCTTTTGATCGGCGTGACCGAGTTCTTTCGCGACAAGCGCGAATTCGAGGTGCTCGAGACCCAGGTCATTCCCAAGATTTTCGAAGACAAGGGCGCGGGCCAGCAGGTTCGCATCTGGGTGCTTGGCTGCGCCACGGGAGAGGAGGCCTACTCGATCGGCATCCTGCTTCGCGAACATATGGCAAAGCTCGACACCGCGCCCCAGGTGCAGATCTTTGCCACCGACATCGATGGCCGCGCGCTGGCCGCAGCAAGAGTCGGCCGCTACCGCACCTCGATCGAGGACGACATGTCGGCCGAGCGGCTGGCGCGCTGGTTCGTGCGGGAAGGCGACACCTATTGTATCGTCAAGGAGCTGCGCGAAATGTGCATCTTCTCCCAGCACAACGTCATCAAGGACGCGCCCTTCTCCAAGCTCGATCTCGTCTCCTGCCGCAACCTTCTGATCTATCTGAATGCCGAATTGCAGAACCGCGTGATTCCGCTGTTCCATTTCGCGCTGTTGCCAAACCGCTTCCTGTTTCTCGGTAACTCGGAGAACGTGACGCGGCATCCGAAACTGTTTGCGCCGGTCGATCGCCGCGCGCGGATCTTCAAGAAGCTTGAAACGGGCACGCGGCTGCCACCGGAATTCCCGATTACGTCAGTGGCGGGGCGGGCTGCCGTCGAGATACCCCCGGTTCGTTCCTTCGGGCCCGATGTCGGCCTGGAGCGCCGCGCCCAGCGCATCGCCGAACGATATGCGCCGGCCTATGTGATCACGGACGAGAATTTCCAGATCCTGCATTTCTCCGGTCGCACCGGCCGTTACATCGAACCCACGGCGGGAACGGCAACGCTCGATCTGCTCGGCCTCGTTCACCGCGACATCCGTCTTGAACTGCGCACCGCCTTGAGCCGTGCGGTCGAGACCAACGAACCGGCGCACGCCGAGCAGGTCCAGCTCGGCCTCAACGGCCATCGCGTCCTGGTCGACATCACGGTCGAGCCGGTGCTCGACGGACCGGCAGGCCACCGCAATTTCGTGGTGCTGTTCAAGGACGGCCCGGTCCGCGTGGTCGAGACCACCGAGAATAATCCAAATGTGCTGGTTCGGACCGAGCATGTCGAACGGCTCGAAAGCGAATTGCGGGCCACGCGCGAGCGATTGCAGGCCACCATCGAGGAGCTGGAGAGCACCAACGAGGAGCTGAAATCCTCCAACGAGGAATACCAGTCCCTCAACGAAGAACTGCAGTCGGCCAATGAAGAGCTGGAAACCTCGCGCGAGGAGTTGCAGTCGGTCAACGAGGAACTGACGACCGTCAATGGCGAGCTGGCGCATCGGGTGCAGGAATTGACCCGCGCCACCAGCGACCTGAAGAATTTCCTTGAAAGCACGCAGATCGCCACCGTCTTCCTCGATAACGATCTGCGCGTGATGAACTTCACGCCGGCGATCACGCAGGTTCTGCACCTTGTCGAAACCGATGTCGGCCGTCCCGTCGCGCACATCAAGGCACGTATTCCGATCGAGGACCTCTATGACGATGTCCGCCGTGTGCTGCGGACGCTAGCCAGTGCAGAGCGAGAACTGACCGCGCCCGACAGCGGAACGCGCTACATCGTCCGCATCCTGCCTTATCGCTCGATCGACAATTTCATCGCCGGCGTCGTGATCACCTTCATCGACGTCACGGCGATTGCCCGGGCCGAAGATCGCCAGCGGCTTCTTCTTGCTGAATTGCAGCACCGGGTTCGCAATACGCTCGGCGTGGTTCGCTCGATCGCGCGGCGTTCGTCCGAAACCTCGACCAGCGTCGAGGACTATGCGGCGCATCTCGACGGCCGGCTGAACGCATTCGCGCGGACGCAAGCCATGGTCACGCGCGATCCGGAAGGAGGCGTCGATCTCGAATAT
>NZ_DASREO010000022.1:0-233029 GCF_035652035.1 Bradyrhizobium sp.
CTCGCAAGCGGAGCGGGCCATGACGGCATGGCCATGGTCGACATTGCCGATGTCGCGATGATTTTCGTCCGCTGCCGCGGCGGCATCAGCCACCATCCCGACGAGCATGTCGAGCCTGACGACGCCGATGCCGGCGCGCGCGTGCTGCTGCGCGTGATCGAGAATTTCAGGCCGAACAGCTAGCCGCGTGATGAGTTTATTGAATCGTCATTGCGAGCCAACGGGTCGGGCAAATGCCCGCCCGATGACAGGCTCCGCCGAAGCAATCCAGAACCGTTGAGAAGGTCTGGATTGCTTCGTCGCTTCAGCGCAAAATTGCTCAGCGATTTTGTCGCGGCTCCTCGCAATGACGCTTCTGTGTCGGCGTTGCCCTCAAAAGGCGACGGAAATTTGAATGCATGGCGGCTTCGGGCCATCGGCGGACTCATGCACCGCAGCAAATTATGCCTATTCGATCACCTCGTCAGCAATGGCGAGTATTGTCGGCGGGACGGTGAGGCCAAACGCTCCCGCGGTTTTGACATTGATCACCAACTCGAATTTGGTCGGTTGCATGATCGGCAAGTCGGCAGGCCGCGCCCCTTTGAGAATTCTGTCGACGAAATCGGCGGCGCGCCGAAAATCACTGGGTAGGCTGGATCCGAGAGATTGCAGGCCGCCGGCAACGACGAAGTCGCGGATTGGGCAGCTCGTCGGTAAGCCGTTTGCGAGGGCAAGGGTCGCAATCTTCGTCCGATTGGCGACCGTCAGTGGATTCATTGTAACGAACAACGCGTCAGTGCGCTCCGACAGTCCGATGAATACGCTATCAATGTCATCTGCCGTGGCGACCTCGACTAGCTGCGGCGTCAGACCGATCCTTGTGGCATTGTCGCGGGTCTGGAGCCAATAGGTCGGCGTCCCCGGATCACGGGAATCCGCAAGCACAGCGACGCGCCTGGTCGCCGGCGCCATTTCGACGAGAAGCTGAAGGCGTTTGGCTACCAGGTCGAGCGACATATTGGACAGTCCCGTGACGTTGCCGCCCGGCCGCGCCAAGCTTTGCGCGAGGCCAAACGCAACGGGGTCTCCGACTGCGACCATTACAATAGGTAGGCCATCCGTTGCGGCACGGGCTCCATTGGTCACGAGAGAACCGCCCGTGACCAGAAGATCGACTCTCTCGGCCAGCAATCCGGCCATGATACCGGGCAGCCGCGCCGGCTGATTCTCAACCCAGCGGTCGAGGACCGTCATATTCTCGCCGTCACGCCAGCCCAGTTCTCGCATGCCTTCGAGAAAGGACACCAGGAACGGACCGTTTACCTGTGCCAACCCTGGGTCGATAAAGCCAATCACCGGGCCGCGCTTCTTTTGCCCGCGCGCCGCGAGCGGCCATGCGACCGCGGAGCCGCTTACCAGTGAGATGAAATCGCGTCGTCTCATGTGCCCTCAAATCGATGGGCTAAACCTATCATTATGAGCGGGACGCCAAAACCAAGTTGTGCAAAATAAAAAAGGTGGTGAATTCCGAATAGGGTCAAAAGCCGCCGATAGCGGCCGAGCCAGGCAACATCCGCTTCGCCCTCAGAAGCTGCCTTTATGAAGATACGCCCTAACCGGTGGTGACGTCGACGACCTCGGCGCCATCGAGCACCTGCTCGGCCTTGGCGTAGTCGAGATCGCCTTCCCAGGCCGCGACGACGACGGTGGCGACGCAGTTGCCGATCATGTTGCCGACCGCGCGCGCCATGCCGATGAACCAGTCGACCGACAGCACCAGCACCAGACCGATTGCGGGAATGCTGGGCACCGCGTTCAGCGTGGCCGCCAGGATCACGATCGCCGAACCGGGCACACCGTGCGCGCCCTTCGAGGTGATCAAGGAGACGCCGAGCACCAGCAGAAGGTCGCCAAACGAGAGCGGCGTGTTGGTTGCCTGCGCGATGAACACGACGGCGAGCGTGAGATAGATCGAGAAGGCATCGAGGTTGAAGGAATAGCCGGTCGGGATCACCAGCCCCACCACCGAATCCTTCACGCCAAGCCGTTCGAGTTTGCGCATCACCTGCGGCAACACCGCATCCGATGAGGCGGTAGCGAGCACGATCGTCAATTCCTCTCTCAAGTAGGAGAGGAATTTGAGGATATTCAGCCCGCAGAACGCCATGACGCCGCCGAGCACGGCAAGGACGAAGATCGAGACCGAGACATAGAACAGTGCGACCAGCGAGATCAGTTGCTTCAGCGAGCCGACGCCGTATTTTCCGACGGTGTAGGCGACCGCGCCCAGCACGCCGAGCGGAGCGGTGCGCACGATCAGGCCCATCGCGCGGAACAGCACGGTCGCGACCGCGTCGATGAATGAGGCGACCTTCTCGCCTTTCTCGCCGCCGACCAGCGCGAGGCTGACGCCGAAGATGATGGCGAAGAACAAGACCTGCAACACGTCGTTGCGCGACAGCGCATCGAAGGAGGTCGTGGGGATGATGTTGAGGAGGAAGGAGCCGATGCCTTCGCCCTTGAGATTTTTCGCCCGGTCGGCAAACGTCCCGAGCGCTTTGGGATCGAGGCTCGAAGCGTCGATGTTCATGCCGTGGCCGGGGCCGAACAGGTAGGCGAGCAGAAGGCCGACGACCAGTGCCACCGTGGTCATGACTTCGAAGTAGACCAGCGCCTTGACGCCAACACGCCCGACCTTCTTGAGGTCGCCTGCACCGGCAATGCCGTGAACGACGACGCAGAACACGATCGGGGCGACGATCATGGTGATCAGCTTCAGGAAGGCGTCGCTGAGGATTTTTAAGGAGATGGCAAAGTCGGGGCTCGCCACTCCCAGCACGATGCCCAGCATGAGCGCGACGAGAACCTGGACAAAAAGCGAGCTGTAGAGCGGTTTCCGCGCGACCGGCGCGGCGGTGGTGATTGTGGCCATCAAACGTCCCCCGAACGATCAGCTGATCCTAGAGCAAACAGCGAATGCGTAGCAAGTTTCGCGCCAGCCATCCGATCCTGGGAGGTGTTGGCGGGTTGCTTCGGCGATCGCTCGCTGTGGGGGCGCTGCTATTTCACTTCGATCTTCGCCTGTTCCGCCACGTCCTTCCAGAGCGCAAGATCCTGCTTGATGTAGCTCGCGAACTCCTGCGGCGAGCTGCCGACCACCTGAATGGCCTGGCTCTCGAGCAGGGACCTGGTCTCGGGATCCTTCAATGCCTGCACAATCTCGCTGTTGAGTTTGGCGACGATCGCGGGCGGCGTCTTGGCGGGCGCGAGAATGCCGTGCCAGCCGACCGCGTCGAAGCCGGGATAGCCGCTCTCGGCGATCGTCGGCACGCTCGGCGCCACCGGCGAGCGATCCTTGCTGGTGACGGCCAGCGCGACCAGCGTTCCGGAATTGATGAGGGCAAGCGCCGAGATCGGATCGGAGAACACCACCTGCACTTGGCCCGCGACAAGGTCCGCGACCGCAAGCGCCGTGCCGCGATAGGGAATGTGCGTCATCTTGATCCCGGCCTTGAGATTGAACAGCTCGGTGAGCAGATGATTGGAGGCGCCGACGCCGGTGCTGCCGTAATTCAGCGCGCCGGGCTTGCTCTTGGCGAGCGCCACGAACTCCTGCAAGGTTTTGACGCCGAGCGAGCGGTTGACGACCATGATGTAGGGATAGGTGCTGGTCAGCGAGACCGGCGCGAAGTCCTTGATGGGATCGTAGGGCAGGTCCTTGTAGACCGCCGGGTTGATCGAGATCGGCCCGGATTGTCCAAGCAGCAGCGTGTAGCCGTCGGGATCGGCGTTCTTGACCACTTCAGTTCCGACGATCGCGGCGCTGCCGCCGCGATTTTCCACGACGATGGTCTGGCCGTTAGCCTTGCCGATCTGCCGGGCGATCACGCGCGCCGTCGCGTCGGCCGAGCCGCCGGCGGAATAAGGCACAATCAGGCGAATGGGATGCGATGGGAAGTCATCGGCTCGCGCTGCATGTCCCAACAGCGCGGCACTGATGACGACGAGAAGCGATACACGCGAAAAGGAGTTCGAACGAATGAACATGGCCCCGGGCAGTTTCTTGTTGGTCGTTATGGGTCCAGCATAGGGCAGAATTTCATGGCCGGTCTATCGTCCCTTGGTTGCGCTTGGTCACCCTGGTGCCCACTTTCCGAAGTTCGTGTTACATCCCAGCGCGCACCTTTCACGACCTTCGGAAAGTCATGGGCACCAGCTAACTTATGATGCTAGTGCCGCTTGCTATTTGACGTTCCTGGATCGAATTCGCCGCTTGTGGTGCAGGAACGTCAAATAGGCGGCACTAGCGATGCTGTGCGCCGTCAAGAACAGGGAAACAGGAATGCTTCGTAAACCCGGCGTGACCGAGAGTCTGGCTCGTCATATTGTTGCAACGCGATGGGACGATATCCCGCGCGAGGTGAGCCATCAGGCCAAGCGATCCCTGATCAATTTTTTCGCGGTGACGCTGGCAGGTTGCCGCTCCCGGCCGGTCGAAACTGCGCTGCGCTCGCTTTTGGAGTTCTCCGGCGGCAAG
The DNA here is from genome assembly GCF_035652035.1 of Bradyrhizobium sp. GTDB lineage: Bacteria > Pseudomonadota > Alphaproteobacteria > Rhizobiales > Xanthobacteraceae > Bradyrhizobium. The sequence continues at coordinate 4,520 of NZ_DASREO010000022.1, forward strand.
CCCGTCGCCTTGATCGGGCGCAGCGAGCGGATCGATGCGCTCAGCGCCGCTTTTCTCAATGCGGCCAGCGCCAATGTCGATGATTTCTGCGACACCCATACCGCGACGGTCATTCACCCCACAGCGCCGGTGGCGGGCGCGCTGTTCGCCTATGCGGGGTTGCGGCCCATCAACGGCAGCGACCTCTTGCTTGCCCTTGTGCTTGGCAACGAAGTGCAGGGGCGCATTGGGCTTGCGATGTCGCCAAGTCATTACAACAGGGGATGGCACATCACCTCGACCTGCGGGGTATTCGGCGCGGCGACCGCGACGGCCAAGCTCTTGGGACTGGATCAGCGTCAGATGGTGTGGGCGCTCGGGATTGCGGCCACGCAATCGGCGGGACTGTGCGAATGTCTGGGAACGCCGGCCAAAAGCGTCAGCGTCGGCAACGCCGCGCGCAACGGTCTGTGGTCGGCGTTGCTGGCCGAGCAGGGATATGACGGGCCCGCTGAACCTCTCGCGGGCGTACAGGGTTTCTATCATGCGCTCGTGGAAGACGCGGACCTCTCACGCATCACGGGCGGCTGGGGCGAGAGCTGGGAGACCATGGCGACCTCCTACAAGCCTTATCCGTGCGGCTTCGTGATTCACCCCGTGCTCGATTGCGTACTCGACTGGCGGGGCGATCATCCCACAGTCGAGGTGGCGCGCGTCGTGGTGCGGGGAAATCCGCTGCTCGCCGTTCGCGCCGACCGGCCGGACATTTCGACGGGGCGTGAAGCGCAAGTCAGCGTGCAACACGCGGTCGCGGCGGCGCTGGTCACGGGACAAGCGGGGCTCGATCAGTTTACCGACGCTTGTGTGCAGGATCCGGAAGTAATGGCCGTGCGGAGCAAGGTCGAGGTCGTACGCGATGAGCGCTTTTCAACCGTGGCCGCCGCCGTCGAAATCACGACGACTGACGGGCAGACCTTCAAGCTGGAGCAATCGGCCGCGCGCGGCAGTGATGCCAATCCGTTGTCCGATGCTGATCTCGAGAAGAAGCTGCGCACTGCTGCCGAGGGGTGGAATCCGCACCATGACGCGACGCCGTTGATCGAGGCGATCTGGAACGTCGAGACATGCGCGGATGTTTCGAGGCTGGTCTCGCTGACCGTGCCGAAATAGATCAAGGCCGCACGGCCGGCGTCTCGATCGGCATGCCGCGGGCGCGCGACATCAGATAAAGCTCGAGCTCGACCAGTTCTACCGATCCGAAATCGTAGTTCTGCGCCCGCTGGCCGGTGATGCAATTGCGCAAGCGTCGCTGCAGCGATCCCAGTGATTGCCATTCCAGCCGATAGATCGGATAGCCGTTCGGCATCGCCTGCGTGACCGCGGAGCCGGCGAGGTGCTTGTCCCAGTTGTCGTCGTGGCAGTTGGTGCAGGCGAGATTGAGCTGTCCCTGCCGATGCATGAAGAGGTCGCGCCCCTTCGCGACGAACGGCTGAAGCTCAGCCGTCGTGTCGGGCGTGATCGGCATGCCGCGGGATTGTTCGGCGACGAAGGCGGTCAGCGCAAGCAGATCGTGCTTCTCGTAAGGCAGCGGTTCGGCTTCCTGGTGACGCGCGCGGCAGAGATTGATGCGCTGTTCGAGATTGACCGGGCGCCCCTGCACCTTGTCGTAGGCCGGATAACGCGCCGCCACGCCCTTCATGCTGCTCTTCGCATCCTGGTGGCAATCGGCGCAGGATTTTCCCGCAGAGCCCGCCCTGCTATTCCACAAGGCCTCGCCGTCGAGCACGCCCAGCATGCCGGGATTGGCCGTATCGTCATCCTGCATTGCCCTGGTTTCCGCACCCATGAACGTGTAACCGGAGCGGCGCTCGGCGGTTGGGATTTCGGTCGCGATCAGGGGACGAAGCACGATGCCGGCCGCGATCAGCAGCGAGGCCATGACGATGGTGATCGGACCCTTCATTCGACGGTGATGTTGGCCGAGCCGGTTTCGGAAAAGCCGTTGTCGCCGATCCACTCGAAATCGAATTTACCGCTTTTGCTCGCGGTCGTGAAAAAGGAGATGAACGGGTTGGCCGCGGTCGCGGGAAAGAAATCGGCGCGAAAAACTTCCTCGCCCTCGAAGCGGCAGGTGAAGCTCGTGATGATGTCGCGCGGGATCACCTTGCCATTGGTGGTGTGGCGATAGCCGGTTTCCATGATGTGCGACATCAGCGTCTTGATTTCGATGACGTCGCCGCTTTTCGCCTTCTTGGGAACGTTGATCAGGACGGAGGGCATCAGATCACCTCCTCGGTGCAGGCGGCCAGCGTCACCACGACGTCGGCGGTCGTCGACCAGAACGAACCGTCGGACAGCTTCGCGATTGCGGTGATCTTCTGGCTGTCGGCGAGCCGCACCCGCGTGGAAATCTGCGGCCGGCCGGTGCGCGGATTGAGGTAGAAGTTGCCCATATTGGGTTGCGGGTTCTTTTCGTTGAAGACGTGAATGCTCTTGACGTAGTCGGTCGGCGTCATCGGGCTCGTGACGCTCACCGTCATCGGCACGCTGTTGCCGTTTTCGACCAGCGGGGGAATGTCGAGCTTGACCTTGCCGGTCTGCACATTGGCGCCGCCGGTGACCGCGCGGATGGCGGTCGCCATCATCTCGGGTGTCGCTTCCACCGGACGCACGGTGATGGCCACGGGCAGGGCGCCGATCACGGCCGTGCTGCCGGCAAGGCCGAGGAAGCGGCGGCGGCTGGAAGTTGGTGGTCCTTGCATTCCTCGCATCCCTTCTTAATCGCGCAGCGTCGCCAGATACGCCACGATATCCTCAATCTGCTCGGCCGACAGGATCGGTTTGCCGCGCCAGGATTGCGCCACGCGATCGAGCCCGTCGACCCGGTAATAAGACGGCATGATCGTCTCCGGGTTCAGGCGCGAGGCGTCGACCAGGCGCAGCCGGAGCTGGCCGACCGACCAGCGGCTGCCGGCGCCGGAAAAGTTGGGCGCCAGGTCGCCCTGGAACCTTTCCTCCGGGAACGGGCCACTGTGGCACAGGATACATGTGGTGGTGCGCTCCACGATCAACTTGCGGCCGCGTGTGGCATCCCCGGGCGCGCCGGTCAGCGACTCCAGAATGGCATCGCCGGTGACATTGTAAGCCTTAAGTTCCTCTGCGCCGGCCGGACAAGGCAGCGACAGCAGCGCGACCGCGACACAACCTCCGACAATAGAAATGGCGGTATTAGCCAAAGGTTTCCACCGTGATGGTCTTGAACCAGGATTGCGCCTGATCGGCTTCGCGCTTGCGAACCTCGTCCAGTCCGTGACCGTTGAGCGGGCTCGTGAAGCTGGAGCCGACGATCTCGGCAAAAAGCTCGTCCCGCGGATGGTAGCTCCCCGACATGAAAAACGCATAGCCGGGCGACACGGTGTTGTAGCAGATACCTTCGAACGTCGGACTTGCCGGAGGTTTTCCGGCAATCAGGCTCGCCACCATCGCAGCGCAGACCTTGCCTTCGGCATGCGCGGCCGATGCGGATTTGGGAACGCTGCCGCCGATGATCGCATCGCCAATGACATGGATGTTGGGCACGAGTTTCGAGCCAAATGTCGCCGGATCGATCGGGCACCAGCCGGTGTTGTCGGCCGCGCCGGCGAGCTTGGCGATATTGCCCGCCTTCTGGGGCGGGATCACATTGGCAACTTGCGGATTGTAATTGCCGAACTCGGTGACCAGCGTGCCGGTTGACGTATCCACCGAAACGAGCCGGCCGCCTTGTGACAGAGCGATGCGTTCGATGATGCCGGGATAGAACGTCTTCCACGCGTGTTCGAACAGCTGTTGCTGAGGAATGGTGTCCTTGGCGTCCAGGATGAGAACTTTGGAACGCGGCTTTTTCGTCTTGAGATAATGAGCGATCAGGCTGGCGCGCTCATACGGCGCGGGCGGGCAGCGATAGGGCGTTGCCGGAACAGCGAGCGCGACCACGCCGCCGTCTTCCATCGCCTCGATCTGACGCCGCAGCAGCACGGTCTGTGCGCCGGCCTTCCAGGCATGCGGCATTTTTTCGGCAGTCGCTTCGTCGTATCCTTCCAGGGAGTCGAACCGCATGTCGATGCCGGGCGCGAGCACGAGGCGGTCGTAGGGAAGCGACGTTCCGTCGGCAAGACCAACGGTCCTCGCTTGCGGATCGACCTTGGCCGCAGCCTGCGCAATCACCGTGACGCCATCCGCTGCGGTCTTCTCGTAGCCGAATTGCTGCGCGCTGATGTCGCGCAGGCCGGCGATCACCTCGTTGCTGAACGGGCAGGCCGTGAAAATCCGGTTCGGCTCGACCAGCGTCACCTGCAATTTCGAATCGATCTTTCGCAACGCGCGCGCGCAACTCGTGCCGCCGAAGCCGCCGCCAATGACGATCACGCGCGCTGCCGATTGAGCAAAGGACGGGCAGGGGAAGGCGAACGACGCCGCTGCCGCCGCAAATCCGCGTACGACATGTCTCCGCGTCGCCTTGGGCCGCCGTGAATCCATCCACATGATCCTAGAGCGTTTTCGAGCGAAGTGGGAACCGGTTCGCGTGAAGAAAACACGTCAAACAAGAAGCTGGAGCCGATGATTTTAGCTGACTTGACCGTCATTGCGAGGAGCTCGCGACAAAATTGCAAAGCAATTTTGCGCTGAAGCGACGAAGCAATCCAGTCTGCCTTTGTAACCCTGGATTGCTTCGCTTCGCTCGCAATGACGACTCGACTCACCTCATCGTGCTTTAGCGCCCGGTTTTGATTCAATCAAAACCTGGCTCTGGAAAGAGAGCGGCGGCCTATAGAGGCCACCGCTTCAGACGTCACGCGAAGGTAATGTTCTGATCCCGCAGCGGCACCGAACGAATTCGTTTTCCGGTCGCTGCGAAATATGCGTTGAGCACCGCGGGCGCGGCGACGCAAATCGTCGGCTCGCCGACGCCGCCCCAGGCCCCGCCGCCGCCGCTCGGCATGATGATGGATTCCACGCGCGGCATTTCGGCGATCCGCATCGAGTTGTAGGTGTCGAAGTTCGCTTCTTCGATGCGGCCATCCTTGACGGTGCAACCGCCATAGAACAGGCCCGAAAGTCCGTAGACAAAGGAGCCCGCAACCTGGCGGTCGATCTGCGCCGGATTGACGGCGTGGATCGGATCGGTCGCACCAATGATCCGGTGCACCTTGATCTTGTTGCCATCGGTGACCGAGATTTCGGCAGCACCGGCGACATAACTGCCGAAGCCCATGAAGTGGGCGATACCGCGATAGACCCCTTGCGGCGCCGGCTTGCCCCAGCCGATCTTTTCCGCCACCGCATTGAGCACGGCGAGGTGCTTCGGATTCTTGGACATCAGCTTGCGGCGAAACTCCAGTGGGTCCTGGTTCACCGCATGCGCCAGCTCGTCCATGAAGCATTCGACGTAGATCGCATTGTGGTTGACGTTGACGCCGCGCCAGAAGCCCGGCGGAACGTGCGGATTGCGCATCGAGTGGTCAATCAAGAGGTTCGGAATGGTGTATCCGAACGCGGTCTCGCCGTTGGGGTTGAGACCCTGGAAGGTGACCGGGTCCTTGCCGTTGACCATCGCCTCGGGCCGCAGGCTCGCCAGGATCGACTGGCCGGAGATCCGCATATGCAGCGCGGTGAGGTTGTTGTCGGCGTCGAAACCGGCGGTCATCTTGCACTGGGTGACCGGATGGTAGGCGCCGTGCTGCATGTCTTCTTCACGCGACCACAACAACTTGATCGGCGTGCCCGGCATCTGCTTGGCGATGGCGACCGCCTGCCGCACATAATCGGTGTTGCCCTTGCGGCCGAAACCGCCGCCGAGCATGTGCTTGTAGACGTCGCACTTCTCCGACGGCAGGCCTGAGACTTCCACGGTGGCCGCGAAGGCTGCTTCGCCGTTCTGCGTGCCGCACCAGACTTCGCACTTGTCCGCCGTATAGAGTGCGGTCGCGTTCAGCGGCTCCATGGTGGCGTGGTTCTGGTAGGGATAGCTGTAGACGGCCTCGACCTTCTTGGCGGCGCTGGCAAGTGCCGCTTTGGCATCGCCGTTTTCGTTGCCGACAAAGGCCGGCTGCGAGGGATCAAGACCTTCGGCGAGCCATTTTGCGATCGTCTCGTTCGAGACCTTCGCGTTCTCGCCTTCGTCCCAGACGATCGGCATGGCATCGAGCGCAGTCTTGGCGTGCCACCAGGTATCGGCGACGACGGCGATCGCGCTGTCGCCGACCTTCACCACCTTCTTCACGCCCTTCATGCCGGCGATCTTGGCTTCGTCGTAGCTCTTCAGCTTGCCGCCGAACACCGGACACTGCTTGATCGCGGCATTGAGCATGCCCGGCAACTTGACGTCGATGCCGTACATCATCTTGCCGGTGGTCTTGTCGGCGGTGTCGAGCCGCTTGACCGGCTTGCCGATCAGCTTCCAGTCCTTCGGATCCTTCAGCTTCACGTCGGCGGGCGGCGTCAGCTTGGCGGCGGCTTCCGCGACCTTGCCGTAGGTGGTGGTTTTCCCCGACGGCGTGTGGGTGATGGTGCTGTTGGCCGCCGTGCATTCGGAGGCCGGCACCTTCCATTCGTTGGCGGCGGCTTCGATCAGCATCACGCGCGCGGTCGCGCCGCCCTTGCGGACGTAGTCCTGCGAGGCGCGAATGCCGCGGCTGCCGCCGGTCGAGAAATCACCCCAGGCGCGCTTGCGAGCGACGCTCTGGCCGGGGGTCGGGTAGTCGGTCGTGACTTTCGACCAGTCGCATTCCAGTTCTTCCGCAACGAGTTGGGCAAGACCGGTCAGCGATCCCTGGCCCATTTCCGAGCGGGCGATGCGGATCACGACGGTGTCGTCGGGCCGGATCACGACCCAGGCGTTCACTTCGGGCGAACCGTCGGCGGCGCGCACGACGGCCGGGCCGCCAAAGGGAATGTCGAGGCCAAGCGCGAGGCCGGAGCCGAGCGCGGCGCTGCCAATGACGAAAGCGCGGCGGTTAAGGCGGGGCATATGATTCATGATGTCCTCCTCAAGCGTTCGCGGCGGCGTGGATCGCCTCGCGCACCTGCTGGAAGGTGCCGCAGCGGCAGATATTGGTGATGGCGTCGTTGATGTCCTGGTCGGTCGGCTTCGGCTTCTCCTTCAGAAGCGCCGCGACCGCCATGATCATGCCGCTCTGGCAATAACCGCATTGCGGCACGTCGGCATTGATCCAGGCCTGCTGCACCTTGTGCAGGGCGCCGCCAGCCGCCAGTCCTTCGATCGTGGTGATTTGCTTGCCGGCGACTTCGCTCAGCGTGACGCCGCAGGAGCGCATTGCGACCCCGTCGACATGGACGGTGCAGGCGCCGCATTGTGCAATGCCGCAACCGTATTTGGTGCCGGTCAGGCCGACGTTCTCCCTGATCGCCCAGAGCAGCGGCGTATCCGGTTCGGCGTCGACGTTAAAGGATTTTCCGTTGATTGTGAGGTTTGCCATCGCGATCCCCTGGTTGGTTCAATTCATCAATTGAACAGCCGATAATTTGGACCGGAAATGGAGGCGGTTCAAATCAATATTCTGCGGGGACGCCATGGAATAAACGGGCTTGGGAGACCGGTTGTTTTGAGCGCCTCGCCGCATCGACCTGCCCGTTTTCGTAAGATCAGCCATGCCGCGAGAGGCTGTTGCCCGAAGCGCCGTTTCTAAGGTCTTTGGCCGCGACCTCAAGCTTTGAAGGAAGGCTGCACATGCGAATGGTCGTTTTGCCCGGCGACGGTATTGGCCCGGAAATCACCAAGGCGACAACCCATGTGCTCAAGGCCGCATCGGAGCATTTCCAGCTCGGCGTTACTGTCGAGGAGCACCCGGTCGGCCACGAGAGCCTCAAGAAATTCGGCACCACGGTGCAGCCCGGCCTGCTCGAGACCGTGCGCTCCGCGGATGGTCTCATTCTCGGCCCGACTGCGACCTTCGATTTCAAGGACGAGCAGAACGGCGAGATCAATCCGTCGAAATATTTTCGTAAAAATCTCGATTTGTTTGCCAACGTGCGTCCCGCGCGAACCTATCCCGGCTTACGCAATCCGCTTGGCGATTTCGACCTCGTGGTGGTGCGGGAAAATACTGAAGGCTTTTACGCCGACCGCAACATGGAGCAGGGCAACGGCGAGATCCTCGTCACATCAGACGTCGTCATTTCGCTCCGGCGCATCACCCGCCTTTGCTGCGAGCGGATCGCGAAGTCCGCCTGCCAGCTCGCGATGCGGCGCAAGAAACATCTCACCATCGTCCACAAGGCCAATGTGCTGAAGATCGGCGACGGCATGTTCCTCGATATCTGCCGCGAGACCGCGAAAGGCTTTCCCGGGCTTGTGGTCGACGACATCTTGGTCGATGCTATGATGGCCCATGTGGTGCGCAACCCGGCCCGCTTCGACGTCATCGTCTCGACCAACATGTTCGGCGATATTCTCTCCGACCTGACGGCGGAGCTTTCGGGGAGTCTCGGCCTTGGCGGCTCGCTCAATGTCGGCGTGAGTCATGCCATGGCGCAGGCCGCGCACGGCTCGGCGCCCGATATTGCCGGCCGCGACGTCGCCAATCCGTTCTCGCTGATCCTGTCGATGGCGCTGCTGCTGACCTGGCATGGCGAGCGGATCGGCGCGCCGCGTTTTGCCGAGGCCGCCCGCGCCGTCGAAGGGGCTGTGGCGTCAGCGATCGAAACGGGCAGGGCGACGACGGACGTCGGCGGCAAGCTCGGGACCGCGGCAACGGGGCAAGCAGTGGTGGAGATACTGACCAGCGCAAGCTCGCACTAAATCCGCTGACGCGCCGCCTGGCTCCGGCCATCTCGGCCCCGGCTTGCCTGATGCAATCGGGCATCGCCTCAGCTCAAATCGCCTCAGCTTTCCCGATCCGATTTCCAAAAAATAGTTTTCAGGAATTTTTTCAGTCCCGACCCGCCCGTCAGGCGCTGTCTGGCGTCGAGCGACAGGCCGTGTGCAAAATGTGCCCGGCCGGTTGCGGAACGAGAGTATGCCCCGAGCCGTTTGATAGAATGCATGGCAACCGCAAAGGCGGATCGCCGTGGTCTCGGATAGTGGAACCAGGGAGAGTCCCAATGATGCCCGAAACGCAGGTTCACACGATTGCGCGGCAGATGTTTGAAAAGCATGGGCCAGCGGCGATCGCGGCAGCGGCACAGAAGGCGCAGGCCTGTGAAAACAATGGCGACGCCGAGGAGGCCCGGGAGTGGCGTCATATTGAAGAAGCCATGAAGATGATGCGCGGTCCGCATCAAAGCTGATGACCTAACGTCAGTTGCTGGGGACTGCATCTTCCGGCCGGGCCAAGGCCTCACGACGATCTCGGCATTGCGCGCGAGGTCTTCTGGTGCTTGTGTAATGCGGACTATTTTCTGTCCTGCTGTTACGGCGAGTATTCAAGCTGGACATCCAAGCTCTCGACAAGAACGATAGCCGACGCGCGAACCGGTCGGTCGCAGGTCATCGATATCGATCAAAAAGAAATCTCCGAACTTCTGTCACTTCCGAATATGTGCGTCCCGCAACTCCCGATAAGCCAGAATATGGTTGCAAATCTGGTCTCTTTCGCGCCACGATGGAGGGGTCTGGGGGATCGGTGCATGAGATTAAAGGCATTTGAAGTCAAGAATTACAAAACCGTGCTGGACAGCGGTCGCGTCGAAATCGACGCGAACGTCGCATGTCTGCTGGGAAAAAATGAAGCCGGTAAATCGGCGGTCATGCAGGCTCTTTGGAAGTTCAACAACGTGTCCGGGGCCAACTATGATCGACTATTCGATCTCCCGGCAGAGTTCTTTACACGGATGCGGACGAGCGACCCGGAGGTGGTCGCGGTTGAGTTTGTTCTAGAGGAACAGGATACGATTGATTTCTCGAAAGAGCTTCCGGAGATCGGGGTCACGCCAAAGAAAGTTACGGTTCGTTCGACCTATGACAAAAAGCGCACTGTCGAACTAGACCTTGCGTATACTCCGCCGCACTACAGCACAGTAGATGCGCATGTGGCGGCCACGATCCATGCGCTAAGAACCCTAGCAGATTCCGCCGAACCGGCGTCGCCAGAATTGGCGCCTCTTTCCACGGCGCGGCAGAGCTTAGAGAAATTAGCTTCCGAAAGCGCACCCGATAAGCCCGCAACCGAAATTCCGGCTCCAACGATTGAAGCCGCCATTAACGCATTGCGCGTTATCCCCGAAGAAACGCTTGAAGACACAGGCAAAGCCGCAATTAAGGCGCTAGCGGCGCTTTTTATACACAGCAAGACTGACTGGAAGAAGAAAGCTGAGGATTGGTCAGCGGCTAGGCTGCCTATCTTCATTTATTTTGAAGATTACGGCCGCCTCAGGACTCGTATCCATCTACCGGACTACATCGCCAAACAGGGAACCACGCCGACCGATCCAGAAGAAAGAATGCTCCATCGGACTCAAGCGGCGCTCTTTGAATGGGCCGGTCTCGACGCACAAGAATTACGAAATCTTGGACTCCCAAAGCAGGGAAACGAAGCCCAAGAGGCTGTGGAGCGGCGCAAGGCTGAAAGAGCGAGAATTCTCGAATCGGCATCGTATCATCTATCGGGGGATTGGGTCGAATGGTGGGACCAACGAACTCACAACTTGAAAGTCACTGCCGACGGCGATGAGCTAGAGTTAAAGGTCTCGGATAACGTGAACCCTTGGGAAATTGCCTTCGGGGAGCGTAGTCGCGGGTTTCAGTGGTTCTTTTCTTTCTACCTGACGTTCTTAGTGGAATCTGGAAAAGCGCATCGAGGCGCAATTATTCTCCTAGACGAGCCCGGGCTGCATCTGCATCCCACTGCTCAGGAGAAGCTTTTGGCGTTTTTCCAGCGCATCTCCGCCAAAAACCAAATCATCTACTCATCGCACTCAATGTTCATGGTCGATCCCGATCACGTAGACAATGTTAGAACCGTGTACCTTCGCCCAAGGGACGCAGCGGACCCGAAATCGCGCGCATATACTCACGTGTCTGAGGGAGCGGAACCTGAGGGCGACCGCGATACTTTGCTGCCTATGCAAGCAGCAGGCGCCTATCGCTTGGCTCAAACCGTTTTCCTCGGGAGAAGAACGCTCATTGTGGAAGGCATTTCGGACTATTGGCTATTGAAGACACTCTCGCACTACTTACAAGAACACGGCGGCGGCGGTATTCACGAAGACACCGTGGTCCTATGGGCAGGTGGGACGTCGCATATGCTTCCTCTTGCCAGCGTGATGGCAGCGCGTGAACAAATGGGACCAAATCGCTTGGCCGTGCTGCTTGATAGCGATCGACCAGGACTCGAGAAGGCAAAAAAGCTTGTAGAAATGTTGGCGCATGGTCGAGACTCGGTGATCTTGCTGGGCGATATCATTGGTGTACCGAAGGCGGAAGGAGAGGATTTAGCCGAACTTTCCGAGTTGTTGCTTGGTCTTGAGCAAATGGGCCTGAAGCCTTCGACAGTTCCTACGAAAGCGGCAGGAGAAACAAACGTCGAAGCGCTATACAAGTTGTTTGCGGCTAATGGCTGGGGCCGGATGACCCACGACGCCAAGGCACGCATTACGCTTTCGCTCACCGAGCTATGGTGGCGAGGCTCTGCGACGCCTTTGCCGACAACTATTGAGCGTTCCACGAAGTTGTTCGCCAACATCAATGAACGGTTCGAGAGATTAGTGGCAACTCAGGCAACCCCAGCGAAAGTCGTGGTCTAATTTGATATTGCAAGCATCTGGCACGGCGAAAACCAGACTCTACCATTTGCGGGTAAGATCGAAATTCTCGAAGCACTTCAATCCGATTTGCCTCTCCAGCCTTTGCCGCAAATTTCCCCTTGCGCCGTCGGGCAAATCATCTCTACAAGCCCGCCCCGTCTCGTCTCACAAAGGGGCGGCTCGCGATCGTCACGGACGCGAGGCGGGATGCGATGGACGCTTTTTGCGCGAAAGACGAACGCGCTTGGAGAGCGTACGACGAAGCCGCGTGGTTCTGACGTCTCGACGCTGACGTCAAGCTGGCGACGATTGCTTCGGCAATCGCGCCGGTGACGGCGACAAGAAAGCCCGATCGCCGGGAAGAGCGTGGAATAAGCCGTAAAGCCATCGTGCGGGGAATGCCGGGTGTTTCCGGCGCCACCTGCGGTGACTAACTTGTGTGCTTTTTACTTTTGCACACAAGGCTGCGGGCGCGCCTGGCGCCCGGCATTCTCCGCGCCCTCTCTATGGGCGGAAGATTTAAGCAAGACTCGGACGGATCACGTCGCGAGAATGCGAAAGTGTGGCTTGAGTACGTCATTGCGAGGAGCGCAGCGACGAAGCAATCCAGCCTGGATCGCTTCGCTAGCGCTCGCGATGACGAATGGGCTGTTTGACAAGTTGAATAGGAAAATGGCGACGCCGGGCAACAGGCTCTAATGCCGCCCTTCGGCGAGATCGACCGGAGCGGCGCTATCCTCGCCAAGATATGCGCGTTCGAGCCGCTGCGGCAGATCGGCCTCAGAGGTCGTGGCTTCCAGCACGATATGGCCCTGCGCCAGCGCATAGACGCGATCGGCGATGCGCAGCGCCTTTTCGAGCAATTGCTCGACGAGCAGCACGGCTGTTCCCTGGCTGCGCAGCCGCGCGATGACGTCGAGTACGCGGTCGACCAGAACAGGGGAAAGACCGGCCGACGGTTCGTCCAGCATCAACAGGCGAGGCCGGCGAACCAGGCCTTGGGCGACCGTCAGCATTTGCTGCTGACCGCCGGAGAGCGCGCCGCCGCGCTCGTTGCGCTTCTCCGCGATCTCTGGAAAGAACGACAGGGCCTGCTCGAGCCGCGCGATGCGCTCGCCGCGCGGCAGGTCGTACGCTGCGAGCAGCAAATTGTCGGTGACCGATAGCTGTGTGAACACGCGGTGGCCTTCGATCACATGCACGAGGCCATGGCGCGCCGTTTCGCGTGGCGTTGCGTTGGTGATATCGCGGCCAGCGAAGCTCACGCCGCCGGAATTGACGGGCAGCAGTCCGGACAGCGCGCGCAGCAGGGTGGTTTTGCCCGCGCCGTTCGGCCCGAGCAGGGCCACGACCTCACCAGCGGATATTTTCAGGTCGACCCCGTGCAGCACGCGAATCTTCCCGTAACCGGATTCAAGCCGGCCGACGTCAAGCAACGGTTCAGCCACCGAGGTAGGCACTGACCACCTCCTTGTGCACGCGAATCTCCGCCGGCGTCCCGGCGGCGAGGATGCGGCCGAGATTGAGCACGGTGACCCTGTCGCAGATATCGAAAATGAGGTCTGCGTGATGTTCCACCAGCAACAGGCCCGTGCCGCGCTGCCTGATCGCGCTGACCAGCGCGGCAAGGCGCTTGATCTCGTCGCCGGAGAGACCGGCGGCAGGCTCGTCGAGCAGCAGAAAATCCGGTTCCAGCATCAGCGCGCGGGCGATCTCGATGAAACGCAATTCGCTGTGCTGCAGGCGATCGGCGCGGACATCGGCAAGCGCATCGAGGCCGACGACGCCAAGCAGTGCATGGGCCTTCGCGGTCAGCATGCGCTCGTCGCGCCGGTTGCGCGGCAACGACAGCATCGCCTCGACGAAGGAGGACTGTCCGTCGATGGTGCCGCCGATCATGACATTCTGAAGCACCGAGGCTTCCCCGATGATCCGCGGCGTCTGGAAGGTGCGGGCGACGCCGCATCTGGCCCGCAGCGTCGGCTCTCCGGGATCGAGCACGCGCTCTCCGAGGCCGATGGTCCCGGCTTTGGCGACATAATATCCGGAGATCACGTTCAACGTCGTGGTCTTGCCGCTGCCATTGGGACCGATCAGGCCGTGGATCTCGCCCGGCTTGACGTCGAGATCGAGATTGTCGATGGCGCGCACGTTGCCGAAGCTCAGCGTCACGCCGCGCAGGCGCAAGAGCTTGTCGCCGGGGCTTTTGCGTAAAACTTCCGCGAGCGCCGCAGGGCGCGGGACGATCGCCCGGTTTGAGAGGAGCGGACGCCGATTGCGCCAGTCCAGCAGCGCTGCGATGCCGCCGGGCATCACCAGCACGATCACCAGCAGCAACACCGCATAAAGGAAGGTCGACCACGCCGCTAAAGGCGCTGCGATCTCCGGCAGGATGGTCAGGATGATGGTGCCGAGCAGCGGGCCCAGGATCGAGCCGCGCCCGCCGATCAGGATCGCGATAAAGAACAGCACCGAGAGATCGAAGGTGAATGCGTCTGGCGTGATGTAGGTTTGCAGGCTCGCGAACAGGCCGCCTGCGATGGCGGCGAGGGCGCCGGCGAAGAGAAAGATCGCGATCAGCAAGCGCTGCTTGGAAATGCCGGTCGCCTCGGCCGCGACTTCGGCATCGCGAATGGCGATCAACGCCCGGCCGAACCGGCTGTGTGCGATGTTCGCGCTGAGCCAGGTGCACGCGGCTGCGAAGGCGATACAAAGATAGTAATAGCCCCACGCCGTGTCGAAGGGCGCGGGAAATTCCGGCCCCGCGATGCCGATGCCGCCGCCGGTCACGCTCTGCCAGGCCAGCGCAATCTGCGTGACGATGGTGGCGAAACCGAGCGTCGACATGGCGAAGTAGAAGGTGCGGAGGCGAAGTGCGGGCAGGCCAACGACGACGCCGAACACGGCGCCGACGAGCCCTGCGACCGCGAGAGCCACGAACACGTCGAGCGGCGGGGTCACATTGCCGGCCACCAGCACGCTTGTGGTGTAAGCGCCGAGCGTCAGCAGGGCGACATAGCCGATTGCGAGGTGACCGGCAAAACCGACGACCAGATTGAGGCCGGAGACGAGCACCCAGTAGATGGCGGCGCGCGTGCCGATCAGCGCCCAGTAGTCATTGCTGACAAAGGGCAGGATCATTGCGGTTGCGAAAACTGCAACGAACGGCGCAATCTGCAATCCGATCCCGCGCAAGTCGCGCCTCTCGCTGCGGACGGGCGCTTCGGCAACGGCGGTCATCAAACTCTCCGCGCCGCCTGGAAGCCGAACAATCCCTGCGGTCTCGCCAGCAGAACCACAATGAACAGCGCAAACACCGCGACGGAGGAGAAGATGCCGCCGACCAGAAAGTTCGCGGCCTGCTGAAACAGGCCGAGCGCAAGCCCGCCAACAATGGCGCCCCGGTTGTTGCCGAGGCCACCCAGCGCAACGGGCACGAAGCCGTAGAAATTCAACAGCGCGCCATTGGCAAAGAACGCCAGCAACAGTTCACCGCCGGAAAAGCCCGCGATCCCGCCGATCACGCCGGCGAGCGCATAGCTTGCAACGCGTAAGTTGCGCTCGGGCAGGCCGAGCGCACGCGCCGCGAAATTGTCTTCCGCGATCGCGACGAACGCGCGGCCCACCAGGGTGCGGCGATAGAGATATTCGAGACCTGCAATCGTGATCGCGCAGGCGACGACCGGCAGCCAGAATTTTTCATCCCATACGCCAGAGCCCCAACCGATCAGCCGTGGAAACGGTTGCGGCTCGGTGCCCCACTTGATGGCCGCGACCTGCTGGATCATCAGTGCCAGGGCCAGTGTGGAGAGCACGTAAAGATGCTGGTCGAGGCTTTTCAGTACGGGCCGCACGGCGACGAATTCGGTGATGATGCCGACGATGGCGCAGGCGATCAGCGTCAGCAGAAAGCCAGCGAGCAGCGGCATTCCCAATTTCAGCGTGAACATCGAGCCGAACAGGCCGCCGAGCATGGCAAGTTGTCCGGCGGTGAAGCTCATCACGCGCGAGGTCGAGAACATGGTGTTGTAGGTGACGCCGACAAGCGCATAGATCGCGCCTGCCGCAAGACCGGATGCAAGGATGGAGGCGAACATGGTCCGCGCGACCCGGCGCCGTTATGTATACCCCGGCGCCAGCGCAAAGGTGCCGTTTTTGGCGGAAGACGCCTCCGACATAACGATTTCTTCGGTGAGATAGCCGTTATGCTGGGTCGGCGAGAATGCGTAATTGCCGAAATAGCCCGGATATTTCGATAGCGAATTCCAGTATTTGATGATGCCCGCGCTATCGGTCGATCCGCTTTCCTCGACCGCCTTGGCGATCAGGTCGATCGCGTCGACGCCGCCGGCGATCCACCATAATAGAGTGTCCTTGACCGAGACATTGGCCTTGAGCAGGCGATCCACCAGGTCCTGGCTCTTGGCGGGCAGTTTGCCCGAGGCGTCGTAGCTGCAGCTCTTGTAGCCGATCGCATAGACCTTCTTCCAGTTCTCAGGTTTCTCGACGAGGCCGGCGAGTTCGCCCGACGCCATCGACGGATGGCCGACAAAGGAGATGTCCCAGCCCATCGCTGCGCGGGTGTTGAACATCCGCGCCTCCATGCCCGTGGAGACGCTCCAGACCACGATGACTTCCGCGCCGGCATTTCTTGCGCGCAGCAGGTCAGGCGTCATGTCAGGCTGGGTTGCATCGATATTGGCTTGATAGGCCACCTCCGCGCCGTCCTTCTTGAAGGCCGCGACCGAGGCGCCAACTGCGGTGACGCCGTAACCGGTCGTATCTCCGATGACCGCGACCTTTTTGACCTTCAGGATGTTGAGGCAATAGTTACGGACGGCATCGTCCCATTGGTTGTTTGAAGGAGCCAGCCGGAACGCGTTCGGGAATTTGGCTGGGTCGATCAGCGTTTCCACGACGCAAGGGTGGACGTTCGGCATTTTTGCGCGCGCCATGATCGGCGTGGTCGCCAGTGCCTCGCCGGAATTGAACGGGCCCCAGATCGCATGCACCTTGGCCTGGCTGATCAACTCCTGGGTCGCGTTCACGGCCTTGGTGGGATCGCCCTGGGTGTCGCGCGTGATGACTTCGAGCATGCGACCCTTGACGCCGCCGGCGGCGTTGATCGCGTCAACCGCGAAAGTGACGCCACGGTTGAAGCCGATCGTCGGCGCGGAGCTCGGCCCGGTCATCGCTGCAGGGAAGCCGATCTTGATCGGATCGGATGCGGCGATCGCAGGTTTCGGAAGGATAGATGTCGCGGCGCTGATCGCGCCCGCGCTGCCCAGCAACACCTGCCGACGTGAAACGCCCATTTATCTCTCCCTGTTTTTCAGCTCGCGTTGTTCCCGCGGCCCTGTGCAGTCATCAATGGTCTTTCGCCGAATTCTGACTGCTGGGGTCGAATTTGAACAAGATGCTGACGACTTGTCCAGAGCTTCCGGCCTTTCGCGGACGCTGGTCTGTCCGGCATCGGCATGACGGCAAATCCTCCCGGCAGTGCGACTTCTTGCGCATGCTAGCAGCGTGTCGCGCTAAATCCCCAAATACGCCGCCTGCACCTGCTTGTTGTTGGCGAGTTCGTTGCTGGAGCCGCTCATGATGACGTTACCGCTTTCCAGCACATAGGCGCGCTGCACCAGCGACAGCGCACGGCTGACATTCTGCTCCACCAGGAGGATCGCCGTGCCCATCTTGTGGATCTCGCCGATCTTCTCGAACGTCACATCGGTCATGACGGGCGCAAGGCCGAGCGACGGTTCGTCCAGCATCAACAGGCGAGGCTTGAGCATCAGGCCGCGGCCGACGGCGAGCATCTGCTGTTCGCCGCCGCTCATGGTGCCGGCGAGTTGCCTTCGCCGCTCGGCAAGGCGAGGAAAGATGCTGTAGACGAGTTCGAGCGTGTTTTTGCGTTCGGCCTTCGCCTTCGGCACATAGGAGCCGATCTCGAGGTTTTCGTTGACTGTCATCTCGGGGAAGACCTGACGGCCTTCCGGGACGTGGGCGATGCCGAGTTCCGGAATCCGGTGCGGCGGATAGGACGCCAGATTGACGTCGTCGAAGGTGACGGTGCCGGAGGTCAGTTTCACGAGACTCGAGATTGCGCGCAGCGTCGTGCTCTTGCCGGCCCCGTTCGCGCCCAACAGGCCGACCGCTTCGCCTTCGCCGATCTCGATCGTCACGTTCGAGATCGCCGGCACAGAGCCGTAACTGGCGCTGACATTTTCCAACTTGAGCACGTCAGGCCACTCCTGTCGGAGGATGCACGTAGGAGCCGAGATAGGCGCGGATCACTTCCGGATTTTCCACGATCTCTTTCGGTGAGCCTTCCGCGATCTTCTGCCCGTGATCGAGCACAACGATGTGACGGGCGACCGCCATGATCGCGCGCATCACGTGCTCGACGATGACGATGGTCAGTCCCTTGCCGGAGAGCTTTCCGACCAGCGCGACCGCCTGGTCGATCTCCGCCGGATTTAAGCCCGCCATGACCTCGTCGAGCAGGAGGATTCGTGGCTCGGTGGCAAGCGCGCGCGCCATTTCCAGCCGCCGCTGGTCGATCGTGGTCAGGTCCTTGGCGGCCGTCTGTTCGCGAGCCGAAAGGCCGACGAACTCGATCGCTTCGCGCGCCTTCTCGCGTGCAACGGCGTTGTTCCTGTTGCGCAGGAACGCGCCGGTCATCACGTTCGAGAGCACGGTCATGGCGCCAAAGGGCTTGGCGACCTGAAAGGTTCGGGCGAGGCCAAGCGCGCAGATATCATGCGGCTTCAGACCGACGATCTCGCGGCCAAAGGCCAGCACTGACCCGGCGTCCGGCCGATGAAATCCGGTGATGAGATGAAAGCTCGTGGTCTTGCCGGCGCCGTTCGGTCCGATCAGCGCGAGCGTTTCGTTTTCCTTCACCGTGAAGCTGACGTCCTGAACGGCGCGCAGGCCACCAAACCGTTTGCTTAAAGCCTTGATGACGAGCGCGTCTGCCATCGATGTATCCTCAAGCCCGCGCCGGCTTGCGGCCGGCGGTGCGTTGACGGAGTTCCTCGATCATGCCCATCAGCCCGGTCGGCCGCCAAAGGATCACGGCCATCAGGATCAGGCTGTAGACAGTGAGTTGGACGCCGCCGATCGAACTGCCGAGCCAGCTTTGCAGCAGTGTGGACGTCGTCTCGAGCAGCACGGTGCCGATCAGCGGACCCCACAGCGTTCCGATGCCGCCGACGATCGACACCAGCGCGGCCTCGATCGAGATGTTAAAGGAGAACGCCGTCGCCGGATCGATGAAGTAGATGTACTGGGTATAGAACGTTCCGGCGAGCGCGGTGAGAAACGCAGAGATCATGTAGATGTCGCGCTTCATTTTCGGCGCGTTGACCCCTATCGCCTCGGCTGCATCCTCGTCTTCGCCGATCGCTACCAGATAGTAGCCGACCCAGGAACGCTCGATCAGCCAGGTGACGAGGAGACTGAGCAGCAGCAAGCCGAGCACGACATAATAGTAGGAGCTCTTGTTCTCGAACTGCATCATCAAGGGCGCAGTGCCGAGATTGGGGATCGTCGTGCCCTCGGCGCCCCAGGCGAAATCGCGGAATTTCAGGAAGATCAGCATCAATGCCTGTGCGGTTGCGATGGTCGCGATGGTGAAATAGGGGCCGCGCAGGCGGAAGCAGAGCCAGCCAATCGGCAGGCTCGCCAGCGCAGCCACCACGCCGCCGGCAACCATGCCGATCCAGGGCGAGACGTCGTAGTCGATCTGGAGAATGGTCGAGGTGTAGGCGCCGAGGCCGAAATAGGCGGCGTGTCCCAGCGAGAGTTGCTTGGCGTAGCCGCCCATCAGGTTCCATGCGGTGCCGATGAAGGCGAACAGCAGGATCCGCACAAAGATGTCGATGGCAAACGAACTCTTCACCACCATCGGCAGGGCGATCAGGATCGCAATCCCGATCGCGATGAGAATGGCGTGACGCGGATTGATATCTTGCATCATCGCGCGCGGCCTCCGCCAAGGCCGGTCGGCTTGAAGGCGAGCGTGAGCAGCAGCATGGCGAACACCACGATCAGGCCGGAGTCGGCGCCGACATATTGAATGCCGAGGGATTCAGCGACGCCCATCATCAGGCTTGCGACCAAAGCCCCCAAGACATTGCCGAGCGTTCCCAACACCACCGCGACGAACGCCATCAAGACGAACACCTGACCCACAAACGGGTAGGCGGAATAGAACGGCATCAGCAGCGATCCGGCGGCGCCCGCCAGCGCCAGTGCGATGCCGAGCGCAACGCAGAAAACGCGGTTGGGGTTGATGCCCATCAACATCGCCACGTCGCGGTTTTGCGAGGCCGCGCGCATCGCCTTGCCGAGATCGGTAGTGTGCAGAAACAGCCAGAGCAGGGCGCTCAACGCCATCGCGACAACGAAGGCAATCAGTTTTGCCTCTGGAATGTAGAGCCCGCCGATATGGAAGGCTTCGTCGGAGTAGGACGTGTGCACGGTGCGATAGTTGGCGGTGAACAGCATCAGTGCGAGATTGAGGAGCAGGAGCGACAGCGCAAAGGTCAGGAAGATTTGCGGCATGTCGTTTGGCCCGAGCACCCTGCGGATCAGGAAATGCTGGATCAGAACGCCCACCACGAACAGCACCGGCATCGAAACGAACAGCGAGAGCAGAGGGTCGACGCCGAACTGATTGGCGAGGAAGAAGCTGATGTACATCCCGATCATCACGAATTCGCCCTGGGCGAAGTTGACGATCTTGACCACGCCGAAGATCAGCGTGACGCCGATACTGACGAGCGCGTAAATCCCGCCGATGAGCAGGCCGTTGATGACGGCCTGGGCCACTGTCTCGAACATCTAGTGCCCGCTTTCCGAAGTTCGTGTCCCACCCTCAGCGCCCACCTTTCACGAACTTCGGAAAGTCACGGGCACTAGCAAAATTTGATTGCTCGTACCGCTTACCGATCTGAAGTCCCTGAAAACGAACCGGCCGCGAACGCTGCAGGGACTTCAGATCGGCGGTACGAGATGCGGCCGGCTCTAGATCTTCATGACGGGCGCGCGCGCATCTTCTTTCGGGAAGATGCTGGCGAGATCGCCGTTCTGCCACTGCACGCCGACCGGATGTCCGTAGATGTTCTTGCCGTCGGGGCCGAACTTGACCTTGCCGCCCGGCGCCATTGCGGCATAGCCGGAGGATACATCGAGCGTCGACAGTGCTTCGCGCACCTTTTGTGGGTCGGCGGAGCCAGCGCGCTCCAGCGCGTCCGCCAGCATGAAGGTTTGAGCAACGAGCCCACCGGCATATTCGAACGCGAAATCGCCGGTGCGCTTCTTGAACTCGGCGTTGACCTTCTGCGCGTCCTCGCTGACATCGTGGTTCCAGTGCGCGACGCCTTGCAGGCCTTCGGCGAGCTTGCCGACATTCTTGTAGAAATCCGGAATGACGAAGCCGCCCGAGCCGCCGTTGATCGAGATGTTGAGGCCGAACTGCTTGACGGTTCGCACGATCAGAATGAGATCGTTCAGATAGGAAACCGAGAACAGCGTGTTGGCGCCGGAGGATTTGACCTTGTTGATCAGTGGGCTCGCGTCGGTAAAGCCGGCCGAGTAGGGCTCGAACATCACGATCTCGACGCCTTCGCCCGTAGCCTGTTCCTTGAGACCGTTCGACGTCGATGTGCCGAACGCCGTGTTTTCGAAGATGACGGCGACCTTCGGCGTGTCGCTGACGAGCTTACTCATCTGCAATTGCGCGCGGGCGAATTGCGAGGCGCGGGCAAACGGCGTGAAGGTGTAGGTGCGGCCCTTGTTGAGCTGATCCGAACTCGATCCCGTGATCAGCGGGACCTTGGCGCGCTCGGCGACTTCGCTCGCGATCAAAGTGAGAGCACTGGCATAGCAGCCGTGAATGGCTGACAACTTGTTGCCGGTGATGAGGCGGTCGGTTTCCGTCCGCGTCACCGTGGTGTCGCTTTGCACGTCGGAAACGATCAGATTGAGTTTCGCGCCGCCGAGCGACTTGATGCCGCCGGCGTCGTTGACCATGTCGACCGCGAGTTTGGCAGCAGCGACGCAGCCGACGCCAATCTGCGCCATGCTGCCGGTGGTCGGATAAAGCGCGCCGATGTTGACGGGGTCGGCGGCCCAGCCGCGCAGCGGCACCGCGCCGAATGCACCAGCCGCCAAAGCCGTCTTGACCATGAATTCGCGGCGGCTTTGTCGCCTGGACAACGTCCCCAGAGAGATTTTGCCGTCGGAATCCCTGCGCGGTTTTTTCATGTGATTTCCTCCCTTGCCGCCGTTGTCGGGCTCGCGTCCCGTTGGTCCGAGCCGCTCATTTTTCGGGATGGTAACCGTATTCAATATTGTTTACAATATGCCGTTGAACTTTACCGCGAGCTCCTGGGCGGCCGTCGAAGAGGCCGCGTCATAGCGGAGACATAATGGCCGGAAAACCAGCCAAGCGCAGCACGGTCCGAGCGCCGAAATCTCAGCGGATGCCGGTGTCGCGGCCGCGCGAGCCGGCTGCTGCCGTCATCGCCAAGCGCATCGAGGAGGACATAGTCCTTGGGCGGCGTCAACCGCGCGAAAGGTTGGTCGAACAGGATCTCGGCGATCTCTTCCGCACGCATCGGGGCGATGTGCGATTGGCCCTCTTCGAACTCGAAAAGAAGGGACTGGTCGAGCGAATTCCCAATCGTGGCGCCGTGGTGCGCGGGTTGACGCCAAAAGAGGTGCGGGAAATCTACGCAGTGCGGGAAGAGCTCGAGGTGATGGCGGTCCGGATCATCCCGTTTCCGGTGGCAGCGGCTGATCTTGAAAAGTTGGATGAAATTCAGCGAAAGCATGCCGAGGCGATCGCGGCCGGTGACCTGCTGACGGTGTTTTACAGCAATCTCAGTTTTCACCAGGTCGTTTTCGGCCTCTGCGGCAATTCCTGTCTCATCGAGACCATCGATCTTCTCGCGCAGAAGGTCTATGGCATCCGCTCATATGCAAATGCGTTTCCCGACGTGCTCGATCGTGCACGACAGGATCACCGCGACATGATCAAGGCGTTGCGCAATTCGCGTCGGGACGAGCTTGTGGCGCTGACCCGACGTCATTTGCAGCCTGCACCTGAAGCCTATATCAAGGATTACGAGCGGCGCTTCGGGAAAGCCGACCGTCAGACGGCATGAGGGCAGGTGTCATTCTGCGCTGCTGACCAGTTTGATGCGCGGCTCGCTCACTTCCATCAGGCTGCGATATGCGGCGAGATAATCGAGCGCCATCCGCTTTGCGGTGAACCGCCTCTCAAACTGTTTGCGGATCCTGCTGCGATCGAGCTGCGCCGCACTTGCCACCGCCGTAACCGCGCTGATCTCGTCCTCGACGATGAACCCGGTCAGCCCCTCGTCGATGATCTCCGGTACTGAGCCGCGGTTGAAGGCAATCACCGGGGTGCCGCACGCCATGGCCTCGATCATGACGAGACCAAATGGTTCGGGCCAATCGATCGGGACGAGCAGGCCGAGCGAACCACTGAGAAAGTCGGATTTCTCGTGATCGCTGATCTCGCCGATATATTCGACGAGCGGATGATCCATCATGGGGCGGATCACCTCGTCGTAATATTCCTGGTCTGCGCGGTCGACCTTGGCAGCGATCTTCAGGGGGATACCGCATCGGATGGCAATCCTAATCGCGCGATCGACGCCTTTTTCCGGCGCGATCCGGCCAAGCACGCCAAGATAGGAAGGAGTGACCGGCCGGGGCGTCAGCAGCTTTTCCGGCAAGCCGTGATGGATGGTCCGAAGCCAGTTCGCTTGCGGCACCGGACGCCGCTGCGCGTTCGAAATCGAGATCACCGGAACTGACGAGAAAGTATTGAAGACCGGCTGGTGCTCGGGGAGGTCCAGCCGCCCATGCAGCGTCGTCACGAACGGTGTCGGCTGCCGAAAAAACAGCGAGAACGGGTAGTAGTCGAGGTGAAAATGGAGGAAGTCGAACTCCTCATCGTCACATTTTCGCCGAACCCGCTCCAACATCACCATGTGAAGTGCGTTTGGATCGCGAACCGATCCATCCAGGCGTAGGGCCCTCGGCCACGTCGCGTCCAGTTTCGCAGATGTCTGGGAGTCTCCGCTGGCAAATAAGGTCACATCGTTTCCAAGTGCGACAAGTTCCTCCGTCAGCCAATGTACCACCCGTTCAGTTCCGCCATAAAATTTGGGTGGAACAGCCTCCGTCAGCGGAGCTACTTGCGCGATGCGCATTTACCCGTCTCCTCTCGTCTTACCGATGTCATGGATGAACAGCCCCCACTTACCGTTAGCCCGGCGCAGCAGCGCCGCGAGGGGAACGTTTCCGCATCTGCGAGGTTCCAGTAAGGCGCGCACTTCTTTCATCGGGAACGTCACCATTGATGTCTGCGGTGAACGAGATTTGCTGTGCCTGAAGACAGCGGGGCGGGAACCGTGAAGCAACGTGCGGCATTCCATCGGCTGGAACAAAACGGACCTGGAAACAGGCCACACAAAAAGGTTTTGCGGCACATGGATGAACTCTCAGGCTATGCCAATCGCCCGTTTGCTTTCGTGCTGCGTTACCTTCGAAACAGGCCGGCGTCACACCTTTGTATTTTTTCGGCCGTTATTGCGGCGGTTGCCTGTTCTGTGGGCACCCAATATGGCGTGAAGTTTCTGGTCGATGGTCTCTCAGGCGGACCAAGTAACGCCGACAGAGTGTGGCTTGCGTTTGCGTTGTTGATGTCACTCATCGCTGCGGACAATTTCTTGTGGCGAATTGCTGGCTGGATTGCGAGTTTTACGTTTGTCGGGGTCACCGGTGACCTGCGCCGCGACATGTTTCGTCATCTGACCGGCCATGCGCCCAGCTATTTCTCGGATCGCTTGCCGGGAATGCTGACCAGCCGCATCACCGCGACGTCGAACGCGGTCTTTTCCGTTGAAAACATGTTCATCTGGAACGTGCTGCCGCCGTGTATCGCCACGATTTCCGCAATTTCGCTGATTGGAACCGTCAGCCTGCAGATGTCGGCAGTCCTGATCGTCGTCGCGGGCGGGATGGTGGTGGCAATGTTTCGGCTCGCAGCAGCCGGAAAGCCGTTGCATGACGATTTCGCCGACAAGGCAGCCGCGGTCGACGGCGAAATGGTCGACGTCATCAACAACATGCCGCTGGTGCGCGCATTTTGCGGACTAAGCTTCGAGCATGAACGTTTTGATGCGACCGTCAAACGGGAGCTCACGGCGCGTGGGCGCAGTCTTCGATATCTCGAGAAACTTCGGCTCACCCATGCCGCAGTGACCGTTGTGCTGACGATTGCGATCCTGGCCTGGGCGATCACACTTTGGCAAAGCCGCAGTGCCACCACCGGCGATGTCGTCCTGGTTTGCACACTTGGCATTTCCATCCTCAGTGCGACGCGCGATCTTGCCGTTGCGCTGGTCGATGTGACGCAGCATGTCGCCCGGTTGACCGAGGCGCTTGCCACGTTGTTGCTTCCGCATGAGCTGTGCGACCATCCGGAAGCCGAGCCACTGATCAAGAGTGGCGCGGCGATTACCTTCAACAATGTCTCATTCAACTATCCCGGCGGAGCGACGGTCTTCGACAAGTTCAGCCTTCGCATTCAGCCCGGACAACGGGTGGGGCTGGTCGGCCAGTCCGGCGGCGGAAAGTCGACCCTGTTCGTCCTGTTGCAACGATTTTACGACGTTCAACATGGAAGCATCACGATCGACGGTCAGGATATTTCGCGCGTCACGCAGCAAAGCTTGCGTGAGTCGATCTCGGTCGTACCTCAGGATATTTCGCTCTTCCACCGCTCGATCATGGAAAATATCCGTTATGGACGACCGAACGCGACCGACGACGAGGTGTTGCGGGCCGCAATCGCGGCGCGCTGCGATTTTGTCGAGCAGCTGCCGGATGGACTGGAAACCATGGTCGGAGACCGCGGCGTCAAGTTGTCAGGTGGACAGCGGCAACGGATCGCGATCGCGCGCGCCTTCCTGAAAGATGCCCCAATCCTGTTGCTTGACGAAGCGACCGCCGCGCTCGACAGCGAGTCCGAGGAAGCCATACGCGAGGCGCTGTCGCGGTTGATGCGTGGGCGTACAGTCGTCGCGATTGCCCATCGGCTGGCTACGTTGCGTCATTTCGACCGCGTCGTGATGCTCAAGGCCGGTCGGATCATCGAGGACGGTTCGCCCGATCGCCTGATGCAAGGGCAGGGCCCATACCGCGAGCTGGTGACGCAGGAAATGAGGCGCCTTGCGAAGCACGCGGCCTGACTTGCAAGATGAGCGTTGCGTAAGCCTGTCGCTGCAGTCCAAGCGAGGTCATATGTCAGCCGAAGCCGTCACGAGCATCACCACCTTGCGTGTTGCGGAAACGATCACGGAATCTCCCTTCTATATTCCGATGACCGGTCCCGCCGCCCGGCCGCGCCGCTCGCTCAAGCATGACGATACCTTCATCGTGCTCGATAGCCACGGAGACATCGGCGCCTCCGCAGGCGGACCGGATGGCTTGTTCAACACCGACACGCGCTATCTGGCTCGGCTCGAACTGGTGCTGGATGAAGTGCAGCCGCTGCTCCTTGGCTCGAGCCTTCGGGACGACAATTCGGCGCTCACGGTGGATTTGACCAACCCCGACGTCTATCGCCAGGGGCGCAATGTGCTTCAGAAGGACGTGCTGCACATTGTGCGCACCATCTTTCTGTGGCGAGGCGCCGCCTACCAGCGCATCGGCGTTCAGAATCACAGCGAAGATACCGCGAACTTCGATTTGACGCTGCTGTTCGGCAACGATTTTGCCGATCTGTTTGAGGTGAGGGGCGAGCGTCGCGAGCGCCGCGGCGTCGCCTCGGGCAAGCTGCTGGGGCCGTCCGATGTCCTGCTCGACTATACGGGCCTTGACGGCACCCCGCGGTCCACCGCGCTTCAGTTCGATCCGCAGCCAACGCGGCTTACTGCGAACGCGGCGACCTATCATCTCGAACTCGCGCCCAAGCAGACGCACTCGCTGTTTGTCATCGTGTCGTGCAACAAGCCAGTGGCTTCAAAGCCGGTTCCGTTCTTTCGCGGCTTGCTGGCGCATCGCCGGGAAATGCGCGAGCAGACGAAGGGCGCTGTCAGCATCGAAACCTCGAACAATATTTTCAATGAGGTTCTTTGCCGCTCGATGGCCGATCTCAACATCCTGATGACGGACACGCCGCAGGGCCGGTACCCGTATGCCGGAATTCCCTGGTACTCGACGACGTTCGGCCGCGACGGAATCATCACTGCGCTTCAGATGCTGTGGATCGATCCGCGGGTAGCCCGCGGTGTGCTGAAGCGCCTGGCCCTGTATCAGGCCAAAGCGGTCGATCCGCTTGCCGATGCAGCGCCGGGAAAGATTTTGCATGAGATGCGCGGCGGCGAGATGGCTGCGCTGCGCGAGGTGCCGTTCAAGCAGTACTACGGCAGTGTCGACGCCACGGCGTTGTTTGTGCTTCTGGCCGGCCTTTATGTCGATCGAACCGGCGATGACGATACGCTTGCCGAACTTTGGCCGGCGATCGAAGCAGGTCTGGCGTGGATCGACGGCGCCGGCGATCCCGATCAAGACGGCTTTGTCGAGTATCAACGTGCATCGGAACAGGGGCTCGCCAATCAGGGGTGGAAAGATTCGTTCGATGCGATCTTCCATGCCGACGGGCAGCTCGCAGAAGGCTACATCGCGCTCGCCGAGGTGCAGGGTTACGTCTTTGCAGCAAAGAAACTGGCGGCGCGTTGCGCCGGGCGCATGGGATTGTTCGAGAGGGCGCGGCAGCTCGAGGGGCAAGCGGCGCAGCTCGCGGAGCGTTTCGAAAAGACCTTCTGGTGCGATGAGCTTTCCACTTACGCGGTTGCGCTTGACGGCAAAAAGAAGCCCTGTCGGGTACGCACGTCGAATGCCGGGCAGCTGCTTTTTACCGGGATCGTGAGCGAGGATCGCGCTCGCCAGGTCGCGGCCGGATTGATGCAACCCAATTTCTTCACCGGTTGGGGCATCCGCACCGTGGCGCAGGGTGAGGCGCGCTACAATCCGATGTCCTATCACGACGGCTCGATCTGGCCGCATGACAACGCGCTGATCGCGCTTGGGCTCGCGCGTTATGGGCATAAACTCGCGGTCGAGCAGGTGTTCAAGGCGCTGTTTGATGCCGCGACCTATATGGATTTGCGCAGGCTGCCTGAATTGTTCTGCGGCTTCCGGCGCGAGAAGGGACGTGGGCCGACGCTCTATCCGGTCGCCTGCGCGCCGCAAGCCTGGGCGAGCGCGACGCCGTTCACTTTGCTCGAGGCGGCGCTCGGACTCGAATTCGATGCCGACCATGGAGAAATCCGTCTGCGCAACCCGCGCCTGCCGGCCTTCCTCAACGAAGTCGTTCTTCGCGATCTGCGACTGGGC
Organism: Bradyrhizobium sp.; assembly: GCF_035652035.1. Lineage (GTDB taxonomy): Bacteria > Pseudomonadota > Alphaproteobacteria > Rhizobiales > Xanthobacteraceae > Bradyrhizobium. Next base: position 32,684 of record NZ_DASREO010000022.1, read on the forward strand.
ACTTCGAGCGCAGATCTCCGGCTGCGCCGACATGATGACGAAGTGTCGCTCGAGGTCATGAAGACGCGGGGCAAGATTCAGGTTTCCATCGTGCTTTCCCGCTGATCTCGAGGGAAGCGACGGCTGTACCCTGATCAGTGGCGGCGGAAGATTTCGCTGCCGTTCTTCAAGCGAGGGGATGAGATGCGCGCCAGAATGTTGTTCACGCTCGCGATCATAAGCTTTGTTTGTCTTTACCGAGCGCATTCCTGGGCCGAAGGCGAAGCAACATCTCCGCCGCCACCGCAGCAGCAAGAGGGTGCTCCGCCTGCGGCCGCGCCGAAGGAGCCGGCGCCGCCTGCATCCGTCACGATCATCGGCGCAAGCGAAGCGCATGGTGTGCTCGGTCGGGACGTTCGAAGCGCGAAAGACGAAGACATGGGACGCATCGTTGATGTCATCGTCGACCGCGAGGGGACGGTGCGCGCGGCTGTAATCGATTTTGGCGGTTTTCTGGGTGTTGGCAGCCGGAAGATTGTCGTCGATTGGAACGCACTGCATTTCGGCCACGTCGCCAACAAGAGTGACAGCATTACGCTTGATTTGACCAAGGAACAGGTGATGGCCGCTCCCGAATACAAGGACGGCACGCCGATCGTGGTTCTGGGCGCCGCGGGCAGCCTCAAGCCGTGGCAATTCGATCATCAGTAAGACGGCGGAGAAATGTTTGCGCGCCGATCCCCGCCCCAAAAACAACGCAACCGCCCTGAGGAGAGCGGGCAAGCGGGTCGTGACCCTCGGATGGTGCGTTCCAAAGCTGAGGCGATGATGGCACGCGCGGCGCCGGCTCCCTCTCGCGAAAGCCTTCGCGGTCTCGACTGGTTCATCTTCTTTCTGGCGGATGTGCAGACCGGCTTCGGTCCGTTCGTCGCGGTCTACCTGACCACGGAGAAATGGACTCAGGTCGAGATCGGCTCGATCCTTTCCATCGGCAGCATCATCGCCCTGTTCGGCCAGATGCCGGGCGGCGCGATCATCGACGCGGCGAAATCCGAGCGGCTGGTTGCGGGTCTTGCCATCGCGACGATCGGATGCAGCGCGTTGGCCTACGCATTGTGGCCGATCTTCCCGGTCATCGCGGCGGCGGCTGCGCTGCATGCGGCGGCGAGCTGTGTGCTTGGTCCGGCGATTGCCGCGATCAGCCTTGGCCTTGTGGGGCCCTTGGCGATCAGCGAGCGGCTGGGGCGCAACGCGCGCTTTGCCTCGCTCGGCAACGGCGTCGCCGCCGCTTTGATGGGGACATTTGGCTATCTGCTGTCGAGCCGCTCGGTGTTCCTTGTCGCTTTCGCGCTGGCGATCCCGACCTTGCTCGCGCTTTCGCGCATCCGGGAACGTGAAGTCGACGCCGCCCGCGCCCATGGTTTCGTGCCGCCGAGCGAGCCGAGCGCCAAATCGACCAGCGTGCTGGTGCTCTTGCGGCAACGTCCTCTCCTGATCTTTGCCAGCAGCATTCTGCTGCTGCAATTGGCCAATGCCTCGATGCTTCCGCTGATGGCTGGCATCGTCACCACGCGATCGAGCCAATGGGCGACCGTTCTCATTGCGGCCTGCATCATCGTGCCGCAAGCCATCGTCGCGCTGGCCTCTCCGTCGGTAGGACGCAAAGCGCAAGCATGGGGAAGGCGGCCGCTGCTCCTGCTCGGATTTGCTGCGCTCGCCGCAAGAGGTTTGATGTTTGCGACCGTGCACGATCCGTATCTCCTGGTGGCGATCCAGGTGCTCGATGGCATCACGGCGGCAGTTTTGAGCGTCTTGATTCCCCTCGTCGTCGCCGATGTCGCGTTCGGAAGCGGCCACTTCAATCTCGCCCAAGGCGTCGTCGGCACCGCGACCGGTATAGGCGCCTCGCTGAGCACCGTGCTGGCTGGATACGTCAGCGACAAGTTTGGCAGCAGCGTCGCCTTCGCCGGCCTTGCCGGCGTTGCGGCGCTCGGCCTTGCCGTCATCTGGCTGGCGATGCCGGAAACCCGGCCGCCATCGCGAAGCCGGCAAGCGTAAACGACTTTCTAGGGTCCCACCGTCAACGTCTTGCGGTAGAGCGCGCCATAGAGAGCCGCGGAAATACTCCAACTGAAGGATCGCGCCATCGCGCTCCGGCGCATCACGTCGAGGCGATCTTTCGAAAGGTAGGTCGAGAAGGCGCGCCGGACGCCGCCGAGGAAGGATTCCGTCGAGGGTTGCGAGAACAGAAAGCCGGTTTCGCCGTCTTTGATCGTCTCGGCGAGGCCGCCGGTCATGTGCCCGATCGGAAGCGATCCGAACCGCTGTGCATACATCTGGCTTAAGCCGCATGGCTCGAAGCGCGAGGGCATCAAGGTGAAGTCGCTGCCGGCAAAGATCCGCCGCGCCTGACCGTCGTTGAAGCCGATCACCACGCCGATCGCGTCGGGCCGGCGCCGGTGCGCCGCGACCAGCGCCTTCTCGATTTCCGGTTCGCCGCGCCCGGTGATGACGATCTGGCCGCCGGCCTTGATGATCTCGTCGGTCGCCGACAGCACGAGATCGATGCCCTTCTGGTGAACAAGACGGGCGACAAGGCCGAACAGCGGTCCGCGCGACAGCGCGAGGCCGAACTGGTGGCGAACATAGTCCGCGTTGGCCTGCTTGCCGATCCAGTCGCCGGGCGCGAACTGCTGCGCCAACTGGGCATCGACGCGCGGATCCCAGCTCTCGTCGATGCCGTTCAGAATGCCCGTCAGTTGCTGCGCGTCCGAGCGGCGTCGAAGCAACCCCTCCATGCCGCAACCCAACTCGGGCGTTGTGATCTCTTTGGCGTAGGTTTCGCTGACGGTCGTCAGATGCGAGGCGTAGTTGAGGCCGCCCTTGAGGAAGCACAGCTTGTCGTAGAACTCGAGGCCGTCGATGTGAAAGGAGTCCGGCGGGGCGCCGATCCGCCTGAGCGTCTCCTTCGCAAACAGGCCCTGGTACGCCAGATTATGGATGGTGAAGATGCTTGGGATCTTGCTGCCGCTCCAGGCGAGGTAGGCCGGCACCAGCGCCGCCTGCCAGTCATTGGCGTGGACCAGATCGGCTGCCCAATTCTTGTCCAGCTTGCCGGTTGCGAGCTCAGCGGCGACCGAAGCCAGTCGTGCGAAGCGGATGTCGTTGTCCGGCCAGTCACGGCCGTCCTCGTCGCCATAGGGGTTGCCCGGCCGATCGTATAATTGTGGACACAACACAACGTAGACAGGCAGGCCGTCCTTGGTCGCGCCGAGGCCGAGCGAGCAGGCCGGCATCTCCGCAAGCGCTGGAGAATAGCCGACAATCTCGATATGCGTGAATTGTTCGACGACGTCGCTATAGCCGGGAAGCAAGACGCGGACGTCGGTCCAGCGCCGCAGCGCCCGAGGTAGCGCCGCCGAGACGGCGGCAAGGCCGCCGACCCGAACGAAGTCGTCCATCTCCGTGGTAACGAACAGGACCTTCAAAATACGCCCTCGCACGCTGCCGTGGCTAAACGCTGTCTATGCAAGATCAGTTCCAGATGCTTGCCGCCGCTTACTTGGGCAGCCGCTGCATCCATTCTTGGCGTCTCGGCCGGCATTCCTTGCCGGGCTTTCCCCTTGAGCCTGCTCCTTCTAATGTTTTCGGCTAGACCGGCCGACAGGGGAGTCCTGCAATGACCATAGCGGAAATCGATGAGCGGAATGCGACAGGCAGCCTCCATGGCCTGCGTGTGCTCGATTTCTCGACCACGATTGCCGGTCCGCATTGCACGCGGATGCTGGCCGATGTCGGCGCCGAGGTCATCAAGATCGAGGCGGTTGACGGCGAGACGATGCGAATTCGTCCTCCGGTCCGCAACGGATGCTCGAGCCTGTTCGGCCAGCTCAATGCCGGCAAGAAGAGCATCGTCCTCGATCTGAAATCGCCGGAGGCGCTCGAGGTCGTCCTTCACCTGGTGAAGAGTGTCGATATTCTCGTCGAGAACTTTCGGCCCGGCGTGATGCGGCGTTTGAAGCTCGACTATTCGTCCGTGCAGCCGTTCAACCCGAAGCTCGTCTGTTGCTCGATCTCCGGTTACGGCCAGAGCGGACCGTCGGCGGAACTGCCGGCCTACGCGCCGGTCATTCACGCCGCATCCGGCTATGATATGGCGCATCTGGCATACCAACCGGGGCGAAACCGGCCCGACTATTGCGGCATCTATCACGCCGACGTTCTGACCGGCGTCTACGCCTTCGGTGCGATTTCGGCCGCGCTCTACCAGCGGACCCTCACAGGCAAGGGCCAGCACATCGACGTGTCGATGCTGGAATCGATGCTCACGCTGACGCCGACCGAAGTGCAGGCCGCGCAATTCCACTTGCCGCCGCCGAGCCGTCCGATGTTCGGTCCGGTCGAGACCGCGGACGGCTATGTGATGGTGGCGATTGCCAGCGAAAAGACGTTTCAGGGCCTCGTTCGCGCCGCCGGCCGTCCCGAGTGGATCGGCGATTCCCGATTTGCGAAATATGCCGACCGCCGCCGCTACTGGACCGAGCTGATGGATGGCGTCGAGGACTGGTCGAAAACGGTGACGACCGAAAAGTGCCTCAGGGATCTCGCTGAATACGGTGTGCCCTGTTCGGCATACCGAACCGTGGCCGAGGCGATGGCCGATCCGCAGCTTGTCCATCGCGGTGCGCTCGCCGAGGTCGAAGACGATGGCGGCCCTTTCAAGGTCGTGAACCTGCCGTTCCGGATGTCCGGCGCCAAAGTCGCGGCGGGAGCGCGCGCGCCCGCGCTTGGCGAACACACCCGCGAGGTGCTCGGCGAGGCCGGATTTTCGGAAAGCCAGATCGAAGGTGTGATCGGCAAGCCGTAGCCCTCGGCCTTGCGGGGGTGATGGCTTCCGGCCTATCACGTCAGCCAATAAGTCAAAGGGAGCGGAACGATGAGAAGTTTCAGGGTCGCTGAGTTCAATGCCCCATTGAAAGAGATGGAGGAGCCGACCCCGCAACCGGCCGGTACGCGCGTGCTGATCAAGGTGAAGGCGGCTGGCGTCTGCCACAGCGACCTGCACATCTGGGAAGGCGGCTACGATCTCGGCCACGGCCGCAAGCCGCTGTCCCTGAAGGACCGCGGCGTGTCGCTGCCGCTGACGATGGGACACGAAACTGTCGGCGAAATCATAGCCTTCGGGCCTGATGTTAAGGAAAGCGACAAAGGCGGGCTGAAGCTCGGCGATGTCGTATTGGCCTATCCCTGGCTCGGCTGCGGCAAGTGCAAGACCTGCATCGGTGGCGACGAGAACATGTGCATCGTCAAGCCAAGCGCGCTTGGCGTCTATTGCGACGGCGGCTATGCCGACCACATGACGGTGCCGCATCCGAAATATTTGATCGACCTGAAGGGGCTCGATCCCGTCACCGCCGCGCCTTACGCCTGTTCCGGCGTCACCACCTATAGTGCGCTCAAGAAGGTGGAGTCCGTGCTCGATACGCCGATCGTGATCATCGGCGCCGGCGGCCTCGGGCTGATGGCGTTGTCGCTGTTGAAAGCGATGGGCGGCAAGGGCGCGATCGTGGTCGACATCGATGCCGGCAAGCGTGAAGCGGCGGAAAAGGCCGGTGCGCTCGCAACCGTCGATGGCGGCGCGGCCGATGCGCTGGAGCAACTGATCAAGAAGGCGGGCGAGCCGATCCGCGCCGTAATCGATCTCGTCGGCAATGCCAAGACCACGCAGCTCGGCTTCGACTGCCTGAGCAAGGGCGGCAAGCTCGTGATCGTCGGCCTGTTCGGCGGCGGCGCGACTTTCGCCCTGCCGCTGATCCCGATCAAGGCGATCACGATTCAAGGCAGCTATGTCGGCAATTTGCGCGAAACCCAGGAATTGCTCGAGCTCGTGCGCGCCAAAAAGATCGCGCCGATCCCGGTGACGCCGATGCCGCTCGCCAAGGCTTTCGACGCACTCTGCAGTCTGAAGGAGGGACGCCTGGTCGGCCGAGCTATATTGACGCCTTAATACAAACGCCGCCGTCATGCCCGGCCTTGTGCCGGGCATCCACGTCTTTGGGTGCAGCAGCAAGAAAGACGTGGATGGCCGGGTCAAGCCCGGCCATGACAATCCAGAAAAACCCGATCTATCAAAACTCCAAGGACACTCTTCATGTCTGCCAATAACGCGCTCCACATCGCCGTCCTCCCCGGAGACGGCATCGGTCCCGAAGTGATGGAGCCGGCGCTCGAAGTCTTGCGCAAAATCGAAAAAACCACCGACCTGAAGTTCCGCTTCACCGAGGCCGCCGCCGGGGCCAATCATTATCGCGAGACCGGCAAGTCGATGCCGGATTCGACGATCCGGCTGTGTGAGGAGGCGGATGCGATCCTGCTCGGCGCCTGCGGCCTGCCGTCGGTGCGCTACCCCGACAACACCGAGATCATGCCGCAGGTCGAACTGCGCTTTCATTTCGATCTTTATGCCGGCGTGCGCCCGGCGCGTCTCATTCCCGGCGTGCCGAGCCCGATCGTCGGCGCCGACCAGCGCGGCATCGACCTCGTCGTGATCCGCGAGTCCACCGAAGGCCTGTTCGCCTCGATGGGAAAGGGCGTCGTCACCCATGAGGACGCACGCGAGACCTTGGTCATCACGCGCAAGACGTCCGAGCGGCTGTTCGAGTTTTCCTTCCGCCTCGCCGAGCGCCGCAAGAAGCGCGGGCGTCCGGGCGCACTCACCTGCGTCGACAAGGCCAATGTGTTCAAGGCCTTCGCGTTCTTTCGTGAGATGTTCGACGAGGCCGCCAAACGTCACCCCGACGTCAAGAAGGACCATCTTTATGTCGACGCCTGCTCGGCCATGCTGGTGAAGCGGCCCTGGGATTTCGACGTCATGGTGATGGAGAACATGTTCGGCGATATCCTCTCCGACATGACCGCCGGCCTGATCGGCGGCATGGGCATGGCGCCCTCGGCCGACATCGGCGACCGCTATGCCGTGTTCCAGCCCTGTCATGGCACCGCGCCCGACATCATGGGGCAGGGCAAAGCCAACCCGACCGGCATGATCCTGTCGGCGGCGATGATGCTCGACTGGCTCGCGGACAAGCACGGTCTTGAATCCGCCGCCGAAGCCGGTGAGCGCATCGAACAAGCCGTCGACAAGGCGTATGCGGGCGGCATCAAGCCGATGGAGTTTGGCGGTGCGAACGGCACCGCCGACGTCGCCAACGCGGTGCTCGCGGCGTTGTAAATTCTCTGACGACGTCATTCCGGGGCGCGAGTGAAATGAGCGAACCCGGAATCTCGAGGTTCCGGGTTCGATGCTTCGCATCGCCCCGGAACGACAGCAAAAGGCACAAGCATTCTCCTTACCGCGACGCATCCAGCGCCCGGGTTTCTCCAAAACATTGTCCCTCTGAACCAAAGAGGGCGCGGGGAATGCCGGGTGCCAGACGCACCCGCAGCCTCGTGCGCAAAGATAGAAAGCACACGAGTTAGTCACCACAGGTTCGTCTGGAACAATCCGGCACTCCCCGCGGCGATGGTGTTACGGCTTCCTTCGTGCTCTCTCTGGTGATCGGGCTTTCTTGTCACCATCGCCGGCGGATCATCTCCGCCGGCTTGACGCCAGCGTCGAGGCGCCAAGACCACACGACTTCGCCGTCCGCTCGTCTCATCGATCGTCAGCCGATGCGAAAGCGTCCATCGCATCCCGCACCCAACGTTCGTGACGATCGCGAAGCGCCCCTCTAGATCGGGCGCGGGACGGGCGGGCTTCTAAAGGTGATTTGCCCGACGCCACAAGCGATATCCCTGCGGCGAATTGGCACGACGGGCAAATCGGCTCGTCATGTTCGAAACATTGTCGATCACAATCTCGTCGCATCCCGACGCTGCGCGGCCCTGCGTGCTATGGCTTATCAGCCGAACTCGCATTGTGTTTCGAAGTTGACGAACGTCGGCTAGCCGGGTGAGCGACATGAATCAGGGCGAACTCAGAACCGTGCTCGACGGAGGGCGCTACTTTGAGGCACCCCGTTGGTATGGCGGACGCCTTTGGTTCGTCGATTGCATTGCCCGAACCCTGCTAAGCATCGGCCCGACGGGCGATCTGCAGGAGCATGCGAAGGTCGCGGGCGATACTCCGTGCGGCCTCGGCTTTTTGCCGGACGGGAGGCTCGTTGTGCTGACCATGTTCCGCAAAAAACTCCTCACGTTCTCGGATGGGCAGCTGTCGCTCTATTCAGATCTATCGCATGCCGCAACTGGTACGATTGACGACATGATCGTCGATGGGCTGGGGCGCGCTTATGTCGGTGATCTCGGATTCGATTTTCCGCCTCCGCCCGAGCGAGGCGCCGTCGGCAGAATCATCCTGGTGACGCCCGACGGCAGGACCGAGGTCGTTGCCGACGGGCTACGCTTTCCAAATGGCATTGCGGTTTCGGCAGATCACAAGCGGCTTGTTGTCGCCGAGATGGATGGCGAATGTCTCGCCGACTACGAAATTCAATCCGATGGTGGCTTGCGCCTTCGTGCTCGGCATAAATGCGGAAAGGATCCGGACGGCATTTGCCTGGACCGCGACGGGGCGGTCTGGGCCGCCTGCTACAGCGAGGACGCGTTCGTCAGGATCGATCGGGATGGGAAGGAGCGGCAGCGAATAAGCGTGTCCGGCCGTCGAGCGATTGCCTGTGCGCTTGGCGGCCCGGACAAGACAACGCTGTTTTGCCTGAGTGCTGCGACCACGCCCGAGGAACTCAGGCAGGGTAGGTCGTCCGCGCGCATCGACGTTGTCGAGGTGGAGACTGCCGGTGCCGGCTATCCCTGAAGGGGTCTACTCAATCACCGCCCCTTGAACTGTGGCTTGCGCTTTTCCATGAAGGCCTGCCGGCCTTCCCGGAAATCTTCGGAGTCCATGCAAGCCGTTGCGATCGCCTTGACAGCGGCCATGTCGCGCTCGTCCTTGTCCTTCAAGACTTGCGCGATCGTGATCTTGGCCGCCTTGATGGCGAGCGGCGCATTGCCGGAGATGGTGCGGGCGACCTCGAGCGTTTCGTCCAGGAGCTTGTCGTTCGGCATCACGCGATCGACGAGACCGATCCGGAGCGCCTCCGCGGAATCGATCCGCATGCCGGTGTAAAGGATCAGCCGAGCCCAGGACGGGCCGACCAGCGAAACCAGGTGACGCAAGCCCTCGAAGCCATAGGCGATGCCGAGCTTGGCGGCAGGGATGCCGAACTGGCTGTCTTCAGCGGCGAAGCGGATGTCGGTCAGCATCGCCACCTGCATGCCGCCGCCAAGGCAGAAGCCGCGAATGCAGGCGATCGTCGGTTTGGGGTAGTTCGCCAGCAGCGCGCGCTGGGCGTCGCTCTTGCGGTTATATTCTTCGTTGGCCTTGGCATCGCTGCGGTTCTTCTCGAACTGGCTGATGTCGGCGCCCGACATGAAGGCCCTGTCGCCCGCGCCGGTCAGGATCACCACCCGCACGTTCTCGTCGTCGCGCAATTCGGTCAGCGCCGCGCCCAGACCCTCCCACATCTCGATCGACATGGCGTTGCGCTTGTCGGGATTGTTGAAAGTGACGATGCCGACGCCTTCGGTCACGCTCCTGAGGATCTTGCCGTCGGCGTATGATTTTTGATTTTGGGCGGGAACGTCGAGCATGAGCGCGCCTTTGGGAAAGTGATGGTGTGAGGCGGCAATGAAGCACCGCTTTGCGAAGGCTGCAATGGCGGGGATGCCATGTCGTCCCGCAGGGCTGCTCTACGCCGCGGCCCGTCGTGGAGGGCGCGCTGGACGCACGGTCAAGGGCGTGCAAAAGACGGCTGGTCGGCGATGGAGAGGCCCTTAGTGAATCAATCGATGACGGCGCGCGCAGCCTTTTTCCTGCTATGGGCTTGCGGCGCAAGCCTTCGCCTTACCGTGCTGGCGGTGCCGCCCCTCATCTCGGTCATTCAGCAAAACCTCCATCTTTCGGGCACGGAAGTCGGGTTGCTATCGGGCATACCCGTCGTCATCTTTGCTATTTTTGCCGCACCCGGATCGATCGTCATCGCCCGAATGGGTGTGCGTGGCGCCCTGGTGTGGGGCCTGTTGATTGCGGCGGTTGGCGGCGTGCTCCGGGCAGCGGCACCAAACGCGTGGCAACTGTACCTCGCAAGTATCGTGATGAGCGCTGGCGTTGCCATCATGCAGCCGGCAATGGCGGCCGCAGTTCGTGACTGGGTGCCGAACCGAGCCACCTTCGGCACGGCCGTTTACACAAACGGCCTGGTCGCCGGGGAAATCATCCCCGTCGCGATGATGCTTCCGGTCGTGCTGCCCTGGTTCGACGGAAACTGGCGCCCCGCGCTCGGAATCTGGTCTCTTCCCCTGGTTGCCACCGCTGTGGCGGTTCTGGTGCTCACGCCCAAGGCGGCGGCGAATGCCTCGCCAAGCGCCTCCGGCGGCTGGCTCCCGAAATGGAATAGCACGCTGAACTGGCGCATTGGCATGACGCTGGCAAGCACGACGAGCACCTACTTCTGCCTCAACGGCTTCCTGCCTTCGTCTTTGGACGGAAGCGGCCGCCACGATCTCATCAGTGCGGCTCTGATCGCAATGAACCTTGGACAGCTGCCCGCATCCTTCCTCCTGCTGCTTGTGGCCGACAGGCTTCAGGGCAAACGATGGCCGCTTTTGACGTTAGCGGCGATCTCTTCTGCCTGCGTGATCGGCATCATGTTTTCCGCAAGTGCCTGGACCGTATTCTGGGCAGGTCTCGCCGGATTTTCGCTCGGCGCCGCGCTGGTCTTGTCCTTGGCCCTCGCGCCGCTGCTCTGCGGCGCCAATGAGGTTGCGCTGACATCCGCCGCGGCATTTTCGATCGGTTACGGCTTCGCGATGCTGGTCTCGTTCCTTTCGGGCGTCGCGTGGGACGCAGCGGGCAGTCCGAGCGCGGCCTTTATCCCGATTCTGCTCGGGAGTCTTCCGATCTTTGTCGCCGTGCCGGCATTTGCAAGAACCTCGCCCGCTCAGCCGTAGAGGCACGAGCCATCGGCACGGACCCGGCGGCGGAGTTGAACCGGCACCTTGCCAGTGACGACTAGCAATAAACCGCTCGAGGGATTTCGATGTGCAAGACGGCTGGCTGCCTGTTGATTCTGATTGCTCTGTTAATGGCCGGCCGCGCGTCGGCCTACGATCCCGAAGATCCGAAGAACTGCAACGGCGTCGATTGGGACAACAAGTCGCCCTGGGTCATCGCAAAGGTGACCGCGAAGCCGCGCGTCAATTTCGTCAAGAGCCCGTACGATGACGACTTCAAGGCGGAAAGCTGCCCGGCGCCGACCGATGCCTGCCGCCGCAACGCCTATCTCGTCACCGACGACCTGGTTTTTGCCGGCAAGACCAATGGCGCATTCACTTGCATCAACTACCAGTCGCCGCTGGCGAAGAAGCAGATCTGGGCGACAGGCTGGCTGCCGACCGCAGCGCTGACGCCCGTTGCCAGAATGTCGCCGACCAAGGCGTCGGACTGGATCGGCAAGTGGTTTCACCCCGGCGGCCCGATCGAGATCACGTTAGGCGCCGACGGCAAATTGCACGTCGAGGGCGGCATCACCGTTCCGACCGCGCGCGATTTCCACACCGGCGAGTTCGCGGGCGATGTCGTGCCGAAAGACGACATGCTCGATTTCACCGATAACGACGACGGCTGCCACGTGCAGATGCAGCGCATCGGCCCCTGGCTCGCAGTCGGCGACAACGGCGGATGCGGCGGCGCTGGCGTGACGTTCCAGGGGCTCTATCGCCGCACGAAGTAGCTGGCACCGCGCCATCGAGGGCATGGCCATGGACTTCCTGATCTCCGCGACCTTGCTAATCGTCAAAATTCTGATCGGCGCGATCGTGTTGATCGGCCTCCTCATCGGCGGCTGGCTTGCCTGGGCCGCCATCGTCAGGGCGCGCATCAAACGCGATCCGGTCGAATATTATCTCGGCTGGGACGGCTATTGGCACCCGATCAGTCTCTGCGACAAGATCACGAAAGACGAGGCCGATGCGCTTCACACTGAAGGGCGCGTCTACCTGATCGGCCACTATGATGGGCGAAAGCTGACGCGCGCCACCAAGATGCTCAACGGCGCCGTGTTCTTCGATTTTGAATATGCCTACTACCCCAACGGCAGGTGCAAGTCCGTCAAGACCACGAATGCAAAAGGTGTGGTGAAGGTCCGGCATTACGACCGCAAGGGCAAACCCCTTCCGGATAATCCGTCGGGATTCTGGTGAAGGCCTGCGCGCTTCGAGCCGACGGGTCCCGCCCTCAATGAACTGGATCGCGACAGGCGCGACTAATCGCGTGAAGGGGCCAGAGGAGTTGCGAAAATGAAGACTCGAATACTCGTGTTCGGTCTGCTTATGGCCTGCGGCATCGGCGCCTGGAGCAGCGCCGCGGCTGCAGCGCGGCCGGCGGGTCCGCCGGCCGGCTACAAGATCGAAGACGAACACACCCAGAAATCGCCGGACGGCGCGACCACGATCGAGCAATACGTGAACAAGGACGCCGACGACTGGAAATGGCAGTTCTGGGCGCGCCGTGAGGGCACATTCACCATGCTGGGTCCCGAGCAGGACGACTATTCAGCAGGGTTTCGCTTCACCAGCGATTCGAAGTGGCTGGTGCGCATGCAAAAAATCGGCTCGGGTACAATGACGCTCTATCTGTATCACCTCACGCCGCAAGGCTTCGTTGCCGCAACCAAGAAGCCGCTGGCCGACCTGGCCTGGGATTACATGAAGACCCGTCCCGAATGGCGAAAGGTCAAGAAGGAGCCCGAGTACCACATCTCGGCGAATCTCGTGAAGGGCACCGACGAGAACTATCGCTGGCTCGGCGTCGATTGGCCGGCGAACCGCTATCTCCTCATCGGGCTCTCAGGCGACGCGGACGTCAAGGGCAACAAGCCGATGCAGACCGGCGTGGTGAATGGCTGGCGCTGCCGATATGATCTCGAGACCGGCAAGTTCGACGTGCCCACGATTTTTGCGAAGGACAATGCGAAAGCGGTGATGCCCGAGTCGCCCTGATCGCCGCCTACTTGCGGATCGGCACGCCCTTGGTGGTGAAGCGTTGCGTCCGCCCGCCGTCGCGTATCGGCCGCCGCGTGCCGGCGGCCTTGCCGGTGCCCGGCGGCTGATGCGCCGGCACGAGCTGATCGGGGCGCGAACCGATCAGGTCAGCGCGGCCCATCTGCCGTAGTGCATCGCGCAGGACCGGCCAGTTGTCCGGATCGTGATAGCGGAGGAATGCCTTGTGCAGCCGGCGCTGCTTGAGCCCCCTGATCGCCTCGACCTTGTCGCTGGTCCCACGCCGCACGCCGCGTAGCGGATTGACGCCGGTGTGGTACATCGCGGTAGCGGTCGCCATCGGCGAGGGCAGGAATGTCTGAACTTGATCCGCGCGGTAACGGTTCTTCTTGAGCCACAGCGCAAGGTTCATCATGTCCTCGTCGGTCGTGCCCGGATGCGCTGCGATGAAATACGGGATCAGGTAATATTTCTTGCCGGCCTGCTTTGCGGCGGCCTCGAACATCTCCTTGAAGCGGTGATAGGCGCCGATGCCCGGCTTCATCATCTTGTCGAGCGGACCGCGCTCGGTGTGCTCGGGCGCGATCTTCAGGTAGCCGCCGACGTGATGAGTGACGAGCTCCTTGACGTATTCCGGGCTCTTCACTGCAAGATCGTAGCGGACGCCGGAGGCGACCATCACCTTCTTGATGCCCTTCACCTCGCGCACCTTGCGATAGAGGCGGATCAGGTCGTCGTGCGATGTGTTCAGGTTCGGACAGATGTCGGGGAAGACGCAGGACGGGCGTCTGCATAGCGCCTCGACCTTCGGGTCCTTGCACGCCATCCGATACATGTTGGCGGTCGGGCCGCCGATGTCGGAGATCACGCCGGTGAAGCCGGGCGTGCGGTCGCGGATGCGCTCGATCTCGCGCAGCACCGAGCCTTCCGAGCGGTTCTGGATGATGCGGCCCTCGTGCTCGGTGATCGAGCAGAAGGTGCAGCCGCCGAAGCAGCCGCGCATGATCGTCACCGAGAATTTTATCATATCCCAGGCGGGGATCTTGGCATCGCCGTAAGATGGATGCGGCGCGCGGGCGTAAGGCAGGTCGTAGACGGAATCCATTTCGTCCGATGTCAGCGGGATCGGCGGCGGGTTCAGCCACAAGTCGCGATCGCCATGGCGCTGCACCAGCGGGCGGGCATTGCCGGGATTGCTCTCCCGATGCAGCACGCGTGAAGCCCTGGCATACGCCTCGCGATCCTGCTCGACCTGCTCACACGCCGGCAGCCGGATCACGGTGTCGCCGGCCTGGCGGCGCGCGCCCTCGTCGGCGGAGTCGAGATCGTCGGCGTGAAGCTCGGTATAAGTTTCAGGCACGCGGCGGAACAGTGCGACGCCTCTGATGTCGCTGAGGTCGCGCGGCGCTTCGCCGCCGGCAAGCCGGTGCGCCACCTCGACCACGGCGCGCTCTGCGTTGCCATAGAGCAAAAGGTCGGCCTTGGCGTCAGCGAGCACCGAGCGGCGCACTTTTTCGGACCAGTAATCGAAATGCGCGATCCGGCGCAGCGAGGCCTCGATCCCGCCGAGCACGATCGGCACATCCTTGAACGCCTCGCGGCAGCGCTGCGCATAGACGATGGTGCAGCGGTCCGGCCGCTTGCCGCCTTCGCCGTTCGGTGTGTAGGCGTCGTCATGGCGCAGACGCCGATCCGCCGTGTAGCGGTTGACCATCGAATCCATGTTGCCGCCGGTGATGCCGAAGAACACTCTTGGCTTGCCGAGCGCCTTGAACGGCTCCGCCGACTGCCAGTCGGGCTGCGCGATGATGCCGACGCGGAAGCCTTGCGCTTCCAGCAGACGGCCGATGATCGCCATGCCGAAACTCGGGTGGTCGACATAGGCGTCGCCCGTCACCAGCACGATATCGCAGGCATCCCAGCCGAGCGCCGCCATCTCGGCGCGGCTCATGGGGAGGAACGGCGCTGCCTTGGTGGAACTCGCCACATTATGCGAACCGTGGCGAGACCAGGACATCAGGGGTTTTTCGGCCGTAGCGAGGCTGTTCATGCGGCTTACGCATAGGACTCCGGGCGCGCAAATTCAACCGGGGATCGCGGCCTCATCCTTCGAGACGCGCGCTTTCCTGGAACCGTTCGCAGCGGCCTGCCTCGGGATGCGCGTTCCTCAGGATGAGGTCTGAAACCCTCATGGTGAGGAGCACTGCGAAGCTGTGCGTCTCCGGACGATGCTGCGCATCGCCGGGAGAACCATGAGGCCGAGCTTGGGCTCACCTCGCCATATGCGCGGTCAGCGGATGATTGGCGGCCTGGTTGAAGAAGGCGGCCTCCTCGGCGGTCGCTTCCAAGAGCTGCTCGTCCTGGGCGTAGATATCGTTACGGAACTGGACGGTCTGGTCGCGGGTCATCCACGCGGTCAGATAGATCCAGGCGACAGGAACCTTCTTTGGCAGGGCGATCTCCTGGTGCACGCCGGTGGCAATCGCTGCATCGACGGCAGCGCGATTCCATTTCTGCATCTCCTCCTGCAACAGCCAGGTGGCGAGGTCGCGAACGTTATCGACCCGCGAGCAACCATGGGAGTCGAAGCGGTAGTCGTCGCTGAAGAGATTCCGCTGGTTGGTGTCGTGCATGTAAACCGAATAGGGATTCGGCATATCGATCTTGACCTGACCCAGCGCATTGAAGGTGCCGTTCTGCTGGCGCACGGTGAAATTCGGCACATGCGTCCCGGACCAATCGACCGACCCCGGGTCGATCGGGCGATCGTGCGCGTCCAGCACCTCCATGTGCATGCGCGACAGGTAAGTGGGGTCCTTACGCATATGCGACGAGATTTCGGTTTTCGCGATCGAGGAGGGGACGGTCCAGGTCGGGTTGAGAACAACGCCAGTGATTTCGGCGGTCAGCGTCGGCGAGGGCTTTTCGGTCTTGCCGACGATCACGCGATAGCGGCGGACGACGACGTCGTTCTCGACCGCTTCGGCAAAGGTCGCGGGAAGATTGACGACCACATAGCGCTGGCCGAACTGGAAGTTCATGTTCTCAAGCCGCTCGAGCGAAGCCTCAAGCTGTTTGATGCGCTTCTGAACCGGCACGTTGAGGGCGGCAAGCGTGCGCGGCGTGATGGTGCCGGTGGCGGCGAGGCCGTGACGCACCTGGAAATGCTTGACCGCCTCGAGAAGCGCTTCGTCGAACGGACCCGTCGCCTTGTCGCTGGCGAGATCCTCGCTGATGATCAGGCGGCGGCGCAAGAGATCGTCGTTGGGGCCGGCTGTGCCGATTGCGAATTTGGCGTCCGGTGGGATCATCGGCCATCCGCCGCGCACCGCGATATCGCCATAGCTCAGCGCCGCCTCCTTGATCCGCTGTGCGGTGCCTTCGTCAAAGGTCGGCTCATGCGACAGCGCGAGCGCGGCGGCCGAGCGGGACTCGGGTGTCGAGACAGCCACGGCCGGCTTGGCGTGGGTTGGGGCGCCCGGCGCTGCGGCGACAGGCTTCAGCGCCATTGGCGGGTTGGGAGCCTGGGCGGCGCTTCGGTCAAAGCCGGGCAATGTCGCAAGGACGAGGCCCGCGGCCAGCGCAATCAAGTGGCGCATGAATCAAATCCCCCAAAATCAAAAGCAGGTAGCCGCCCAATCGACCGGCGAAACGTCTCGAAAATAGAACCCCGAGGGTTGCCTTCCGATTAAGCCCGAATTGCGGTTTTTGCATCCCACGCTGCGCGCAGCGCGGGCTGCTTTCGGTATGTCGCCGGCGACGCTAGTCTGGTTCGAGAAAAAGCACGGCTGTCAGCCGCTTGGCGGAGGTTCTGGACCTGATGTCAGAGGGGGTGGAAGTGGATGTCCTGATCGTCGGCGCGGGTCCGGTGGGCCTAACGCTGGCAATCGATCTGGCATGGCGGGGGATCGACGTCACCGTGGTCGAGACCCGTGCGGCCGCCGAGCCGCCGGAGCCGAAATGCAATCACGTCGCCGCCCGCACCATGGAGATTTTTCGGCGGCTGGGGCTTTCCGAAAAGGTCCGCAACGCCGGCCTGCCGGCGGATTATCCGCACGACATCAGTTACCGCACGGCGTTTACCGGCCTCGAACTGACGCGGATCGAAATTCCCTGCCGCCGCGACCGTTTTTCGCGCAAGGATGGTCCGGACTGCAACTGGCCGACGGCTGAGCCACCGCACCGCATCAACCAGATTTTCCTCGAACCGATCCTGTTCGAGCACGCCGCGGCGCAAAGACAGATCCGTATCGTCAACCGCACCTCGGCAGAAGAGGTGGTGCTCGGCGACGAATTCGCAGATGTGAGGTTGCGCGATCTCGACACGGGATTGGTGAAATCCGTACGCTGCCGCTATCTCATCGGTTGCGACGGTGCACGATCGATCGTCCGCAAGGCGATCGGGGCCGCCTTTGAAGGCGACGCGGTGATCCAGCGCGTGCAATCGACCTACATCCGCAGTGCCGATCTGATCGACCGCCAGCAAGTTGCGCCGGCCTGGGGCACCGGCGCGATCAATCCGCGCCGCTCCGGCATGGTCTATGCGATCGATGGCCGCGAGCGCTGGCTGGTGCACAACTACATGATGCCTGGCGAGAACGATTTCGATTCCGTCGATCGCGACGCCTGCATCCGCACCATTTTGGGCGTGGGGGCGGATTTCAGCTACGAGGTGATTTCCAGGGAGGATTGGGTCGGCCGGCGGCTGATCGCGAGCAAATTCCGAAGGTCCAACGCCTTCATCGCAGGCGATGCCGCTCATATCTGGGTGCCTTACGCGGGCTACGGCATGAATGCCGGCATAGCGGATGCGACCAACCTGTCCTGGATGCTGGCGGCGCATCTCAATGGCTGGGCTCCCGCCTCCATTCTCGATGCCTATGAGGCCGAGCGGCACCCGATCACGAACCAGGTGTCGCGGTTTGCGATGTCGCATGCCGAGGCCGAGATCAAGCGCCGCGGCGCCGTTCCCGAGACAATCGAGGAGGCGAGCGCGGAAGGCGACCGCGTGCGGCAGGATGTCGGACGCCTCACTTACGAGATCAACGTGCAGCAATATGCTTGTGCGGGGCTTAACTTCGGCAGCTATTACGATCGCTCGCCGATCATCGCCTATGACGGCGCCGAGCCGCCGTCCTATACGATGGGCAGCTATACGCCCTCGACCGTGCCGGGTTGCCGGACGCCGCATCTCATGGATGTGGATGGCGTTTCGCTGTATGACCGGATGGGGCCGGAATTCACGCTGCTGCGGTTTGATCCGGCGACGGACGCCGCAACGCTCATGCAGGCTGCGGAGATGAGAAAGTTCCCGCTCAAGCTGATCGACGTTGCAGTTCCGCCGGAGATGGCTCGCGATGGTCGCTTGGCGCTGTCGCGGCCCGATCAGCATGTGGCATGGCGCGGCCATTCCGCGCCAGCCGATCCTTTGGCCCTGATCGACCGCGTCCGCGGAAGGAACGTCGCGGGCGCCCTGAATCAGTCCTCGTTCGCTGCGATCGATTCCATCAAGGAGACGAGTTGACGCTGCACCGTCTGGTCCTTGATCTTCGAGTAGGCGCGAAGCAACCTCAGGCTGAAGGCACTGTCCAGAAACAGCAGGCTCTCGACTTCGCGCGCCTTGCTGTCGCCATCGTAAAAGAACGTGACCGGCACATCGAGCGCGGTTGCGATCTGCTGAAGACGGGCGGCGCCGACGCGATTGACGCCTTTCTCGTACTTCTGGACCTGTTGAAAGCTGACGCCAAGTTGTTCCCCAAGCTCGGCCTGTGAAATCTTCTGCTCCACACGCCGCAAGCGGATCCGCTTGCCCAGCTCAATGTCCGGCTTCCCGGCACTGCGTTGCTTCATCTTCTTGGCCATGGATTTGTTCATACTGCTTCTACCGTCCTTCGCTCATGAAGCGTCCGAATATCCGGGTCGGGGGATCACCCTTATACGGCTTCGGACCTGCATCCAGTGTGTCAATTGGTGTCCACCCCCGGAAATCTACGGGGATTTGACACCCTCCAAAAAACGGCTCAACCGCCGCCTGCAAATGAATGACGTTCGTAATCCGACAAAAAAGGCAGGGTGGTCCCGAACGCCATCGAACTGCGCCTTGCTTCGATCCAGACAGAAAGTGCCTTCCGCAAGGCGTTTCTCCAATACTTCTAATCCTAAGGATCGTCCTAACCTGCTTTGGCAGGTTATTGGTCATATCACAACCCTGACGCTGTCAGCGGGAGGACTTTTTGACGCGTCTGGCTTAAATGCCTCGCCGAAAAATGACACCTACACCCACAGGCTGCACTAGTACCGCCGATCTGAAGTCCTTGCACGACAGGCGGCTAGTTCGATCAGGGACTTCAGATCGATAAAGCGGTACTAGAATCAACAAGTTTGCTAGCGCCCAAGACTTTCCGAAGTTCGTGAAGGTGCGCGCCGCGATAGAGCACGAACTTCAGTGGGCACTAGTGTCCCGGTTCAGACATTCGTACGATATCGCGGCAGCGCGTGTTTGCGAATGTCTGAACCAAAGGGGACACTGCAACTCTATGATTCCAGTGTGGCTTTGACTCTGACGCTCCTCGAAGAGGTCGCCGCGAAACTGAAAGGAGCATCGGAGCTAGACTGGCAAAGCCTGGTTCGGGGGCTTTTCGCGGTGCACCAGCAATAAACAACGCAGGTCGCGGGCGAGGCACGCGACAATTGCGGCCGAATCATTAGGGGACGGGCGGTGATGTCACAAATCTGTGTAACGACGAAAACTATCTTCTCAGTCCTAATATCTTCGGACTTTTTCGGGTGGCGTGGGGTTGGTGCATCTGTTGCCCGGACGACTTTGATCTTCTCGCAAGCTCGGTGACGGAAACACGCTGTGGCTCATTTTGAAGTGAATTTGCGAGCCGTGTTGGCAACCCTCGAGGAGTGCCAGGCATCTCTCATCCTGAACGGTGATCGCGACACGGCGCAACTGGTTTCGGTCGCGATTCTGGAGCTCCGGATCAAGCTCAACCGGATCGAGGATTCGGAATTGAAGGCGTTGTGCGATGCGATGGTGCGGGAGAAGGAGGGGGCGGCAAAGCCGGTTTCGTCGAAACCGCAGGAAGGCCTGCGCCCGCGTGGTCCGGTTTCGCTGAAGCTCGTCAAGTAAGGGCGTTGGCCTCCGGGCGTCACGCGGCCAGCTTCGGAAGCGGGACACTCGCGCAAGGTCGTGATTTGCGGATTTTGCGATATCCGCTAAGGAACGCCCACCATGATCCATGACGTCTCGATCCCCGCCGCGCTGATTGCGGGCCTGGTCAGCTTCCTGTCACCCTGCGTGCTGCCGCTGGTGCCGCCCTATCTGGTCTATCTGACGGGCGCGACGATCGAGCACGTCGCCAACGACGAAGCCGTATCGAGCTCCCGCCGCGCGGTCATGATCTCGGCCGTCATGTTCGTGTTGGGCTTTTCCACCGTGTTCGTGGCGCTCGGCGCCAGCGCGTCGCTGGTCGGAAGCTTCATCCATGCCTGGTCGGCCGAGCTGTCGGTTGTCGCAGGCATCGTCATCATCGTGATGGGTCTGCACTTCCTCGGGCTGACGCGCATCGATCTGTTGATGCGGGAAGGGCGGCTGCCGATCCCAAAACCCGTCGGGCTCTGGGGCGCGTATGTGATGGGGCTTGCCTTTGCGTTCGGCTGGACGCCTTGCATCGGGCCGATCCTGGCGGCGATCCTGTCGATTGCAGCTTCTGAAACCACGGTGGCGAAGGGCGCCGGTCTGCTCGCGGTCTATTCCGCCGGCCTCGGCATTCCGTTCCTGATCGCAGCCTTCATGGTCGAGCAATTCTCCGAGCTGTTTGCGCGCATGAAGCGGCATCTTGCGCGCGTCGAACAGGCCATGGGCGTGCTGCTCGTCGCCACGGGAATTGCCTTTTTGACCGGCGGTGTCTCGGCAGCCAGCATCTGGCTGCTCGAGACCTTCCCGAGTCTGCAAAGCATCGGCTAGACGTTGCTCTCGGTGATCGCCGAATAGATCATGGTTCGCAATTCGCGCCGGATCGGGGTTGCGGTCGACGGCAGCACCTGGGTCATGAAGATGGCGATCAGCTCTTCCGCCGGATCGATCCAGAACGACGTCGTCGCCGCGCCTCCCCAGGCATATTCGCCGCGGCTGCCGGGAATGAGCGTTCGCGCCGGATCGAGCGTGACGGAAAATCCGAGGCCGAAGCCGATGCCGTGATACGTGGCTTCCGAAAACAGCGATCGCGACAATTCGGGCAGCGTCTTGCCGTCAGGCAGGTGATTTGACCGCATCAGATGAAGCGTCTTCGGGCCGACCAGCCTCGTGCCATCGAGCTCGCCGCCGTTAAGCAAAGCGCGGCAGAAGGTAAGGTAATCCGCCGACGTCGAGCAAAGCCCACCGCCGCCGGAGATGAACGAGGGCGGCGAGAGGAAGGAAGAAGTCGCCGGATCGTCCTGCAAGGTGAGGCCGCCCTTGCGATCGGTGGCATGAAAGGTCATCGCGCCTTGCGGGCTTGCCGAGTAACACGCGGCCAGACGGTCGGCTTTCTCAGTCGGGACGAAGAAGCCGGTGTCTTCCATTTCGAGCGGATCGAAGATGCGCTCCTGCAGGAATTGCTCGAACGGCTTGCCGCTGATCAGCCCGATGAGATAGCCGATCACATCTGTCGAAACAGAGTAGTTCCAGGCTTCGCCCGGCGAAAACTCCAGCGGAATTTTGGCGAGATCCGATATCATCGATTGCAGCGTGCCGGCCTTCTCGACCTCGCCGAGTTTCAGTTCGCGATAGGCAGCGTCCACATTGCCCCGCTGCTGGAAGCCATATGTCAGGCCGGAGGTGTGCCGCATCAGGTCGATGATCTGCATGGGCCGCGATGGCGGGCGGGTCAGGAAGGCCGGCCAGACGCCAGCCTGGAATACGCCGAGGTTCTTCCACTCCGGGATATATTTATGGACGGGCTCGTCGAGCGCGACGCGGCCTTCCTCGACCAGCATCATGAAGGCAATGCTCGTGATCGGCTTGGTCATGGAGTAGATGCGAAAGATCGTGTCGTCCTTCACCGGGACCTTGCGCTCGAGATCGGCAAAGCCCTGCGAGGAGGAGTGGACGAGGTGACCGCGCCGATAGACGGAAAGCTGGGCTCCCGGAAAGCGGCCAGCCTCGATGTAGCGCTCGCGCAGGTGGTTCTCGATCCGCTCGAAAGCCGATTTCGACATGCCGGCGACTTCGGGAGAGGTGAGGGGGAGCGAGGCGGCCATCGGGTTTCATCTCCTGAAAAAGTGAGAAGGTGATAGCCGAAATCGGCACGGCATTCCAATCGCGTTCGGCTTACTTTGAGCTGTTCGCTGGTGTAGATTTCCCGCCAAACGGACATAACCCCAGGGACCGAGCGAAATGCCCCAATTCAATGACCAGGAACTTACCGCCGCCGTCATCAAGAGCTTCGAGGAGGTCAGGAATCCGCGGGTGAAATTCCTGATGGAGGAATTGACGAAGTCCTTGCACGAATTCGTGCGAAAGACCGACCTCACCTTCGGCGAATGGGAATATGCGATCGATTTCCTGACCCGGGTGGGGCAGAAATGCACGCCGAGCCGGCAGGAGTTCATCCTGCTCTCTGACGTGCTCGGTGTCTCGATGCTGGTGGACGCCGTCAATCACCGCGAGCGCGAAGGCGCGACCGAAACCACGGTGCTCGGTCCGTTCTATGTCGGCGAGCACAAACCGATGCCGCATGGCACCGACGTCTCTCCCAACCTTGAGGGCGAGAAGATGTTCGTGCAGGGCCGCGTCACCGATCTCGATGGCAAGCCGCTCGCGAACGTTCCGGTCGATATCTGGCACGCCGACGACGACGGCTGGTACGATTCACAAAAGCCGAACTATGAGACGGCGGGTCCGTCCTCGCGCGGGCGCTTCATCACCGACAAGGATGGCCGGTTCTTCTTCCGCACCATTCTGCCGTGCAGCTATCCGATCCCGACCGATGGTCCGGTCGGCCAGATGATCCTCGCGCTGCACCGTCATCCGATGCGCCCGGCGCATGTGCACTTCCTGGTCAATGCGCCCGGACACGAGCCGCTGGTGACGCATGTCTTCGTCGAAGGCGACAAATATATCGACACCGACGTCGTGTTCGGCGTGAAGAACGAACTGATCGCCAAGGTCGAAAAGCGCACCGATCCGACCATGCCGGACGGCAAGCCGGCGGCATCGCCCTGGCATCTCATGACCTACGAATTCCGCCTCAAGCCGGGCGAGGGCGTTGCGCCGAAGCCGATGGCCGCGACGGAAGATGCGTGAGGGTCCTATCCGCTACGCCAATCTCGCGGCCTGCAGCCAAAGCGTTGCTTGAAGCGTTTTGTGAAGTGCGACAGGTCCGAAAAGCCCCAATCGAAGGCAATGGTCCCGATCTCGCGGTCCAGCAGCGCCGGATCTTTCAGATCCGCCGCTGCGCCGTCTAGTCGACGCTCGACGATGTAGCGCGAAAACGTGGTGCCGGAGCGTTCGAACAGCTTGTGCACATAGCGCTCGCTGATGCCGACGGCGTTTGCGACTGCCGCTACGGTCAGCCCCTGTTCGCGCAGCCGCTCGTGCACGGTTCGACGCAGCGCGAGCGCCGTCGCATCCGCAAAGCACGGCGCTTCCGCCGTTTGTCCTCGCGAGCGGCGCGACAGGCTGAGTGCGACAAGATCGAGCAACACGCCGAACAACCGAACGCCGTCCTGTTCGGTCATTCGCAGTGCGCCGGAGTTCAGCGATCGCGCGGTCTCAACGATGAGATGGCCAACATATGGATCGTCTGAGACCCGTTCCGCCTCGAAGTCGAAGGATGGCGGCAGCCGATCACGCAGCGCGCGCGAGGGTACCCAGAATGAGGCCACCGCAAGCGCCGGCCCGCGATCATGCAGCAGTTTGAGTTCGCGGTCGCTGTCGATAATGCCGACCTGGCCGCGCGACAGGCTGACCTCTCGATCGCCTTGCAGCATGCGGCATCGGCCGGCGATCTTGAGGTTGAGGTAGAAGCAGCTCTCACTCGACGCGGCGATATCGGCGCGACGACGGTTGACGGTATGCTCCGGAAACGCCACCCGGTTGATTGCGCCGGCCCCAAGCCGGATCGTCTCGACCTTCGCCGGAAAGCGTAACGTCACCGCCGATTCCGGCGTCAGGTTCATGAAGGCCTGGCAGATCGCCTCGCGATAATAGGAAAATTGCTCCAAGGGGCGTGTTTCCGCGGTATCCCAGATGAAGTGCCGCGGCCGCCTTTCGGAAATGACCTGCTCCATCAGTTCGCTCCGAGACCAATGCGGTTCAGCGCCAGACAAGCGCTGAGGCCCCCGCGCGGTTCAATATGGCTGAACCGACGCCGACACCCGGCCGATCTAACCATTCCTCGGGAGGAGCCACAACATGTCGACTTACGTCCTCGTCCACGGAGCCTGGCATACTGGTGCCGAGTTGGAGTCCGTCGCCGCGCCGATTCGCGCCGCCGGCCATCGGGTCTATACGCCGACGATCAAAGGCAATCGGCCGGGTGATGCCAAGACGACGGGGCTCAAGGAAGCGATCCAGTCGATCGTCGATTATCTCGCCGAGAACGATCTCAAGGAGGTAGTCCTGCTCGGACATTCCTATGGCGGCATGGTTATCACCGGCGTCGCCGACCTCGCGCCGGAGCGGATTCGCAGGCTGGTCTATTGGAACGCCTTCGTCCCGAATAACGGCGAGTCGCTCAACGATATGGTGCCGCCGCAATATGTCGGCTTGTTCGATGCGATCGCGGCCGAGCGGGGCGATGGCTCGGTGGTACTGCCGTTCCCGATCTGGCGCGAGGCTTTCATCAATGATGCCGACCTTGAACTGGCAAAGCGCGCCTACGACATCCTCAATCCGCACCCGCTCAAAACCTTCACCGACAAGATTGCGCTGAAGACGAATCCGGCGGAGATGCAACTCGCCAAGTCCTATCTCAACTGCACCGAAGACGTCGCGCTGCCGCATAGCTATCCCTGGCATCCGCGGTTGTCGGAAAAACTCGGACTGTTTCGTCTGGTGCAGGTCCGCGGCAGCCATGAACTGTGCTTCTCCGATCCCGTGCGACTGGCGACAGCGATCATGGAGGCGGGGAGAGACTAGTGTGGCGGTTCAGAAGTCCGCGGCACTGTTGCCGCGGTTTCTTCATGCGGACTTCTGAACCAAAGCCACACCAGATCATTAAATTGGCTAGTGTCCTTTCGATTCCGAAGTTCGAAACGTGGCTCCCAAAAATGCTGCGAACTTCGGAATCGGGACACTAGCTCCGCCGAAGCGGCAAGCGTTTCGGTTCGAAGGCTTACTGGCGTGACGCCTACAGGTCATCCAGGACTGGCGGATCGAACCAGTTCGTCAGGGACAAGCCGCCGTCAACCACAAAGGCTGCTCCGGTCACGTAGCCGGAGATCCGGTTTGAGAGCACGGCGAGCGCCATCGGCGCCAGATCCTCGGCCTTGCCGATGCGGCCAAGCGGAATATGACGCGAGAGCGAGGCATCGGCGACAAATCCGCCGGCGGCGATAGCGCCCGGGACGAGTGCGTTGATGCGAATGCCGAAGCGGCCAAGGCTCTTCGCCAACTCCTTCACCATCATCGTGAGCGCCGCCTTGGACGTGCTGTAATGCGGCAGGTTTCGCGGCGTGCCGGCGTGGAGTGACGTCAGCATCAGAAACGATCCCGGCGTCTTCGTCGCAATGAGCTGACGGGCCAATTCGCGCGACAGGTAAAAGGCGGCATCGACATTGACCGCGCGCATCGCCTCCCAGGTGTCAGCATCGACCGCGAAGGCGTGGTCGGCCTCGCGGCGTGGGGGCGAAGCGCTGTGAACGAAATGCGTCACTTGCCCCAGCGCTGCCTGCGCATGTGTCAGCAGGGCGTCCCAAGCGTCACGACGCGCCAGGTCTCCAACCCACGGCACCGCCAGCTCCGGGCGCGGCGCGGCTTCGACCGCCGCAGTCACTCTTTCCGCGCTCACATCCGCGAAGATGGTTCGCACCCCTTCGCCGGTCAGAGCATGCGCGATGGCGCGGCCGATTCCGTTTCCCGCACCCGTGACGAGGGCGGCTTCATGCGTTGGATCGAAGGGGTTGCTGAGGAGGCTCATATGACATCCGCGTCTTGCTGCAAGGTGAGATCGGTTCGGTTCTGCTACACGGCCTTGTGCGCAACTGCTGCGCCGCGTCGATCGGGCTCCTTTTGAGCTGCGGAGCTGAACTCGATCTCCTGATAACCCTTCGCAGCGACGCCATCGGCGATGGCGCGGAATTTCGGCGTGCCGCCGTTGAAGAGGAAGTAGCGGATCGTGCCTTCCTCATGGCCGGCGACGTTTGAGTTGTAGCCGGTGAACCACGACTTGGCTTTGCGCATCAGCATGATCTCGTAGGTCTTGACCACGTAAGCGGTCCAGCGCTCCTCCGCCTCTCGCCTTGCGTCGGCCCTGACGTAGCCGCGATCCCACATGTATTGCAGCAGGTCCGTGCACCAGTTGACATTGCTCTCGATGCCCCGCGGGAAATTCGTCGAGGCGGACGCGCTTTGCGGTCCGGTCGGCATCAGCAGATTGGGAAAGCCGTGAATGAGAATCCCGAGGAAAGTCGACGGCGCATCCTTCCATTTTTCGGCCAGTGTTTTGCCGCCGACGCCTCTGATATCGATCCGGTCGAAGGCGCCGGTGATGGCGTCAAATCCGGTGGCGTAGACGATGATGTCGAATTGATAGTCGCGTTCGCTCGTCTTGAGGCCATCCTCGGTGACACGAACGAGCGGCGTCTCGCTGATGTCGACGAGGTGCACATTGTCGCGGTTATAGGCCTCCAGATAATTCGTCTCGAGCGGCAAGCGCTGCACGCCGAAGCCGTGGTCCCTCGGGATCAGCTTTTCCGCAACCCTGGGGTCCTTCACGCGGCCGCGGATGCGCCCTGCGATGTAATCCGACAGCTCGGCATTGGCGGCTTCGTCCATGAAGATCTCGCGAAAATTCGCAAGCCAGATGCCAAAGCCGGGCTCGTCATAGAGCTTGTCCCACAGCTTGACGCGTTCCTCGCGGCTCACCTCGTAGAAGCCGTGTTCCTGAGGTCCATGCACGAAGCTCCCCGGCGTCAACGCGCAGGCGGCAAAGATTGCGTCATAGCGCGCACGAATGTCGGCCATTTCGTGCTCGGAGATCGCTGCGTTGTTGAGCGGTGCGCTCCAGTTCGGCCTGCGCTGGAACACCGTGAGGTCGCCGACCTTGTCGGCGATTTCGCCGATCAACTGGATAGCGGTTGCGCCGGTGCCGATCACGGCCACCCGCTTGCCGGCGAGATCGACGCCCTCGTGCGGCCAGTAGAAGGTGTGGAATGAGCGGCCCTTGAAGTCGTCCATGCCTTCGAGTTTCGGCAAGGTTGGCGTGGACAGCAGTCCGATCGCGAGGCTGACGAAACGGCACGTCAGTTCGCGGCCGTCGCCGGTCTTGATGTGCCAGAGGTCGTGTACGTCGTCGAACTGCATCGCCACGACCTTGCAGCCAAACTGCATGTGCTTTCGCAAATCGAATTTTTCAGCGACGTAATTGAGGTAGCGCAGATTTTCGGGCTGGCTGGAAAAATGCTCGTTCCAGTGCCACTCATCGAGCAGTTCGCGCGAGAAGGAGAAGCCGTAGGTGTAGCTTTCGGAATCGAAGCGGCAGCCGGGATAGCGGTTCCAGTACCAGGTGCCGCCGAGATCGGGCGCGGATTCAAGTACGGTGGCGTCGACACCGAGGTCGACGAGCCGCTTGATCTGGTAAATGCCCGCGACGCCAGCGCCGACGACAATCACCTCATAATGGGTTTTGGCTTGCCCCATCATCTCCTCGGGAGGCGTCGGGTTTGCGTGGATTGCAACGGCAAGTCTATGCCGGCCTTTCGGAAGTTGGAAGCATCGCCTGCACGATTGCCAGCTTGATCACGAAGCTGTCGTTGATCTAAGCTTGGAAAAAATAGTCGGCTCGTATCAGAAGCCGAACGCAACAAACAAGTCACGGGAGGTGCAGTTCAATGAGCGGGCTCATTACGCGTCGCACGATGTTGGCCGGCAGCGCCAGCCTGTTAGCCTCGCCCTGGGTGGCCAGGGCGCAAGCCAATACATTGCGGATCGGGATGCAGAGCATCCTGTCAGGTCCGATCGCGCTGCTTGGCACTTCCTCGCGCAACTCGCTGATGATCGAGCAGGAGCGCATCAACGCCGCCGGTGGTTTTCTCGGGCGGCAGATTGAATTCGTCTTCCGCGATTCAAAAGGCCAGCCCCAGGAAGCCGCCCGCATCACGCGCGAACTGGTGAACAGCGCAGGCTGCGAGCTCTTGATCGACGCGGAGGCCTCATCTGGCGCCTTTGCGGTCCAGGAAGTCGTACGCGACCTCGGTGTCGCCTGCCTGCACACCAACAGCGAGACCTCGTCGCTGACGGCTGATCCCAAAATCCGCGCTCCCACCGCCTTCCGCGTTGCGCGCCAGGGCGTTCACGATGCGGTGGCCGGCAGCATCTATCTTGCCGACTACGCCAATATCAAGAAACTCAACAAGTGGGCGACCTGCTCGCCGGACTATGCCTATGGCCGTGATACCACGGCGCAGTACCTGGAATTCTTCAAGAAGTTCAAACCGGACATCGAGATCGTCACCGAGGGCTGGCCCAAGCTCGGCCAGCCGGACTTCACTGAAGTCATCACCAAGCTGATCCAGGCCAAGCCGCAGGCGCTGTTTACGCTGCTCTATGCCGGCGATCTCTCGGCATTCGTGAACCAGGGCAACGTTTATGCGCTGTTTTCGCAGATGACGGTTGCAACGCCGAATGTCGATTATCCGGTGTTGGCGGCGATCAAGCAGCTCCCGCCCGGCATTCAGTCGGCGACGCGCTATCTTGAAACATTTCCGGATACGCCCGCCAACAAGGAATGGGGCCAGGCCTATCTCAAGAAATGGAACGAGCGGCCGACCAACTGGTCGTGGCAGAATTCGGTGGCCATGCATTTCTACGAGGCAGCGGTCAAGAAGGCCAACTCGCTCGATGCCAAGGCCTTGGCCGCGGCCCTGACCGGCATGAAGATCAACTCGCCATTCGGCGCCGACGGCACGATCACCATGCGCGATGACCACACCATGGTCGGTTATGCCATCGGCTGGGGCCAGACCACGCCGAAGGAGCCGTACATCATCGATGTCAAACCCGCCGACTGGGGCAAGATCGTCGAGCTCGAGACGGACTGGAAGAAGCAGCAGAAGTACATCTAGGTTCCGATGGATCTCGACGCCCTCGGCGCCTGCCTCACAACGCCCGCCTGCGTGGTCACCCAGACCACCAGCGGACTGATCGTGGGCATGCTGCTGTTCCTTGTCGCCGCCGGCGTGACGCTGATCTTCGGCGTGCTGAAGATTGTCAACTTCGCCCACGGCACCTTCTATATGCTCGGCGGCTACGTCGCCTATAGCGCATTCGGCGCAACCGAGAGCTATGCCCTTGCAGTGCTGGCGGGGGCGCTTGCGATGGCGCTGTTCGGTGTAGCGTTCGAGCGCGCCTTGATCAGCCGGGTCTATGGCTCCAACGTGCTGATGCAGCTTTTGATCTGCTACGCGGTGGTGTTGATCTTCGATGACATCGTGAAGATCGTCTGGGGCCCCGAGTTCCACGCGATGGGAATGCCGCCGGCGTTCCAGGTGATGCCGTTCTTCATTGCAGGCGGCGTTGTGCCGCCGTTTTACGCCGTGCTGATCGGAATCGCCGCGCTGATCGCGATCGTGCTTGGCCTCGGCCTTTCGCTGACGAGGCTCGGCAAGACGGTGCGCGCCGCTGCGATCAATCCGCAGATGGTCTCGGCACTGGGCGTCAACACGACGCTGCTGTTCGCGGTCGTGTTCGCGATCGGCGGTGGGCTGGCGGGACTGGCAGGCGCGCTCGCGGCGCCCGTGCGTTCGCTGTCGCCCGGCATGGGGTTCTCGATCCTGATCGAGAGCTTCATCGTCACCGTGATCGGCGGCATGGGCTCGATCGCGGGCGCTCTTGTGTCGGCACTGATGATCGGCATGGTCCGCGGCTTCGGCACGATCGGCTTTCCAAAGTTCACCGACGGACTGATCTACATCGTGATGATCGGCATTCTGGTCCTGCGCCCGCAGGGCCTGTTCGGACGCCGGCAATGAAGAAGCGTCCCGCGTTACGCGATGCAGCGATATCAGCTCTTGTCCTGATCGTCGTACTGGCGATCCCGTATCTCTATCGCAATGCAGCCTTCGAGGATTTCATCATCCGCTTGAGCGCCATGGCGCTGTTTGCGACTTCGCTCAACCTCCTGGTCGGCAACGCTGGCATGGTGTCGTTCGGCCACGGCATGTTCTACGGCCTCGGCGCCTATGCCTTCGGGCTGACGATGCAGATGACGGACCTGTCGCTGCCTGTCGCTGCCGCGTTCGCGGTGCTGCTCACGGCCTTCGCCGCGCTCTGCGTCGGCGCCATCTGCGTCCGGCTCTCAACGGATTACTTCGCCTTCATCACGCTCGCGTTTCAGATGCTGTTCTTCAGCGTGATTATCTCCTGGCAGAGCCTCACCGGCGGCGACCAGGGTCTGCGCGGCGGCATCCCGCGCCGCGAGATCTTCGGTTTCGAGCTCACCTCGCAGCTTCATCGCTACGAGTTCTGCGCCGTCGTGGCGGTGCTCGGCCTTCTGGCGCTGCGTCATATTTCGGCGAGCCCGTTCGGCCAGACGCTGCGCATGATCCGCGACAACGAGGAGCGCGCGAGCTTCCTCGGCGTGGTCTTGTGGCGGGCGCGGCTTTGGGCGTTCACGATCGCCGGCGCGTTCGCCGGACTGGGCGGCGTGCTCGCCGCGTTGTTCGTCTCGGGCGCCTATCCCGAACTCGCCGATTGGCCGAATTCGGGGCAGGCGATCTTTGCCGTCATGCTGGGCGGCATCAACAGCTTCCTCGGGCCCGTGCTGGGCGCCGCCATCCTGCTCGCGCTGAACGATGTGGTGACACGCTTCACCGAATATTATGGCCTGGTTCTGGGGATCATCATCCTGGCCTTTGCGCTCGGCCTGCGCCGCGGCGTGCTCGATTTTCTCAAGCTGGCCTTGCCCGGACGAACGCGATGAAGCTTGAGATCAAAAATCTTACCAAGGCGTTCGGCGGCGTGCGCGCCATCGACGACGTCTCCTTGACCTTTCCGTCCGGCTCGCTGTCGGCGGTGATCGGTCCCAATGGCGCCGGCAAGAGCACGTTCTTCAACCTGATCAGCGGCGCATTCCCGGCGGACGCGGGTCAGGTGCTGCTTGACAGCGAGGACGTCATTCGCCTCTCCAAGAACGATCGGATGCGCCGCGGTATCGGGCGGGCGTTTCAGGTCGCAAGCTGCTTTCCGACCATGACGGTGGAAGAAAATCTGATGGCTGCCGTCACCGCCCATGCCGGCCGGTGGGGCGATCTCTCCCGTCGCTTTCCGCCAATCGGCGTGCGCGAGCGCGCCGGTGAGATGATGGAGCTGGCAGGCCTGACGCACGTTGCTGATGTCGAGGCGGCGATCCTCTCGCACGGCGACCAGAAACTGCTGGATATCGCGCTGGCGCTTGCGCTGGAGCCCAAGGTGCTTCTGCTCGACGAGCCGACCGCCGGCATGGGTCCGGAGGAGCGCTGGCGCATGATCCGCCGCGTGCGCGATCTGTGGGAGCAACGCCAGCTCACGCTGGTGTTCATCGAGCACGACATGGATATCGTCTTCCAGGTCGCCAGCACCATCCGCGTGCTTTGCTACGGCCGCGTCCTCGCCGAAGGCACCCCTAGCGAGATCCGCAACAACCAGGCCGTGATCGACGCCTATCTCGGAACCGAGGAGGCTCAGGCGGAATGACAGAGCTCCTCCGCGCCGAAGCGTTAAGCGCCTTTTACGGCGCGAGCCAGATCTTGTTCGACATTGATCTCGCGTTACCGGAAAAACGCACGCTGGCGTTGCTCGGGCGCAATGGCGCGGGCAAGAGCACAACCATGAAGACGCTTGCGGGAATTGTCCCGGCGCGAGGCGGCCGCATCTTCTTCGCCGGACGCGATATCACGCGCGCGCCGCCACATGTGCGCGCTCGGTTGGGACTCGCTTATGTGCCGGAAGATCGGCAGGTCTTCCCGGAACACAGCGTGGAAGACAATCTGCTGATTGCCGCCAAGACCGGTCCGGACGGGCGGCGGGACTGGACGCTGCCGCGCATCTGGGAAACCTTCCCGATGCTCGCGAGGCTCCGTTCGCGACATGCGGGCCGCCTGTCCGGCGGCGAGCAACAGATCCTCGTGATCGCGCGCGCGTTGATGGGCAATCCTCTCGTGCTGCTGCTCGACGAACCAAGCGAGGGCCTTGCCCCGATCGTGGTCGCCACCATCGGCAAAGTGCTGCGCGAACTCGGCGCGGGCGGCGCCACCATTCTGCTCGCCGAACAAAACATGCATTTCTGCCTGCGCATTGCCGGGGAAGCCGCCGTCATCGACAAGGGACAGGTCGTGCACCGACAGGACACGGCTGGTCTCGCCCGCAATGAGGATATCCGCCGCCGCTATCTTGCGATGTAGCGATCGCCTTGATTGTTTTTCAGCCAGTAATTGCTCTTGATGATCCGGCCGATTGTCATCTTCGTTGACTAGCGATTGAGCGAGGCCATCGCTGCTCCTGCGTTGACAGTCGCGACTTGTTTGAAATTCCCGCGTCGAATCGCAGTCGATTTGTGCAACGTGTGTAGCGGTTGCGCAGCACGCTGCCCGCGTAGCAGTCAAACAGTGAATCTTGCCCACCATTCGGTGCTTTTTTTTGAGCGTCTATGCCCAAGGTTTGTGCGGCGCACAACAATTGAGCGGCTGCAAATTTTGAATGCTGATTGCTGCGATCCAGGCGATGGCCGTCGGTTACGTAAGCCAATGTAATTTAATTGTTTTTCGCGATGCGGCGGCTTGGCACGAAGCTTGAATAGCATCATGCCGACGCCATCGATGCCGTCGCTGAAAAGCCATTCATCCGATTAGCGACCGCTTGCCCGGGCTTCGCTCGGTCTGCCTCGCCATGACCAGGGATGACGAGCCGACAGGCCCCCTTCACGCAACCAAGGAAGTCTCAATGAGCGCGAAAGACCCGACCTGGATTTCGGACTGGAACCCCGAAGACACAGCCTTCTGGGAAACCAAAGGCAAGGTGATCGCCCGCCGCAACCTGATCTGGTCGATCGTGGCCGAGCACATCGGATTTTCGGTGTGGCTGATCTGGAGCATCGTCGCCACGAAACTTCCGGCGGCGGGCTTCCACTACACCACCGACGAGTTGTTTCAGCTCGTCGCCATTCCGGGGCTGATCGGCTCCTTCATGCGCTTCCCCTATACCTTTGCGGTGACGACGTTCGGCGGGCGCAACTGGACGATCTTTTCGGCCTCCGTACTCTTCATCCCGACCTTCGGGCTCGCTTATTTCGTCAGCCAGCCCGACACACCGTTCTGGCTGATGCTGCTCGTTGCGTCGACCGCGGGTCTCGGCGGCGGCAACTTCGCCTCCAGCATGGCCAACATCTCTTTCTTCTATCCGGACCGCATGAAGGGCTGGGCGCTCGGGCTCAACGCCGCCGGCGGCAATATCGGCGTTTCCAGCGTTCAGTTGATCACGCCGATCCTGATGGGCGCCGGCCTCATCAATCTCTACCAGGCGGCGCCCGTCTCCGGTGTCTATCTCCAGAATGCCGGGTTGATGTGGGTGCTGCCGCTCATCGTCGCCGTGTTCGGCGCCGTCTATTTCATGAACAACCTGACCTCGGCGAAGTCGTCGTTCAGGGATCAGCTTGCGATCGTCAAGCGCAAGCACACCTGGATCATGTCCTTTATCTATATCGGGACGTTCGGATCCTTCATCGGCTACTCGGCGGCGTTTCCGCTCCTGATCAAGACGCAGTTTCCCTCGATCACCATCGGCATCGCGTTCCTTGGGCCTTTGGTCGGCTCGCTGTCGCGCCCGTTCGGTGGTCTGCTCGCTGACAAGATCGGCGGCGCGATCATCACATTCTGGAATTTCATCGCGATGGCGGCTGCTACCATCGGCGTCATCTATTTCGTCGGTAACAAGGACTTCATCGGCTTCCTCGCGATGTTCCTGATCCTGTTCGTGACGACCGGCATCGGCAACGGATCGACTTACCGGATGATCCCCTCGATCTTCCGCGAGGAAAACTTGCGCAAAGCGCAAGGCAAGGGCGAAGCCGGCCGCGCGCTCGCGCTCAAGACCGCGAGCATCGAAAGCGGCGCGGCGCTTGGCTTCATCGGCGCGATCGGCGCTTGCGGCGGCTACTTCATCCCGAGCGGCTTCGGCAAATCGATCGCGATCACCGGCGGCCCGCAGCTCGCGCTCGTCATCTATCTCGGCTTCTACGCGATCTGCCTGGCTTTCACCTGGTGGTTCTACCTGCGCCGCAGTCCCGCGGAAGCAGGTGCGACCAGCCTGGCCCAGGCGCGCATCTAGGAGTGCGAGCCAGATCCGAGAAGCGTGCGGCTTTCAAAATCGGCTCATCCTGTGAACCCGCAAGCGGGGTGCGATGACTACAAAGCGCAAGCAACCGGACAGGAGAAGAACATGACACCCGATCAGATCAAACTTGTGCAGCAGAGCTTCTCGAAAGTCGCGCCGATCTCCGAGCAGGCGGCAACTATCTTTTACGACCGCCTGTTCGAGGTCGCACCGCAGGTGAAGGCGATGTTTCCCGCCGACATCAGCGAACAGAAGAAGAAACTGATGGCGACGCTCGCGGTCGTGGTCAACGGTCTGACTGATCTTCCTTCGATCCTTCCGGCGGCAAGCGCGCTCGCCAAACGTCACGTCGCCTATGGCGCTAGGCCCGAGCATTACCCCGTGGTCGGATCGGCCCTGCTTTGGACGCTGGAAAAGGGACTCGGCAGCAGTTGGACGTCTGATGTCGCGGCGGCGTGGACCGCGGCGTACGGCACGCTGTCCGGCTTCATGATTTCCGAAGCCTACGGCACCCCACAGGCAGCCGAATAGGAGAGGCCATGAGCGAACAGCTCGTCATCGTCGGCAATGGAATGGCCGCGGTCCGCCTGGTCGACGAACTCGCCAAGGTCGCGCTCGGACGCTACGCCATCGCTGTCATCGGCGCGGAGCCGAGGCTTGCCTACAATCGCGTGCTGTTGTCGTCCGTGCTGGCAGGTGAAACGACTTCGCACGAAATCGAGCTCAAGCCCGCCAATTGGTGGCGCGACCGCGGCGTCACGCTGAAATATGGCTGCACCGTCGACGAGATCGACGTCGGTCGCCGCGAGCTCAAGATCGCGGGCGAAGAGAGCGTGACCTATTCAAAGCTGGTCCTCGCCACGGGGTCGACCCCATTGCGGCTCAACCTTCCGGGCGCGGAGCTTCA
Organism: Bradyrhizobium sp.; assembly: GCF_035652035.1. Lineage (GTDB taxonomy): Bacteria > Pseudomonadota > Alphaproteobacteria > Rhizobiales > Xanthobacteraceae > Bradyrhizobium. Next base: position 68,140 of record NZ_DASREO010000022.1, read on the forward strand.
GGGCGTGCACACCTTTCGCGACAGCCGGGATGCCGACCTGATGCTGTCCTTGGCCGCAGGCAAGAAGCGCGTGGTCGTCGTCGGTGGCGGCCTGCTCGGACTTGAAGCCGCTTACGGGCTTGCCAAGGCAGGATCTCCGGTGACGCTGGTGCACCTGATGGACCGGCTGATGGAGCGCCAGCTCGACGCACCGGCGGCGGCGCTTCTGAAATCGCTGGTCGAGAGGAAGGGCATCAAAGTCCTGCTCAACGCCAACACCGGCCGCATCATTGGCGAGAAGCGCGTCGAGGCTGTTGAGCTCAGCGATGGGCATCGGATCGATGCCGACGCCGTGATTCTCGCCGCCGGCGTCCGGTCGAACATCACACTGGCCAAGGAAGCCGGCATTGCGGTCAATCGCGGCATCATTGTCGACGATCACCTTCAGACCGGCACCGAAGATATCTTCGCGCTCGGCGAATGCGCCGAGCACCGCGGCATCTGTTACGGCCTGGTCGAACCGGCCTATGAACAGGCGCGGGTATTGGCGCAGCATCTCGCTGGCCGCAAGGCGGCTTACCCTGGCAGCGTGGTCGCGACCAATCTGAAGGTGTCCGGCGTCAGCGTATTTTCAGCCGGCGAATTTCTCGGCACCGACCGCAGCGAGTCTGTCGTGCTCAGCGACGTCAGGCGCGGCACTTACAAAAAGCTCGTCATCGAGGATGGCCGGCTGACAGGCGCCGTGCTGGTCGGCGATACCGTGGATGCGCTTTGGTATCTCGAATTGATCCGCAATCGCGAGACTATCGCTGCCGTTCGCAAGGACATGATGTTCGGCAGGCCGGCCGCAACATTGGCCAGGGCCGCATGACCGAGCGGGTGCAATGACGGCGATCGATCCTGCTCTGCGCGCAACTTCCACCACATGCCCTTACTGTGGCGTCGGCTGCGGCGTGCTGGCAACGCCGGACGGGCAGGGCGGCGCGGCGATCTCGGGCGATCCCTCGCATCCGGCCAATCTCGGAAAACTTTGTTCGAAGGGCTCGGCGCTCGGCGAGACTTTGGGCCTCGAGAACCGTCTGCTCCATCCGATGATCCGTTGCAGCAGTGGCTCGATGGAGCGGATCGCCTGGACGGATGCGCTCGACCATGTCGCGCATCGCTTTGCCCATATCGTGGCGCGCGACGGTCCGGGCGCGGTGGCGTTCTATCTTTCCGGGCAATTGCTGACCGAAGACTACTACGTCGCCAACAAGCTGATAAAGGGGTTCATCGGCAGCGCCAATGTCGACACCAATTCGCGGCTGTGCATGGCGTCTTCGGTCGCGGGCCACCGTCGCGCCTTCGGCGCCGACACGGTACCCGGCGTTTACCAGGATCTCGACGAAGCCGATCTTCTGGTGCTGGTCGGCTCCAATGCCGCCTGGTGTCATCCTATCCTGTTCCAGCGCATGATCGCCAACAGGCAGCGGCGCGGCGCGCGGATGGTCGTGATCGACCCGCGCAAGACCGATACATCGGAAGACGTCGATCTGTTCCTCGGCGTGAAGCCCGGCACCGATGCCGCGCTGTTTTCCGGTCTGCTCGTGCATCTTGCCGATAACGGCTTGCTCGATCGCGAGTACATCGATCGTTATACGGCGGGGTTCGACGAGACGCTGTCGCGCGCCCGAGGGCTGGCCGGGAGCGTGACGGCAACCGCCTTGGCCACTGGCCTTGCCGAGCAGGACGTCGCCGCGTTCTTCCAGCTCTTTGCGTCGACGCCGCGCGTGGTCACACTCTATTCCCAGGGCGTAAATCAGTCGGCGCAGGGCACCGACAAGGTCAACGCGATCCTCAATTGCCATCTCGCAACGGGACGGATCGGCAAAATCGGCGCATCGCCGTTTTCGCTGACCGGTCAGCCCAATGCGATGGGCGGCCGCGAGGTCGGCGGGCTTGCCAATCAGCTCGCCGCGCACATGAACTTCACGCCGCCAGACATCGATCGTGTGCGGCGGTTCTGGAACGCGCCGCGCATCGCGACGCATGAAGGGCTGAAAGCGGTCCAGATGTTCGAGGCGATCGGCCGCGGCGAGATCAAGGCGCTGTGGGTGATGGGCACCAACCCGGCGGTGTCGCTGCCAGACGCCGACGCCGCGCGCGCGGCGCTCAAGAAACTCGAACTGTTCGTGATTTCGGAAAACGTGCTTTCCAACGACACCGTCGGCGCCGGTACGCATGTGCTCTTTCCGGCGCTTGCCTGGGGCGAGAAGTCCGGCACCGTCACCAATTCGGAGCGGCGCATCTCGCGCCAGCGCGCGTTTTTGCCGGCGCCCGGCGAAGCGCGGCCGGACTGGTGGATCATCGGTGAAGTCGCAAAACGTCTCGGCTTCGGCGCGGCGTTCGACTACAAATCAGCAGCCGAGATTTTCCGCGAGCATGCGGCGCTATCCGCCTTTGAAAACAACGGCAGTCGCGATTTCGATATCGGCGCCTTGAGCTCGGTGTCCGACGAAGGGTTCGACGGCATGGCGCCGATCCTGTGGCCGTTTCGATCAGGCGATCTCGAGCCATCGGAACGATTTTTTTCCAAAGGCGAATTTTTCACCGGCGATCGCAGGGCGCGCTTCGTTGCGCCGGAACGGCCTGTGCTGCGCACCGAGACCCATGAGGGGCGACCGCTGCGGCTGAACACCGGCCGTATTCGTGACCAGTGGCACACCATGACGCGCACCGGCACCAGCCCGCGGCTGGGTGCGCATCTGCCGGAACCGTTCGTCGAGGTGCATCCCGACGATGCCGCGCGGCATGGCCTCGCCGACGGCTCGTTCGCGCGCGTCACCACCGATCACGGCCAATGCACGCTCAAGGTCGTGGTCAGCCCGCGGCAACAGCGCGGCATGCTGTTTGCGCCGATCCACTGGAGTGAAGCGAACGCCTCCAGTGCGCGCGTTGGCGCGCTGGTGGCGCCTTTCACCGATCCGTTCTCCGGCCAGCCGGAAGCCAAGGCGACGCCGGCGTCGATCGCCCCATATGATTATGTCTTCCGTGGCTTCGTGCTGTCGCGCAAGCAGCTCGCTTTGCCGGAGCATGCGTGGTGGGCGCGCGCCACTGTCAGCGGCGGGCTCGGCTATCTCATCGCCGACAATGCCGACCTGAAGGATTGGTCGGCATGGCTGCGTTCGGTCGATGGCGGCGAATTCGCCGAATACAGCGATTTCGGCGGCGGCGTCTATCGCGCGGCATCCTTTACTGGCGATGCGATCGAGACCTGCCTGTTTCTGGGGCCGGCGCGCGACGCCGGCGACTGGGATGTCGTCAAGGAATTGTTCGCGGCGGGCCAGCTCACCGACGACCAGCGACGGGTGCTGCTGTCAGGCAAGCCGGTGGAAGGCCTTGCAAGCACGGGACCGGTGGTCTGCGCCTGCTTTGGCGTCGGCCGTACCACGATCTGCGACGCGATTGCCGCCGGCGCGCGTTCGGCGGCCGAGATCGGCGCGCGGCTCAAGGCCGGTACCAATTGCGGTTCGTGCATTCCCGAAATGAAGCGCCTGATCGCAGCGGCCGGTACTGCGCCCGATCTCGAGCAACGCCGGCTGGCCGGCGTCGCCAACTGACGACGGTTCAGCGCTGGCGGGGCGATCACCGCGGTTCGCCGGAGAACGTCCGCTGGAGTGCCGACGTCAGGTCAAGCGCAGCTTTCGGGAGCGGGCCTTTTTGCACCGCTGCGAATGCATCCTCAAACTGTTGCGGCGTCGCCATGCCGACCAGAATCGTCCCCATCGCCGGGTGCGACAGCGCAAAGCGCGTGGCGGCTTCAGTCAGGCTGGCAGCGAAGCCTTCGTTCACCAGCGGCATCAGGCGGCCTGCGCGTTCGAGATCGGCGTCATAGCTGATGGCCGAGCCGATCGGCGCGGGTGGTGGACTCGCGATCGGATGACGCTCGGCCGACCCCGACAGCGCGCCGCCCGCGAGCACGCGGATGCCAACGACGCCAACATCGGCCGCTTTGGTGTGATCGAATAGTCGTCCATAGTCTTGCGCCGGATAATTGATCGGCAATTCTTCGCCCGCCGATGGATTGAGCATGTTGTAGACGACCTGGGCGCTGTCGAAGGCGCGTGCATCGATCACTTGATGCAGGGCCGCGGTGTCGCCGACGGCCGTGATCCCGAGAAAGCGGATTTTTCCCTGCTGGCGCAGGCGCTCGAATGCCGGCACCACGTCGCCGAGCACTTGGCTGACGCTCAGCGCCGATCCGCCTTCCGTCTCAGTAATTGCATTATGGAGGTGAAAGATGTCGACCCGATCAAGATTTAGTCTCGCCAGACTGCCTTCGAGCGACCTCGTGACGGCATCGGCAATGCGGCCGAACTCATTCGCCTGCAACCTGACCTTGGTGCCGACGACCACGTCGGGCGGCTTCAGCCTTTGCAAGATGCGGCCAAGATTCCTTTCGGATTCGCCGTCGCCGTACTGCACCGCCGTGTCGAAGTAATTCACGCCGGCTGCGATCGCGCGCGCGATGGTTTGCTCCTGGTCGGCAGGATCGCCGCGCACCATGATTCCGCCGACGGCGCCGCAGCCGAAGCCGAGCGCCGAGAGCTGCATTGCCGTGCGCCCAAAGGTCCGCAACTGCATCTTTGCTCCTCCGATACCAGTGTCCCGATTCCGAAGTTCGTAACCATTTCTGGAGCCACTTTCGAACTTCGGAATCGAAAGGACACTAGCAAACCTATTGATCTAGTGTGGCTTTGGTTCAGAAGTCCGCATGACGAACCCGCGGCAGCAATGATGCGGACTTCTGAACCGCCACACTAGCCGCCCTTGACTGCGCCCGCGGTCAGGCCCGCCACGATCTGACGCTGCGCAAACACCGTCAGCAACAGCACCGGCAAAGTGACGATCAAGGCTGCAGCCGCGAGCGGACCCCAGCTCAGCTGGTCGTAAGAAATCATGTTGTAGACGGCGACGGGCAGCGTGCGCGTCTCGCGTCCGGCCAGAACGATGCCGAACACGAAATTGTTCCACGAAAAGATCACGGCGAGGATGAAGGCGACCGCGATTCCCGGCTGCGCGATCGGCAGCGCCACATAACGAAACACCTGCCAGCGCGTCGCGCCGTCGATCATGGCCGACTCCTCGAGCTCGTTCGGCGTGGATTCGAAATAGCCGATCATGATCCAGATCACGATCGGTACCGTCACCACCAAATGAATGATGATCTGCGGCCACAGCGTGCCGAGCAGGCCGAGCCATTGAAACAACAGAAACAGCGGAATGAGGTAGGAGAGGCCGGGCGTGATGCGCGCGATCAGGATCACGGCGGCTGCCTTGTGCGCCCGCATCCGCGCGAGGCCATAGCCGGCGGGCACGCCGACCAAAAGGGCAAACGCCGTCGCCGCGCCCGTGACGATCAGGCTGTTGAAGAAATAGGTGACGAACCGGTTGGAGGCGATGACGGCGGAATAGTTGCCCCAGTTGAAATGCTCGGGGATGAAGATCGGCGGATAGGACGCGTTGTCGATCTCGAACTTGAGCGACAGGGAGAGCATCCAGAGGAAGAACAGGATCGCCGGCGAGACGACGGCGAGGACCGCCAGTGCAAGTCCGGCCTGGCCGGCCAATCGGCGCAACGGCGTCATCGCACGTCTCCGCCGTCGTTCCAGTGCGTCCTGCGCCGCAGCCACAGCAATGCGCCGGCGAGCGCCACGATCAGCGCGAAAAAGACCACCACGATGGCGGAGGCATATCCGACGTCGTAATAGACGAAGGCGACGCTATAGAGGTAGACGTTGATTGTCTCCGAGGCGTTGCCCGGACCGCCTTGGGTGATCGCGAAGATGATGTCAAAGCTCTTCACCGCGTCGATCATGCGGATCATCGAGGCGATGAAGAGAAACGGCGCAATCAGCGGCAACGAAATGTAGCGGAAGGTCTGCCAGCGGGTCGCGCCATCGATCAGGGCGCTCTCGTAGGGCTCGGTCGGAATCGAAGCGAGGCCGCCGAGCACGATCAGCATCACCAGCGGCGTCCACTGCCAGGTCTCCACCATCACCAGTGAGGGAATGACGGTTGCGGGATGAAACACCCAGAGCTGCGGCGGGACGCCGACCAGCGAGAGGAGATAGTTGAGGATACCGAGCTGCGGATGGAACATCATCGTCCATACCAGCGCGATCGCCACCGGAGTTGCCATCATCGGCATGATGAAGAGACCGCGCAGGAAGCCGCGCATCGGAAATTTGGTGTGAAACACCACCGCCGCGAATGTACCGAATATCAGCGGCAGGGCGACCGACAGCGCGCTGTAGACCAGCGTATGCCCGATCGCCTCGATGAACCTGATGTCGCTCGGTAGCCGAATGTAGTTCGAAAGGCCAATGAAGGTCGGTGCAGAGCCGACCTTCCACTCGTGCAGGCTCATCCAGATGGTGTAGGCCCACGGAAAGATGATGATCGCGAGCACGACGAGCAGCGCCGGCAGCACGAACGGCCAGTAGGATGGAGGTCGCCACCCGTTCGGTTCACGCGCGGCCGCCTCCGTCTGCGCGGGAGAGATTTCTGCGGAGCTGAAGCTCACGTCTTTTCGCTTCGCTCCAGGATCGGACGGAACTGTTCGTGCGCCTTCTTCAGTTCCGTCGCCGGGTCCGCGCCCGACAGCGTCGCGGTCACGGCCGCGCCGACGATGTCGCGAAACTCGGCAACCGGAATGATGACGGGCAGGCCGAGCTTGCTGATCTTCGCGGACGCGATCACCGAGTCCAGCCATTCCTGCGTCTTGACGCCCTTGCGCACCGTCTCATCGCTGAGGACGGAGTTGCGGAACGGCACGCCGCCGCCGGCCTGCAACAGCCGCGCGCCCATGGTCTTTGACACGGCCCACTGGCAATATAGATAAGCGGCCTCTTTCTTTGTGCTCGCTTGCGCCACGCCGATGCCGTCGCCATAGGTCGCGGAATACTGACCCTTGGGTCCAGCCGGCACGAGCGTGTACCCGATCTTGCCGACGACACGCGAGGCCTTGGGATCCTCGATCGGGGGCGCCCAGCCGACGCCGTCGATCCACATCGCGGCGCGGCCTTGCGTCAGCGAGGCCATAGATTCCATCCAGTTGAATCCAGCGGCGCCGGGAGGTGCGCTCTTGGTCATGAGGCGCTGATAAACTTTCGTCGCCTCGATTGCTTCCGGTCCATCGGTCAGGATATTTCCCTTGGCGTCGAGAAACTCGCCGCCGTAGTCGAGGAAGAAGTTGGTCCACAATGTCATGTTGGCGTTGCGCAGGCCGCGGCCGGTGAAGCCATAGACGCCGCTCGCGGGATCGTTCAGCTTCTCGGCAGCGGCGACCATCTCGTCCATGGTTTTCGGCACTGCGACGCCTTTCTTGGCGAACAGCTCCTTGTTCCAGTACAGGATGAAATAATCGACCGACCAGGGCAGCGAGCGCATCTCACCTTTTTCATTCTGGGCGAACAGCCGCCCGCCGGCGGAGAAATCGTCGACGGTGAGGTCAGGCGTGGTGAGGTTCGGATCCTTCATGAACGGCGTGAGGTCGGCGAGCCAACCCGCTTTGTCGAATTGCCGCTTCTGCACGTGATAGCTGACGTGGACGACATCGAAGCTCGGCTTGCCGGACGTGAGTTCGATAACGGCCTTCTGCCGTTGCTGTTGTTCGGGGATGAGTTCGGATTCGACCTTGATGCCGGTCAGCTCGGTGAATTCGGCCGCATATTTCTGTAATAGCTCGCCGCGCGGCCCCTTGATCAGGTTGGCCTCGATTGTGGTGCCGGCATATTTCTTCCACTGCACGTCGGCGCGCGCCGGCAATCCGCTTAAGCCAAGCGCGCTCGCCGCAATCGTTCCCTGCAACAGAGAACGCCGGCTCGGGCCAGAATGGGCCATGTTTTCCTCCCCAAATTCGCCCTTAGCGGCGCTTAGTCGTTTGGCCGGCATGTTTGACGCGGCTGGCCTTGCGCCGATTCATAGCACGCGGCACGAGCAGGACAAGGACGCGACTTTCGTCGCGCTCTCCTTTGGCATGCCTGGGCATCGACGGCTTGGGCGTGCTCGATTATGGTGCGCTCCCCGCATCACAGGTAATCACATGCAGTATAGAAAATTCGGCAACACCAGCCACGATGTATCCATCATCGGGCAGGGCACCTGGTATCTTGATCGCGGCGATCGCAAGCAGGCGGTCGCGGCGTTACGGCGCGGTCTCGATCTTGGTATGACGCACATCGATACGGCCGAGATGTATGGTGATGCCGAGCTCGTTATTGCCGAGGCGATCGACGGACGCCGCGACGAGGCCTATCTGGTGTCGAAGGTGCTGCCGAGTAACGCCTCGCGCCGCGGCACGATCACCGCGTGCGAACGCTCCCTGAAGCGGCTGAAAACCGATCGGCTCGATTGCTATCTGTTGCACTGGCAGGGCAGCTTTCCCTTATCCGACACCGTCGAAGCCTTCGAGCAACTGGTCAGCGCCGGAAAAATCCGCTCGTGGGGCGTTTCCAACTTCGATGCCGGCGATCTCGATGAGCTTCTGACTGTTGCGGGCGAGGGCAAGATTGCCTGCAATCAGGTGCTCTATCATTTGCAGGAGCGCGCGATCGAGCATGCGGTGATTCCGTGGTGCGCGGAGCACGGCGTTGCCGTCGTCGCTTATTCGCCGTTCGGCCACAACGACTTTCCCGATCAGCGCAGCAAAGGCGGCGCGGTGTTGCAGACGATTGCCAAACGACTCGGTGTTTCGACGCGACAGGTCGCGCTCGCTTTTCTCGCGCGTGAAACGCACGTGTTTCCGATACCGAAAGCTTCCAGCATGGAACACGCCGCCGAAAACGCCGCGGCTGGCGATCTTGTGCTGAGCGCCGACGACATCGCCGCGCTTGATCAGGCATTCCCGCGCGGGCCGAAACCTCGAAGCCTGCCAATGCTTTAGAGGACTCGCCAGACCATTTCGAGGAGCCTGCATATCCGCTGCCTGTTTTCGGGTGTTGTCCCGCCGGCGCGATCGCGCTTTTCTTGAACCTCACCCCGATTTGATTCTTTCGATCTGAGTTCAAAACGTGACCCGTTCCGCAACAGCCTTCCGGCTGGACAGCGCGGCATTGCCGTTGCCTGAAGACCCGTTGCCCGAAAAGCCTATGCCTGCGAACAAGCAACCGGCCAATACCGCGCCGGCGCGCGCCGATCGTCCATTTCGCGGAATTGCGCTGATCCTGGCGTCAACGGTCTTTCTCGGAACGTCAGACGTTACGTCAAAGTATCTGTCAAAGACGCTGCCCTCGATCGAGATCGCCTGGATCCGGTTTCTGATCTTTGCGTTGATCATGCTTCCCGCGATGTTGCCTGGCTCGCCGTTGCATTCGCTGCGCACGGGTCAGCGTCCCCTGCAGCTGTGGCGCGGCGTCGCTGTGCTCAGCTCTTCGCTGCTTTTCATTTCCGGCTTGCGGTTTCTTCCGATCGCGGAAGCCTCGGCCACAAGTTTCGTCGCGCCGTTGATCGTGACCGCGCTTTCGATTCTCTTTCTTGGCGAAAAAGTGGGCTTGCGCCGCTGGATCGCAACCGCGGTCGGCCTGTTGGGTGTGCTGATCATTCTGCGGCCAGGCACCGGCGCGTTTCACGTCGCCGCGTTCTTTCCGCTGGTTTCGGCAACAGCGTGGGCCTTCACACTTGTCATGACGCGCATGATGAGCGGCAAGGAGCACGCCGCCACTACCATGGCGTATTCGTCGATCGTGGGCTTTGCTATCATTACCGCGTTGGTGCCGTTCGTTTGGGTTACCCCGACCTGGCACGATATCCTGTTCGGAACACTGATCGGCATCGCTTCGACAGCAGGGCAGTGGATCGTCGTGCTGGCATTTCGTTATGCGGATGCCTCGGTGCTCGCGCCGTTTTCCTACACTCAGTTGCTGTGGGTCAGCATTCTCGGCTTCTTTATCTTTGGCGAAGTCCCCGACGTCTGGACGACGACCGGCGCGGCCATCATCGTCGCGAGCGGCCTTTACACCGCCCATCGCGAGCGCGTGCGGCGGTCGGAAGTTCTGGTGCAAGCCGCGCGTTCGCCGAACCCGTAAGCCCGATCACACCGGCAGTGCGATCGAATATTTCACCTGGCTGAGCGCAAAGCTTGACTCGATCGAGGCGATGCCGTCGAGCCGGGTCAGCTTGTTCTTCAGGAATGCCTCGTAGGATGAGAGATCGGCCGCGACGACGCGGAGCAGATAGTCGCGATTACCGGTCATCAGGTAGCATTCCAGCACTTCCTCCCATTTCGAGATCGCGCGCGCAAAGCGATTGAGGTCTTCCTCCTTCTGCCGCGCAAGCTTGATCGAAATGAAGACGCTGACATGCAGCCCGACCGATTTCTGGTCGACGGTTGCGATATAACGGCTGATGACGCCGCGCTCCTCGAGCAGTTTTACGCGGCGATGACACGGTGAGATCGAAAGCCCGACCTTCTCGGCGAGCTCGGCCATGGTGATGCGGCCGTCGGATTGCAGATGGCTGAGAATCTTGCGGTCGATGGCGTCGAGGCTGGTCATTGGGATGAACCGTCGATTTGAGAGCACGAATTGGAAAGTTATCCCAAAATATCAGGGTATGTCGCCAAAAATTGAGATTTTCCGATGAGGCGGCCGCAGTAACATCGGCGTTAAATCGCCACCCAAAACGCGCCGCGAGGCCGGGAGCCGCGCCATGCCGATCGAACCCGCACGCCTGGACATTCTGAACGCGCTGACGCGCAAGGTGTTGTGGCTGTCTTCCTGGACCATTCACCACGCCAACCACATCCGGCCGAATGTCGACGGCTTGAAGGTCGGCGGCCATCAGGCGTCGTCCGCTTCGCTCGCCACCATCATGTCGGCGCTTTATTTCTCGGTGCTGCGGCCGCAGGACCGCGTCGCGGTGAAGCCGCATGCGAGCCCGGTATTTCATGCGATCCAGTATTTGTTCGGACATCAGACCCGCGAGAAGCTGGAGAATTTCCGCGGTTTTAAAGGCGCGCAATCCTATCCGTCGCGCACCAAGGACGTTGACGACGTCGATTTCTCGACCGGCTCGGTTGGTCTCGGCGTCGCGCAGACGCTGTTTGCCTCGCTGGTGCAGGATTACGTCAGGGCGCATGGCTGGGCCAAACAACGCCCCGAAGGGCGGATGATTGCGCTGGTCGGCGATGCCGAGATGGACGAGGGCAACATCTTCGAGGCGCTATTGGAGGGGTGGAAGCACGGCCTGCGCAATACCTGGTGGGTGGTCGACTACAACCGCCAGAGTCTTGATGCGGTGGTGCGTGAGGGACTGTGGGAAAAATTCGAATCCATGTTCCGCAATTTCGGCTGGGACGTGGTGATCGTGAAGTACGGCAGCCTGATGCGCGAGGCCTTTGCCGAGCCGGGTGGTGAAGCGCTGCGCAAATGGATCGATCAATGCCCGAACCAGCTTTATTCGGCGTTGTGCTTCCAGGGCGGCGCGGCGTTCCGCAAGCATTTGCGCGATGAAATCGGCGACCAGGGCCCGATATCGCGGCTGATCGACAAGCGCAACGACGAGGAATTGCTGGCGCTGATGTCCAATCTCGGTGGCCACGACATGGCGAGCATGCTGGAGGCCTTTGAGGCGATCGATCATGATCGCCCCGTCTGCTTCATCGCCTACACCATCAAAGGCGTCGGCCTGCCGTTCCAGGGCCACAAGGACAACCACGCCGGCCTGATGACGGTCGCCCAAATGGAAAAGTGGCGCGGCGCCCAGAACATCCGCCCCGGCCACGAATGGGACAAGTTCGAGGGGCTGCCACAGACGCCGGCCGAGATCGAAGCGTTCCTGTCAAAAGTGCCCTTCAATCGCGACGGCCGGCGGCGCTTGAGCGCGCCCGTGATCGACGTTCCCGAGCGGCTCACCTTCTCGCCGTCGGCGCAGATGTCGACCCAGCAAGGATTCGGACTTTTGCTGAACGAACTCGCGCGCGGCGACAGCAAGCTTGCCGAGCGCATCGTCACGGCCTCGCCTGACGTCACGGTGTCGACCAATCTGGGCGCCTGGGTCAATCGCCGGGGCCTGTTCGCGCGCGCCGAGAAGGCCGACCTGTTCCGCAGCGAAAAGATTCCCTCGACCTTCAACTGGGATGCGTCGCCAAAAGGCCAGCACATCGAACTCGGCATCGCCGAGATGAACCTGTTCATCCTGATGTCGGCGCTGGGGCTGTCGCATGCGATCAACGGCGAGCGGCTGCTGCCGGTGGCGACGCTCTACGATCCCTTTATCGAGCGCGGCCTCGATGCGCTGAACTATGCCTGCTACCAGGACGCACGCTTCATGGTGGCGGCGACGCCGTCTGGCATCACGCTCTCGCCGGAAGGCGGCGCGCATCAGTCGATCGCAACGCCTTTGATCGGCATGGCGCAGGATGGGCTTTCGTCCTTTGAGCCGGCCTTTGTCGACGAACTCGCCGTGATCATGCGCTGGGGTTTCCAGCACATGCAGCGCGAATACGGCGAGGGCGGTTCGGTCTATTTACGGTTGACCACGCGCAGCATCGATCAGCCGCAGCGCATCATGTCGGGCGAACTGGAATCCGGCATCACCGAGGGCGCTTATTGGTTACGCAAGCCTGGGCCGAATGCGGAAGTCGTCATTGCCTATACCGGAGCGGTCGCGCCGGAAGCGATCGAGGCGGTCGGGCTTTTGGGCGAAAGCCGCCGCGACATCGGGCTCCTGGCGATCACCTCGGCCGACCGGCTGCATGCCGGGTGGACCGCCGCGCGGGCCTTGCGCAGGGATCGTCGCGGTGTCGCGCACCTGTCTCATATCGAAAAGCTGCTTGCGCCCCTGCCGCGCGATTGCGGCCTCGTGACCGTGATCGACGGACATCCGTCGGCGCTGGCCTGGCTCGGCGGGGTGCGCGGCCATCGGGTCGAAGCGCTCGGGGTCGAACATTTCGGCCAGACCGGCACGATCGACGACCTCTATCGCCACTACGGCATCGATGCCAACGCCATCATCGATGCGGCGGAAAGCCTCACCTCCGGCGCGCCGGTGCGTCACCGGAAATTGGCCGTGTGACGTGGGCCCCGGAGCAGCAGCGCATCGTTTCACGCCGGGGAACGAGATCGAGTAGCCTGAAAAAATATTCCGTGTCCCGGACGCGGCGCGGCATGCAAACGCGACGCTGATCCGGGACCTATTTCGGATCGGAGCCTTGCCACCCGAGCGCCTGCACTCTTATATCTCGACTATAGCCGCAACGCGGCGTCCCGCATGTGGCGGGTTCAACTGATCCGGCTTTCGTGCGAGGATGTTGGCTGAACGCCCCCTCCATAGCCACCGACATCAAGAGGTTTCCGATGGTCAACCGTATGCAATTCTACATCGACGGCGCCTGGGTCGATCCGGTCGTCAAGAAGTCCACGCCTGTCGTCAATCCGGCGACGGAAGAAGCGATGTATGAAGTTGCCCTCGGCTCCAAGGCCGACGTCGACAAGGCCGTCGCCGCTGCCAGGCGCGCCTTCGAGACCTATTCGCAGACCAGCCGAGAGGAGCGGGTCGCTCTCCTGGAGAAGATCATCAGTGTCTACAAGGGCCGCATGAAGGAGATTGGCGCTGCGGTATCCGACGAGATGGGTGCGCCGCTGCCGATGGCCGAGAAGCTGCAGGCTGGCGCCGGCCTTGGCCACATCATGTCGACGCTGGAAGTCCTGAAGAACTATCACTTCGAAGAGCCGCTCCCCTCCGCCGTGGTGGTGCGCGAGCCGGTCGGCGTCGTCGGCATGATCACGCCGTGGAACTGGCCGCTGAACCAGATCGCCTGCAAGGTGGCGCCCGCGCTTGCGGCCGGCTGCACCATGATCCTCAAGCCGTCGGAATTTACGCCGACGTCGGCATTGATCTTTGCCGAAATCCTGCATGAAGCCGGCGTGCCGAAGGGCGTGTTCAACCTCATCAACGGCCTCGGCCCCGAAGTCGGCGCCGCCATGAGCGAGCACCCGAACATCGACATGATTTCGTTCACGGGCTCGACCCGCGCCGGCATCGATGTGGCGAAGCGCGCCGCGCCGACCGTCAAGCGCGTCAGCCAGGAACTCGGTGGCAAGTCGCCGAACGTGATCCTGGAAGGCGCCGATCTCACCAAGGCAGTGACCGGCGGCGTGATGCACATGTTCAACAACTCCGGCCAGTCGTGCAATGCGCCGAGCCGGATGATCGTGCCGCTGTCGAAGATGAAGGAAGTCGCCGCCATCGCAAAGGGCGTGGCCGAAAAGACCAAGGCGGGCGATCCGCGCGCCGAAGGCACCACCATCGGTCCGGTCGTCTCGCGCATCCAGTGGGACAAGATCCAGGCGCTCATCAATAAAGGGATCGAGGAAGGTGCGACGCTCGTCGCCGGCGGTCCCGGTTTGCCGGACGGCGTCAACAAGGGCTACTACGTGCGTCCGACCATCTTCGCCGACGTCACCAACGACATGACGATCGCGCGGGAAGAAATCTTCGGGCCCGTGCTGACCATCCTCGGCGCCAAGGACGAGGAAGACGCGGTGCGGATCGCCAACGACACGCCTTATGGTCTCGCCGGCTACGTCTCCGGCGATTCCGTCGAAAGCGCGCGCCGCGTCGGCCGCCGCATCCGCGCCGGCAACGTCAATCTGCAGGGAGTTCCGAACGACCGCACCGCGCCATTCGGCGGCTACAAGCAGTCGGGCAACGGCCGCGAGTGGGGCAAGTTCGGCCTCGAGGAATATCTCGAGGTCAAGGCCGTCGCCGGTTTCAACGCGGCGTAGGCTTTATCCCATTGTGTGCTGTCGTCCCTGCGCACCCAGGGACCCATAACCACAGGCCGGCGTTTTGCGAAGAACGCCGGCCTTCTTCTTGCCGATAGATCACGCGGTATGGGTCCCGGCGTTCGCCGGGACGACGAAGTGGGTTTACCCGCCGAGCGCGCCTTGCGTGTTCACATAGAGCGCGTAGATCGACTGGCTCGCCGCCATGAACAGGCGGTTGCGCTTCAATCCGCCGAAGCAGACGTTGGCGCAGCGCTCGGGCAGCGCGATGCGGCCGATCGGCTTGCCGTCGGGCGCAAAGACCATGACACCGTCGAGTTCGGCACTGCCCATGCCCCAGCCACACCAGAGATTGCCCTCGATGTCGCAACGCATGCCGTCGGGCGTGCCGGGACCGGCGTCGATCAGCACACGCTTGTTTGTGATCTTGTCGCCCGAAGGTGAGACGTCGTAGGCCAAAATCTTGCGGTTCGGGACGCCGCGCGATTCAACGAGATAGAGAATCGTTTCGTCCGGCGAGAAGCAAAGCCCGTTCGGCCCCAGCACGCCCTCGGCAACGATGGTCGCCTTTCCGGTTTCGCCGTCGATCCGGTAGACATTGGCGTCGATCTCGGATTCGGCGACATAGCCCTCGTAGTTGCCGAGCAGGCCGAACACCGGATCAGTGAACCAGATCGAGCCGTCGGATTTCGCCACGACGTCGTTTGGCGAATTCAGCTTTTTGCCGTCGAATGAATCCATCAGCACCGTAATCGAACCGTCATATTCGGTCCGGACGACGCGTCGCCCCCCGTGCTCGCAGGTGATCAGACGCCCCTGACGGTCACGGGTGTTGCCGTTGCCGAAGTTCGACGGCTTGCGATAGATGCTGACCGTGCCGGTCTCTTCTTCCCATTTGATGATGCGCTGGTTGGGAATATCGCTGCAGAGCAGATAACGCCCGTCGCCGAACCACACCGGCCCTTCGGCCCAGCGCAAGCCGGTGGCGAGCCGCTCTACGGCTGACAATTTCAGCCAGTATTTCTCGAACCGCGGATCGAGCGCGTGAATGCAAGGGTCAGGATATTGGGTTGCCGGGACAAAGCCGGTGCGCGCTGCCTTTTCGGACATTTTGTGTTCTCGTTGCTGTTTGGTTTCCTCGCAAGCTACCTGCTAACATCGACGTACCCTTGCGGCAAGCGCGCTTGCCGCGCATTGCGCGTCGCGCCATAATCACCAAGCAATCCGAAAATGAGGGATGAAATGCCACGGATATTGATGACCGGTGCGTCGGGTGGAATTGGCACGAGCTTGCGCAAGCTGTTGCCGCCGATCTATCCGGATCTGCTGCTCAGCGACCTGAAAGCGCCTGCCGATCTCGGCAAGAGCGAAAAATTCAAGGCCGCCGATCTCGCCAACTTGGCCGAGGTCGAGGCGATCTGCGAAGGCGTCGACGGCATCATTCATTTCGGCGGCTATTCGGTTGAAGGTCCCTGGGACGCCATCCTGCAATCCAACATCATCGGCTGCTACAACCTGTTCGAGGCCGCGCACAAGAAGGGCGTCAAGCGCATCATCTTTGCGTCGTCAAATCATGCGGTCGGTTTCTATCCGCGTCATCATCGCATTGGCACCGATGTGACGCCGCGGCCGGATAGTCGTTACGGCGTGAGCAAGGCGTTCGGTGAATCGCTCGGCGCGCTCTATGCCGACAAGCACGGCATGAAGGTCACCTGCATCCGGATCGGCAATTTCGGCGACAAGCCGCTCGATCACCGCCGGCTTTCGATCTGGCTGAAGCCGGAGGATTTGGTGCAGCTCTGCCGGATCGGGCTCGAACACCCCGACATCCATTTCGAGATTTTTTACGGCGCTTCCAACAACGAGCGTTCCTGGTGGGACAATCATCGCGCCATCGATCTCGGCTATCGCCCGACCGGCCGCGCCGAAGAGTTCCGCGAACATGCCTTTGCCGAGCAGGCCAAGCTCAAGGCGGATCCGGTCAGCGATTTCTATCAGGGCGGGACGTTTTGCGGCATGGAGTTCGACGGCGAACGGAGCCGCATCATCGATCTGAAATGATCCGATGACACCTCTCACGCATCGGCGCGATCTCCGCCGATGCGTCCGAGATAATCGCTCTTGCTGAATTGCATGTGATCGACGCAAAGCTGCGCCAGCGCCCAGCTGTCGCGGCCCTTCAACAGCTCGATCATCAGATCGTGCTGGCGACGTGACTGCGCGAGCCCCTGTTTGTCGGCGAGATTTTTGGCGCGCATCGGCAAGGTCAGGTTCATGTAGTCCTGAAGCGAGCGCACGAGGTACGGATTGCCACAGGCGGAAAACAGCGCGAGGTGAAATGCGTCGTTGGCCTCGTGAATGCCGCGCAGGTCGTGTGCGTCCGCCTTTGCGCAATAAAGCCGCTGCAACTCGGAGAGTTGCGCGATCAATTCAGGCGGTGCGGGAAGGGCGATCATGAGCGCAGCCTGGCGCGTCAGCATTTCCCGCACCTCGTAGATCTGGCTGACTTCGCCGGCGGAATAGAAGCGCACCGTGGCGCCGACATTCTTTTCTCGCAGCACGATGCCGCGACGCTCAAGCTGAAACAGCGCCTGACGGACGAAGTGCCGGCTCGCGCCGTAACGATTCATCAGGGTGTCTTCGATCAGGCGCGAACCCGGTGCGAAACGGCCGAAGATGATGTCCTCTTCCAGGCGGCGAATGACCTCGGCCTGCTCTTCCTCGCGGGAGAGCGGCGTGCCGTCCGGCAGCGTGGCCTGGCTGGTCATATCGGGAAATCAGCACGGCCCGGGCAAGATTGTCAATAATCTTGCGATCCCGGATGGCTAATTCGGCCGAAAGTGACGATTGGAAACAGATATTGACAATAATAGCATGACGCTTCTTACTGAAGGCGGATCGAAAGGGATTGTCCTGACATGGCTGACGGATTGCGCAAGGGATTGGCGAGTTACGGCGATCCCGGCTTTTCGCTGTTTCTGCGCAAGGTCTTCATCAAGGCGATGGGCTATTCGGACGATGCCCTGAATCGCCCGATCGTCGGCATCACCAACACCTATAGCGACTACAATCCCTGCCACGGCAACGCACCGCAGATCGTCGAGGCGGTGAAGCGCGGCGTGATGCTATCGGGCGCGATGCCGATGGTGTTTCCGACCATCTCGATTGCGGAAAGCTTTTCGCATCCGACCTCGATGTACCTGCGCAATCTGATGGCGATGGACACCGAGGAGATGATCCGCGCCCAGCCGATGGATGCGGTGGTGGTGATTGGCGGCTGCGACAAGACCTTGCCGGCGCAGATCATGGCCGCGCTCTCGGCCGATTTGCCGACTGTCGTGATCCCGGTCGGTCCGATGGTGGTCGGCCATCACCGTGGTGAGGTGCTGGGCGCCTGCACCGATTGCCGCAGGCTCTGGGGCAAGCATCGCGCCGGCGAAATCGACGACGTCGAAATCGAAGCCGTCAGCTCCCGCCTTGCGCCGTCTGTCGGCACCTGCATGGTGATGGGCACCGCTAGCACCATGGCCTGCGTCACCGAAGCGCTCGGGCTGTCGCTGCCGATGAGCGCAACGATTCCTGCACCCCATGCCGAGCGTTTTCGTCTGGCCGAAGCCAGCGGCAAGGTCGCGGCCGAAATGGCCAAGGCCAAGGGGCCGAAGCCGAGCGAGTTGTTGACCGCATCGTCATTCCGTAACGCGCAGGTCGTGATGCAGGCGATCGGCGGCTCGACCAACGGCCTCATTCACCTGACCGCGATCGCCAACCGCACGCCGCATCGTATTGACCTCGAAGCGTTTGACAAACTCGGCCGCGAGGTGCCGGTGCTGATCGACCTGAAACCGTCGGGCGCGCATTACATGGAGCATTTCCACCATGCCGGCGGCGTGCCGAAGCTGATGGCGCAGCTCGGCAACCTGATCGATCTCGATGCCAAGACGATTACCGGGGCGACGCTGCGCGACGTCGTCGCGGAGGCCGAGGAGGTGCCGGGCCAGGATGTCATCCGCTCGCGCGATAATCCGATCAAGGACGTGGGCTCCATGGCCGTGCTACACGGCAATCTCGCGCCGCGCGGCGCCGTGATCAAGCAGTCGGCGGCGACGGCAAAATTGTTGCAACATACGGGGCGCGCGGTCGTGTTCGAATCTGTCGAAGACATGACGCTGCGGGTCGACGACCCCACGCTCGAAGTCACGGCCGACGACGTGCTTGTGTTGCGCAACGCCGGGCCGAAGGGCGCGCCCGGCATGCCGGAAGCAGGTTACCTGCCGATCCCGGCAAAGCTCCTGCGCGCGGGCGTCAAGGATATGGTGCGGATTTCCGATGCGCGGATGAGCGGCACGGCGTTCGGTACCATCGTCTTGCACATCACGCCGGAATCCGCCGTCGGCGGGCCCTTGGCGCTGGTCAAGACCGGCGACATGATCCGCCTCGACGTTGCTAAACGCAGCATCGATCTTCTGGTCGACGCGGCAGAACTTGAAAAGCGCCGTGCCGTCCTCAAGCCGCCAAAGGCGGACTGGGCCAAACGCGGCTACGCCCACCTCTTTAACGAGACCATTTTGCAGGCCGACGAAGGCTGCGATTTCGATTTCATGCGACGCCAAGGACCCGGCTGAGGACACCCGACTAAAGAAGGGACCCGTTTGAGAAGGTCTCAACCAGCGACACACAGCTTCAAGGATGCTTACGCGAACGGCACTCACGCACGCGACAAGACGACCACTGAGGTCGAATTGACATTCAAATAACCCCGATGGGATGATTGAAAAAATCAAAACGGGAGGCGGGGATGGAGTACGCAAGGAGACGGATTGCTGCTGCCGTTACTGCGGCATTTATAGCGATGTGCGCATCCGCACAGGCGCAAGAGGTGAAGCATTACCGCTTCGCCTACGATCAGCCGAAGACCACCGGTTATGGCGTTCTCGGCGATATCTTTGCCGAGAAGCTGAAGACGCTCAGCAAGGGCACGATGCTGATCGACCAGTATCCTGGCGCGCAGCTCGGGCAGGAGCCGCAAGTGCTCCAGCTCGTCAAGGCGGGCGACGTCGAGTTTTGCATCTCTTCATCCGCCAACGCCGCGACGCTGTCGCCGCAGGCCGGCGTGATGTCGATGCACTTCCTGTTCCGCAACGAAGCGCACCTGATCAAGGCGATTGCAGACCCTGAAGTCTCCAAGGCCGTCAAGGCGATGATCGCGGAGACCGTGCAGGGCGCCCATGTCATCGCGCTCGCCACGCTTGGCCTGCGCCACATGTATTCCAAGCGCGAGATCAAGAAGATCGACGACATCAAGGGCCTGAAGGTCCGCGTCCAGGCGACGCCGACCGAGGACATCATGTTCCCGGCCTACGGCGCGCAGATCGTGCACATGCCGTTCGGCAGTGTTTACACCTCGCTGCAAACCGGCGTGGTTGACGTCGGCGAAAACGGCATCAACGTCTATCTCGCCAACAAGCATTACGAAGTGGCGCCAGTTCTGTCGTTGACCGAACACGAGGCCAACAACAGCCTGGTCTGGATCAGCGACAAATTGTGGAACAGCCTGACGCCGGAGCAGCAGGGTTGGGTGCAGGCGGCAGCTGACGAGGTCAACCGCACCCAGCCGGCGAAAGCGCTCGAACTCGAGCATCAATCGGCAGAGAAACTCAAGTCGATCGGCGTCAAGGTCGTGACCGACGTCGACAAGTCCGGCTTCACTGCGATCGCCGATCCTTATCTCGACAAACTCGCCCACGAGCTCGGCCCGCACGCCGAGAAAATCAAGAACCTGATCCGGGCCATCAACTGACCCCAAGGGATCATCAACGGGAGGAATGGACGTTGCGTCACGAAGGAACAAGATTTACAGCGTTGCTGGGCATTCTGGCTGCGACTGTCTTCGCTGGCGCCGCCGGCGCGCAGGAAGTCAAGCATTATCGCTTCGCCCACGATCAGCAGCTGAATTCCGGCTACAGCATCGCCTACGACATCTTCTCCGCCAAGCTGAAGGAACTCAGCAAAGGAACGATGCTGGTTGACCAGTATCCGGGCGCGCAGCTTGGCCAGGAGCCGCAAATCCTGCAACTGGTGCGCTCGGGCGATATCGATTTCGCCATCGTGTCGTCGGCCAATACGTCGACGATCGCACCGCAGGCGGGCGTGATGTCGCTGCATTTCCTGTTCCGCAACGAGGACCACAACGTCAAGGCGCTCGGCGACCAGAAGGTGTTCGAGGCCGTCCGCGACATGATCGACCAGACGGTGACCGGCATTCACGCCATCGGGCTCGGCACCCAGGGCTTCCGGCACATGTATGGCAAGCACGAAGTTCACAAGGTCGACGACCTCAAGGGATACAAGGTGCGCGTGCAGGCGACCGCGACCGAAGACACCATGTTCCCGGCCTATGGTGCCCAAACGGTGCATATGCCGTTCGGCAGCGTCTACACCTCGTTGCAAACCGGCGTCGTCGATTTCGGCGAGAACGCCGTCAACGTCTATCTGATCAATCGTCACTATGAAGTGGCGCCGGTGCTCTCGATGACTGAGCACGAAGCCAACAACGCCATCCTCTGGATCAGCGACAAGCTGTGGCAAAGCCTCAATGCCGAGCAGCGCGGATGGGTGCAGGCGGCCGCGCGCGACGTCAGCACGCAGGAGCCGAAGCGGGCGTTCGAGCTGGAGAAGGCGGCGGGCGCTAAACTGGAGAAGATGGGCGTCAAGATCGTAAAGGACGTCGACAAAGCCAGCTTCCAGAAAATCGCCGATCCCTATCTCGACAAGCTCGCCAAGGACCTTGGTCCGCATGCCGAGAAGATCAAGGATCTGATCAAGGCGATCAATTGAACCGCAACCCGTCGTCCCGGCGAACGCCGGGACCCATACGCCGCGGCCTTTCGGATGAGGCGAGAAAGTCGCCCACTTCCTTCGACAACAAGCGCCGGTGGTTATGGGTCCCGGCGTTCGCCGGGACGACAAGAAAGACTTAAGAAGCTTATAGAGAGTTGAACCATGGCGTTGGCCGACAAACTGGTCCTGCAGCGGCAGCATCATCTGAAATGGCGCGCGCTCGATTGGCTCGAGCTCGTGCTGATGGTTATTTGCGGTGTCCTGTGTTTCGGCTTTTCGCTATCGGTGACGTTCGATATCGTCACCCGCACCATCGGCCACCCCTGGCTTTGGTTGCAGGAAGTCACCTCAACCCTGTTCATCTACGCGATCTTCATCGGCGCTGCAGTTGCGACGCGGCGCAACGACCACCTGTATCTTGCTGCGATCTCGGATTCGCTGCATGGCACGCCACGGATGATCGTCGAGGTCATCGTTCGCCTCGTCGTGCTGGCCGTTGCGCTTTGCCTGATCTGGTTCGGCTATATCAACTACCTCAGAGGCTTTGGTAGCTTCCGCCTGCCGTCGGGAACGCCGATCGCCTCGCTTTATGCCATCATCCCGCTCTCCGCGATCTTGATCGCGCTGTTCACGGTCGAACAGCTTGTCAACGGCATCCGCAACGGCTTCGACCACCCGGAGCCGGAAGAAGAGATGATCATCCCGCCGGTTGAAATGTCACTGGACCGGAGGAGATAACCGTGAGTCCGCCGGTCATTCTCGCGCTGATGTGCTTCTGCTTTCTGTTCTTCGGCTATCTCGGCGTGCCCGTGCCGTTTTCGCTGATGGCGGGCGTATTCGTTGGCGCGTTTCTGACCGATGTCTCGTTCGCTGCTATCGTCCAGAAGATTTTCGACGGCGTGGATTCGGAAGCGCTGCTGGCAATTCCGTTCTTCCTTTTGGTCGGCGAGCTCATGAGTTCGGCCAATGTGGTGGTGCGGATCGCGAACCTGTCGCTGTCGCTGGTCGGCCATATCAAGGGCGGGCTGTCGCAGGTCGTCGTCGTGTTCAGCATGTTCTTTTCGGAGATGTCAGGCTCGACCACGGCCGACGTTGCGGTGATGAGCCGCGCGCTCGGCACGCCGATGCGGCGCGAGGGCTATAGCCCCGATTTCATCGCCGCCATCATCGCAGCCGCTTCCACCATCGCGGCACTGGTGCCGCCGAGCATCACGGCTGTCGTCTATGGCGCGGTCGGCAACGTCTCGATCGCGGGCCTGTTCATGGCCGGCTTCGTGCCGGGACTGATGATCGGCATTGGCCTGATGATCTATTGCTATTTCTTTGGACCCGTGGGGGCGCGCAAGCCGCGCGCATCGCTGCGCCAGGTCATCTTCGCGACGGGAGACGCCGCGCTGCCACTGATGATTCCGGTGATCCTGCTCGGCGGCATTTTGACCGGCTGGTTCACGCCGACCGAAGCCGGCGTGGTCGCGGTGATCTGGATCATCGCGGTCGTGATCCCCGCGCTGAACCGCGGACATATCCGCAAAATTCCCTATGACTTCTGCCTGGCGGGGCTGATCTTCTCCTTGCCCCTGATCACGATCGGCGCAGCCAACGCTTTCGGATGGATGCTGGCTTACTTGCGCGGTGCCATCGTGATTGCAGACTGGATCACCTCGATCGCCGGCAACGATCCGCAGTTCATGATGTTGTTGCTGGTGCTGCTGTTCACGGTGGTCGGCGATTTCATCGAGCCAGTGCCGACCATCATCATCTTCATGCCGCTGGTGAACACCTTGACGCAGGCCGGCGACATCAATGGCGTTCACATGGGCGTCGTGCTGATCGCGACGCTGGCATTCGGCATGATCACGCCGCCATACGGGCTCGTGCTGCTGATGGCGTCGAAATTCGTCGGTGTGCCATTCTCCAAGGCATTACGCGCCGCATTGCCGATCTATGTCGTGTTCCTGGTGACGATCGTCTTCACCATCTATTTCCCGAAGGTCGTGCTATGGCTGCCCAAGCACGTCATTCCGGAGTCGGTCGGATGCTTCAAGTCACCGGCGGGGACAGGGTATATTTGCCCGAATTAGATGTGTTCATCCTCATCCTGAGGAGCGGCAACACGCCTCTCGAAGGATAAGGCCCAACTGCGGCCTCATGGTTCGAGGCGGCGCAAGGGCGCCTCCTCACCATGAGGGACTCCTACTTCCCCTTGCGCGTAAACTTCTCGATCGCGGCGCGCGCCTCGTCGGTGTGCATGCAGTCGATGATGGCGTCGCGTTCGGCCGCAAGCTGCTGCTCGATCGGGTTGGTCGGCGCCCGCTGGACCAGCATCTTGGTCGCAGCGATGGCGGCGATCGTATTTTGCGCGAGCCGCTGCGCGAGTTCGCGCGTCGCCGCCTTCAGCTCAGTCGCGGGCACCACCTTGACGACCAGCCCCCATTGCATCGCCTGCGCCGCCGAGAAACTGTCTTCGGCGAGAAATATCTGTAAGGCCCGCCGCGGGCCGACTGCGGCGGTGACGCCGACCGTTCCGCCGCCATCGGGAGACGCGCCGATCTTGGCGTAGGCCGGTGTGAAGCGTGCGTCCTCGGCAGCGATACAGAGATCGGCCATGAAAGCGAGCGAGAGACCGGCGCCGGCCGCCGAGCCATGCACGCTCGCGACGACGATCTTGGGCATTCGCCGCAAGGCGGCGATGAAGGCGTGGTAGTGGTGCAGCATCTCGCCGACGGTGGAGGCGATCGTGTCGGCTGCGACGGCCGCGCCAATGGTCTGAAGATCGCCGCCCGCGCAGAAGGCGCGGCCAGCGCCTTCGATCACCAGCACCTTGATGTCGTCCGACGCCTCGACTTCGGCGGCGATCTGTTCCAGCCGTTTGGCGATCGCAAGATCGATCGCGTTGAAACTCGCGGGACGATTGAGGGTGACCGTCGCGACCGGCCCTTCAATCGCGAGCAGCGCCAGGTCGGCAGTTTCATCTGGGGTCACAGCCATCGGGAATACCTCGGCATTGTCTGGATCGACGGCATTTAAATCGAAGCGAGAAGTCGTGACAATCCCGTGCGAAGCCTGCAAGATATCGGCAAAGCACGGAACAAAGTGCGGCTAACAGGGAGAGGCGTCGTGGGCGTTCAGGCAACGTTGAGCCGGCCGGTTTCGACCGTCGATCCGTTTTCGCACGAGTTTCTCAGCGATCCCTATCCGCACCATGAGGCCCTGCGAGAGGCCGGGCCGGTCGCGTGGCTCGACCAATACGGCATCTGGACGATGGCCCGGCACGAGCAGGTCCGCGATGCGCTAACCGACTGGCAGACCTATTGTTCATCGGCGGGCGTAGGCCTCAGTGATTTCCGGAAAGAACCGCCATGGCGGCCGCCAAGCATCATCCTCGAAGCCGATCCGCCCTTGCATACGCGCACCCGCTCTGTGCTGACGCGCATTCTCTCGCCCATGGCGATCAAGGTGCTGCGCGAGACCTTCGAGCAAGAGGCGCAGGCGCTGATTGTCCGGCTGGTCGAGCGGCGCGAATTCGACGGCGTCGCCGATCTGGCCGAAGCCTATCCGCTAAAAGTGTTTCCGGATGCGGTTGGTATCGCGCAGGAGGGCCGCGAGAACCTGATGCCGTATGGCACCATGGTGTTCAATTCGTTCGGCCCGCGCAACGACCTGTTTCAAAAAGCGATGGCCAATGCAGGCCCGGTGCGCGACTGGATCATGTCGAAATGCAGCCGGGCGGCGCTGGCGCCAGATGGGCTCGGTATGCAGATTTTCCATGCTGTCGATGCCGGCGATCTCTCGGAGGACGAAGCCGGCATGCTGGTGCGCTCGTTCCTGTCGGCAGGCATTGACACCACCGTCTACGGCCTCGGCAACGCGCTCTACTGCATGGCGCGCTATGGCGAGCAATGGCAGGCCCTGCGCAACAATCCGAACCTGATCCGCAATGCCTTCGAAGAGGTGTTGCGCTTCGAGGCGCCGGTCCAGACTTTCTTCCGCACCACCACGAGACCGGTCGAGGTCGGCGGCGTTGAGCTCGGCGAAGGCGAGAAGGTCTTGCTGTTTCTGGCGGCCGCCAACCGCGACCCGCGCCGGTGGGAAAGGCCGGATGTTTTCGATGTGAACCGCCGCGCGGCCGGGCATATGACGTTTGGCACCGGCATTCATGGCTGCGTCGGGCAGGCGGTGGCCCGCCTGGAGACAGAAGCGATCCTGGCTGCGCTTGCAAAACACGTCAAATCGTTCGAACTGACGGCCGAACCGAAGCGCCGGCTGAACAACACGCTCCGCGGCTTTGACACTTTGCCGCTTCGTGTCGTACCAGTTTGACCCTATGACACAGAAATCCGTTTTGATCGTCGGCGCCGGCCACGCCGGTTTCCAGGTTGCGGCCTCCTTGCGCCAGCATGGCTTTGCCGAGCGCATCTGCCTGATCAATGACGAGGCGCATTTGCCGTATCAGCGGCCGCCTCTGTCGAAGGCCTACCTGAAAGGCGAGGGGAAACCCGACAGCCTGATGTTCCGGCCCGACAAATTCTACCGCGACCAGACTATCGAGCTGATCGCGGACCGCGCTGCCTTCATCGACCGTGCCGCACAGAGGCTCGTGCTCGCCTCTGGCGCCTTCCTTGACTATGGACATCTTGTGCTGGCGACCGGTGCCCGCAACCGCCTGCTCGATCTGCCCAACGCCAACCTTCCCGACGTCAAGTATCTGCGCATTCTCGACGAGAGCGAGGTATTGCGGCAGCGGATTGCTTCGGCAAAGCATGTTGCAGTGATCGGCGCCGGCTTCATCGGTCTCGAATTTGCTGCGACCGCGCGCATCAAGGGGCTCGAGGTCGATGTGATCGAATTAGGCAGTCGGGTGATGGCGCGCGCTGTCACCGCCGAAATCTCGGAGTATTTCCAGGAGCGACATGCGTCTGCCGGCATCCGCATTCATCTCGGCGTGCAGGCGACCAGCATCGAAAGCGCGAACGGCAAGCTTGCCGGGATCAGTCTGAGCAACGGGCATCATGTTCCCGCCGATCTTGTGGTGGTCGGCGTCGGCGTGCTGCCCAATGTCGAGATCGCAGCAGAAGCCGGCTTGCCCGTCGCATCCGGCATCATCGTCAACGAGCATCTACTGACCGCCGATCCGAATATTTCGGCGATTGGCGACTGCGCGCTGTTCGAAAGTCCGCGCTTTGGCGGTTCGCTCCGGTTGGAATCCGTGCAGAACGCCACCGACCAGGCGCGCTGCGTGGCCGCACGGCTCACCGGCGATGCCAAGGTTTACGACGGCCTGCCGTGGTTCTGGAGCGATCAGGGCGACGACAAGCTGCAGATCGCAGGGCTTACGACCGGATACGACCAGGTCGTGGTGCGCGGCGATCGCGAGAAGCGTTCGTTTTCCGCGTTCTGCTACAAGCAGGGCCAGCTTGTCGGCATCGAGTCCGTCAACCGCGCCGCCGACCACGTGTTCGGCCGCAAGATCCTCGGCATGAACCGCTCGATCGAGGCCGAAAAGGCGGCTGATCCCGGCTTCGATCTGAAGTCCGCGCTGGCGTAATTAGTCCCAGAATTCCTTCTTGCGACCGACCTGAAACTCCTGCTTGACCGTGTCGATATCGGCGAGCGTTGGCAAGCCAGCCTCGTTTCCCAGGCGTTGAATCTTGTAGGTCGAGGCGGCGCGCGCAAACTCGAAATGGGCGTTCCAGCCTTTGTCGGGATGGGCGAGATAGGAATAGACGTAAGCGCCATGGAACACGTCGCCGGCGCCGTTGGTGTCGATGACGCGCTCGGGCGCGATCGGAAGGGCCGGCATGGTACGAAACACACCCGCCTCGTCGTACCAGAACAGCCCGCGCTCGCCCATGGTGACGCCGCCGATGCGACAGCCGCGGGCCTTGAGATAGTCGAGCATTTCCTTCGGTGAGAAGTTCATCTGCTCGCAGAGCCGCTCGGCGACGATCGCAACATCGATGAATTCGAGCAGTTCACGGGTGTTGGAGCGGAGGCCGCCGCCATCGAGCGAGGTGAGAATGCCGGCCTCGCGGCAGTGCTTGGCATAATAGATCGCTGCATCCGGCTGGTGCCCGTCGATGTGCAGCGCTCGGCATCCGGTGAGATTCAAATGCGGAAAGGGATGGATGTGCTCGTCGTCGCGGCATCGCACGATCGCGCGCTTGCCATCCTTCGGCATGATGAAGGACAGCGACGACGTCGCGACCTTGCGCGGATGGATCGAGATTCCGTACTTCGCGCACATGTCCTGGAACATCCGACCCAGCCAGTCATTGGCGACGGTCGCGATCAGGTCCGGCACGATCCCGAGCTTGGCACAGCAGAACGCCGCGGTGACCGCGTTGCCGCCGAAGGACACCGCATAGGCCGAGGCCACATGCTTTTCGTCGCCAGTCGGCATGTGGTCGGTGATGAAGGTCACGTCGATGTAGGTTTGTCCGATGAAGAGAGCCTGCATGCCTTGCCCGTCATGGGTTGAGGAGTGAGACCAGCGTCAAGATTAGCACCGGTTCCATCAGTTGATCCGCTGAAATTATTCGCAAAATTAGCCCATGCCCGTCGCAAAATCGGGCAGTGCACCGTCGCCCGAAACGCGCATCTAGCGCCGATCCCAACCGATATCAATGGGAACGGGTTCCGCTACGGACATGCCTAGACCGCATCGACACCGACGGCATCGGCGACATGCTTGACGCCGTCGCGCGCCAGCAATTTCGCCAATCCCTCCGTGACCCTTCGCACGGTGCCGGGTCCCTCATAGATCAAGGCTGTGAGAAGCTGCACCAGCGATGCGCCGTTTCGGATCTTGGCATAGGCGTCTTCCGCGGAGGACACGCCGCCGGCGCCGATCAGCACATGGCGTTTGCGATCCATGCGGCGGAAGGTTTCGCGGATGCAGAAATCTGCGAGGGCGGATGCGGGCGGGCCGGAGACTGCGCCCGGTAACGTGCGCCAGATGGTCTCAGGCGTCTTCATTCCCTCTGGTTTGACCGGCGGCAGATTGAACATGAAGCCGGAGACAAAGGCTCTCGCATCGGCGGCTGCGAGCACGTGCTCGATCGCCTCGACGCCGCCGAGCGGCGAGACTTTCAGGAATACCGGCAGTTTGAGTTTCAACTCATCCAGCGCGCCAAGGCAGGCGTCGAGATGTCCACTGTCTGCGAAGAAATCACGGCCGTCGACCGTGTTCGGGCATGACAGGTTGAGCATCAGATAATCGGCGTGCGGCGCCATGACCCGGGCGGCGGCCGCGTATTCGCCGATGATCTGGTCTGCCGTCGGCGGAGGGGCGCTTGTGCCTCTGTTGGTCACGACCAGATTGACGCCGAGAGGAACCGGAAGACGCGTCCTCGACAGCCGCTCGGCAATCGCTACGGCGCCGTCGTTCGGCAGCCCGTAATGCACGATGATGCTGCGGTCGTCGGGCAGACGCCACAGCCGCGGCTTGGGATTGCCGATGGACCGATCGATCGAGATCGAGCCGATTTCGATCGACCCGAAGCCGAGACCCGCAAGCGCCGAGATTGCCCCGCCGCTTTTGTCAAAGCCGGCGGCGAGCCCAATGGGCGTTCGAAAATGCAGGCCCGCGATGTCGACTGCGAGCCGGGCATCGTTGACGCTTGTTGCTGCTCGCATCGCGCCCGCCGCCCAGCCGAGGCATCCGCCTGCGGCAATCGCCAGACGATGGGCGGTCTCCGGTTCGAACCGGAACGCCAGCGGCCGAACAATGGTCGAGTAGAGGTTCATGATCGGGATCATATGCCTCTCGGCGACATCAGCGCCACTATCGCCATCGCGGCGCACAGTCATGCCCGATCCAGTTCATTTTCTTCGCGTCGCATGCTACACGCGGCAGATGAGGCCAGCGCGAGGGCGCCCCGGCAGGGTTGTACGATTTGAGCAAGACGCGGCGAAACCAGAAATGGCAGCGTGACCCCGAAGGGATGCGGCTTCGCATTCTCGAGGCGGCCAAGGAGGAATTCGCCGCGCATGGACTTGCCGGTGCGCGGGTCGACCGGATCGCAGCCAAGGCCGGCGCCAACAAGCGCATGCTCTATTATCACGTCGGCAAGAAGGAAGAGCTTTATCTCACGGTGCTGGAAGGCGCCTATGAGAAGATCAGGGTCGAGGAACGCGGGCTCGATCTCGAACACCTCGATCCGCCAACGGCGATCGAGCGTTTGATCGAATTCACCTGGAATTATTTCCTGCGCAATCCCGAATTCCTGGCGCTGCTCAACACCGAGAACCTCGCCAAGGCGCGGCATCTGAAGCGCTCGACCAAGGTCAAATCGATGCACTCGCCGTTCGTCGAAATGATCCGCACGGTGGTGCGGCGGGGCGTAGCGAGCGGCGATTTCGTGGTCGCGGTCGATCCGGTGCAGCTTTACATCTCGATTGCCGCGCTGTGCTTCTTCTATCTCTCCAACAGCGCCACGCTGAGCGTGATTTTCGGCCGCGACCTCCTCAACGAAGAGGCGCGGGACGAACGCCTCGATCATATGGTCGCGCTGGTGCTGGCGGCTTTGACCGGCAAATCCTTTGCAGCCTTCGGCAAGAAGAAAGCGCCGGCGATGTCGTTGCCCGCGTTTTCAAGTGCCGAATGAAGTTCGCCGAAAAATCGCCAATGAAATCACATTGTAGGTTACGCGCGATCGGCCCTAGCGCCAGTAAGGCGGTCCCATATTCTGGTCGATCGTGCCGGGGTAGTCGCCGTCGCCATATTGGCCGCCCCAGCCGGAGTGATAGGTCGGCCGCGCGATACCAAAGTCTTGATGGTTGAAGTCCTCGGCTGTCATCCGGTG
Source organism: Bradyrhizobium sp. (assembly GCF_035652035.1). Classification (GTDB taxonomy): domain Bacteria; phylum Pseudomonadota; class Alphaproteobacteria; order Rhizobiales; family Xanthobacteraceae; genus Bradyrhizobium. The sequence continues at coordinate 98,528 of NZ_DASREO010000022.1, forward strand.
TGTCACGCGGTAGTGCCCGTAATATCCGCCCGGCAGTTCGCTGCGGGAAACATAGGCCGCCGCTGTCGCGGGCCCGGCGATCGCCAGGGAAAGTATCGCGGCTCCGATCAATTTGAATTTCGTCATAACGGTTCTCCTTGGTCCACGGCGCACGCAAAAGCGGCAGCCGCGCGGACTTGTCGCAGCTCAAACACGCCGCGTTGCTCGCGCCGTTCGGCTGCTGGGGAGATAACGCCCGAGTGCGGAACACGCGCCGACCGTGTCCCCTAAAATTCTGTTTAGGTCCTCAAATGGAACGGGCCGAAACCGCTGGACAGTATTTATCCAACGGGTTAATTTTATTGAAAATCGAGCATTTCAGGGAGTGAAGCTTGGCCGAGCGGAAGGCGCCAACCAGCGTATCAAGAGCAATGAACGCGGCGTGGGTGCGGCCGTTTTTGTTCCTGATTTTCATCGTCATCGTCTGGGATCTGTCGATCCGCCTGTTCAAGATTCCGGCCTATCAAATTCCTGCGCCCGCCGACGTCGTCGCGGTGCTGTGGCAGGATTGGCCGGAACTGGCGCGGCAATCGTGGCCGACCACCTACGCGACCATCTGCGGCTTCCTGTTGTCGGCGCTGTTCGGCATTCCGGTCGCGATGCTGATCGCGGGATCGAAGACGGTGGAGAGTTACGTCTACCCGCTGCTCGTGTTCTCGCAATCGGTCCCGAAGATCGCGATCGCGCCCTTGTTCGTGGTCTGGTTCGGCTTCGGCATTATCCCGAAAGTCATCTCGGCCTTCCTGCTCGGATTTTTCCCGGTCGTGGTTTCTGCGGTGCAGGGCTTCAAGTCGGTCGATCCCGACATGGTGGACCTCGCGCGCGCCATGCAGGGCAGCCGCTTTCACGTCTTCCGGGCGGTCAATTTGCCGCATGCCATGCCGGCGATCTTTTCCGGCTTGAAAGTTTCGGTCACGCTCGCGGTCGTCGGCGCTGTGGTCGGTGAATTCGTCGGTTCCAATTCCGGCATAGGCTACGTCATGCAGCGTTCGATCGGCACGTTCGATTTGCCCACCATGTTCGCTGCACTCGTGATCCTCGCGCTGTTGGGGGTGATTCTGTTCTGGATCGTCGACCGGATCGAACGGCTCGTCGTGCCCTGGCATGTCAGCCAGCGCGAAGACATCATCGTCGCCGCGTGAGCGGTTCATCGAGACAGGGAAAGCCCGACAAAGGGCAGTTCAAGAATACGACCGGGAGGAATGACATGATGCGTTTGGTTGCGATCCTTGCAACGCTGCTGATCGGAACGATGCTGGCGGCGCCGGCGAAAGCCGCCGACAAGGTCGTGCTGATGCTCAACTGGTACGTCTATGGCGAGCATGCGCCGTTCTATTACGGCAAGGCCAAGGGCATTTATGCCGCTGAGGGCATCGATCTCGAAATCCAGGAAGGCCGCGGTTCGGCTGCGACCACGCAAGCGGTGGCCGCGAAAACCGCGAATTTCGGTTATGTCGACGTGCCGACCATGATGCGCGCGGCGGTGAAAGGCGCGCCGATCATTGCAACCGGCGTGCTGCTCCAGACCAGCCCGATGTCGGTGATGGGCCTGGTCGAGAAGAACATCAGGAAGCCCGAGGACATCAAGGGCAAGACGGTGGCAATCACACCCGCCGACTCGATGACGCAGATCTGGCCGTTATTTTTGAAGAAGACCGGCCTGAAGGAAAGCGACTTCACGACGGTGGCCGGCGACGGCCAGACCAAGCTCAACGCCGTCATCAACGGCCAGGCCGATCTCTTGCTCGGTTACGTCATGGATCAGTCGATGAAGATCAAGGACGCGACCGGCAAAGACGTCTATCCGATCAAGTTCGCCGACTACGGCATCAACATGGTGTCGTCGGGCCTCGTCGCGAATACCGACTACGTCAAGGCCAATCCGGATGTCGTGAAGCGCTTCATGGCTGCGACCACCAAGGCGGTCGAAGCGGCCGAGAAGGACCCGAAGGGTGCGGCGCAATCGATCCTCGATGCCAACCCCAAGGGCGGCAAGATCGATACACTCACGCAGGGCTTCGAGCTGACGATCCCGCTCTATCGCACGCCGGAGACCAAGGACAGGCGGCCGTTCCAGGTGACCGACCAGAACATGACCGACACTGTCAACCTGATGGTCGAATACGGCGGCCTCGATGCCAAGGCCAAGGATAATCCGAAGGCATTTTATACCAATGAGTACTTGCCGAAGTGAGAAATCGTCATTGCGAGCGTAGCGAAGCAATCCAGCGTTACGAAGCAAGGACTGGATTGCTTCGTCGCTTACGCTCCTCGCAAAGACGACGGCTTCAATGAGTTCCGAATGAACGCAGCTAGCAAAGCCTCAAACCCGTCCGCCGCGCACTTGCGCGTCGTGTCCGATCGTGGCGTGACGGCCACGCCCGGCATTCGGCTGTCGGGCGTCTCAAAGACCTATCGCTCGCGTGATGGTGACGTGCCCTCGCTGCGGCCGCTGGACTTTCATATCAATGATGGCGAATTTTTTGTCGTGGTCGGGCCTTCCGGCTGCGGCAAGTCAACGCTCTTGAAGATGATCTCTGGCTTGTTGCCACCCTCGACCGGCGAAATATACGTCGAAGGCGAGAAGGTCGACAAGCCGCATGGCAATGTCGGCATCGTGTTTCAGAATGCGCTGCTTCTGCCCTGGCGCAACATCCTCAACAACGTGATGCTGCCGATCGACATGAAGCGCCTGTCGCGCGAGGAGTTCTTGCCGCGCGCCAGGTCGCTGCTCAAGCTGGTCGGCCTCGAAGGCTTTGAGAAGAAGTTGCCCTGGCAGCTTTCCGGCGGCATGCAGCAGCGCGCCTCGATCTGCCGTGCGCTGGTGCACGATCCCAAGATCATGCTGATGGACGAGCCGTTCGGGGCGCTGGACGCCATGACGCGCGAGCGCATGAATGTCGAATTGATGCGTATCCAGCGCGAGACCGGCAAGACCGTGCTGCTGATAACGCATTCGATTCCGGAAGCCGTGTTCCTTGCCGATCGCGTGCTGGTCATGACCGAACGGCCAGGCGCGATTGCAGCGATCTACGACGTGCCGCTGCCGCGTCCGCGCTCGCTCGATGTGATGAGCGATCCGTTGTTCTCGGAACTGGTGCAGCGCATCCGCAAGCATTTCTTCACCCAAAGCACGCTGGATTAGAGGTGTAGTCCGATGCCGCTGCCTCTCGCCGTGCGGGATATCACGCTTTTCGAACGACCGGTGCGTTTCGCCCGCCCGTTCCGCTTCGGTGCCGTTACCGTCGAGGCGGCCGCGCAGGTGTTTGTGCGCGCCGAAATCGAGATTGAAGGCAAGGGCAGATCAATTGGGGCAAGCGCCGAGTTGATCGTGCCAAAGTGGTTCGACAAGCGGGCGCATCTGTCACCCGAGCAGACGGTCGATGAGCTGCGGCGGTCGCTTGCGATCGCACGCGAGCTTTACATGGCGGGTTCGGGATACGATACCGCCTTCGCCCATCATGCCTCGCGGATTGCGGCGCAGGTCGAGGCTTGCGCGAAGGAAGACATTCCGCCGCTTGCCGCGAACTTCGGCCCGGCGGAAATCGATAAGGCCATTCTCGATGCGTTGTTGCGCGGCGCCGGTGTCAATTTCTTTGACGGGATGGCGGCGAATGTCGCCGGCGTCGACGCGCGGTTATCGCCGGATCTTTCGAACGACGACATTACGCGGTTCCTCGCACGAGGCCGCCGGCGCGACCGCGTCGCGATCCGCCATACTGTCGGGCTCGATGACAAGGTTGAAGGCGAGGGCGGCGTAGCTGATCCCCACGAGAATTCCGGCACACGTTATTTCAAGCTGAAACTCGCTGGTAATCCAGAGACGGATGCCGCGCGGCTGGTCGGCATCGGCCGGGAGCTTGCAAAACTGCCTTACGCCTATCACGTCACGCTCGACGCCAACGAACAGTATGCTGACTTGATCGATCTGCGCACCCTGGTCGATCGTCTCGGCCGCGACGCTGCGTTGGCACCAATCGCAAGCCGGCTGCTTTACATCGAGCAGCCGATGCCGCGTGAGGTGACCCGTACTTCGCCGCTCAAGGACGTCGCGGCCTGCGATTTCATCATCGACGAGGCGGACGATTCCTATAACGCGTTTGTCAGCGCACGCGCGCTCGGCTATCGCGGCATTTCCTCAAAATCCTGCAAGGGCATCTACAAGTCCGTAGTCAATGCAACGCGCGCCGCCAAATGGAGCGCGGGTGGCGAAAAATTCTTCATCGCGGGCGAGGACCTGACCTGTCAGGCCGGCCTTGCCGTGCAGCAGGACCTTGCCCTTGGCGCGTTTCTTGGCGTGACACATGCCGAGCGCAACGGCCACCATTATGTCGACGGCTTTGGCGATACGCCGGCTGACGAGGCCAACGCGTTCCTCGTTGCGCATCCTGATCTCTATGCCCGCGCCGGCGACAAAGTCCGGCTCGCGATCCATGATGGCGATCTCCTCACGGGATCGCTGACCGCACCGGGCTTTGCCTCTGCCACGCATCCGCTGTGGCCAGCCATGCAACCCTTCCAACAAGCAAAAGCAAGAATATTGCAGGAGCAGACGATATGACGACGCAACGCCTCGGCATCATCATGAACGGTGTTACCGGCCGCATGGGTCTCAACCAGCATCTGATCCGTTCGATCATCGCGATCCGGGAGCAGGGCGGCGTGAAACTCTCCAACGGCGATCACGTGATGCCGGATCCGATTCTGGTCGGCCGCAACCCGGACAAGATCGAGGCGCTGGCGAAGCGCTTCGGCGTCGAGCGCTGGACCACCGATCTCGATGCGGCGCTTGCCGACAAGAAAGACGCCGTGTTCTTTGACGCCGCGACCACGCAAGCCCGCCCGGGCCTGCTGACGCGAGCGTTCAACGCCGGCAAGCATGTCTATTGCGAAAAGCCGACCGCGACCAATCTCGAAGAAGCGGTTGCGATCGTGAAGCTTGGCAACAGCAAGGGCCTCAAGCACGGCGTGGTCCAGGACAAGCTGTTCCTGCCGGGGCTGAAGAAACTCGCTTTCCTGCGCGAGTCCGGATTCTTCGGCCGCATGCTCTCGGTGCGCGGCGAGTTCGGTTACTGGGTGTTCGAGGGCGACTGGCAGGAAGCGCAGCGGCCATCGTGGAATTACCGCACGGAAGACGGCGGAGGCATCATTCTCGACATGGTCTGCCACTGGCGCTACGTGCTCGACAATCTCTTTGGTGAGGTCGAAAGCGTGGTCTGCATCGGCAACACTGACATTCCCGAGCGCTGGGACGAGCAGAACAAGAAATACAAGGCGACCGCCGACGATTCGGCTTACGCGACCTTCCGCCTCAAGGGCGGCGTGATCGCACACATCAACATGAGCTGGGTGACGCGGGTCTACCGCGACGACCTCGTCACTTTCCAGGTGGACGGCACGCATGGCTCGGCGGTCGCCGGACTGACCGACTGCATGATCCAGGCGCGGCAGATGACGCCGCGGCCAGTCTGGAATCCGGACGAGAAGCGCCTGCACGACTTCTATGGCGATTGGCAGAAGCTGCCGGAGAACGCGACCTACGACAACGGCTTCAAGGAACAGTGGGAGATGTTCATCCGTCACGTCTGCGAAGACGCGCCGTACAAGTTCACGCTGCTCGAAGGCGCCAAGGGCGTACAGCTCGCCGAATGCGCGCTGCAGAGCTGGCGCGAGAAGCGCTGGATCGACGTTGCGCCGATCAAGGTTTGAGAGGAGAGCGGCCATGAACAAGCCCGTGATGCCCGCCTCATCGCTGTCGCTGAAGTTGCCGACCGCCAGCGGTGCCATGGAAGCCTATCGCCTCGCGGCCTCCCGCAGCTTTCCTTCGAAACTCGAAGGCACGCTCAACCGCGTGACATTCTCGGCGGCGCACGTCGTTGCCAATCCGCTCGCCGATGTCGATCCGTGGCTGACATCAGCGGTTGATTGGGACAAGACAATTGCCTTTCGCGAGCACGTCTGGGACCTCGGCCTCGGCGTGGCTGAAGCGATGGACACGGCACAGCGCGGCATGGGGCTTGATTGGCCGACCTCGCTCGAACTGATCCAGCGGTCGGTGCGCGCGGCGAAGGCGAGGGGCGGAGCGCTGGTATTCTCCGGTGCCGGCACTGATCATCTCGCAATCGAAGATGCAAAAAGCATCGACGACGTGATCCGCGCTTATGAGCACCAGATCGCAGCGATCGAGAAGGCCGGAGGACGCATCATTTTGATGGCGTCTCGGGCGCTGGCGAAAATCGCCCGTAGCCCCGACGACTACGCCAGGGTCTATGGCCGCGTGCTGTCGCAGGTGCGCGAGCCCGTGATCATCCACTGGCTCGGCGACATGTTCGATCCGGCGCTCGCTGGTTATTGGGGCTCGACCGATCTCGGCAAGGCGATGGACACGGCGGTTGCCATCCTCAACGCCCATGCGACGAAGGTCGACGGCGTCAAGATTTCGCTGCTCGACAAGCAACGCGAGATCGACATGCGGCGCAGGCTCGCTGACGGCGTCAAGATGTATACCGGCGACGACTTCAATTACGCCGAGCTGATCGCCGGCGACGACCAGGGCTATTCGCACGCGCTGCTCGGCATCTTCGACGCGATCGCACCGGCTGCGTCCTATGCGCTGTCGCGGTTAGCTGCCTCCGACACGCAAGGATTTCACGACGTGCTTGGGCCGACCGTGCCGCTGTCGCGTCACATCTTCAAGGCGCCGACGCGGTTCTACAAGACCGGCATCGTGTTCATGGCGTATCTCAACGGGCATCAGGATCATTTCACCATGGTCGGCGGGCAGGAAAGCACACGCTCGACCTTGCATCTCGCCGAATTGTTCCGGCTGGCGGATCAGGCGGGATTGCTCGCCAATCCGGAACTGGCGACACGGCGCATGAAGACCGTGCTTGCGCTTCGTGGGCTGGAAGCCTGATGCGGGATTTCTCAGTCGATCACCGCTGGCTGTCGCTCAATACCGCAACCGTCCGCAAGCAGGGCGATCTCGTCGAGATCATCGAGGCCTGCGCCCGGCATGGCATTCGCGCCATCGATCCCTGGCGCGACCAGGTCGCAACCGTCGGGCTCGAGCGCGCGGCGCGCGCCGTGCGCGATGCGGGCCTTGACCTGTCCGGCTATTGCCGCGGCGGCATGTTCACCTCGGACGCTACCCGTCGCACCGAAGTGCGCGACGATAACCGCCGTGCGGTCGACGAGGCAAAGACGCTCGGCGCGCCCTGCATCGTGCTCGTGGTCGGCGGCTTGCCGCAATATTCGCGGCCGGGGAGTACGCCATCCAAAGACATCGTCAGTGCGCGGGCGCAGGTCGAAGACGCCATCGCCGAGATGATGGACTACGCAAAGACGGCGAAAATGCCGCTTGCGATCGAGCCGCTGCATCCGGCCTATGCTGGCGACCGCGCCTGCGTAAACACCACGAAGCAGGCGCTCGACATCTGCGATCGGCTCGATCCCGCCCGCACCGGCGCGCTCGGCGTGGCGCTCGACGTCTATCACATCTGGTGGGATCCGGAGGTGCTGTCGCAAATCTCACGCGCCAGCAAGGACCGCCTGCTGGCATTTCACGTCTGCGACTGGCTGGTGCCGACCAAGGACATCCTCAACGACCGCGGCATGATGGGCGACGGCGTGATCGACATCAAATCGCTCCGCCGCGCCGTCGAGGCGCAAGGGTTTTCCGGCTATTCGGAAATCGAGATTTTTTCGGAAGCCTGGTGGACGAGGCCGCTCGACGACGTCCTGCGCACCTGTATCGAGCGGCATCGCACCGTCGTGTAGCAGCGCCGGTGTAACAAAAGCCCTCCTCAGATCGAACTATCGTATCGGCATACTCGGCTCAGGCCGGGGCAATTCGATTGACGGGAGGGAGACAATGATCGGCGAAGTGATTGTGCTGGGCGATTTGAAGCTGCGGGAAGGCGCCAACTTGGAGGAGTATAACCGTCTGGGCGAGCGCATGTATGGCATCGTCAGCCGATTGCCGGGCTTTCTCTCCGTCAAGTCGTTCAAGGCCGACGATGGCGAAGAAATCACCCTGTTTCGCTTTGCCTCCGAGGACGCGCTGGAAGCCTGGCGGACCCACCCGGAACATGTCGAAACCATGAAGCGTGGGCATGCCGAATTCTACACCAGCGCGTCCTTCCAGATTTGCAAGGTGATCCGCGAGGCCGGGCCGTTCAAGCACGGCTGAAGAAATCAAAAGGCCGCGCCTCACGGCGCGGCCAGCCGGCTTATTTCCTCTCCGCCGCTTCGCCGCCAATGTTGGCAGCGCCAGTGCCGCTACAGCCGCTCGCGCCGTAACGCACGAACTTCTGCACGCGTTTTCCGGTGTCGACCTCGCCGGTATAGACGTTGCCCTGGCTGTCCAGGCTCACCTGATGCAGCCAGTGGAAATCGCCGGCCATCCGCCCGCCATGTCCGAGCCGGCCAAGCTGCTCGAGCTTGTCGCGGCCCATGATGTAGATCGTCTGGTTGGTGTTGTCGCCGACATAGAGACAGCTCTGCTCCTTGTCGGGCGAGAAATTCATCGACACCGCGGTGCCGGGCATGATCGGCTGGGTATAGGTTTTTGCGCTGATGAAACGCTCAGTCACAAAGCCGCACTTGCCGGCTTCACCGTTCGGATTGCTGCATTCCTTGCCGAGGTTGGGATCCTTGCTGTCGAACACCTGGATGCGATCGTTGCCGCGATCGCAGACGTAGATCTTGCCGTCGTCGGCGATCTTCACGCAGTGCACGGGATTGCGGAAGAAGGCGGGCTTGGTTTCGCCTTTGGCGGAGCCTTGCGGCCAGGTGCCGGCAGCAGCCGCTGCCGCATCATCGATCGGGTTGTTTCCGTAGGCGCCGAAATGGCCGACATATTTGCCGGTATCGGCATCGACGATCAGGATGCGCCGGTTTGCGTAGCCATCGGCGACATAGAGGCGATTGGTCTTGGGATCGTAGACCATATCGGCTGGACGATAGAGCAGGGGCGTGCCGTTGATGCCACCCTCCTTGCTGTTGCTGTCGGGCGCGGACGGCGTGCCGCCGATCCGCATCTTGAAATTGCCGTCCATGTCGAACTTCAGGATGAAGCCATCGCCGCCATCCTTGTTGGTGGTCCAGGGAATTTCCTTATCGCCGGTCTTGTGCGCAGGGGAATTGCCGGCGATCCATACGTTATCCTTCGCGTCGACATAAATCCCGTGCTCCACATTCGGCCAAATGCAGCCGGCGTCCGCCTTGCATTTGCCGCCGATGAAGTTCGGATCGGCCGGGCCGCCCCAGGCGCGCAACAGTTTGCCGCTTGCGTCGAATTCCATCACGGAAGGAGCCGCGCGGCAGCAATCGGCGCCAAAACCATTTGCGCGCACAAAGCCGAGACCGTTGACCGGCTGACCCTTGGCGTCGGTTGCGCCGGGGATTGGGCCGTCGAGGCCAACTTCATCGTCGTTGAGCGTGCGTGGCCGTTGATAGACCCAGATATGATCATGATGATCGACATAGAGCCCGCCGATCTGGCCCAGCAGCCAGCTATGCGGCAGCGGCTGCGGCCAGGTGGGATCGACCACAAACTCCGGCGTCTTGCCGGCCGTGGAGCGGTCATAGACGCCGGTTTGCTTTTGCAAGGCATCGACGATGGCGCCTGCCTTCAACGGGCTCGCATCGTCGGCGCGCGCCGGCGCGCCTAAGAGGCCTGACAGTAAGCAGGAAACGAGCAGCGTAAATTTTTGTGCGTTTTTCATCCCCGGGCTCTTTTTGTTTTCGTTGTTGGTATTTTTGCCGTCAGCGAAAATCCTCGCCGGGTTTGGGCCGACTGTCAATTCAGAGCAGGTGGTCCCGATGGCTCAATTGATCGTGCAGGGCACGCTCAAAAATCCGCGAAAGCGGACGCGGCCGCCGCGTACCTGTTGGCCCTTCAGCGCATAGTGCGGAAACCGCGCCAGAAAACCTGAAATGGCGACCGCGCCTTCGAGCCGCGCCAGCGCCATGCCGGCGCATTGATGCGCGCCGGTGGCAAAGGCGAGATGCCGGTTCGGCGTGCGACCGACGTCGAAGGTTTCGGCGTTCTCGAACTGCTTCTCGTCGCGGTTGGCAGCGCCAATGCAAAGCGTGACGGACGTGCCGGGGGCAAGCTCAACATCGCCAAGTTCGACCCTTTCCGTCGTCATCCGGTTGCCGAGTTGGTTGGAGCTCTCATAGCGCAGCATTTCTTCTATTCCCGTTTTGATCAAAGCGGGATTTTCGATCAGCCGCGCTTTTTCCGAAGCGTGATGTGCGAGCGTCACCAGGCCGTTGCCGATCAGGTTGGTGGTGGTCTCGTGGCCGGCGTTGAGGAGGAAAATGCAATTGTGAAGAAGTTCTTTTTCCGTCAAACGCTCGCCGTTGGTTTCGCCCTGGATCAGGCGCGTCAGCACGTCGCGTTCGGGATCGCCCGGTTTCGCGCGCCTGCGCGCCACCAGCGTTTCGAGATAGCTAAGAAATTCCTTGACCGCGTTATTGCCGCGCGCAAATGCCTCTTCGCCGATCACGGGCTCCAGCGCCCCCAGAATGGCAAGCGACCAGTCGCGCAACGGCTCGCGCTCGTCGAGCGGCACGCCGAGGAGGTTGCCTATCACCTCGATCGGGATCGCGGCGGCGAAATCTCCGATCAGATCGACCTCGCTTTTGCGTCCCAAATTATCGAGCAGCCGATCGACAAGCGTTCTTAAGGCGGGCTCCATTTCGGCGATGGCCCGCGGCGACAGCGCTCCCATGATCAACCGCCGCACCCGTGTATGGGCAGGCGGGTCGTTGAAGACGAGACTCGTGGTGTGATGATCGTAGAGCAGGGACGCGCCGTATTTCGGCGCGAATTCCTTCTTCTTGTCGGAAGAGAACACGCGGGTGTTCTTGTAGGCCGTGAGCAGGTCGTCGTAGCGGGTCAGGAAATACGACCCGCTGGCCATGCGCTTGACCGGCGCGTGTTCCCGCAGTGCACGATAGGTCGGATAGGGATCCGCGTAGAACTCGGCCGTCAGCTTCTCGATGTCGAAACTATCGGACAGTTCTTTTTTGCTCATGCCGCTATACCCTTGGCGATGATCGATATGCCATTTTCGGTCTTTCGAAAAGCACAAGTCCCTCTAAAGTCCGTCGCGGAAAGCAGCCAGACACTGATCGGAACATGAAACATGCACGCCCCTAGCGGAGCGCCAACTGAGACCGCGGCTTCCTGGCCGGATGATATCTTTGAAATCTTGCAGCGCTTCGATGTCCGGCAGGTGCCTTATGTACCGGATGCAGGGCATTCGCAGCTGATCCAGCGCGTGCTTGGCGAGCGCTCGATGCGGGCGGTGCCGCTGACGACGGAAGAAGAGGGCGTGGCGCTGCTCGCCGGCGCCTGGACCGGCGGTCAGCGCGGCGTCATGCTGATGCAATCGAGCGGGGTCGGCAATTGCATCAACATGTTCTCGCTGACGCAAATCTTCCGATTTCCATTCCTGACGCTGGTGACGATGCGCGGCGAATGGGGTGAGTTCAATCCGTGGCAGGTGCCGATGGGCTCGACCACCGCTGATGTGCTCGAGCTGTCCGGCATCAAGGTCCTGCGGGCCTCGCATTCAGGTGAGGTGCGTGACGTCGTCGAGGCGGCGGCAGGCCAAGCCTACAATGCCTGCACGCCGACGGCCGTGCTGTTGTCGCAACGTTTGATCGGCGCAAAGGTGTTCGTGAAATGAGCAAGGAAACGAACAAGGCAAATCTTCTCGAACGCCGCAGCGTCGTCGCTGCCCTGCTCGAGGGCCGCAAGGATGCGATTGTCGTCGGCGGGCTTGGCGCCTCGACCTACGATATTGCCGCGGCTGGCGACCACGACCGCAATTTCTATCTGTGGGGCGCGATGGGCGGCGCCGTCATGATCGGACTTGGCATCGCGCTGGCCCAGCCGGAACTCCCGGTCGTCGTGATCACGGGCGACGGCGAGATGCTGATGGGGATGGGAAGCCTCGCCACCGTCGGTCTGCAACAGCCGAAGAACCTTTCCATCATCGTGCTCGACAATGAGGTCTATGGCGAGACCGGCGGGCAGGCGAGCCACACCGGGGGGAACACCGATCTCGTCGGCGTGGCCAGGGCCTGCGGCATCAGCCATGCCAGCACGCTGGCCACGCTCGCCGAGATCGACACGTTTGCGGCCTCGATGCAGAACGTTGCGGCGGGACCGCGCTTTGCCTGCATCAAGATCGACAGCGCCAATCTCGAGCGGGTGCTCGCCAACCGCGACGGCACCTTTATCGTGAACCGGATTCGGGGCGCGCTGGGCTATAGCCCGATCTAGCTCGGTCCGCGCGACTACCGCGAGCGATGCAACCTACGGGTCTGCAACGATAATTTTGCGTTGCAGCATTCTCCTTGACTTCGCCATAAAGGTGAGTGCTTACTCACAACGATGAGCACCCTTCGGATGACAAGTGATCTGAGGCGTCAGTTGATACTGGGCGCCGCCAAGCGCTGCTTCGCACGCCATGGTTTTGCGGGCACCACGACCAAAAGCGTGGCGGCGGCGGCTTCGATTTCCGAAGGATTGCTGTTCAAGCATTTTCCCACCAAATCGGCGCTCTATGCGGAAATCCTTGCAGAAGAGTGCGCCGCCGATCCGGCGCTGCAAAGCCTGCTCGAACTCGAGCCGTCGACTGAGACGCTGGTGATCCTGATCCGCGAGATGGTCCGCCATTTCGACGAGGTGCACACCTTGCCCGATCAGGAGGAAGCCCAGCGCATGCGCCTGATGCTGGCGAGCCACCTCGATGATGGAGAGTTCGCGCGGCTGATCTACGAAAAGGTCGGCGGTTTGATTGGTCCGATCTTCGAGGCTTCGGTCAAGCGCGCGATCGAAGCCGGAGACGCCACGCATATCGGGCGCGAACCCATGAACCTGTTCTGGTTTGCCCATCATAGCCTGATGATGGTAACGCTCACGCGCCTGCCGGCCGTTCCGTGCCTTTCCTATGGCAACAAAGGCGCGGATTTCGAACGGCAGCTTTGCGAATTTATCCTCCGCGGCATCGGGCTGAACGAAGCTGCGATCACCCACTACCTCGACCGTGATTTGGCTCGGGTTTCCGGGCAGCCGGCAATTGCAGAGAGCGCATGACCATGAACGTTGTGACCGAAAGCCATATCTCGGGAAAGCCGGTCGGCGAGAAACCGCATTCGCGTCCGGTTCGGACGGTGCGCTGGTTCATCATTGTCGGGAGTTTGCTTGCCGTTGTGGTAGGCGTTCTCGTGTATTTCAAATTCGTATTCCTGCCGAATCTGTTCAAGGAGATCTTTAGCAAGCCGCAGCCGCCGGCGAGCGTCAGTATTGCCGAGGCGAAGTCCGAAGTGGTTCCGAATCTGCTGACGGCGGTCGGCGATCTCGCTGCGGTGCACCAGGTGAACGTGACCTCCGATGTCTCCGGGCGCATCACCGACATCATGTTCACGGCCGGCGCCTCGGTGAAAGAGGGAAGCCCGCTGGTGCAGTTGTTCGACGGTCCTGAGCAGGGCGATCTCGCCAGCTTCAAGGCGCAGGCGACGGGCGCGCAGCTTGCGCTCGACCGTGCCAAGCAGCTCGCGGCGCGCCAGTTCGGACCGCAATCGACGGTCGATGCCGCGCAGGCCACTTACGATCAGGCCATCGCCGGCATTTCCAAGACCGAGGCACTGATTTCGCAAAAACTCGTGCGTGCGCCGTTCGATGGCGAACTCGGCGTTCGTCGGGTCGAACTCGGTCAGTTCCTCAGCGCCGGAACCCAGATCGTCACCTTGACCGATCTGTCGATGCTGTACGCCAACTTCACCGTGCCAGAGAAGGCTAGCGGCGCGCTCAAGGTCGGCCAGACGGTGCGGATCTCCGTCGACGCTTATCCGGGTCGCACCTTCGATGGCAAGATCACCACCATCGAGCCGCAGATCCAGTCTGACACGCGCAACATCCGCGTCCAGGCCACGATCGCCAATCCGGACAAGATCCTCAAGCCCGGCATGTTCACGACCACGACCGTGGTGCTGCCAGACAAGCCGGCGGTCGTCACTGTGCCGGAGACCGCCGTCGACTACACGCTGTATGGCGATTCCGTCTTCGTGATCACCGAGAAGAAGGGCGATGACGGCAAGACCAGCTTGACGGCCGTGCGCACTTTCGTGCGGACAGGTGATCGGGTCGATGGCCGTGCCGAAATCCTTGAAGGCCTCAAGACCGGCGATCGCGTGGTTGCGGTGGGCCAAAACAAGCTGCAATCGGGGATAGCCGTCGCAATCTCGACCGATCCGCCGCCGCCGATTCCGGCGAAACCGCCGCGCTACTGATAGTGCGCGTCTGCTAATTCAAGAGAGTCGGAGCGTCCGATGGTCTGGACCGATATTTTTATCAAGCGACCGGTGCTGTCGGTCGTCGTCAGCCTGCTGATCCTTTTGATCGGCTTGCGCGCCGCGGCCGTGCTGCCGATCCGGCAGTATCCGCGACTGTCGAATACGGTCGTGAACATCACGACCGTCTATCCCGGTGCGGCGGCTGACCTGATCCAGGGCTTCATCACCACGCCGATCGAACAGGCGGTCGCCTCGGCCGAAGGCGTTGACTACATGACCTCGTCGTCGGTGCTCGGCACCAGCACGATCCAGGTCTACATCAAGCTCAATTTCGATCCGAACCAGGCGCTGACCGAAGTTCTCGCCAAGGTGAACTCGGTCAAATACCTCATTCCCAAGGAGTCCAACGACCCGATCGTCACCAAGACGACCGGGCAGACCACCGCCGTGATGTATCTGGGTTTCTCGTCCGAGGTGCTGTCGGGATCGGCGATTTCGGACTACCTGACGCGCGTGGTGCAGCCGGTGCTCTCCACAGTCGACGGCGTTGCCTCGGCCGATATTCTCGGCGGGCAGACTTTCGCGATGCGGGTCTGGCTCGATCCCGTTCGCATGGCCGGCCGTGGCGTTTCGCCGGCGGATGTGCAGGCCGCGATCGCCGCCAACAATTTCCAGGCGGCCGCGGGCCAGGCCAAGGGCTTCTTTATCGTCTCCAACGTTTCGGCCAACACCGACCTGCAAAATCTCGAGCAGTTCAAGAAGATGATCGTCAAGTCCAAGGACGGCGGCTTCGTCCGGATCGACGATATCGCAACCGTCGAACTTGCGGCGCAAAGCACCGACGCCAGCGTCGCCTTCAACGGCGAGCACGCGATCTTCATCGGCGTGCAGGCGACGCCGACCGGCAACCCGCTGACGCTGGTGAAGGGTGTGCGCGCGCTGTTCCCGGAACTCGAGCGAAATCTGCCGCCGTCGATGAAAATGAAGGTGGCCTACGACTCCACCAAGTTCATTCAGTCCTCGATCGACGAAGTGGAGAAGACGCTCGGTGAGGCGGTCCTCATCGTCGTCGTCGTCATTTTCCTGTTCCTGGCCTCGTTCCGCTCAGTGCTGATCCCGGTGGTGACCATTCCGCTGTCGCTGATCGGCGTATGCAGCCTGATGCTGGCTGCCGGCTTCAGCTTCAACCTCTTGACGCTGCTCGCGATGGTGCTCGCGATCGGCCTTGTCGTCGACGACGCGATTGTCGTCGTCGAGAACATTCACCGCCATCTGGAAGAGGGCAAGCCGCCGGTGCAGGCTGCCATGATCGGTGCGCGCGAAATCGTCGGCCCCGTTATCGCGATGACCATTACACTCGCCGCTGTGTACGCGCCGATCGGCTTCCTCGGCGGCCTCACCGGTTCGCTGTTCCGCGAATTCGCGTTCACGCTTGCCGGATCGGTGATCGTCTCCGGCGTCATCGCGCTGACCCTGTCGCCGATGATGTGCTCGATGTTCCTCCGAAGCGCGGAAGAAGGACGGTTTGCCCGGATCGTGAACCGGGTATTCGGTGCAATAACGCGCGGGTATGGGCGTCTGCTCGATCGCTCGCTCGACTATCGCCCGATCACCGGGTTGTTCGCGCTCACGATCCTGGGACTAGTCGGATTCCTTTATTTGTCCACCGCCAAGGAACTCGCTCCGGAAGAGGACCAGGGCATCGTCTTTGCGGTGACCAAGGCGCCGAAATACGCCAACATCGACTACATCGACTACTACGGCGACAAGCTTGACAAGACCTTCGCCAAGTTTCCCGAAACCGACCTGCGCTTCGTTCTCAACGGCATCAACGGGCCCCAGAACGGGATTGCCGGCATGCTGCTGACGCCGTGGGATGAGCGGAAGCGCTCATCCATCAAGCTGAAGCCGCTGGTGCAGGCAGAGCTGAGCAAGATTGAAGGCGTCAACGCGTTTGCGTTCAACCTGCCGCCGCTGCCGGGCGGTCCCGGCGGCCTGCCGGTCCAGATGGTGATTTCCTCGACCAATGGTTTCCAGGCCGTCTACGAACAGATGGCCAAGCTGAAGGATGCTGCGCGCAAGAGCGGACTTTTCATCGTTTCCGACAGCGATCTTGACTTCAATCAGCCGGTGGTCCGGATCAAGGTCGATCGCGCGAAGGCAAGCGATCTTGGGCTGACCATGGCGAGCATCGGCAATTCGCTTGCCACGATGCTCGGCGGCAACTACGTCAACCGCTTCAACCTCGAGGGACGATCCTATCAGGTGATCCCGCAGGTGCCGCGCGTGAGCCGGCTGTCGCCAGAGGCCCTCGGCAACTATTATCTGTCGACACCGACTGGCCAGCAGATTCCGCTGTCAACGGTGGTATCGATCGAAACCGGGACCGATCCCAACGCGCTGACCCATTATAATCAGCTCAACTCGGCAACCTTCCAGGCGGTGCCGATGCCCGGTGTGACGGTGGGACAGGCTGTCGACTTCCTCGAGGGTGAGGCGAAAAAGATGCCCGCCGGCTTTACCCACGACTACCTTGCCGATAGCCGGCAATACGTCCAGGAAGGTAATCAGCTCGCGATCACCTTCGCCTTCGCGCTGATTATCATCTTCCTGGTGCTGGCGGCGCAATTCGAAAGCTTGCGCGATCCGCTCGTCATCATGATCAGCGTTCCGATGGCGATCGTCGGCGCGCTCATCCCGCTGTTCTTCGGCGTGGCGACGATGAACATCTACACTCAGGTCGGCCTGCTGACGCTGGTCGGATTGATCAGCAAGCACGGCATTCTGATGGTGGAGTTCGCCAACGAGCTGCAGCTCAATGAAAGCCTCGACCGCCGTTCCGCGATCGAGATGGCGGCCCGCGTCCGGCTTCGCCCGATCCTGATGACAACGGCGGCGATGGTCACCGGCCTGTTGCCGCTGCTCACCGCGTCAGGCGCAGGCGCAGCGAGCCGATTCTCGATCGGCCTCGTCGTCGTCGCCGGCATGACCATCGGCACGCTGTTCACGCTGTTCGTGCTGCCGGCGGTCTATGTGTGGATCGCAACCGACCACCGCGCCGGCGCCGAATCCGAACGTGCGAAGGAAATCGCCGAGTTCGATCTCGGCAACAAGGCTTTGAAGCCGACGTGAGCCTGCTTGCCGGCTGGACTCGTTCTGGCCGAAATGATCGTATGGCGCTCCTTTGGAGTTAGGAGCGCCATACATGGTCAGTGATTTCGCAGCCGGCAATTATCGCTTCATCCCGGGCGTGTTCCAGTATTCGAGTGGCGTCTGCGCGCTGCCCGGCTTTGCGATCGAGCGCGTGCGCTTCGACAAATTGCTGCCGCTCGCCGAAGGCTTTGCGCAGGCGGCCAGATACATCCAGGCCGCCGGGCAAAGGCTGACGTCATTCTGTGCCTGCGAATTGCGTTCGCCGGCAGCGTTCAGCGAAGCCGGCTTCCTCGCCTTCAACCAGCACTATGTGAAGACGCTCGCCGAGTGGGGCATCTTCGACGGCACCACCAATCCCGTGGCGCGCAGCAATGTCTGCCCGGAGATCGATCCGCCGGCCGTGCCGTCGTTCTTTGCCTTCTCCTTCGTTTGCCCGGTCGATGGACAAAGCCGTGCCGCGACGCCCGATTTCGTCATTGCCGGCAGCGCGGAAGCGCGCGGTGGCACCGGCAGCTATCCCGAGCGGATCGTGCGCTACCGCGATCTCAGCCCGGAGGGGATGAAGGAGAAAGTCGCTTTCGTGGTGCGCGAAATGGAAAGCCGGCTCGCCGGGCTCGGTTTTGCCTGGAAGGACACGACGGCGACGCAAGCCTATACCGTGCACGACTTCCACCATGCGACGACCGAAGAACTGGTGCGCCCTGGCGCCATGCGTTCCGGTCTGACCTGGCACTTCGCGCGTCCACCAGTGGTCGATCTCGAATTCGAGGTGGATTGCCGCAGGGTGTGCCGGGAGGTGGTGGTTTAGCGACCGTCACCGCTGCCTTGGATCGAGCGCGTCGCGCAGGCCGTCGCCGATCAGGTTGAACGACAGCACCACGAGGAAGATCGCCAAGCCCGGCCAGATCGCCATCCAGGGCGCGTTGGTCAGGAAGCGCTGCGCCGCGTTGAGCATGCTGCCCCAGGAGGGCGATGGCGGCTGCTGGCCGAGACCGAGAAACGACAGCGCCGCTTCGGCGATGATGGCAGCCGCGATCGACAGCGTCGCCTGCACCAGAAGCGCGGGCAGGATGTTCGGCAGGATGTGAAACAGCGCGATGCGCCAGGGCGGGTTGCCGATCGCGCGCGCAGCCTCGACATAATCCTCGACCTTGACGCTCAGGGTCTGGCCGCGGGTCAATCGGATGAAGACCGGCGTCGTCGAGATGCCGATCGCGATCATGGCGTTGCGCAGGCTGGGTCCCAGAAAAGCGGCAAGCGCAATCGCAAGGATCAGGAACGGGCAGGCCAGCATCGCATCCGTGATCCGGCTGATCAGCGCGTCGATAAAGCCGCCGCGATAGCCGGCGAGAAGTCCAAAGGGCACGCCGATCGACAGCGCGATCCCGACTGAAATCGCGCCGGCCACCAGCGAGGCACGCGCGCCAAAGACGACGCGGCTGAGGACATCACGGCCGAGCTCGTCGGTACCGAACCAGTGCAAGGCAGACGGCGGCTTGCGCACCAGCGCCCAGCTGGTCGCGACGGGATCGTAGGGCACGATCCATGGCGCCAGCAGCGCGAGGGTGACGAAGGTCGCAATTACGACAAGTCCGACCACCGCACCCTTGCGGGCAAACAGCCGCCGCAGCGCCCGCCGTGCCGGCGTCTCGAAATCATCGCGACCGGAAACGACGGCGGCTGTGAGCGTGGCGTCGGCCATCGTCAGCTCCTCAGCCGCGGGTTGACGAGGATGTAGGCAATGTCGGCAACCAGGTTCAGGGTGATGTAGATCGTTGCCGTCACCAGCACGACGCCCTGAACGACGGCATAATCGCGGTTGAACACGGCGTCGACGATCAGTTTGCCAAAGCCGGGGATTGAAAAAATCTGCTCGGTCAGCACCGCGCCCGACAGCAACGTGCCAAGCTCAAGCGCTCCGAGCGTGATGATGGGCGTCAACGCATTGCGCATGGCGTGCTTGAGAATAACGGTGCGTTCGGAAAGGCCCTTGGCGCGGGCGGTGCGGACGTAGTCGCTTTCGAGCACCTGCAGCATGGCGCTGCGGGTGTGCCGCATCAGGATCGCCGCAATGGCATTGCCAAGCACGAACGCCGGCATGATGGTGGAAGCAAGGCTCGCGCGCCAGTTCTCGGCGAGGGGAACGTAGCCCGACGCCGGCAGCCAGCCGAGCTTGATCGAGAACAGGAAGATCAGCATGATCCCGAGCCAGAAATTCGGCGTCGAGATGCCCCATAGCGCAAACAGGTTGGCGCCGTAATCCCAGGCCGTGCCCTTCTTCACCGCCGAGATAATGCCGGCGGGAATGCCGATCAGGAAAGCGATCAGGATGGCCATCGCGGCGAGCTGCATCGTCACCGGCAGCTTCTCGGCGATCAGTTGACGCACGGGGACCTTGATGCGCAGGGACTCGCCGAAGTCGCCGGATGCGACGCCTTTGACCCAGTAGAAATATTGCACCGGGATCGGCTGATCGAGCCGATACTGCTGGCGGATTTTTTCGATCACGGCGGGATTGCGTTCTTCGCCCGCCATGACCAGCGCGGGATCGCCGGGCAATAAATGCTGCAACAGAAAGATCAGTACCGACACGAAGAACAGTGTCGGGATCAGTTGCAGAATGCGTTTGCCGAGAAAATTCAGCATGGTCGGACGCATTTCCCGGGCGCATCGCACCGCTGTCGCGCTGCACCGCATCCGGGACACGAGACCATCGCCGTGACCTTGTTCACTTCAGCTTCAGCCCGATCACGCGGACCAGCCCGTCCGGCATCGGCCGGTATCCTTCGAGCTTGGTCGTGTGGGCGATCAGGAGCTTGCGATGATAGAGATAGATGATCGGCTCGTCCTTGAGCACCTGTCCCGTCACTTTTTCGTAGATCGCTTTACGCTGCGCGGGATCGCTGGTCAGGCGCGCGTCTTCAAAGCCTTTGTCGACATCCGGGTTGGAATAGACGCCATCGTTCTGCGGCGCCTTGCTGTGCAGGAAGACGTAGGAGTTCCCGTCGGGATCGATGCGGCCGCTCCAGCCGATCAGGAAGGCCTGAAACTCGCCGGCCTGCGCCTGCTTGAAGGAGGTCGCGAATTCAATCAGGCGGATCTTGAGGTCGAAGCCGGCCTCAGTCGCCATCGATTGCAGCACCTGGGCAACCTGTTCGTTCTCCGCGCCCTTGGGCACCATCATGTCGACGCTGACGGGCGGAGTGACACCCGCTTCCTTCAAGAGCGCCTTGGCCTTTTCGACATCGCGTTTCGGGACCGGAAATGTCTTTTGATAATAGGGATGCTCAGGGCTGACCCATTGGTTGCCGGGCACGAACTCGCCATTGAAGACAACCTGGTTGAGCGCGTCGCGGTCGATCGACAGGTCGAGCGCCTGGCGTACTTTGGCAGACTGGCTGAGGCCGCCTTTGTTCTTGTCGTTGCCGATGTTGAGCGTGAGACCAAAATAGCCGAGTTCCAGCGCGGACGAGAGCTTTAGCCTCGAATCGGCGCGGACGTCCTTGATGTCGGTGGCCAGCACGCGCTCGATCAGATCGAGCCCACCCGATTTAAGATTGGCAAGTCGCACCGTGGCATCGACGATCGGCAGATACACAATACGGTCGATAAAGACGTTGTCCTTGTTCCAGTAGTCGGCGAATTTCTCGAAGACGATACGGTCCTGCTGCACGCGCTCGACGAACTTGTAGGGTCCGGCGCAGACCGGATGCAGTCCGAACTTGTCGCCTTCTTCTTTGGCAGCTTTGGGCGAGACCATCATGCCGGCGCGGTCGGTGAGCTGCGCGATCAGAGGCGAGTAAGGCGTTTTCAGCACAAGCTTGATCGTCAAGGGATCGACCACCTCGACATGATCGAGTGCGGCGAGCTCAGGCTTGCGGAATGAAACCGGCAGGTTGAGGTGACGGTCGAGCGAGAATTTTGCGGCTTCCGCGTCGAACGGCTCGCCATCGTGAAACTTGACGCCGGGGCGCAGCTTGATCGTGACTTCCTTGCCGTCGGCGGAGGTCTCGTGTGACAGCGCGAGCTGAGGCACGATATTGAGTTTCTCGTCGATGTCGAACAGCTTGTCGCAAAACGCCGCAAACACGATGCGGCCGACATAGGTCCGTGCGGTGGAGGGATCGAGCGCGTCGGGATCCTCGGCAAGGCCGATCCGTAGCGTGGTCTGGGCCTGCGAAACCACTCCAAGTGAGAGCAGCATCGCTGCTGCCAAGGCTACCAAACGCATCGTCTTCATCGGACGTCTCCATTGACACCGTACGCAGCCGCTCTCGTCGCGCTCGCCATATTAACCCCGAAATCTCGGTTCGCTTCCGTCCTGCCGATTGAAAGCTGCGACCAATCGTTCCAGCGCCGGTGAAAAAGCGCCGTCGCTCGGAATGATCGCATCAGGAGCCGGCAATTCATCGGCGCGATGGCACGCGGTGAGGTGTCCCGCCGTGCTCGGCAACAGTTGCGGCGCCTCGTCCTTGCAGCGCTCGATCGCATAGGGGCAGCGGGTATGAAAGCGACAGCCGGACGGCGGATCGATCGGGCTCGGCATCTCGCCTTCGAGCACCATACGGCTGCGCTTTCCTTGCGGCCGGGGCACGGGAATGGCCGACAGGAGTGCGCGGCTATAGGGGTGACGCGGCGAGGCGAACAGTGTCTCGGTGTCCGCAGTCTCGACAATATGGCCGAGATTCATCACCGCGACACGGTCGGCGATATGCTTGACCACGGCGAGGTCGTGCGAAACGAAGATATAGGCGAGCCCAAGCCGCTGTTGCAGTTCGCGCAGCAGATTGAGGATTTGCGAGCGGATCGAAACATCGAGCGCCGAAACCGGCTCGTCGCAGATGATCAGCTTTGGCTCGACCGCGAGCGCCCGCGCAATCGCGATGCGTTGCCGCTGGCCGCCGGAGAACTCGTGGGCGTAACGCCGCGCCGCACGCGGTTCCAGTCCAACCAGCCGCAACAGCTCCTCAACGCGTTCGCGGCGTCGCTCGCTCGGGACGAGATCATGCAGCACCAGAGGCTCGGCCAGAATTTGCCCAACGGTCATTCGTGGATTGAGCGAGGCATACGGGTCCTGGAAGATGATCTGCGCATCGCGGCGGAAGGCGCGCAGTTCGTTCGCGTTCATCGCGAGAAGATCGCGGCCTTCGAACCGGACTTCGCCTTGATCCGGCTCGATCAGGCGCAGCACGAGGCGACTCACGGTCGACTTGCCACAGCCGGATTCGCCGACCAGCGCCAGTGTCTCGCCGGCATCAACTGTGAAAGAGACGCCATCGACCGCCTTGACGAAGGCTGCCGGCCGCCCGAACGGGGTGCGCGCGGCGACGAAGTGCTTGACCAGATTGCTGACTTCCAAAAGGGCTGTCATGACACCAGCCTTTCCAGCGGCGCCCGAACACAACGCGACCAATGGCCAGGACTGACTTGCGCGAAGGGCGGCGGGGCGGCGGTGCAGGCGCTTTCGACGAAAGGACATCGCGCGGCGAACCGGCAACCCTTCGGAGGCGCGCTCATGTTCGGAACCATGCCCTCGATGGTCGCCAGATGCGAGGTCCGCTGATCGAGGCGTGGGATCGAGCCAAGCAGACCAACGGTGTAGGGATGTTGCGGGCACGCGAACAGCTCGTCGACATCGGCGCGTTCGACGACTTCGCCGGCATACATCACCGCGACCTCGTCGCAGACCTCGGCAACGACGCCGAGATCATGGGTGATCAGGATGATCGCGGCGCCGCTATCTGCCTTCAGCTCCCGCATCAGGTCGAGAATCTGGGCCTGCAAAGTGACGTCGAGCGCGGTGGTCGGCTCGTCGGCGATCAAGAGGCGCGGATCGCAGGCCAGCGCCATCGCGATCATCACGCGCTGGCGCATGCCGCCCGACAGCTTGTGTGGGTATTCGTCGATCCGCCGCTCGGGCGAGGGAATATGCACCCGGCGCAACAGTTCGATCGTGCGCTTGCGCGCGGCGCTGCGGCTTCCGCCGCGATGGCGGAGAATGGACTCCATGATCTGATCGCCGATGGTGAGGCTCGGATTGAGCGAGGTCATCGGCTCCTGAAAGATCATCGCGAGGCGATTGCCGCGCAGGTCGCGCCTGACCTGATCGCGCACATCGAGAAGATCGAAGCCGTCGAAGCGGATCGATCCTGTCACCTCGGCGGATTGCTTCGGCAACAGCCCCATGACCGCGAGCGATGTGACGCTCTTGCCGCAGCCGGATTCTCCGACGAGGCCAAGCGTCGCGCCGCGCGCGACGGCAAGATCGACAGTGTCGACCGCATGCGTGGTGCGGCCGTCATCGCCGCGAAAGGTGACGCGCAAATCCCTGATCTCGATCAGCGGCGCATCGGTCATTGCTGGCTTTCGACGGCTTTGGCAATGCCAGCGTCAATGACGGCGCGATCGGTGATCCCGGCCGGGTATTTGCGGCTCGGCAGGTATTTTCGAAAATGCACCCAGCGCTCGCGGCTCACGGATTCCAGCCGTTCGAGTTCAGCGAGCGGATCGCTGTGGTCGTCAACACGCAGGTCAAGGTCGGACCATTCCTCTTCGCCGTAAATCAAAAGCGCGGCTGATTGCCTGCCGCGCTTGTCGCCGCCCGCCAGTTCGCCCGCGCGCATGGCAGCGATCAGGCGCTGTGCAAAAGGCATGCCGATGTTGGCAACATAGGCCTTCGCCGTATCGTCCAGAACTCGCGCGGCGGCCAGCATGTTACCTGCAAGCGAAAACCCGTCACCTTGGAGATGTCCGCACCAGTCGACACAGTCCTTGCCGGTGTGCGCGGCAATCCGTCCCCTGGCGTCCATGATGTGGATCTGCCGGCTTTCATGTCCGGCGTCAGATGCAATGAGCGTTTCGATGATCTCGCGAGGCGCGTGTCCCTCGCGAAGCAGCCTGAGGCCGTCGATGCCGTAGTAAGGATTGGTCAGCGCCTGCGTGGCGATCCCGCCGATTTTGGGCGCGATGTAAGGGACGCGCGCGCCGACCGCGAAGAATTTCGTGGCAACCGCTATTCCGATCTGGCCGGTGGCATTGTCTTTCGCAATGATCGACCAAGTCATGGGTTTTAACGTCCGGCGGCGTAGCCCTGCATGCCGCGGGCGTTGGCGGCGGCACGGCGGCGGCGACCGATTTTGGAAGCGGCGGTCAGACGGCCCTCGGACCAGTCCGGACCGATCTCGACGATGTGACCACGTCCGCGCAGGTTTTCGACCGTCGCCTTTGGCACGCGGTTCTCGACCACCATCACACCGGGCCGCGAGGTGCGCGGCCAGAACGAGATCGGGAAATGCTCGGAGTGCCAGGCCGGCGCGTCGATCGCTTCCTGCAAGTTCATATTGGCATGGACGTGCCGAAGGAAGAATTGCGTGATCCATTGATCTTGCTGGTCGCCGCCGGGCGAGCCCCACGAGAGATACGGCTCGCCGTCACGCAGCGCCATGGTTGGTGAGAGCGTTGTGCGCGGGCGCTTGCCCGGCGCGAGCGAGGCGGGGTGGCCTTCCTCGAGCCAGAACATCTGCGCGCGGCTGCCGAGGCAGAAGCCGAGTTCGGGGATCACGGGCGAAGATTGCAGCCAGCCGCCGGACGGCGTGGCGGAGATCATGTTGCCGGCCTTGTCGATGATATCGAAGTGAACGGTGTCGCCGTTGACCTCGCCCATCCGCCCGACCGTGGGTTCGCCGGCGCCCATGGCGCCGACCGCTTCGCGGCTTCCTTCCTGACGGCGCAGCTTCACCACGCCGCCAAAACCTTCCACCGAGCCCGGAATGAAGTCGAGCGAGGCCTTGTCCGAAATCAGCTTGCGCCGCTCGTTGTTGTAGGCGTCGGACAACAGCGTCGCGATCGGCACTTCCGTGAATTTCGGATCGCCGTAGAATTTCTCGCGGTCGGCATAAGCGAGCTTGGCGCATTCGATCTGGGTGTGGATGAAGTCAGGCCCCGCGGGATCGAGACCGTCGAGCTGAAAGCCTTTCAGCAGCGCAAGCTGCTGTAGCATCACCGGGCCCTGGCTCCAGACGCCGGCCTTGCAGACCGTGTAGTTGCGGTAGTCGTAGGTCAGCGGCGCTTCGATGGAAGGCTGCCAGCGCGCCATATCGTCGGCGGAGAGCACGCCGCGATGTGGCGAGCCGCTCACATCCATCACCTCCTGGGTGCGGCAGAATTTGTCGATCGCTTCCGCCACAAAACCCTTCGACCAGGCTTTGCGCGCGGCCTCGATTTGCGCCTCGCGGTTGCCGCCAGCACTCTCGGCTTCTTTGAGGATGCGGGTATAGGTCTCGGCGAGCTTCGGATTGGTGAAGATCGCGCCGGGCTTCGGCACCTCGTTGTTCGGCAGATAGACCGCAGCCGATGTCTGCCAGTATTTGCGGAACAGTTGCTCGACGATTTGAATTGTTGCGGCCGCGCGTTCAAGGAACGGATAGCCGTCGCGGGCATAGGCAATTGCCGGTTCCAGCACATCGCGCAGGCTCATGGTGCCGTAGTCGCGCAGCAGCAGCATCCAGGATTCGAAGGTGCCGGGAATGCAGGCCGCAAGCAGCCCGGTGCCGGGCACCATTTCCAGCCCTTCGCTCTTGTAATGCGCGATGGTCGCACGGGCCGGCGCGGGGCCCTGGCCACAGATCACCTCCGTGCGCCCGCGTTTGACGTCATGAACGATGATCGGCACATCCCCGCCGGGGCCGTTCAGATGCGGCTCGACCACCTGAAGCGTGAAGGCGGTCGCGACGCCGGCGTCGAAGGCGTTGCCGCCTTTTTCCAGGATAGCCATGCCGACCGCTGACGCAATCCAGTGGGTGGAAGTCACCACGCCGAACATGCCCTCGATTTCGGGGCGGGTGGTGAAGGGATTGGGATTGATGTGGCCCATGGGGATCCGTGATTTTTTGCTTTTATTGAATTTGTGGGGCTGCAATTGACCACAGCCGGAGCGCGCTGCCAACTAGTGGTCCAATTCTAACATTCGCATCCCTTTTTCGGCCGGCACTTTTGCGAATGTTAGAATTAAAGGACCACTAGCAAATATCAGTTTCTAGTGGAGTTTTGGATTTGACATTCGCTTGACGAGCCCCCGGCCAGATGGGGTAGCGAATGTCAAATCCACTCCACTAGCGGTCTTCGGCCTGAGATGTTGTCATCATACGCCGACTTCTGCTTTCGCGGGGCTATTCACGGCGTGGCAGGCCACCCCGTTGACCAGTTTGGGCGCCTCGCGTCGGCACAGATCGAAGGCCAGGGGGCAGCGCGGGTTGAAGGCGCAGCCGGCAGGCGGGTTGATCGGGTTCGGGATCTCGCCTTTGACGGGAATGCGCTGGCGGCCGGACATGGCGAGGTCGGGTACCGCGCCAAGCAGCATTTTGGTGTAGGGCATTTTCGGCATCGCAAATAATTCGCGCGATTCCGCGATCTCGACGACGCGGCCGAGATACATCACGCCGATGCGCTTCGCCATATGCCGCACCACGGCGAGATTATGGCTGATGAAGAGGTAGGTGAGGCCGAACTTGTCCTGCAGGTCGCGCATCAGGTTGAGGATCTGCGCCTGCACCGAAACGTCGAGCGCCGAAGTCGGCTCGTCGCACACGATGAACTCGGCTTCGGAAGCGAGTGCGCGCGCAATCGCAATGCGCTGGCGCTGGCCGCCGGAAAATTCATGCGGAAATTTCCAGCCGTCATCGGCATGCAGGCCAACGAGGCCAAGCAATTCGCCGACTCGCGCGCGAATGTCGGGTTCGCTCTTGATCAAATCGAAAGCGCGGATGGGTTCTGCTATGATGGCATCGACCCGAAGCCGTGGATTGAGGCTCGCATAGGGGTCCTGGAAAATCATCTGGATGCGGCGGCGCAATTGCTGCCGCGCTTGCGCCTGGCGCGGATCGGTCATCGAGACGCCGTCGATGACAACGTCGCCTGAGGTCGGCGGCAACAACCCGACCACCATGCGCGCCACCGTAGTTTTGCCCGAACCGGATTCACCGACCAGCGCAAAGGTCTCGCCTTTGGCGATGTCGAAGCTGACGTCGTCAACCGCCTTCAGGAATTCGAGATGTCCGCCCTCGAGCACGCGATTGAGCCACGGCTTTGAGACATCGAAGACGCGTCTTAAGTTTTTTGCTTCGACAAATGGCTTTTCCGTCATGCCGCCGTCTCCGCCGGTGCGGCATCGTAGAGATGACAGGCGACCGCCTGTGTGCCGTGAGCGATCGGTTCCGGCCGCTCGCTGCGGCAGCGATCGAATGCGAACGCGCAGCGTGGATTGAACGGGCAGCCCGGCGGGATCGCCGACAGCCGCGGCATGCTGCCGGGAATCTGGACCAGACGCGGCGTGTCGCTGGCAAGCGTCGGGATCGCGCCCATCAGGCCCTTGGCGTAGGGGTGCAGCGGATTTTGCACGACGTCGTGCACCGGGCCGATTTCGGCGATACGGCCGGAATACATCACCGCGACGCGATCGGATGTTTCGGCGATCACGCCCATGTCGTGGGTCACCAGCATCACCGCGGTGCCGTGGTCACGCCCGAGGCGCTTGATCAAGGCGATGATCTGGGCCTGCACCGAGACGTCGAGGGCCGTGGTCGGCTCGTCGGCGATGATCAGTTCCGGCTCGGCGCAGATTGCCAGCGCAATGACGACGCGCTGGCGCATGCCGCCGGAAAATTCGTGCGGATAGGAATCGATGCGCTTTTCGGGGGCGGGGATGCCGACCTCGGCGAGCAGATCGATAGCGCGCCGTCGCGCAGCCTGCTCCGACAGATTGGTATGGGTGCGGATGGTCTCGACCAGCTGATCGCCGATCCGATAAAGCGGATTGAGGCTCGTCAGCGGGTCCTGAAAAATCATCCCGATCCGCTTGCCCCGGATGCGGCGCATCTCTTCGGGAGGCAGATTGTCGATCCTAAGGCCCGAGAGATGGATTTCGCCGCCGGCGATCCGACCGGGCGGGTCGATCAGGCCGATCACGGCAAGTCCGGTCACGGATTTGCCGGCGCCGGATTCGCCGACCACACCTAACACCTCGCCCTTGGCGATATCGAAGGAAATGCCATCGATCGCGCGCAGCGTCTGGTGGCGGGTGGCGAATTCGACCCGCAGGTTACGCACGGAAAGAACGGGTTCGCTCATCGGAGTTTCGGGTTGAGGGCGTCGCGCAGCCAGTCGCCGAGCAAGTTCACGGATAGAACCAGTGCCGCAAGCGCGATGCCCGGGAAGGCCACGATCCACCATTCGCCGGCGAACAGATAGTTGTTGCCGATGCGGATCAGGGTGCCGAGTGAAGGCATGGTGTCGGGCATGCCGGTGCCGAGAAACGACAAGGTCGCCTCGGTGATGATGGCGAGCGCGAGGTTGATGGTCGCGATCACGAGAATCGGACCCATCGCATTGGGAAGGACATGGCGCAGCATGATGACGGGCGCGGGCAGGCCGATCAATTGCGCGGCCGCAACATAGTCCTTGTTCTTTTCCACCATGACCGAGCCACGCACGGTGCGCGCATACTGCACCCAGAAGCTCAGGCCGATCGCGAGCACCAGCACGACAAGCATGCTCATGGCGTCCAGCCGGTTGCCGAACAGGGAAATGGCGATCCCGTTGATGAGAAGCGCGATCAGGATGGCGGGGAAGGTGAGCTGCACGTCGGCGATGCGCATGATCACGGTGTCGATGACGCCGCCGAAATAGCCAGCGATCAGCCCAAGCGCGATGCCGAGCACGCCGGAAAACACCACGCCCAGAATGCCGACAACAAGCGAGATGCGCAGACCATAAAGAATGGCCGAAAGAACATCGCGGCCCTGCTCATCCGTGCCGAGCAGGAACGGGCTCTGGCCGTCCGCCATCCAGAGCGGCGCGATGCGCGAATTCATGAGCTGAAGCTGGCTGGGATCGAACGGATTCTGCACCGCGATCAAGGGAGCCGCGATTGCCAGCAAGAAGAACAGCAGGGTGACCACTGCGGCAACCATCGTCAGTTTTGAGCGGCGGAACGAATAGAAGATGTCGCTGTCGAGTGCCCGGCGGATGAGACCCGCTGTCGGCGGGTTCGATACGGCTTTGTGGGGAAGGGCGGCGTCGGTCATATCAGTTCTCTTACGCGGGGCGGCCGACGGTGGCGCGCAGGCGCGGATCGACCACCGTATAGAGCACATCCACCACGAGGTTGATGGTGACGAAGATCAGCGACACCATCAGCAGATACGCCGCCATGATCGGGATATCGACATTCTGCACGGCCTGCACGAAGAGAAGCCCCATGCCGGGCCACTGAAAGACGGTTTCGGTGATGATCGCAAATGCAATAACCGAGCCAAATTGCAGGCCCGCCACCGTGATAACGGGCACGAGCGTATTCTTCAGCGCATGGCCGAAATGGATGGCGCGTGTCGTTAGCCCGCGCGCGCGGGCGAAGCGGATGTAGTCCGTGCGCAGCACCTCTAACATTTCGGCACGCACCAGCCGCATGATCAGCGTCATCTGGAACAGGCCGAGCGTGATCGACGGCATGATCAGGGCTTTGAGGCCTGAAACCGTCAGAAGGCCCGTGGTCCACCAGCCGAGCTTGACGACTTCGCCGCGGCCGAAGGAGGGGAGCCAGCCCAGCGTCACGGAAAACAGATAGATCAGGAGAATGCCGATCAGGAAGGTCGGCAGCGAAATGCCGATCAGCGAGATCGCCTGGAACAGTTTTGCAAGGAAGCTGTCGCGCCGCAGCGCCGAATAGACCCCCATCAGGATGCCGAACACCAGCGCCAGGATAGTGGCACAGGTGGCGAGCTCCAGCGTCGCCGGCATCCTCTCTTTCAGAAGATCGGCGACAGGCAGGCGGAACTGGTAGGAGACGCCGAACTTGAATTGCGCGGCATTGGCAAAATAGCGCAGGAACTGCACGGCGACGGGATCATCTAAGCCGAGCGATTTCCGGATTTCCATGCGCTCGGCTGCGGACGTATCGATCGAAACGATCTGGCTCACGGGATCGCCGACAAAGCGGAACATCGAGAACGAGATGATCCCGACGGCGATCATGACCCCGATCGCCTGAATGGCCCGGCGAAGCGTGAAAGCCAGCATTTCTTTCCTTCACTTCGTTGTGTCGGTTGCTCGGTGGTAACGCCTGAAACGACAAATCCCGGAAGATAACTTCCGGGACGTCACATGTCGTCAAACGCTATTCCTGCTTTGTGGCCCAGTAGAACAGGACCTGATTGTCGGCGCGCTGGGTGATTTTCACCTTTTTCGAAACGCCCCAGGCCAGAGACTGCTGATGCAGCGGGACATAGCCGTAGTCCTTGATGCCGAGCTCGAAGGCCTGCTTGATCATCTGGTCGCGCTTGGCCGTATCGGGCTCGACCAGGATCTTGTCGGTGAGTGCATCGAGGTCCTTGTTGCAATAGCCGCCGAGATTGGCCTCGCCGCGCGTCGGCTGCTTGGGATCGTGGCAGCCCATGATGTCGTAGAGCACGTTGTGGGAATCCATCGAGGCCGGCGTCCAGCCCAGGAGATAGAACGAGGTCTGGTAGCCGCCGGGCTTGAGCACCTTGCCAAAATACTGCGCCTTGGGTTGCGCCAGCAGGTTCACCTTGACGCCGATGCGCGCAAGCATGCCGACCACGGCCTGGCAGATATCGGCATCGTTGATGTAACGGTCGTTGGGACAGTCCATCGTGACTTCGAATCCATCGGGATAGCCGGCTTCCACCATCAGTTTCTTGGCGGCTTCCGGATCGGCCTTGGGCCGCACGAAATCCTTCGACAGCGGGAACAGCTGCGGCGCGACCATCAGCGCTGACGGCGTCGAGAGCCCGCGCATCACGCGCGTCTTGATCAGGTCGACGTCGATCGCCTTGTAGAAGGCCTCGCGGACGCGGATGTCCTTGAAAGGGTTCTTGCCCTTGATGTTGGAATAGAGCAACTCGGGACGTTCCTGATCCATGCCGAGGAAGATGGTGCGCACCTCGGGTCCGGTCAGGACGGTTGCATTGCCGCCGGCATTGACGCGGGCAATATCCTGCGTCGGCACCGGTTCGATCACGTCGACTTCGCCCGACAAAAGTGCCGCGACGCGCGTCGAAGCAGATGCGATCGGCGTGAAGACGATTTCCTTGATGTTATGTTCTGGTTTGCCCCACCAGTTCGGATTGACCTTGAACACGGTCTTCACGCCGGGCTGATGGCTTTCGATGATGAAAGGGCCGGTGCCGTTCTCGTGCAGCGAGGCATAGCTCGGCGTGGTCGCTGAAGCCGGTGTCGGCGCGACGGAATTGTTTTCCTCGCACCATTTCTTGTCCATGATGAACCAGCCGTCCCATTGCGAGGTCAGAATGGGATTGGGCGCGTCGAGTTTGACGTCGACCGTGTAGTCGTCGACCTTGATGAACTTCGCATCGGCGGGAACGTTGGTGAGGAAGTTCGAGCCCTTGGCGCGGACCCGCTCGGCGGAAAAGATCACGTCATCGGCGGTGAAGGGGTCGCCGTTGTGGAATTTGACGCCCTTGCGCAGGTGAAAACGCCAGTGCGTCGGCTCGAGAATTTCCCAGCTTTCAGCCAGCGCCGGGGCGATCTTCAGGTCCTTGTCGCGCGTGACCAGCCCCTCATAGACATGGGCGTGGTGGGCGATGGTCGTGGTTTCCTTGAGCGTATAGGGATCGAGCGATTTGAGCTCGCCCTGGTTGGCGTAGCGTATGGTCTGGCTTGAGGCCGGCACGGCGGCAAAGGCGACAATCGAAAGTGTGGCCGTTGCAAGCAAGATCTGACGTAACGGCATTGGTGAACGCTCTCCACGCTGGTGTACATTTCGCGCATGCAATAAAGATGCCCGGTCCATGTTGCCAGAGTTTGCCCGCCACGCAAAGGCGGTTTGCTCTGGCTGCTATGGCCTGCGGGCATTGTGTCCGACCTAAGTTTAACGCCGGCTGCTTTCTGGATCGCGCCGAATAAGAGGGATGATCGATGGCGGAACCGAAGGCGGACGTTCTGGTGCTGGGGGCCGGCATGGTCGGCGTCAGCGCGGCGCTGCACCTGCAAAAGCTCGGGCGCGACGTCATTCTGGTCGACCGCCGTGAGTATGCTGGCGAGGAGACCAGCTATGGCAATGCGGGCGTGATCGAATGTGCTTCGGTCTTTCCCTATATGTTCCCGCGTGACGTCAGCCAGATCGTGCAATATGCGCTGAACCGCTCGCCGGCGGTGCGCTACCGCATGTCGGATCTGGCCGATTTCCTGCCCTGGATTCTGCGCTACTATCTCGCGTCTTCGCCCGATAAAGCGAAGCAGAGCGCGATGTCGGTGTTGCCGCTGATCCGGCAGAGCCTCATCGAGCATGAAGCGTTGATCGCGGAAGCCGGCGTTCCTGAGCTCTTGCGCCGCAGCGGGTGGCTCAAGCTGTTTCGATCGGAGAGAAGCCTCGCCAATGCGGCGCGCGATGCCGAGCGGGCAGGCCAGTTTGGTGTGCCCAGCGAGGTTCTCGACGCCAAATCGATCGCCGCGCGCGAACCGCATCTGACCGGCGACTTTGCCGGCGCCGTCCATTTTCCGACCCCTGGATTCATCGCCGATCCCGGCGCGCTCGCCAAGGCCTATGCGGCGCTGTTTTTCCGCAAAGGTGGAC
This sequence comes from Bradyrhizobium sp., assembly GCF_035652035.1. Classification (GTDB taxonomy): domain Bacteria; phylum Pseudomonadota; class Alphaproteobacteria; order Rhizobiales; family Xanthobacteraceae; genus Bradyrhizobium. The sequence goes on from NZ_DASREO010000022.1 coordinate 131,643, forward strand.
GCTTCGTCGTCGCGGACGCGCGAACGCTGACCCAAGAAGGGGGCGGCTGGCGCGTCAATGGGGCATCCGCGCGCGAGGTCGTGGTGGCGCTCGGCCCGTGGTCCGATCTGGTCTTCCGTCCGCTTGGTTATTCGTTTCCGCTTGGCGTCAAACGTGGCTATCACCTGCATCTGAAGGCCAATGGCAACGCGGTGCTCAACCACCCGGTGCTGGACTCTGATCTTGGCTACCTGATCGCGCCGATGAACCAGGGCATCCGTCTGTGTACCGGCGCCGAGTTCGCCCGGCGGGATGCGCCGCCAAGACCCACTCAGGTGGAGCAAGCCTTGCCGAGGGCGCGCATGCTGTTTCCCTTGGGCGAGGCCGTCGAAGCCAAACCCTGGATGGGTGCAAGGCCGTGCCTGCCGGACATGCTGCCGGTGATCGGCCAGGCGCCGCGCCATCCGGGGCTCTGGTTCGATTTCGGCCATCAGCACCACGGGCTGACGCTCGGTCCCGTGTCCGGCCGGTTGCTGGCGGAGATGATGACGGGCACGACGCCGTTTGCCGATCCCCGTCCGTTCGCCACCGGCCGCTTTGGTTAAGCATATTCGCCGCCGCCGCTCGGACGGCTTGCTCCCGTGGCCGTCGCGGCGATAGTGTAAGCTGGGCAGTCGAAAGCATTGGGAGCGCGCATGAAAGTTAATGTTGAAATCGACTGCACGCCGCTTGAGGCGCGGCAGTTTTTCGGGCTTCCGGATGTCCAGCCGATGCAGACGGCGGTGATGGATAAGCTGCAGAACCAGATGCTCGACAACATCCAGAAGGTTTCGCCCGAAGCCTTGATGCAGAGCTGGCTTTCGTTTGATCCGAAATTTGCCGAGCGGTTCACCGACATGTTTGCGGCCATGACCGGTCTTGGCACCACGCGGACGTCAGACAAGAAATGACGCCATCGCCTGAGGGAAGCGAACCGGCGCGCAAGCCGCTTCGTCCGCCCGGGCTCGGCCTGCTCCTGGCCGAGATGCGCGGCATCTTCGAATTCAACGCCAGCCTGATGACGGCGCCGTTGTTGCTGCGCGCGCCGAGGGGCGACGGCCATCCGGTGCTTGCGCTGCCGGGCTTTCTCGCCAGCGACCTCTCGATGGCGCCGCTGCGCCGCTATCTGACCGAGCTCGGATACGAGCCCCATGCCTGGCAGATGGGCCGAAACCTCGGCGGCGTCACGCGCCTGCGTTCGGCGTTGCGCGAACGGCTTGCCGAAATCCATGCGAACTCCGGCCGCAAGGTGTCGATCGTCGGCTGGAGCCTTGGCGGCGTCTATGCGCGCGACCTCGCGCTCAGCGCGCCCGACATGGTGCGCTATGTCGTGACGCTGGGAAGTCCGTTTGCCAATGATGTGCGGGCCACCAATGCGACGCGGCTCTACGAAGCATTGTCGGGTGAGGTGGTCGGCGAGGATCCTCAATTCGTTAACGCGATCGGCGGCGATCTCCCGGTCCCGACAACCTCGATCTTTTCGCGCGCCGATGGCGTGGTGAACTGGCATACATGTTTGTTGCGTCCATCGGCCACGGCGGAGAATGTCGAGGTCTACCTCGCGAGCCACGTCGGCCTTGGCGTCAACCCGGCGGTATTGTGGGCGGTTGCCGACCGTCTGGCCCAGCACGAAGGTCAATTCAGCCAATTTGACCGATCGGGGCCCTTTGCCATTGCATATGCGCCACCGGAACGGGCACAATCCTTCAAAAGTTAACCGGATTGTCTGAACGCAAGAACAAGAAACGCCATTCAAGGCGCTGCGTAACTGCTCGCGGGAGGAGCCTATGAGTGACGCCAGGAAACTGTCGGCCATGGACGCGTCGTTTCTCTATCTGGAAACGCCGGAAATGCCGATGCATGTCGGAAGCATGGCGATCTTCCGCCTGCCAGACGGTTACAAGGGCGACTTCTTCGAAGACTTCAAGGCGATGATCGCCTCGCGCCTGCACATCGCGCCGATCCTGAAAGCGCGACTGGAAAAGGCGCCGCTCGACATCGATCATCCATCATGGGTCGAGGATGACCAGTTCGACATCGACCGTCACATCTTCCGCGCCAGCCTGCCGGCGCCGCGCGACCGCGCCACGCTCGAACGCATCGTCGGCTGGATGCATGCCAAACTGCTCAATCGCGCCCGCCCGCTCTGGGAGTTCTATGTCTTCGAAGGCATGAAGGACAACGAGATCGGGCTCTATTCCAAGATGCACCATGCCTGCATCGACGGCGGCGCGGGGGCGGCGCTCACCAACATGATCTATGACGTGACGCCGGTACCGCGGAAGATCGAGCCGCCGACCGAGCGCGCCAGGGTTGGGCAGGAGCCGCGCGACATCGCGGCCAACCTTCTGGATTCCTACCAGCAGCTTTGGCGCGAGCCGTTCAATGCGTCCGCGGCCGCCAAGAGCATCGAGCTGCCGCGGTCCGGCAAGAGCGATCTTGGCTCGATCCTGTTCGACAATGCGATGTTCCAGATCGAGAACGCGGTGAAATTTGCCGGCAACGTGCCGACCCTGCTCAAGGGCGTTTCGGAAGTCGTTGGAAAGATCACCGATCCGAAGTCGCGCGACAGCATTGCAAGCATGCTGTCGCCGCCGACCATGCTCAACAAACATATCTCCTCCGAGCGCAGCTTTGCCGGCGTCTCCATTCCGCTCTCCCGGGCCAAGGCGGTTGCGAAAGCGGCCGGCGGCAAACTCAACGACGTCGTTCTGGCGATTTCGAGCGGCGTGGTCCGGCGTTACCTCGTCGAGCGTGGCGCGCTGCCGTCAAAGTCGATGACGGCGGCCGTGCCGATCTCGTTACGTGAAGAGGGCAACACCGACGCCAACAACCAGGTGTTCGGGATGATTTGCTCGATTGCAACCAACGTCGACGATCCCAGAGCACGACTTGAGACGATCATCGCGCAATCCACCAAGTCCAAGGAGATGTCCCATCCCTTGCGTGCCTTGATGCCCCAGATCCAGAACGTCTCGATGCTGGGTGCGCCGATCTTCGTCCAGATTCTTTCGCTGCTCTACAGCCGTTCCAGTCTCTCAGACGTATTGCCGCCGGCCGCCAACATCACGGTGTCGAACGTTCCCGGACCGCGGCAGACGCTTTATGCGGCGGGCGCAGAGCTCTTGCACATCTTCCCGGTGTCGATCTCGACCCACGGGCTTGCGCTCAACATCACCGTGCAAAGCTACCGTGACCAGCTCGATTTCGGCTTTATCGCAGGCGCCAATATCATTCCGCATGTTCAGCTCTTGTGCGACATGCTGCCGGAGGAATTTTCCGCGCTTGAGGCGGCCTTCGCGCCGCCGCCCGCCGACGTCAAAGGCGCGGCCGAGTAGAGCTAGTACCGCCGATCTGAAGTCCCTGCATTCCAAGCGGCGGGTTCAACCAGGGATTTCAGATCGATAAAGCGGTACTAGAATCGATAAGTTTGCAAGTGCCCATGACTTTCCGAAGTTCGTGAAAGTGGGTGCTGCGATGGAGCACGAACTTCGGAAAGTGGGCACGCGCCATGATCGAAATGCCGCCGCTGCAATTCGCGCAAGTCAACGGGATTCGGATGGGCTTTTACGAGGCGGGCCCGAAGTCCGACGCGCCGCCGGTCATTCTCTGTCACGGCTGGCCGGAGATTGCGTTCTCGTGGCGCCATCAGATCAAGGCGCTTGGCGAAGCCGGCATTCGCGTCATCGCGCCGGACCAGCGCGGCTATGGCGCAACGGACGCCCCTGAGCCGGTCGAAGCCTATGATCTGGAGCATCTGACCGGCGATCTCGTCGGCTTGCTCGATCATCTCAAGATCGACAAGGCGATCTTTGTCGGCCACGACTGGGGCGGCTTTGTCGTCTGGCAGATGGCGCTTCGGCATCAGGGCCGCGTCGCAGGCGTCGTCGGCGTCAACACACCGCATTTTCCGCGCGCGCCGATCGACCCGATCGAACTGTTTCGGAAGCGGTTCGGCGACAGCATGTATATCGTGCAGTTTCAAAATCCGGCGCGCGAGCCGGACAAGATTTTCGGCAGCCGTGTCGAGCAGACTTTCGATGCCTTCATGCGCAAGCCGCTGCCCCGCAAGGAGGCCGTACCGCCGGAGCCCGCGACCGCCGGCGTCGGCGCGTCGAGCAAGTCCAATCTGGCCTTTCCGCAGATGATCGCAGCCTACGACGCCAAATACGATCCGCGTACGCCGATCCTGTCGGCGGAAGAAAAGAAAGTCTTCGTCGATACCTTCAGGCGAACCGGCTTTACCGGCGGCATCAACTGGTATCGCAACTGGACGCGAAACTGGGAGCGCGCGGCCGAACTCGACCATACCGTGCGGGTGCCAGCGCTGATGATCATGGCGGAGAACGATGCGGTGCTGCCGCCGTCGGCCACTGAGGGCATGGAAAAACTGGTGCCCGATCTGGAAAAGTACCTGGTGCGGGACAGCGGACATTGGACGCAGCAGGAAAAGCCGGAAGAGGTCAGCGCGAAACTGATCGAATGGCGGCGGAAGCGGTTTGGCTGAGAAACGTCATTGCGAGCGAAGCGAAGCAATCCAGCCAGCAATTTAGAGGTTGGATCGCGTCGTCGCTTCGCTCTTCGCGATGACGGATGAGGTAGAGGACAGTTAGACGATGGCGTCGAAGAACAGACTGAGCCCGATCCCGCATCCGCCGACCAAGCCTGTGGTCGGCAACATGCTGTCGCTGGATTCGACGGCGCCGGTGCAAAATCTGGCGCGGCTTGCCAAGGAACTGGGACCGATTTTCTGGCTCGACATGATGGGTGCGCCGATCGTGATCGTGTCCGGCCATGACCTCGTCGACGAACTCAGCGACGAGAAGCGGTTTGACAAGGCGGTGCGTGGGCCATTGCGCCGCGTGCGCGCGATCGCGGGCGACGGCCTGTTCACAGCCGACACGTCAGAACCGAACTGGAGCAAGGCGCACAACATCCTTCTGCAGCCGTTCGGCAACCGCGCCATGCAGTCGTACCACCCGAGCATGGTGGATATCGCCGAACAGCTCGTGAAGAAATGGGAGCGGCTAAACGCCGACGACGAGATCGACGTCGTGCACGACATGACGGCGCTAACGCTCGATACCATCGGGCTATGCGGCTTCGACTATCGCTTCAACTCGTTCTACCGGCGCGACTATCACCCCTTCGTCGAGTCGCTGGTCCGTTCGCTTGAAACCATCATGATGATCCGCGGCCTGCCGCTGGAAAATTTCTGGATGCAGAAGCGGCGGCGAGACCTCGCCGCTGACGTCCACTTCATGAACAGGATGGTGGACGAGATCGTCGCCGAGCGGCGCAAGAACACGGCTGCGACTGATGACAAGAAGGACATGCTGGCCGCGATGATGACCGGCGTCGACCGCGTCACCGGCACGCAGCTTGACGACGTCAACATCCGCTACCAGATCAACACCTTCCTGATCGCGGGCCACGAGACTACGAGCGGCCTGTTGTCCTGCACGATCTATGCGCTGTTGAAACATCCCGAGGTGCTGAAGAAGGCCTATGAAGAGGTCGACCGCGTGCTCGGGCCGGATATCAACGTCAGGCCCACCTATCAGCAGGTGCACCAGCTCACCTACATCACGCAAGTGTTGAAAGAAGCGCTGCGGATGTGGCCGCCGGCGCCGGCCTATGGCATTTCGCCGCTGAACGACGAGACGATCGGCGGAAAGTACAAGCTCAGGAAGAACACCTTCATTACCGTGCTGGTGCTGGCGCTGCATCGCGACCCCTCCGTGTGGGGGCCGCATCCCGATGTGTTCGATCCGGAGAACTTTTCGCGCGAAGCCGAAGCCCGGCGGCCTGCGAACGCCTGGAAGCCGTTCGGTAATGGCCAGCGGGCCTGCATCGGCCGCGGCTTTGCGATGCATGAGGCCGCGCTCGCGATCGGCATGATCCTGCAGCGCTTCAAGCTGATCGATGTGCACCGCTATCAGATGCACCTGAAGGAAACGCTGACCATCAAGCCTGACGGGTTCAAGATCAAGGTGCGGCCGCGCGACGACAGGGAGCGTGGCGCGTTTGCTGGTGAGGTATCCGCGTCGCCGACTACGACAGCGCCGAAAAGGCCTGTTCCCCAGACGCGCCCCAGCCACAATACGCCGATGCTCGTGCTGTACGGCTCCAATCTCGGCACCGCCGAGGAGCTCGCGACGCGCATGGCCGACCTTGCCGAAGTCAATGGTTTCAAAACGACACTCGGCCCGCTCGATGATTACGTCGGCAAGCTGCCGGAGGAAGGCGGCGTCCTGATCATCTGCGCGTCCTACAACGGCGCTGCGCCGGACAACGCGACGCAATTCGTCAAGTGGCTCGGCAGCGATCTCCCGAACAATGCCTTTGCCAAGGTGCGCTACGCGGTGTTCGGCTGCGGCAACAGCGACTGGGCCGCGACCTATCAATCGGTGCCGCGCTTCATCGACGAGCAGCTGACCACGCACGGCGCGCGCGCCGTCTATCGGCGCGGCGAAGGCGATGCGCGCGGCGATCTCGACGGACAGTTCCAGAAATGGTTCCCGGCGGCTGCGCAGGTTGCGACCAAGGAATTCGGCATCGACTGGAATTTCACCCGCACTGCCGAAGACGAGCCGCTTTATGCGATTGAGCCGGTGGCGCCATCGGCCGTCAACACCATCGTGGCGCAGGGCGGCGCCGTGCCGATGAAAGTGCTGGCGAACAGCGAGTTGCAGAACAAGTCGGGCGCGAGCCCATCGGACCGGTCGACCCGGCATATCGAGGTGCAATTGCCGGCCGGCGCGACTTATCGCGTCGGCGATCACTTGAGCGTCGTGCCGCGCAACGACCCGACATTGGTCGATGCTGTTGCGCGCCGGTTCGGATTCCTCCCCGCCGACCAGATCCGCTTGCAGGTCGCGGAAGGCCGCCGCGCACAATTGCCGGTCGGCGATGCCATATCGGTCGGCCGGCTGCTCACGGAATTCGTCGAGTTGCAGCAGGTCGCAACCCGCAAGCAGATCCAGACCATGTCCGAGCACACGCGTTGCCCCGTCACCAAGCCGAAGCTCGCGGCTTTCACAGCCGACGACGAGGCGTCCGCGCAGCACTACCGCCTAGAGGTGTTCGACAAACGCAAGTCGTTGTTCGATTTGCTTGAGGAACATCCGGCCTGCGAGCTGCCGTTCCATATCTATCTCGAGATGCTCTCGCTGCTGGCGCCGCGCTATTACTCGATCTCGTCGTCGCCATCGACGGATCCCACACGTTGCAGCGTGACTGTCGGCGTGGTGGAAGCGCCCGCAACTTCCGGACGCGGCATCTACAAGGGCGTCTGTTCGAACTATCTGGCGCGACGGCGCACCGGCGACACCGTTCATGCGACGTTGCGCGAGACCAAGGCGGGCTTCCGTCTCCCGGCGGATTCGGGAGTGCCGGTGATCATGATCGGCCCTGGCACGGGCCTGGCGCCCTTCCGCGGCTTTCTGCAGGAGCGCGCGGCGCTGAAAGCGAAGGGCGCTGCCCTTGGTCCTGCGATGCTGTTCTTCGGCTGCCGCCATCCGGAACAGGATTATCTCTACGCTGACGAGTTGAAGGCTTTTGAGGCCGATGGCATCACCGAGCTGTACACCGCGTTTTCGCGCGGCGACGGGCCCAAGACCTATGTGCAGAATCTGATCGCGGCCGAGAAGGATCGCGTCTGGGCGCTGATCGAGCAGGGCGCGATCGTCTATGTCTGCGGCGACGGCAGCAAGATGGAGCCCGACGTCAAGGCCACGCTGATGGCGATCTATCGCGACAAGAGTGGCAGCGATGCAAATAGCGCGGCGCGCTGGATCGACGATCTCGGGACGAAGAACCGCTACGTGCTTGACGTATGGGCGGGCGGCTGAGGCGCTAGCCTCGCGGCGGCGGCAGCTTCTCGAACGCCGGCAGCCCTTCCGGGATCATGTGGAACGCCTGCTTGTCGCAGGTGTAGATCGCCGATTGCGGGTTGCCGTACAGCGCGGGATCGTCGAACGTGCCGGCTTTCAGGATCACCGCCGGCAGTCCCGGCCGTAGCGTCGTCAGATGCGTACCGCAGCTGGGGCAGAATTCACGTGTGACAGGGCTCTCGAGGTCGCTGCGGCTGAATTTTTTCGGAGAACCCTTGCTGTAGCTGAAGCCCTTGACGGGCATCAGCATGAAGAAATTGGGGCCGCCGCCGGAGATGTACTGGCATTCCCGGCAGTGGCATTGCCCCTTGAACATCGGGTCGCCCTCGGCAACGTAACGCACCTCTCCGCAATAGCATCCGCCTTCCAGCTTCATGGGCTACTCCTGTCACCTAATGGGTGGTCTTCACTGATGCGCCATGCGCATGCTTGTCGATTGCATCGATCATCTGCGGCCACATCGGAATCGGCAGCGCGTGACCCATGCGTTCGATCATCATCAGTTTTGCGCCGGGAATCGAAGCGGCGGTGTCCTTGCCGCCGGCGGGATGCACCAGCGGGTCGACGGTGCCGTGAATGACGAGCGTCGGCGTTTTCACCGTGCGCAGCCGTTCCTTGCGGCTGCCGGAGGCGAGAATGGCGCGCATCTGGCGGCCGACGCCGGCGGGATTGAGACCGCGGGCAAAGGTGCGTTCGGCGAGTGCGCGATCGCGCGCTTCGTCCTCGGGGAACGAGCCTACGCGCAAAATCTTCCAGGTCTGGCCGAAACGGGTGAGATATTCCTCTTTCGACTTTGGCGGCGGTGCCATCAAGATGGCCATGGCCTCCTTCGTCGGGCCGGGAATTTTGGGGTTGCCGGTCGTCGACATGATCGAGGTCAACGATCGCAGCCGCTGCGGAAACGAGATCGCGATCTCCTGGGCGATCATGCCGCCCATGGAAGCGCCGACCAGGTGCGCCGAGGCGATGCCGAGCGTATCCATCAAGCCGACGGTATCTTCCGCCATGTCGCGCAGCCGGTAGGGCGCTTTGACCGGGATTTTCAGAAGCCGCAGCTTGAGCAACTCAAGAGCGCCGAGCGGCTTGCCGCCGGAAAGCTTGCTGGACTGGCCGATATCACGATTGTCAAAACGGATGACGTAAAAGCCGCGCGCGGCAAGCTGGCGGCAGAAATCGTCGTACCAGAGAACCATCTGGGCGCCCAATCCCATGATCAGGATCAGCGGTTCCGCGGCTGGGTCGCCAAAGGTCTCGTAGCAGAGCTCGATACCGTTGGTGCGCGCCATCTGCGGCGGCTGGTGGGCGGAGAGGTTCACCTGGCGTTTCCTTGTCGAATGGTTTGGGAGCATTCCGCAACGTCATTTTATGACATGCTTTTTCGCGCTGCAGAAGGCTTTGCATTTAATTGGCCGAGCGCGGTTGACCGTTTTCGCACAACGGTGTCGTATGAGAGGGATCATTGCGGCGACTTTCCCGTTTCACGGAATAAGGCCGCTGATTTGCCGACGTAACCGACGTTGATGTCGCGGTCATGCTGGAGAACGCCGATGGCAGACAAGAGCAACGATCCGGTCGCACTTTGGCAGAACATGATCGGCGAAATGGAAAAGGGATTTAACGCCTTCGCCAATCAGGCGATGGCGTCTCCGGAATTCAGCAAGGTCGTCAATCAGGTCGGCGGGGCGACGGCGGGCGCGCAAAAGCAGCTTGGCGAGCTGATGGAGAAATATCTTGTCTCGATGAACATGCCGAGCCGATCCCAGATGGTCGGCATGGCCGAGCGGTTGCAATCGATCGAAGGCCAGCTCAACGAGATCAAGGCGATGCTGCATCAGATGCAAAGCGCATCGGGTGGTGCTGCGGGCGGATCTTCGCAAGCGCCACGGCCGCCGCGCACCAAGCGGCCGCCGCCCCCTGCTGGCGGAGAGCCCAAATGAAGCCGGCTTCCGCTCCGGATCTTGCAGGTTTCGACCTGGCTTCGATCCCGGAGCGGATTCAGTCCGAGGTTCAGCGCGCGATCCAGCGCAGCATCAAGGGCGTCGAATATATCTCGACATCGGGACCCTCGCTCGGTTCGACACCCAAGGACATTCTCTCGACCCGCGGCACGATGAATCTCTATCACTATCGGCCGATTGCAGATGAAATCTACCGCGTGCCGATCCTGATTGTGATGGCGACGACCAATCGCGGTTACATCCTCGACATGGTGCCTGGCCAGAGCTTCATCGAATTTCTTCTCAAGCGCGGTTACGACGTTTACATGCTGGACTGGACCGCGCCGAAGCCCGAAGAGAAAAACCTTCGGATGGAGGACTACGTCCTCGACTTCATTCCGGATTGCGTCCGCCACGTTCAGCAGGACTCGGGCGAGAATGATGTCACCGTGATCGGCTACTGCTTCGGCGGCGTGCTGTCGCTGCTTTACGGCTCGATCTTTGCCAATGGGCCGATGAAAAACCTGATTTGTTTCACCACGCCGATCGATTTCCGCGGGATGAAGCTGTTCCAGAATTTTTCCGACCGCCGCTACTTCGACGTCGATCGCCTCGTCGACAACATCGGCAACGTGCCGCCGGAGATGATCCTCTCATCCTTCGAGATGTTGCGCCCGGCCTCGCGTGCGGCGAGCCAGGTGCAATTGTGGGAAAATATCTGGAACGACGAGTTCGTGAAGTCGTACCGGATGTTCGACCGCTGGGCGACCGATACGCTGCCGCTCGCGGGCGAATACTTTCGCGCCATCACCAAGGACCTGATGTGGGACAACAAGCTCTTTAACGACACCATGACGGTCGGCGGGCGGAAGGCCAACATTGCTGACATCAAGGTGCCGATCCTGCATGCGGTCGCCGAACACGACCACATTGTTCCCTACGAGGCCGCGAGGCCGCTGATCGAGAAGATCGGCTCGGCCGACAAGGAAGAGGTGATCCTCAAGGGCGGCCATGTCAGCCTGGTCGCAGGCGCCAACGCCGTCCGCCGCCTCTGGCCCAAACTGGATTCCTGGCTTTGCGAGAGATCGACATGAGTGAGACACGTTCCTATCCGCGCCGGGTCAACACGGAGGCCGGTGAAATCGAATTCGATCTGATGCGGCGTGCCGACGAAGCCGCCGTGCTCGCCTTCGCAAAGGCGTTGCCGACCCACGACCTGTTGTTCCTGCCGCGCAATATCAGCCAGCCGAAGGTGCTGTCGGCCTGGATCAACGAGATCGAGGCCGGCGATATCGTAAGCCTCCTGGCGCGCAAAGGCGGCGCCGTGGTCGGCTGCGGCACGCTGGTGAAGGATTCCCGTTCCTGGTCGCCCCATGTCGGGGAAATCCGGATGGTGGTCTCGCTCGACGTGCGCGGGCAGAGGGTCGGCCGGGCGCTGTCGCAAGAGACCTTTGCGCTGGCGCTGAGCTCTGGCCTCGAAAAACTGTCGGTGCAGATGACGGTCGATCAGCGGGCGGCCATTGCGCTGTTCGAGAGCCTGGGCTTCAAGGCCGAAGCGCTCCTGAGGGACCATGTCCGGGACGCAGCCGGCCAAAAACACGACATTGTCGTGCTTGGGCACAATGTGGCGCAGGTTCGGGCACAGCTCGAGGCCTATGGCCTTCCGGGAGCCGTTATGCCCTCCTGAAGGGCGCTAATTCGCTGTTTTCATAAGCAAATTGCTAAATTATTCCGCATATCACTAATTTGTGATATCGCGATGCAACATCCATATTGCATCGCACCATTAACCGTGTCATATAGAGGTCACCCCGGGCCAAACGGACGGGGCGAGCCCATAGCTCAAACCCTGAGGATGAGGAGAACCCCCAATGACCACCGAGACCAACACCGTGTTCACCAGCTTCAAAGAAGCCTTCGCGCCCGTGACCGAAGCCTTCAAGAACTTCCAGAACCTGGAAGTGCCGGAGGCTGCCCGTGAATTCGTCAAGAAGCAGGCTGAGACCGCCAAGGAGCGCGCCGCCGACTTCTACGCCGGTTCGGAGAAGGCTTCTGAAGTGATCGAGTCCGCCGTTACCGGTTCGGTCAGCGAAGTCGCCAAGATCGGCCGCAACATCCAGCAGGCGATGTACCAGGACGCCGAGACCTTCTTCGCCGGCATCGACAAGCTCGCTTCTGCGAAGTCGATCAACGAGGCTGTCCAGATCCAGTCGGACCTGCTCCGCGCTCATGGCGAGACGATCGTTTCGCGCGCCAAGGCTTCGACCGAGTATTTCGGCAAGCTCGTCACCGAAGGTGCGAAGAACGCGCAGGACAACTTCGCCAAGGTCTACAACAAGACTGCCTGATCGCTCTCTTTTTAGTAGCGTAGTGTTCTTCGAAGGCTCGCTTTGGCGGGCCTTCTTTTTTGCGCTGCACGGTATGGCCGCTAAGCGGGGTTTCCCGGTTGTGCAAGGGGGCTTACGTCCTGAATTTTCCAGCTTCTTTGTGACGGCGGCTATTGTCCGGTCACGCTGCAGCAGCTTGAATGAGAGAATCAGGTCCATAGCTCCTAAGGTTGGAGCTTGAAGGGAGATCCGATGTCCGCGACCGCCCAAACGCTGCGCCCGCCGTCCAGAACCCTGATGTTTCTTGAGGGGCGGGCGATCCACGAGTTTGGTGCGTTTCTCGGCGCCTTGCCGCTCTTGAGCCTGGCACCGCGCGGCGACGGGCATCCGGTGCTTGTGCTTCCTGGTCTCGTCGCTTCCGATGTTTCCACCCGGCCGCTGCGCAGCTTTCTGAAGAACAAGGGTTACGCCGTCAGCGGCTGGCGGCAGGGCCGCAACCTCGGCCTGCGCCATGGAGTGCAGGACGCGATGGTCGATCTCGTACGCGACCTCAGCGAAACGCATGGACGCAAGATCAGCCTGGTCGGCTGGAGCCTTGGCGGCCTTTATGCGCGCCAGCTCGCCAAGATGATGCCCGATCGCGTCCGCAGCGTGATCACGCTCGGCAGCCCGTTTGCCGGTCACCCCAAGGCCACCAACGCCTGGCGCGTCTATGAGATGGCGAGCGGTCGCCGGGCCGATGAAGACCATCGTTTTGGCGGCGCGCTATCGGAGCCGCCGCCGGTGCCAACCACGGCGATCTTCAGCCGAACCGACGGCATCTGCGCCTGGCAGGGCTGCAAGGAAAAGGCGTCGCCGATTGCCGAGAGCATCGAGGTCGAAAGCAGCCATTGTGGCATGGGCCATCATCCGGCCGTCGTTTATGCGGTCGCCGATCGCCTGGCCCAGGCTGAAGGCGAGTGGGCGCCGTTCGACCGCTCGGGCTGGCGCAGCCTCGTCTATCCCGATCCGAACCGGTAGCGACTGTCTCCGGATTTTCGAGAATCCGCAAAACGCGCTATGCGTTGCGCATGTCGCAGCCGCTTGCCCGCATCGTCGATCAGCTCAAGCGCGAGCCCTCGCGCACCGGTTCGATCGTCATCACCGTGTTTGGCGATGCGATCGTCCCGCGTGGCGGCTCTGTCTGGCTAGGGACGCTGCTGCAATTCTTCGAAGCGATCGATATCGACGGCAGCGTGGTGCGCACCGCGATGTCGCGGCTGGCGGCCGATGGCTGGCTGGAGCGCGAGAAGGCCGGCCGCAACAGCTTCTATCGTCTGGCGCCAAGCGGCCGCCGGACGTTCGAGGCAGCGACGCGGCACATCTATGATCCGCCGCCATCCGACTGGAGCGGGCGGTTCGAACTGCTTTTGATCGGCAAGGCAGCCGATCGCGACGCCTCGCGCGACGCCCTGCGAAATGCCGGCTTCGGCAGCCCGGTACCGGGTGTCTGGGTCGCGCTCTCGGGCGTCGAGATCCCGGAGGAGGCCGCATCCGCAATCCGGCTCGAAGTCTCGGCGGAGGATGAAAGCGGCCGGCGTCTCTTGTCCGAGAGCTGGCCGCTCGATCGCACAGCCGATGCCTACCTGAAGTTCATCAAGGCGTTCGAGCCGTTTAGCGCCTGGCTTGGCCGTCGTGCGCGGTTATCGGAGCTTGAAGCTTTCACCGCGCGGATTCTGCTGATCCATCATTACAGGCGCGTGGTGCTGCGCGATCCCTTGCTGCCGCTCGCTTTGCTGCCCAAGAACTGGCCGGGACACGCGGCGCGAGAGCTGTGCGGTAAAATCTATCGCGCGGTACTGCCAGCGTCCGAGCAATGGCTCGACCATCACGGCCAGAGCGAAAGCGGCGCCCTGCCGTCGGCGGCTGCGGAACTGGCACGGCGGTTCCGCGATTGATATGTTACAGAAAAGTGTTGCTGTCTGATTATTTTGTTATATATATTGCAGCTACAACAACTCCGGAGACGGGCGCATGTACACCCAAGCGCTCAATAGCTCAGACGGTGAGGGACGGATCGTCGAGGATGCCGCGCGCGAGGCGCAGTTTCAGGCTCGGATCGATGCCGAAGAGCGGATCGAGCCGAATGACTGGATGCCATCAGCCTATCGCAAGACGCTGACGCGGCAGATTTCGCAGCACGCGCATTCCGAAATCGTCGGCATGCTGCCGGAAGGCAACTGGATCACGCGCGCGCCGTCGCTGCGCCGCAAGGCCGCGCTGCTCGCCAAGGTTCAGGACGAATGCGGCCACGGCCTTTACCTCTATGCCGCCGCCGAAACGCTCGGCTCGTCCCGCGAAGAACTCGTCGACCAGATGCTGGCCGGCAAGGCCAAATATTCCTCGATCTTCAATTACCCGACGCTGACCTGGGCGGATATCGGCGTGATCGGCTGGCTGGTCGATGGCGCCGCGATCATGAACCAGATTCCGCTGTGCCGTTGCTCGTATGGTCCCTATGCGCGCGCGATGATCCGCGTGTGCAAGGAAGAATCCTTTCATCAGCGTCAGGGCTACGAGATCATGCTGACGTTGTCGCGCGGCTCGGAAGAGCAGAAGGCGATGGCGCAGGATGCGCTTGATCGCTGGTGGTGGCCGGTGCTGATGATGTTTGGGCCGCCTGATGCTGCGAGCCAGCACAGCGATACCTCGACGAAATGGAAGATCAAGCGCTTTTCCAACGATGAGCTGCGCCAGAAGTTCGTCGATGCCACAGTGCCGCAAGCGCAATATCTCGGCCTTAAGATCCCCGATCCCGGCATGACGCTCAATGAGGCGACCGGCCATTGGGACCACAGCGCGATCGACTGGACCGAGTTCAAGCAGGTGCTTGCCGGCAACGGTCCCTGCAACCGCGACCGGATGGCGGCGCGGCGCAAGGCGCACGACGAGGGCGCCTGGGTACGCGAGGCCGCTGCGGCCTATGCGGAAAAGCGCCGGCAACGCGTTATGGCTCAAGCAGCGGAATAAGGAGGTTTCATCATGGCCACACCGAACACGCCGCTGTGGGAAGTCTTCATCCGCAGCCGCAATGGGCTCGCGCACAAACATGTCGGATCGCTGCATGCGACCGATGCGACGCTGGCGCTGCAGGCCGCGCGCGACGTCTACACCCGCCGCGGCGAGGGTCTATCGATCTGGGTGGTGCCGTCGAGCGCGATTACCGCATCCGATCCGGCCGAGAAGGGCATGATGTTCGAACCGGCGGAATCGAAGATCTACCGTCATCCGACCTTTTACGAGGTGCCCGACGAAGTCGGGCATATGTGAATTTCAACTCCTCATGGTGAGGAGGCGCGAAGCGCCGTCTCGAACCATGAGGCCCCGAAAAGTGCTCTTGTCCCATCCTTCGAGACGCCTGCTGCGCAGGCTCCTCGGGATGAGGTCAACCGAAGTGGATGCAGTTCAAGGCCATGGTCGTCGCTGCCAACATAGAAGTCCTCGAAACTCCGCTGGTGCTGTATGCGCTGCGCCGCGCCGACGATGCATTGATCCTTGGGCATCGCCTGTCGGAATGGTGCGGACACGCACCGATGCTCGAGGAAGATATGGCGCTCGCCAATATGGGCCTGGATCTCCTGGGGCAAGCGCGCGAGCTTTATTCCTACGCGGCGCAAACCGAAGGCAAGGGCAACGACGAGGACAAGTTCGCATATCTGCGCGATGTCAGGCAGTACCGCAATCTCCTTCTGGTCGAACAGCCGAACGGCGATTTTGCCCGCACCATTGTGCGGCAATTTTTCTATGCGGCATTCGCCGATCTCTACTGGCGCGCGATGACGAAATCTTCCGATGCGACGCTGGCGGCGATTGCCGCAAAGTCGGAAAAGGAAAGCGCCTATCACTTGCGGCACGCGTCGGAATGGGTGATCCGGCTCGGCGACGGCACGGCCGAGAGCCACGCTCGCGCGCAAGCCGCCGTCGACGACCTCTGGTCCTTTACGGCGGAGATGTTCGATGCCGACGACAGCGAACGCGCGCTGATCGAATCCGGCGTTGCGGTCGACCCGGCGACGTTGCGTGCACAATGGCTGAAGACCGTTTCGTTGGTTGCAAGTGAAGCAACGCTTGCGTTGCCGAGCGCCGAATGGATGCAAAAGGGCGGGCGTAGCGGCCGCCACAGCGAGCATCTCGGCCATCTCCTCAGCGAACTGCAATCGATGCAGCGAACCTTTCCGGGTGCGTCATGGTGATCGACGCGATCTCCAATGCGCTAACGAAACAGCGCGCCTGGGACGCCGTGGCCGGGGTTGTTGACCCCGAAATTCCGGTGCTGACCATCGCCGACCTCGGCGTGTTGCGTGACGTTACCCTGAATGATGGCCGCGTCGAGGTCACGATCACGCCGACCTATTCGGGCTGTCCCGCGATGAACATGATCGCGCTTGAAATCGAGCTGGCGCTGGAACGTGCAGGTTTTCGCGGTTCGAAAATCCGCACGATGTTGTCGCCGGCCTGGACCACCGACTGGATGAGCGACGACGGCCGCCGCAAGTTGCGCGACTATGGTATTGCGCCGCCGATCGCCTCAACCTCCCGTCGCGCGCTGTTCGGTGTGGAGCAGGTCCCGTGTCCGCAATGCGGTTCCGGCGACACCGAATTGCTCTCGGAATTTGGTTCGACCTCCTGCAAGGCGCTATGGCGCTGCAAGAGCTGTCGCGAGCCTTTCGACTATTTCAAGTGTCATTGATCATGCTGCCGTCATTGCGAGCGAAGCGAAGCAATCCAGAAACGAAGGAAGTGCTGGATCGCTTCGTCGCTTTGCTCCTCGCGATGACGGAGAGAGCTCTCTGATGTCCACCCCGCGCTTTCATCGTCTGGCTGTCAAGGATTTGCGCCGCGAAACCGCTGACGCGGTCTCGCTGACCTTTGCGATTCCCGATGCGCTCAAGGACGCTTATCGCTTTTCGCCCGGCCAATATCTGACGTTGCGAACGACGATGGATGGCGAAGAGGTGCGCCGTTCGTACTCGATCTGCTCCGGGCCTGATGATGGCGAAATGCGCATCGCCGTGAAGAAGGTCGACGGTGGCGCGTTCTCGAGCTGGGCGGCGGATGAACTGAAGAGCGGCGATGAGATCGACGTCATGATGCCGACCGGACGCTTTGGAATCGCGCCTGCGCCGGAAGCCGCGCGCATCCATGTCGGCTTTGCCGCCGGCTCCGGCATCACGCCGATCCTCTCGATCGTCAAGGGCGTGCTCGCGCGCGAGCCGAACAGCCGGTTCTTTTTGTTCTACGGCAACCGCTCGACCACCAGCATGTTATTCCGCGAAGCGCTCGAACAGCTCAAGGATCGCTTCATTGAGCGGCTCTCGGTGTTTCACGTTATTTCGGGCGAAGAGCAGGATATTCCGATCCTCGATGGGCGGCTGGACGGCGAGAAGGTGCGGGTGCTTTTGCGTTCGCTGGTGCCCGCGGCCAGCGTCGATCACGTCTTCATCTGCGGTCCGACCGGGATGAGCGAGGAGATCGAGGCGACCTGTCGCGAAATTGGCATTCCCGAAGACCGCATCCACATCGAGCGCTTTGTGTCCGGTCTTGGCGGCAAGCCGCGGCCGAAAGCCGTTGTGCCGGCAAGTGCGCCGCCGAAGGCATTCGCCGCGCTCATCATCGACGGCAAGCGCCGCGAGGTGCCGGTCGCCGACGGCGAGGCCATTCTCGATGCGGCGTTGCGCGCCGGCGTCGATCTGCCGTTCGCCTGCAAGGGCGGCATGTGCTCGACTTGCCGCGCCAGGCTGGTCGAGGGCGATGCTCGGATGGAATTAAATTACTCGCTCGAGCCATGGGAGCTCGAGAAAGGGTTTATCCTGACCTGCCAGGCGAGGCCCGTCACTGACCGCGTCGTGGTGGATTATGACCATGTCTGAAGTTCGGCTTTCACCTGACGAACTCGCCCGAGCCTGCGCGGAGGCGATGTGGCGCGAGGACGACGCCAGCAAGGGTCTCGGCATGAAGATCCTCGAAGTCAGCGCCGGTCAGGCAACGCTGTCGATGACGGTCGGCCCGCACATGGTCAACGGCCAGCGCATTGCGCATGGCGGCTTCATCTTCACGCTGGCCGATTCCGCCTTTGCCTTTGCTTGCAACACCTACAACGAGCGCGTTGTCGCGGCGCAAGGCAGCATCACCTTTATCCGGCCGGCCAGTCTCGGCGATTTCCTGGTCGCACGGGCGCGCGAAGTATCGCGCAACGGCCGTTCGGGTATCTACGACGTCAGGGTCACGGCGGGCGAGGTGGTGATCGCGGAATTTCGCGGTC
This sequence comes from Bradyrhizobium sp., assembly GCF_035652035.1. Taxonomy (GTDB): domain Bacteria; phylum Pseudomonadota; class Alphaproteobacteria; order Rhizobiales; family Xanthobacteraceae; genus Bradyrhizobium. The sequence goes on from NZ_DASREO010000022.1 coordinate 150,121, forward strand.
ATTCCCGTAGCATCAGCGGGACGTGGTTGCCGGAGGCCTGAGAAGGCTCCCAACAAGAACAAAAACAACGTTGCGAAAATATAGCCCCGAGGAAACGCGCGATGGCTTCGAGCAAGCTTCGACTGGGATCAGGTGGTTACGTTCCCGAGATGGATGACGCGGAGCGCGCATCGCGGGACGAGATCATGGCGTTACAGACCCGGCGACTGGCCTGGTCGCTCGCCCACGCCTACGACAACGTCGCGCATTACAAGAAAGCGTTCGACAAGGCCGGTGTTCACCCGTCCGATTTCAAGGCGCTTTCCGACCTCGCCAAATTTCCCTTCACTGTGAAGACCGACCTTCGCGACAACTATCCGTTCGACATGTTTGCGGTGCCCCGCGAACAGCTGGTCCGTGTCCACGCATCGTCAGGTACGACGGGCAAGCCGATCGTGGTCGGGTATACGAGGGCCGATATCGACACCTGGTCGACGGTGATGGCCCGCTCGATCCGTGCCGCCGGCGGCCGCAGTGGCATGATCATCCACAATGCCTATGGCTACGGCCTGTTCACCGGCGGGCTCGGTGCGCATTACGGCGCCGAGCAACTCGGCTGTACGGTCGTGCCGGTGTCCGGTGGCATGACCGAGCGGCAGGTGCAGCTTATCAACGATTTCAAACCGGACATCATCACGGTCACGCCGAGCTACATGCTGGCGATCCTCGACGAGTTCAAGCGCAGGGGATTGGACCCGCGCCAGTCCTCACTGAAGATCGGCATTTTCGGCGCCGAGCCCTGGACGAATGCGATGCGGGCCGAGATCGAGGCCGCCTTCGACATGCACGCGACGGACATTTACGGGCTGTCGGAAGTGATTGGCCCCGGCGTCGCGCAGGAGTGCCTGGAAACCAAGGATGGTCTGCACATTTGGGAGGATCATTTCTATCCCGAGGTGATCGATCCCGAGACCGGCGCCGTCCTGCCGGACGGAGAACGCGGCGAACTGGTCTTCACCTCGCTGACCAAGGAAGCCTTTCCGATCGTTCGTTACCGCACGCGTGACCTGACTCGGCTTTTGCCCGGCACGGCGCGTCCGGGGATGCGGCGCATGGAAAAGGTCACCGGGCGCTCCGATGACATGATCATCCTGCGCGGGGTGAATCTGTTCCCGACCCAGATCGAGGAGGTGCTGCTGGCGACCGACTGGTGCGGCGGCCATTTCATTCTGGAATTGACCCGTGAAGGGCGTCTCGACGAAATGACGGTCCTTGCCGAGGCGCGCCAGGAGCGTTGGGACGGGGCAGGTCTCACCACGGAGGCCGAACGGGTCAGTCTCTATATCAAGAACACGATCGGGGTGACGGCCCAGGTCAAGGTTGTCGCCCCGGAGACGCTGGAACGCTCGCTCGGCAAGGCGAAGCGTGTTTACGACAAGCGGCCAAAAGGGTAACTGCTGTTTCTCCGAGATATCTGAGAAACGGAACACTTCATGTCGACTGCCCAATCCGGCCCCAATCTTGCCGTTGAGGCGCGCTGCGTCCGGCTGAACGCCAAGGCGGACACTCCGGCAGAGGTGGCCCCGGTTGTCGAGATGCAGCCGTTGTCGCGTGGCGAAGGTCAGGTGCTGCTTGAGGTCAAGGCCGCCGCCGTCAATCCTTCCGACATCAAGGCTGCCACCGGCTTGATGCCTTACGCGGTGTTTCCGCGTACCTCGGGCCGCGATTACGCCGGTGTCGTGATCGACGGCCCGGCTGGCATGATCGGCCGCGAAGTGTTCGGCTCGTCCGGCGATCTCGGGATCCGCCGTGACGGCACTCACGCGACGCACCTGGTCGTCGAGGCCGATGCGGTCGTGGACAAGCCGAAGAACCTGTCGTGGGCCGAGGCGGCCGGCATTGGCGTGCCCTTTGTCACCGCAATCGAGGGCTTTCGCCGCGCGGGGCTTCCGGAAAGACACGAGACCGTGCTGGTGTTTGGCGTCACCGGCAAGGTCGGACAGGCCGCCGTGCAGATTGCGAGCTGGCGCGGCGCGCGCGTGATCGGCGTGGCGCGCAAGAACGAGGCTTACGCCGGATACAGCAACGGGCCGGTCGAGATGATCGACGTTTCGACGACCGACGTGGCGGCGCGCGTTCGCGAGCTGACGGACGGCAAGGGCGCCAGCATCGTGTTCAATACCGTCGGCGATCCATACTTCGAAGCGGCGCACAAGTCGCTCGCTCTGCGCGGGCGGCAGATTCTGATCGCGGCCATCGACCGCATCGTGCAGTTCAATATCCTCGAATTCTATCGTGGCCAGCACACCTATGTCGGCATCGATTCACTCGGCCTGTCGTCGGTCGCAACCGGCGCCGTGCTTCGCGAACTGGTTCCCGGCTTCCTCAGCGGACACCTCAAGCCATTCCCGATCAAGCCAACCGCGATCTATCCGCTGGAAGATGCAAAGTCCGCGTTCATCGCTGTCGCCGGCTCTTCGCGCGACCGCGTCATCCTGCGGCCATAGGCGACGGCAGTGCCAGCGGATTTCAACATCGTCGTCGGCGCGGGTCTCCTGATCGGCCTCGCCTATGGCATCGTTGGGCTTTTGAGCGGCTTTTGTCTGTTGAGCAGCCTGCGCGGCTGGTGGGCGGAAGGTGACACGCGGCTGATCCGCACCTTTGCGCTTGCGCTCGCGGTGGCGCTGATCGCAACGCAGGGCCTCGCGGTCTACGGCGCGGTCGATCTTTCGAAGTCGGTCTATCTCCAGCCGTCATTTTCCGTGCCATTGATGTTCGTCGGCGGGCTTATGTTCGGCTACGGCATGGTGCTCGCGAACGGTTGCGGCTCGCGCGCGCTGGTGCTGCTCGGGCGCGGCAATCTGCGTTCGTTCGTCGTCGTGATCGTGCTCGGCATCACGGCGCAGATGACGCTGAGGGGATTGATTGCGCCGATCCGCATGCCCCTGTTGCAGTCGACGCTGACCAGGCCGGCTCATCTGTCCTTGCCGGAGCTTTTGCCGGCGATCGGTGGCGGGATGACAGCGCGCCTGGCGGTCGCTTTGGCAATTTCGGTCGCGCTTGCGATTTTTGCCTTCGCGCATGAGCCATTCCGGCGGGCGCGTGGTCAGGTCGCGGCGGGGATTGCGGTTGGCTTGCTGGTGACGGCCGGCTGGTTTGCGACCGGCTATCTCGGCGCGGATGAATTCAATCCGGCCGCTGTGACCTCGCTCACCTTTATCGCTCCCGTCGTCGACACCGTGCAGTATGTGATGCTGTCGACCGGGCTGACGCTCAATTTCAGCATCGTCATGGTTTTTGGCGTGTTCGCCGGCAGTCTGCTCACGGCGCTGGCCACGCGCCGCTTCTATCTCGAAGGCTTTGTCTCGCCACAGCACATGCTGCGTTCGATCGCAGGCGCCGCGCTGATGGGAACAGGCGGTGCGATGGCGCTGGGCTGCTCGATCGGGCAGGGTCTGACCGGAATTTCGACGCTCGCGCTCTCGTCCTTCGTGGCGGTCGCCGGGATCCTGCTCGGCACCGCCGGAGGACTGCGCGGCGTGCTTCGCGTGCCACTGCTGAAAATTCCGGACGCTCGACGCTGAATTCAGTCGGCAGCGCTGGTCAATATGCGCACCTCTGAAGTCAGCGTGCGATGAACTGGGCACTTGTCAGCGATTTCAATCAGCTTCTTGCGTTGTTCGGCGTCGAGCGGACCTTCCATGGCGATCACCCGTTCGATCTGGTCAAGCATGCCAGACTTGGTTTCGCACTCGGCGCAATCCTCCGCATGAATCTTGCTGTGCCGGAGCGTCACCGTGGTTCGTTGCAGCGGCAGTGACTTGCGGTCGGCATAGAGCCGCATGGTCATGGAGGTGCAGGCGCCGAGACCGGCGAGCAGGAAGTCGTAGGGCGCAAGTCCGGTGTCGTCGCCGCCGGAGGTCGAGGGTTCGTCCGCGAGCAATTGATGCGGGCCGACAGTGACCATCTGTTGGAACTTGCCGTTGCGGGTTTCGCGAACCACGACCTCGCGCGGGGCTTTGCTTTCATCGGCATCTTCGTTCGGCTTCGCGGCCTCGAGGTAGCGCGAGGCCCACGCCGCGATGACGTCGGCGGCATAGGCGGAGTCGCGCCGATCGCTCAGGAGATGGTCCGCGTCCGCCAGCGACACGAAGCTCTTGGGATGCTTGGCGGTCACAAAAATGCGGGTCGCATTGTCGATGCCGACGGTATCGTCGGTCGGTGCGTGCATGACGAGCAGCGCCTTGTGCAATTGGGCGATGTGCTGCATCAGGCTGTGCTCGGCGACGTCGTCGAGGAACGCACGCTTGATCGTGAAGGGGCGGCCGGCGAGCGATACCTCGGCTTCGCCGTCTCGGCGAATTTTCTCGATCGAACCGGAAAACATGCCGGTGACGTGGGATGGATCGGACGGCGCGGCGATGGTCACGACTGCTTTCGCGTCGGGAATCTGACGCGCCGCCGCCAAGACGGCAGCGCCGCCGAGGCTGTGACCGATCAGGAGAGCCGGCGCCGCATGGGTTTTGCGCAGGTGATCGGCGGCGCGCACGAGATCGGCGACGTTGGAGGAAAAGGTCGAATTGGCGAAGTCGCCTTCGCTCGAACCAAGGCCGGTGAAATCGAACCGCAACACCGCGAAGCCCTTTGCGGCGAGCGCAACCGCAATCCGCTTTGCCGCCAGCACGTCCTTGCCGCAGGTAAAGCAATGGGCGAACAGCGCATAGGCGTGGGCTGGCCCGTCCGGCGTGTCCAGGGTGGCCGCAAGTAGCTGGCCCTCCGAACCCGGAAATTGAAATCGTTCGGTGGGCATGGGCGTCTCCGTGTTTTTTGGAGCGCCATCTCTTCAGGAAGAAGCGGCGCTCCGTAAAGCAGCTCTATTCGTGGCGATGCATCGCCGATTCATGCTTGGTGTCTCGCATGGTTGAATAAATCAGCAACGACAGGAAGATGATGCCGCAGAGATAATAGTAGAACCATTGCTCGTGGCCGATGCTCTTGAAATAGAGCGCCACCGCTGGCGCTGTGCCGCCGAAGATCGAGACCGTGATGGAATAGGGGATGCCGACGCCCATCGCCCGTATCTTGGTCGGAAACAGCTCCGCCTTCACGACCGCATTGATCGAGGTGTAGCCCGCAACGAAGATCCAGGCGGCGCAGATCAGCAGAAACGCCATCAGGGGCGATTGGGTCGCTTTCAACGTGGTCAGGATCGGTACGGTGGCGAGCGTTCCGACCACGCCGAAGAAGATCAGGACCGGCTTGCGGCCGATCCGGTCCGAGATGGCGCCGTAGATCGGTTGCAGCAAGGTTGCAAAGACCAGCGAACCGAAGATTACAAGCGTCGTCTGGTCCTCGGTCAGGCCGACCGACAATTTGACAAAGGTCTGCATGTAGGTCGTGAAGGTGTAGAAGGCCGCCGTGCCGCCAGCGGTCAAGCCTACGACCAGCAGAAGCTCGCGCGGATATTGCAACAGTCCGAGGATCGAACCGGTCGGTTTGACGGTCTTGCTCGCTTCCACGAAGGCTTCGGTCTCATGCAGGCCGCGCCGCATCACTGCAGCGAAGATCGCCAGCACCGCACCGATGACAAAGGGAATCCGCCAGCCCCACGCCTTCAATTCCTCTGGCGTGAGGAAAACCTTTTGCAGCAGCAACAGGACGATGATGGCCGTGAGCTGCCCGCCGATCAGGGTCACGTACTGGAAGCTCGAATAAAAGCCGCGATGCTTGGCGTCCGCCACTTCGCTCAGATATGTCGCGCTCGCCCCATACTCGCCGCCGAGGCTCAATCCTTCGATGACGCGCGCCAGCGCCAGGATCGCGGGCGCGGCCAGCCCGATCGAAGCATAAGTTGGCGTGACGGCGATGATCAGCGAGCCAAAGCACATGCAGACGACCGACAGTGTCAGCGACAGACGGCGGCCGAAATGGTCGGCGAGATAGCCGAACAGCCAGCCGCCGAGGGGCCGCATCAGGAAGGTCGCGGCGAACAACACGGCGGCGTTGAGCTGCTGCACCACCGGATCGCTGCTGGGGAAGAAAGCGGGGGCGAAGTAGAGCGCGAACGCCGTATAGGCGTAGAAGTCATACCACTCGACGAGATTGCCGATGGAGCCGATGAAGATCGCCTTCACCCGCCGTTCGACGTCGTGAATGTCGAGATGGTCGTCGGCGTTCACGGTTGCAGCTTGCTCAGTCACTTAAGTTCCCCGAAAATTCATGAAAAAGAAGAAAGGCCGCTCAGGCTTTGCCGAACAGCACGGGAAGTTGCCGCGGCCCGCGCACCGTGCCTTCCGACCAGGTGACCTTGCCGGCAGGGTCGAGCCTGAAATCGGGAATGCGCCTGAGCCATTCCTCGATGGCGACCGTCATTTCCATGCGCGCAAGGTTTGAACCGACGCAGCGGTGAATCCCGAGGCCAAAGGCTGCGTGCGGATTCTGCTTGCGATCGATCACGACCTTGTCGGCATCCGGGAACACGGTCGGATCGCGGTTCGCTGCGGGAAAAGACAACAGCACCATGTTGCCGGGCTTGATCGGACAGCCGCCGATCTCGGTCTCCTTCATGACCTCGCGCGCCATCGTCACCGGGGCAAAGGCCCGCAGGAATTCCTCGACGGCGGAGGGCAAGAGCGCCGGTTCGGCGAGCAGCCGCTCGCGGTCGGCCGGCGTCCGCGCCAGATGCCACAGCGATGAACCAATGGCGCTCCAGGTGGTGTCGATGCCGGCGATCAATAGCAGCCGCAGTGTGCCCTGCACGTGCATGTCGGGCAGAGGCTGACCGTTCTGGTCGCGCGCATTCATCAGCGTCGAAATCAGGTCGTCTGTCGGCTCCGTCTTGCGGCGTTCGATATGACCGCCAAAGTAGGCCATCATCTCGTGAACCGCGTTCATCAGGATGGCCTCGTCCTTGATGCCGAGTTCCAGGATTTCGTGGATCCATTTGATGAAGCGGTCGCTGTCATCTTCCGGAATGCCGAGCATATGAGCGATCGCACGAACGGGAATATACTTGCTGTAGCGCGCGGCGGCATCGCATCCGCCTTCATCGATGAAGCCGTCGATGAGTTCATTGCAGATTGCGCGCACCCGCGGCTCGAGCTTTTTCATGGCGTCGGGCGTAAACGGGGGCAACAGCAATTGCTTGGCAGGTTTGTGTTGCGGCGGATCGGAAGTGATCGGCGGTGACGGAATGACTTCTGGCCTCGCGTTGCGGACGACGACACGGCGCGAGGAGAAATGTTCGGTGTCGTAGGCGACCTGCTTCACGGCTTCGAAGGTGGTCGGCATGTAGCAGCCGAGATAGCGCTCGGTATGGACCACCGGACTTGCGGCACGAAGCTCGTCCCAGATCGGGTACGGATTTTCAGTCCAGCGCGGATCGGTGTGATCGAAGTCGTGAACCCAATCCGTGACAGGAGAATGATCGGACATGAGCAGTTCCTCTCGGTCAGTAAAATCGGATGATCCGGCGAACGGGCCTATTCCTCGATCACTTCGATCGCAATTTCAGGACAATTGGACTGCGCGAGCCAGGCCTTGTCTTCCAGTCCGGCAGGCACCGTGCCGTCGCCGACTTCATGCGCATTGCCGAACGCGTCGAGCTCGAACAGTTCAGGCGCGAGCGATTTGCAGCGGGCGTGCCCCTGGCATTTGTCCTGATCGACGCGAACTCGCAGCTTTCCCGACATTCGGATTCCTCCCCCGGGCCGATTTTCAAATCGGCGCGCTCGTCTTTCTGTTTGCGGCGATTATAGCGGGCTATGTGCGCTTCACCAGCGCTCAAATCGCAAGTTTACCAGGCGAATCGCTGGTGCGAGAAACCTACTGCGGCGCAGTTCTGGGATCGATCGGGGTCGTGCCGCGGACACCCAGAATATCTTCCAAAACCCTGGCGCCGGCGAGAAGCGCGGCGTCGCCGCGCGGGGCAGCGACCATTTGCAAACCGACCGGTAGGCCGGAAGCGGTAAATCCGCATGGCAGGGACAGCGCCGGGCAGCACACGAGCGTGATGGCATAAACAATGCCAAGCCATTCGACGTAGTTATCGAATTTCTTGCCCGCGCATTCGCTGACATAGCGGTGCTCGATCGGGAATGGCGGGACGATCGTCGCAGGCGTCAGCAGCAAATCATAGTTCTCGAAGAACGCCAACGTGCGGGCGGCCAGCGCAACGCGTTGGGCCTCGGCGCGCGCAAGCTGCTCGACCGAAAGCTTCAGGCCTTCCTCGATATTCCAGATGACTTCCGGCTTGAGCTGTTCGCGCTTGTTGCGCAACAAAGCCGCCTTGGTGATCGCAAAATCGAAAGCGCGCAGCACATGGAAGCATTCATGGGCCTCACGCAGGTCGGGATGGGCTTCCTCGACGATGACGCCGGCTTCAGTGAAACGAGCGGCCGCTCTTCGCGTGATCGCGGCGACCTCAGGATCGACCGGCGTGATGCCGAGATCGGGCGAATAGGCGACGCGCTTGGGCTTCTCTCCCGAACGCGCCGCCGACCGAAAGGATGTCGGCAGGCGGGGCAGGGACAGCGGATCGGCGGGATGTTCGCCGCTCATTGCGTCAAGAAACAGTGCGAGATCCTCGACGTTGCGCGCCATTGGACCGTGGACGGTGAGGTTGCGGTCGATCTTGAACGCGGGACTATGCGGCACGCGACCGATGCTCGGGCGCATGCCGACGATGCCGCAGAAGCTTGCCGGGTTGCGCAGCGAGCCGCCCATGTCCGTGCCATGGGCGAGCCACGCGGTGCCTGTTGCGAGCGCGACAGCGGCGCCGCCCGAGGAGCCGGACGCGGAGCGTGAGGTGTCCCACGGATTGCGCGTCGCGCCGAACACCTCGTTGAACGTATGGGCGCCGGCGCCGAATTCCGGCGTATTGGACTTGGCGTACACGATGCCGCCAGTGCGTTCGAGCAACTCGACGACGATATCGGAGCGTGCTGGAACGCTGTCTTTAAAGATCGGCGAGCCCTGGGTGGTCCGCACGCCCGCGACGCTGGTGAGGTCCTTGATCGGGATCGGAAGGCCGGCGAGCAGGCCGCGTTCGCCCGCTGGTTTGGCCATCAGCGCTTTGGCGTTCGCGCGGGCCCGGTCGAAGCACAGGGTCGGCAGCGCGTTGGTTTTGCTGTCGACTTCGGCGATCCGGTTCTCCAGCGCGTCCAGCAGGTCGAGGGGCGTGACCTCGCCGGAATTGAGCCGGTCGACGATCGCGCATGCCGTTGACCGTATCAGCGCCTGATCAGATGACATTCATGCCTCCCCTCGAGCCTCGTTTCCCGGTTGACCGATTGTGTAGCCTTGTAAAACATCCTACGACAAGCAGGAAAGGCGAATACGGAGAAGTGAGATGACCATGCCGTTCGATGCCGTGGATTGGCGCAAGCTGAGCCGTGAGGCGCTCGATAGCGGCCTCAACAACTCCGCAGCCGTTGCCGGCAGCGGAGACATGGTGGCGGGCTGGGAGAAGATGTCGGCGGACATGCGGGCGCGGCACGGCGCGCATCTCAATCTTCAATACGGCCCCCGCGAGCGCAATCGCATCGACTTTCTCAAAGCCGCGCCGAACGCGCCGACACTCCTTTTCATCCACGGCGGTTATTGGCAGATGCGGTCAAAGGACAGCTTTACGCTGTTCGCCAAGGGAACGATGGCGCACGGCATCAATGTCGCGCTGATCGGCTATACGCTTGCGCCCGACGCAACGCTCGAACAGATCGTCGCGGAAATTCATTCCGGAATTGACTATCTCGCGGGGCAACTGGCCGATCTCGGCGCCGACGCCGAGAGGCTGATTGCGTCCGGATGGTCCGCCGGTGGGCATTTGACCGCCATGGCGATGATGAACCCTCGCATCAAGGGCGGCGTTGCCATCAGCGGCATTTACGATCTCGAGCCGATCCGCCACTCCTATCTCAACGTCAAGCTCGGCCTTGACGAGGCGATGTCGAGACGCAACTCGCCGATGTTGCTGACGCATGCGCTCAAGCCGATGGCGCTGACGGTGGGGGCTGCGGAGTTGCCGCTCTTACGCAAGCAGACCGCCGATTTCGCGGCCCATCGCGCCAAACACGGGTTGCCCGTCACTTACGAGGAAATCCCCGGCGCCAACCACTTCACCATCATGGACGAAATGGCGAAGCCTGAGGGGCGGATCACCGCGATGATCCGGGAGTTGTTCGGGCGGACGGCCTAGTCTCCGGCTGCGCAAATCAAATCGAGCCATCCGTGGGCGGTCGGCGCGCTTCATTTTTGCGGCGCGAAGGCGCGGTCACCACTACTGCTTTAGTTCAAGTGGGCGATGCAGCGCTTTCGCGCGTTATGCCAACAGCTAGACAAAGAACCAGTGGGCGAGACAATCCCCGGCGGGATTTGCCTTCCCACAGGAACTGAAGAGAAGGAATCGCAAAATGAGCACGACCACTTTGGCGCGTGCCACGCGACGCCGATTCCTGAAGGATGCGGGGCTCACCCTTCTCGCGGCAAGCACGGCACCAATTCTTTCCGCGCCGTTGATATCGCGGGCCATGGCCGACACCAAGACTCTGACGATGGTCCAATGGAGCCATTTCGTACCGGCATTCGACAAATGGTTCGACCGATTTGCAAAGGACTGGGGAACGAAGAACAACATCCAGGTCACGGTCGATCACATTCCGGTGCAGGACGTCGCTTCACGCGCGGCTGCTGAAGCTTCGGCCGGATCGGGCCACGACATCTTCATGTGGAACGGGGCGGGCGGACCGCATCTCTACCGGAAGTTCCTCATCGATATGACTGACGTGGTGGGGTATGTCGAAAAGAAGTACGGCAAGGTCAGCATCATCGGCAAACAGATCGGTTACAACCCGGACGACAAGACCTGGTCTGCGTACCCCGACTACTACATCGATTACCCGAGTATGTACCGCAAGAGCCAGTGGGATGAGGTTGGCGTCACTCCGGATACCTGGGATGACATCCGAAGAGGCGGAGCCAAGCTGAAAGCCAAAGGCCATCCGGTCGGGATTTCGCTCGGTCACAGCAACGATCCGAACTGCACCTGGCGCGGCGTGTTGTGGAGCTATGGCGGTGCCGTTCAGGACGAAGCCGGCAAGAAGGTCGTCCTCAACAGCAAGGAAAGCGTCGAGGCGGTCAAGTTCGCCACCGCACTCTACAAGGAGGCGATGACATCGGATGTCCTTTCGTGGAGCGACGCAAGCAACAACCAGTACATCGATTCAGGGGTAAGCTCGTATATCTCAAACCCGATCTCGGCATACCGGACGGCTCAGCAACTCAACCCCAAGGTCGCCGACGATATTTTTGTTGCGAAACCGCCGAAAGGTCCGGTGCGCCAATTGATCGGCACCTCGCCGAATTCCTATGGAATCTGGAACTTCGCCAAGAACAAGGAGGCGGGCCTCGAGTTTCTCAAATACTACGCCGACCATTGGGTCGAAGCCTTCAAGGCAAGCACCGGGTACAACATGCCGATCTATGCCAATATCGTGCCCAAACCGATGCCGATCCTGTCCAACGACCCAACCTCGACCCCACACGACAAGCTGGCGCTTCTGCAGAGTTCGGACGAGTGGTCGGCCGCAACCGGCTATCCGGGGCCGTCCTGGGCGGCGACCGACGAGGTCTACAACGACTTCGTCATCTGCGACATGATGGCGAAGGCGGCGACCGGCGCGATGACGGCCGAAGAGGCGGTCAAGTGGGCCGCGCAACAGTGCGAAGGCATCTTCGACAAGTGGCAGCACAAGGCATGAGCGGGGTCGGCTGAGCGTGGGCTGCGTTCTGCCGCGCGGGTCTGTTGCCTGCGGCATATCGAACCGCCAGACAAGGGGCAAGGTTAGGGGGCGATGAACGGCGCCTCGCCGAATGAGCGGCGCGGCGGAAAGCAGTGTTCGGATTCCGGGAGCCTCAATGTCCGCGGTATTGGCAAGGGACATCGTTAAAAAATTTGCAGAAGTCACCGCAGTCAACGGCATGACCCTTGCGATACCGGACGGCGAATTCATGGTTCTGCTGGGACCGTCGGGGTGCGGCAAGACCACCTTCCTGCGCATTATCTGCGGGCTCGAGAGCCAGACCAGCGGCGACCTCATCATCGATGGCAACCTCGTCAACGACGTGCCGCCCCGCGCCCGCGGCGTCGCAATGATGTTCCAAAGCTACGGGCTTTATCCGCATTACACGGTCCGCAACAACATTGCCTTTCCGTTACGCACGCAGCATGTGCCGCGCGCGGAGATCAAAAGGAAGGTGGACTGGGCCGCCCGTTTGCTCGGAATTGAGCAATTCCTCGATCGACGGCCGCGCCAGCTGTCGGGCGGGGAACGCCAGCGTGTCGCGCTGGCGCGCGCCCTTGTGCGCGAGCCGACCGCGCTCTTGCTCGACGAGCCGCTCTCCAATCTCGATGCCAAATTGCGTGCCTCAGCCCGCCAGGAAATCAAGCAGTTCCAGCAGCGGGTCGGGGTCACCACCATCTATGTCACCCACGATCAGGTCGAGGCTATGGGCATGGGCGACCGCATTGCCGTGATCGACCACGGCAAGATCCGGCAGGTCGGCACGCCGGCGGAGATCTATGACGAGCCCGCTGACCGCTTTGTCGCAACCTTTGTCGGCTCGCCGCCAATGAATCTGCTCGCGCGCAATGGCTTCTATCTCGGTTTCAGGCCTGAGAACTTCCTGCCCAGAGAGATGATCGATGACGGCGCGTTCGCCGAGTTCTCGTTTCGCGTCGACCGGTCCGAATATCTCGGCTCCGAACGCATCGTATACGGGGTGATCGAAGGCTCCGATCCGAACCAGCTCATCACCGCGAAACTGCCTGCGGCGCACGTTCCCGAGGCGAGCATTCGGCCGGGCCAGTTTCATCCCTTCGCCGTCCGGAACCGCGCGCTCCGCTATTTCAACCAGGACGGCAAGCGGGCAAATCGACGCTAGGGATATTCGCCGATGGCGACAATCGCCGAGCCTATCGCCAAGCCGGTTTCGCGACTGAGCTTTCTTCTCGACCGGCGCGCTGTGCTCGGCTCGATCTTCGTCGCACCGGCAATTCTTTATGTGCTGCTGCTGGTCGGCGTACCGTTCTTGCTGGCGGTCTATTATTCGGTCAGCGCCTATACGATCTACGATCCCTCCTGGAGGTTTGTGGGCCTCGCGAATTTCAGGCAGATCGCAACGGATCCGGTTTTTCAGGAAACGCTGGGCAACACCTTCCTGTTCACCTTTGGCTCGCAGTTCCTCGGCCTCGTGCTTGGCAAGTTTGGCGCATTCTTGCTGCTGCGGCCGTTCCCGGGACGCAAGATCGTCAGGGCGCTGATCATCCTACCTTGGGCGGTGCCGATTGCGCTTGCCACCGTCGCCTGGGAGTGGATGTTCGATTCGCTTTACAGCGTGATCAACTGGACGATGATTTCTCTTGGCATCATCACACGTTCAGAGGCGCCGAACTGGCTCGGCAGCCCACACCTGGCGATGCTGTGTGTGATCATCGTCAATGCCTGGCGCTTTTTTCCGTTTGCGATCGTCATCTTTCTCGCCGGCATCACGTCGGTCCCGCAAGATATCGTCGACGCCGCAATCGTCGACGGCGCCGGTTTCTGGCGCCGTAATTATCAGATCATCCTGCCGATGATTCTTCCGATCGTCGCCGTCGGTCTGATCTTCGGAATCGTATTTACGTTCACCGATCTTTCAGTGGTTTATCTCCTGACCAATGGCGGCCCTCAGAATGCGACTTCGGTGCTGGGATTTGAGGGATTCCAGGTCGGCATCGTATCCGGCGATGTATCGCACGGCTCAGCCATTTCGTTGTTCATGTTGCCGGTGCTGCTGCTTGTGGTCGTCGGTATGCTGCGATTTATCCGGCGGCGGGAGATTTGAAATGCGGTACAGGATGGCGAATCTTGGCAAGGAAGCAGCGTTTTACGCGGCGATCGCATTCTTTGTCATTCTGGCTACGTTCCCGTTCTATTGGATGCTGATTACCTCGCTGAAGACGAATCCCGATCTCTACAATGTCACCAATATTCCGTTCTGGTTCAACGAGGCGCCGACCCTCGCGCACTTCCGTTATTTGTTCGAGCAGACGCTATTCACGCGCTGGCTGTTGAATTCGCTGATTATCGGTGTTTGCGTCGTGGCGATCACGCTCGTGACCGCGCTGCCTGCCGGCTATAGTCTCGCGCGCATGACCGGTCGCAGCGGCGAGAGCTTGGGCATCGTCATTTTTCTGACCTATCTGGTGCCTCCGACGCTGTTATTCCTGCCGCTGTCGCGGATCATCGCCGACCTTGGGCTACAGAATTCCATGTGGTCGCTGGTCCTGGTCTACCCGACCTTCACAATTCCATTTTGCACGTGGCTGCTGATGGGATTCTTCAAAGCCATGCCGGTCGAAATCGAGGAGGCGGCGATCGTCGACGGTTGCAGCCTGTTCGGTGCCTTCGTCAGGATGGTGATCCCGCTGTCGCTGCCGGCCATCCTGACGGCCGTTATCTTTACCTTCACGCTGACTCTGCAAGAGTTCATCTACGCGCTGACGTTCATTTCCGCCTCCGACCAGAAGCCGATCACCCTGGGCGTCGCGACCGACCTCGTTCGCGGCGATATCTTCTTCTGGGGTGAGATCATGGCTGGCGCGCTGATCGCCAGCATCCCGGTCGCGATCGCCTATAATCTTTTCCTCGATCGCTTCATTTCCGGCATCACCGGAGGCGCCACCAAATAGGGCGCCTCCATCCACGGCGATCGCACTATCCCCAACCCGCCGCGATGCCGCCGTCGACCGTGAAGATCACGCCTGACGTATAGCCGGAGCGGTCGGAGGCAAGGAACGCCATCAGGTCGCCGATCTCACGCGCATGCGCGGGGCGGCCGAGCGGCAGGCCCTTCTGGAATTCCTTGTAGCGGTTCTCGTCGCCGAACTGGTTTTTGGCGCGGGTTTTCAAAAGCGTGATGTGGCGATCGGTGCCGACCGGGCCGGGATTGATCCCGACCACGCGGATATTGTCGGCGAGGCTCTTGCTGCCAAGCGCGCGGGTGAACGACATGATCGCGGCGTTGCCGGTCGAGCCGCAGATATAGTTGGCGTCGAACTTTTCGCCAGCGACGCCGATATCGTTGACGATCACGCCACCGCCGCGCGCCTTCATTTGCGCATAGATCGCGCGCGTGATGTTGATGTAGCCGAACACCTTCAGTTCCCAGGCATGCCGCCAGGTCGCTTCATCGATCTTGTCGATCGAGCCGCCGGGGATATCGCCGGCGTTGTTGACGAGAATGTCGATATCGGCGGCTTCCTTGACCAGACGCGTGATGTCCTCCGGCTTGCGCAGGTCGGTCACGATGGTGGCGGCGTCGATCTGATGCGCGGCGCGCAGGCGGTCGGCGACGGCTTTGAGCTGTTCGCCATTGCGGGCCGCCAGCAGCAGGTGAGCGCCTTCCTCGGCAAAGCTTTCGGCAGCTGCCGCGCCAATGCCCTTCGAGGCGCCGGTGATGAGGACGCGTTTGCCGCGCAGATGAAGGTCCATGGGATTACTCGCTGAATGGGATGACTGAAAAGGTGAGGGATATTGTCACTTAGGCAGTTAGGGAAGAAACGGTCAATCTTGCACTGCACCGTTGCGTGCAAACCTGGTTTGGTCCATTGCAGTCCCGTCATACAGTCGGTGAGGCAAACCCAAGGATCTTCTCGATGAGCAGCGGAAAAAAGCAATACCGGATCGCGGTCATTCCCGGCGACGGGATCGGCAAGGAGGTGATGCCGGAAGGTCTGCGCGTCATCGAGGCAGCGGCGAAAAAGCACGGCGTTGCCGTGCAATTCGAGCACTTCGATTTTGCTTCTTACGACTATTACGAGAAGCACGGCCAGATGATGCCGGACGACTGGAAGGACAAGATCGGCAAGCACGATGCGATCTATTTCGGCGCGGTCGGCTGGCCCGCGAAAATTCCCGATCACGTTTCCTTGTGGGGTTCGCTGATCAAATTCCGGCGAGAGTTCGATCAATACGCCAACCTGCGACCGGTGCGGCTGATGCCGGGCGTGCCGTCGCCGCTGGCGGGCCGCAAGCCCGGCGACATCGATTTCTGGGTGGTGCGGGAAAACACCGAAGGCGAATATTCATCCGTCGGCGGGCGCATGTTTCCGGACACCGACCGCGAATTCGTCACCCAGCAGACAGTGATGACGCGCACCGGCGTCGATCGCATCCTGAAGTTCGCGTTTGAACTCGCCGCGTCGCGGCCGAAGAAGCACCTGACCTCGGCGACGAAGTCCAACGGCATCTCGATCACCATGCCTTATTGGGACGAGCGCGTGGAGGCGATGGCGAAGAACTATCCGAAGGTGAAGTGGGACAAGTTCCACATCGATATCCTGACCGCGAACTTCGTGCTGCATCCGGACTGGTTCGACGTCGTGGTCGGCTCGAACCTGTTCGGCGATATTCTCTCCGATCTCGGGCCGGCCTGCACCGGCACCATCGGCATCGCGCCGTCGGGTAATATCAATCCGGAAGGCGATTATCCTTCCGTGTTCGAGCCGGTCCACGGGTCGGCGCCTGATATCGCGGGGCAGGGCATCGCCAATCCGATCGGCATGATCTGGTCGGGCGCAATGATGCTGGAGCATCTCGGCGAGAAGGATGCAGCGCAGGCCATCGTGACGGCGATCGAGCGCACGCTCGGCGAACGCACGCTGCGCACCCGCGATCTCGGCGGCAATGCGGATACGACGGCTTGCGGCAAGGCGGTTGCGGAGATGGTGGAGTAGCGGCTGTCATCATGGCCGGGTCAACCCCCGGGCATGACAATGAGATCGCGGCTACCCGCCCCTCGCCACCCGTCGGCTATGCTCCCACGCGGCGTGGATCAGATTCTCGCTTGCTTCCGGCGTGCGGAAGGCCGAGTGCGCTGACAGCGTCACGTTCGGGGTTTTGGTCAGCTGGTGGTCAACCGGCAGCGGCTCGGTGTTGAAGACGTCGAGCCCGGCGTGGCGGATGTGACCTGACTTCAACGCCTCGATCATGGCAGCTTCATCGACCACGGCGGCGCGCGCCGTGTTGACGAGGATGACGCCCGGTTTCATGGCTTGAATTCGTTCACGCGACAGGAATCCGCGGGTGTCGTCGTTGAGCAAAAGATGCAACGAGACAACATCACTATTTTCAAGCAGCGTCTCGAGCGAAACGAACTCGACGCAGGAAAAACTCTTGGGCGAGCGGTTCCAGGCGATCACCTTCAAGCCGCTGCCAAGCGCGATGCGCGCAACCTCTGCCGCAATCCCGCCGAAGCCGATCAGGCCGAGCGTCTTGCCGGTGAGCTGCATGGCGTCTTCGCGCAGCCAGTTGCCAGAGCGCATTTCGCGATCCATCTCTGCGAGGCCCCGCGCCGCCGCCCACATCAGCGCGATGGCGCATTCGGCAACCGCCGTGTCGCCATAGCCCTTGATCAGGTGAACGGTGATGCCGAGCTCTGCCAGTTCTTCCGGGTTCATGTAGCTGCGGGCGCCCGTGCCAAGAAACACCACGTGTTTGAGCCCATTGCACCGCTTCGCAATCTCGGTCGGCAGTTCCGTGTGATCGATCACAACGATCCCGGCACCGTCGAGCAGGCCCGGCATGTCTTCGGACGTGATGTCGGGATTGCGGTTGACCCGCACATCCGGGTCGCCGGGCTTCCTTTGCCGCTCGAAAATATCTGCAAGCGACCCGTTGGCGTCGACAAAAACCCCGCGCACGATAATCTCCCTGTTTAAAATCTCGCCGCGCTCAAGACGCAACGCCGGCGAGCGCTAGCACTGTGTGCATCAACACGTTGGCGCCCGCACTGCAATCGGCCTGGGTGGCGTCCTCGAGTTCATTGTGACTGACGCCGTCCTTGCAGGGCACGAAGACCATGGCAGCCGGGATCTTAGTATTGAGATTGCAGGCGTCGTGACCCGCGCCCGACGTGATGCGCCGATGCGGGAAGCCGAGCTTTTTCGCGGCCTCTTCAACCGCATTGACCAGTTTCGGATCGAAATGCGTCGGCGGCTTGCGCCAGACCAGATCGAGCTTCACGTCGACCTTGCGGCGCGCCGAGATCTCCTTGATGGCGGCGCGCAAGCCGGCATCGAGCGCATCCATGATTGCGGCATCGGCGCTGCGGCAATCGACGGTGAACGCGATTTCGCCGGGAATGACGTTGCGCGAGGGATTGGCGATCACGGCTTCGCCGATGGTGCCGACCGCCTTGGGCCCGTATTGTCTCGCCGTCGTTTCCATAGCGAGGACGATTTCCGACAAGGTGGCGAGCGCATCGCGCCGGAGCGGCATCGGCGTCGTGCCGGCATGACTCTCGAAACCGGTGATCTTGCCATCGTACCACAGCACGCCCTGGCCGGAATCGACGACGCCGATGGTCTTGCCTTCGGCTTCCAGAATCGGTCCTTGTTCGATGTGCAGTTCGACAAAGCCTGAGAACTTCTGAAAGCCGACCGGCCTGTCGCCGCGATAACCGATGGCATCGAGCGCCTCCGCAACCGTGACGCCCTCGGCATCCTTGCGCGAGAGAATATCGTCGGTGGTGAAATCGCCGACATAGGCGGCCGAGGCCATCATCGCCGGCGCAAAGCGCGAGCCTTCCTCGTTGGTCCAGTTGGCGATGCAGATGGGAATTTCCGTCTCGATCCCGGCGTCGTTGAGCGTGCGAACGACTTCGAGCGCCGCCAACGTGCCGAGCACGCCGTCGAACTTGCCCCCGGTCGGCTGCGTATCGAGATGCGAGCCAAGCCCGATCGGCGGTTTCGACATGTCGCGGCCTTTGCGTAAGCCAAACATCGAGCCGAGTGCATCGACATGCACTTCGAGGCCCGCGGCTTCGCATTCGCGCCGGAACCAGTCGCGGACCTGCTTGTCTTCCGGTCCGAGCGTCAGACGCCGCACGCCGCCCTTGGGCGTGGCGCCGAATTTAGCGGTTTCGTGGATCGTTCCCCACAGTCTTGCAGAGTCGATTTGCAGGTTGGATGCGACGGGGTTCATGATTTTCGTCCGGGACTGATGGCGCTAGTTGTCCGATTCTAACATTCGCATCTCGTTTCAGCGGCCACTTTGCGAATGTTAGAATCAAAGGACCACTAGCAAATACAAGTTTCTAGTGTAGCTTAGGATTTGACATTCGCTTGACGAACTCGCGGCCAGGCGGGTGGCGAATGTCAAATCCGCTCCACTAGCTTTTGATGGCGCGTTCGTTGTTCTGCGTCAACGTCGGGGCCATCCGCGATCGCAGCGCTGCCTTGCGCGATTTTCGCGGCGAGGTCGGCGACGCGCTCGACGGCGAGGGTATCTGGCGATTCCAGCCAGCTTGCCGAAAATGTCAAAGGCGGGATTTTGAGATCGGTCGACAGCAGCTGAAGCCGGCCGCTTGCCAGTTCGTTTTCGACGATCGCCGTCGGGATCACGGCGATGCCGAGCCCTTCGACCGCCATATGGATGACGGTCGCGAGCGAGGCGCTGGCGTGAAGGCGGATCGGCGGCAGATGCGGCCGGTTAAACAGGGACTGAATCGTTTCGTAAGGCTGTGACCTGCGCGGGAAGGTGATGATCGGAAATGCTGCGAGATCCTGTACCTTCAGGGCTCTGTTGCCGAGGCCGAGCGATGGGCTGGCCAGCACGCCGACTGGATAATCGCAGAGCACCCGATTTCGCACGCCTGAGGCCGATAGCGGGCCGACCAGAAAAGCGAGGTCGATCTCCTGCGCCAGCAGGCGAGCGCTCAGATCGGGCGTGATGTCGACCTCGATCTCGAGCGAGAGGTTCGGGTGGGTCGTGTTGACGCTCTTGATCAGCCGGGACAGCCAGGTGTGCACGATGGTTTCGGCGACGCCGAGCCGCAGCACGCCGCGCATCGCCGAACGATCGCCAACTTCCGCCATCATCTCGGCGCGCAGCGAGATCAGCTTTTCGGCATAGACCATCAGTTGCCGACCGCTCGGCGTCGGCGAGACGATGCGATTGTCGCGGTTCAGGAGCTTCACCCCCATCTCGCGCTCGAGTTGGGCGATCCGCTGCGAAATAGCAGGCTGCGTGGTGTTGAGGCGTTGACCGGCGCCGCGGAAGCTGCCCAGTGTCACCACCCAGAGGA
This sequence comes from Bradyrhizobium sp., assembly GCF_035652035.1. Classification (GTDB taxonomy): domain Bacteria; phylum Pseudomonadota; class Alphaproteobacteria; order Rhizobiales; family Xanthobacteraceae; genus Bradyrhizobium. The sequence continues at coordinate 170,224 of NZ_DASREO010000022.1, forward strand.
ACGTCTCGATCGACTTGAAATCCACCATTGGGTGCGCCTCACAGCGATAAGAGGAAATTATCCAAACTGATTAGAAAGTACGATTAGACTTTATAGTACGTGTGGGTTTCACTTATGTCGAGATCATGGGGAGGACGGTGTCATGACTATTTCCGCGGCAATCCAGCCCCTCCGAAAAGAAGACGATCACCTTACGAGCCGTCAGGCGCGGCTCGATTATCGCAACGGGAAGACCGGATCGACCGCCGGCGTTGCCAGCGGCTTTGTCCAGGGCAACCTCGCGATCCTGCCGGAAAACCTCGCGTCCTCGTTCCACCGTTTCTGTCAGCTCAATCCGAAACCATGTCCGATCATCGGCATGTCGGATGTGGGCGATCCCCGTATTCCCTCGCTCGGCCTCGATCTCGATATCCGCACCGACATTCCGCGCTACCGCGTCTGGCGTGATGGCGAGGTGATCGACGAGCCGACCGACGTCATGGCGCATTGGCGCGACGATCTCGTCGCTTTCGTGCTCGGCTGTTCGTTCTCATTCGAGGAAGCGCTGCTGGACGAAGGGCTGCCGATCCGCCACATCGAACGCAACGTTCGCGTGCCGATGTACCGGACCAATATCGCCTGCGCATCTGCCGGGCCGTTCGCAGGTCCCATGGTGGTGTCGATGCGCCCATTCAAGCCGGCGCAGGCGATCCGCGCCGTGCAGATCACATCGCGATTTCCTTCGGTGCATGGTGCGCCGGTCCATCTCGGCCACCCGCAGTCGATCGGCATCAAGGACATCGCCAAACCGGATTACGGCGATGCAGTTCCGGTCGAGCCTGACGAAATCCCGGTGTTCTGGGCGTGCGGCGTCACACCGCAGGCGGTCATCGCTGCAGCGAAAGTCCCATTTGCTATTACGCACGCACCGGGTCTGATGCTGGTCACGGACCTGAAGAACAAGGACCTTGCCGTGCTTTAGGCAGGGTTTGCTGTTCTTTCGAGCTTTACCGCTGCCTTCAATCGTTTCATCGATAGCTGCCGACAGATGAGGATTTTCCGATGAGTATCTCCCGCCGTGACGTGTTGTTAGGAGCCACCGCGAGCGCCGCCTTGTTGCCGGTCGCCGCCCGCGCGCAGGCCTCCGAAGTGGTGATCGGTGTGATCTATCCGCTCTCCGGTTCCAGCGCGCAGATCGGCGTCGATGCGCAGAAGGCGTTCGAGACCGCAGCCGACATCATCAACAAGGATTATGATTTCAAGCTGCCGCTCGCCAAGGGCGAGGGCCTGCCGGGACTCGGCGGAGCGAAGGTCAGGCTGGTATTCGCCGATCACCAGGCCGACCCGCAGAAGGGCCGCGCCGAAACCGAACGCCTGATCACTCAGGAGAAGGTGTGCGCCGTGATCGGCACCTATCAGAGCGCGGTGGCGGTCACCGTGAGCCAGACCTGCGAGCGCTATCAGATTCCGTTCCTGTCCGCCGACAACTCCTCGCCGAGCCTGCATCGCCGCGGCCTGAAGTTCTATTTCCGTGCCTCGCCGCATGACGAGATGTTCTCGAAAGCGATGTTCGATTTCTTCGATGCGCTGAAGAAGAAGGGCACCAATATCGAAACCCTGTCGCTGTTCCACGAGGACACGATCTTCGGCACCGATTCGGCCAATGCGCAGACCAAGCTTGCTTCCGAGCGCGGTTACAAGATTGTTGCCGACATCAAGTATCGCGCCAACTCGCCGTCGCTGTCGGCCGAGGTGCAGCAGCTCAAGGCGGCCAATGCCGACGTGCTGATGCCCTCGAGCTACACCACCGACGCAATCCTGCTGGTCAAGACCATGGGCGAACTCGGCTACAAGCCGAAGAACATCATGGCGCAGGACGCCGGTTTCTCCGAGAAGGCGCTCTATGATGCCGTCGGCGACAGGCTGGAAGGCGTGATCTCGCGCGGCAGCTTCTCGCTCGACCTTGCCGAAAAGCGTCCCATGGTCGGCATGATCAACGAGATGTACAAGGCGCGCTCGGGCAAGGATTTCAACGACTATTCGTCGCGCCAGTTCATGGGTCTGATCCTGATGGCCGAGGCGATCAACCGCGCCAAATCGACCGACGGCGAAAAGATTCGCGAGGCGCTGGCGGCGACCGACATGCCGGGCGACGTCACCATCATGCCGTGGAAGCGCGTGAAGTACGACGAGATGGGCCAGAACAACGATGCCGATCCCGTCTTGCTGCAATATATCGGCAAGAAGTTCGTCACCATTGCGCCGGAGCAGGTCGCGGTATCCGAGGCCGTCTGGCCGATGCCTTCGAAGTAAACGACTAGTGGTCCGATTCCAACATTCGCATCCCGTCTCGGCAGGATGTTTGCGAATGTTGGAATCAAAGGACCACTAGCAAATTTTATTTTTTAGTGGAGCTTTGGATTTGACATTCGCAACCGAACTCGCGGCCTGGCGCCTGGCGGATGTCAAATCCGCTCCACTGATGGGGCGGGGGAAGGCGTGACAGCCGAGACTATCATCCAGAGCCTGGCGAGCGGCCTCCTGATGGGGTTGCTCTACGGCCTGATCGCCGCAGGCCTTGCGCTGATCTTCGGCCTGATGGACGTCGTGAACTTTGCCCACGGCGAATTCCTGATGATCGCGATGTATGCGACGTTTTTCCTGTTCGCCTTCTTCGCGATCGACCCCTTGCTGTCGGCGCCGCTGGTGGCGGCGGCACTGTTCGTATTCGGGGCGGTTGTCTATCTCCTGATCGTGAGGTTTGCGGTCCGCGCCAAGGCCAATGCCGGCATGGTGCAGATCTTTTCGACCTTTGGACTTGCGATCGTGATGCGCGGGCTCGCGCAATATTTCTTCACGCCGGATTATCGCAGCATCACCCATTCCTGGCTTGGCGGGAAAACCATCTCGGTCGCCGGCATCTTCTTGCCGGTGCCGCAGCTGTTCGGCGCCTTGACAGCAATCGCCGCGTTCGTCGCGCTCTATTTCTTCATCAACCGCACCGACTTCGGCCGAGCTCTTGAGGCAACGCGCGAAGACGCCGGCGCGGTCGCGCTGGTCGGCATCGACAAGAACAGGGTGTTTGCGCTCGGCTGGGGCCTTGGTGCTGCGCTGGTCGGACTTGCCGGCGCGATCATGGCGATCTTCTTCTACATCTATCCCGACGTCGGGGCGTCCTTCGCGCTGATCGCCTATGTCACTGTGGCGCTCGGCGGTTTCGGCAGCGTGTTCGGCGCTTTCGCCGGCGGTCTCCTCGTCGGCCTCGTTGAAGCCACCACCGCGCTGATCCTGCCGCCATCGCTGAAATCGGTCGGCATCTACGCCGTCTACCTGCTGGTTGTCTTTATCCGGCCACGCGGCCTGTTCGGATCGCTCTGATGGATACGGCCTTCGCCCAGCGCCGCCGCCGCGATCTTGTTATCGCCGCCGTTTTTGCCGCGATCTCGGCGCTGGTGCCGCTGTTCGTCAAGGACGTCTACGTCCAGAACATCATGGTGCTGACCTTGATGTATGCGGCGCTGTCGCAAAGCTGGAATATCCTCTCCGGCTATTGCGGACAGATCTCGCTGGGGCATGCGCTTTATTTCGGGCTCGGGGCCTATACGACCGCGCTGCTCTTCACCAAGTTCGGCGTATTGCCGTGGTTCGGCATGCTCGGCGGCGGGCTGATTTCGGCAGCGGTTGCGATGGCGCTCGGCTATCCCTGCTTCCGCCTGCGCGGCCACTACTTCGTCATCGCCACGATTGTGATCGCCGAGACCGGGCTTCTCCTGTTCCAGAACTGGGATTGGGCAGGGGCGGCGCTCGGCATCGATATCCCCGTGCGCGGCGATAGCTGGCTGAAATTCCAGTTCACCCGCAGCAAGCTGCCTTACTTCTACTTCGCGCTCGTCCTTGCCTGCATCGCCTGGTTCGTGACCTGGTGGCTGGAGGATTCCAAGTGGGGCTATTGGTGGCGCGCGGTGAAGGACAACCCGGACGCCGCCGAGAGTCTCGGCGTCGTCGTCTTCAATTCCAAGATGGGCGCGGCCGCGGTCTCGGCCTTTCTCACGGCCATCGGCGGCAGTTTTTACGCGCAATTTGTCTCCTACATCGACCCCGAAAGCGTGATGGGCTTTCAGTTCTCGCTCCTGATGGCGCTGCCGGCAGTGCTGGGCGGCATCGGCACCTTGTGGGGCCCCGTGTTGGGGGCCGTCATTCTCATTCCACTCACGGAATTGACGCGCTCGTTCATTGGCGGCTCCGGCCGTGGCGTCGACCTGATCGTCTATGGGACTTTGATTGTCCTGATTTCGCTGGCGCGCCCGGAGGGGCTGGTGGGTTTGTTTTCGCTGCGGCGTAAAGAGGCCGCTCGATGACGGCGCTCCTCGAAACACGAGGCATCTGGCAACGCTTCGGCGGCCTCGTCGCCAACAGCGACGTCTCGATCTCGGTTGGACGCGGCGAAATCGTTGGCCTGATCGGACCCAACGGCGCCGGCAAGTCGACCTTGTTCAATCTGATCGCAGGCGTCTACACGCCCACCCAGGGCTCGATCATTTTCGATGGCGAGGACGTCACCCGCATGTCGGCAGCAGAACGCTGCGAGCGCGGCATCGGGCGCACCTTTCAAGTCGTTAAAAGCTTCGAGACCATGACAGTCATCGATAATGTCATCGTCGGCGCGCTGATCCGGACGACCGTGATGCGCGAGGCGCGCCGCAAGGCTCACGAGGTTCTGGAATTCTGCGGGCTCGGCGCGCGCGCAAACGTGCTGGCAAGCCAGTTGATCCCGTCGGAGAAGCGGCGCCTCGAAGTGGCGCGGGCGCTCGCGACCGAACCGAAACTGCTGCTGCTCGATGAAGTCCTGACTGGACTAACGCCGATCGAGGCGCAAACCGGTGTCGAACTGGTTCGCAAGGTGCGCACCACCGGCATCACCGTGCTGATGGTCGAGCATGTCATGGAAATCGTGATGCCGCTGGTCGATCGCGCCATCGTGCTCGACCTTGGCAAGGTCCTGGTCGAGGGCAAACCCACCGACGTCGTGCGCGATCCGAAAGTAATCAGCGCCTACCTTGGGGATCGCCATGCTGTCAGTGCGTGACGTCACCACCGCCTATAAGGGGCTGGTCGCGATCTCCTCCGTGTCGATCGACGTCGAAAAAGGCGAGGTCGTCGCTGTGGCCGGCGCCAATGGTGCAGGCAAGTCCACGCTTTTGAAGACCATCGCCGGCGCCGAGCGGCCGCGATCGGGCAGCGTGACTTTCGATGGCGTCCGCATCGACGGCATGGTGCAGCATTTGATCACGGCGCGTGGCATTGCCTACGTGCCGGAAAACCGCAGGCTGTTTCCGCGGCTCTCGGTGCGCGACAACTTGCGGCTCGGCAGCTACCTCTATCGCGGCAAGGCCGACCGCGAAGGACCGCTGGACCTCGTGTTCAAACTTTTCCCGCGATTATCCGAGCGGCTCGACCAGCGCGCCGAGACGCTGTCCGGCGGCGAGCAGCAGATGCTTGCAATCGGCCGCGCCCTGATGACCCGGCCGCGGCTTCTGATGCTGGACGAGCCGTCGCAGGGCATCATGCCGAAACTGGTCGATGAAATCTTTCAGGCGGTCAAGCGTATCCGCGATATCGGCGTGACCGTGCTGATCGTCGAGCAGCGCATCGCCGAAGTTCTCGACATCGCCGACCGCGCCTACATCCTGCAAACCGGCCGTTTGCAGATGCAGGGCACGGCCGACGAGATCAAGGCCAACCCGGACGTGCGCAAAGCGTATCTGGGGCTGTGAGTTCCGTCATTGCGAGCGAAGCGAAGCAATCCAGAATCGTAGGGTTGGATTGCTTCGTTGCTTCCGCTCCTCGCAATGACGAAATCAATGCTCGTGTTGCTCCGGCAACGTCACCCCGAACACGTCAGTCAAATCAGCTACCTGCGCCGGCGTGAGATAGCGCGGGTTCAACCCGCGCAGCAGCAGATAGAGCTTTGCAGTTTCTTCCAGCTCCTCGACCGCAAAGACGGCGGCCTCCAAGGTATCGCCCGAAACGACCGGGCCATGATTTGCGAGCAGTACCGACGAATATTGCCCCGCGAGGCCCTTGATGGCGCCGGCGACGGCAGGATCGCCGGGCCGGTAGTACGGCACAAGCCCGGTCGCGCCGCACTTCATCAGGTAATAGGCCGTCATCGGCGGCAGCGCCGCGCGCGGATCGATTTCCGGCAGCATCGACAGTGCGACCGAGTGGGTCGAGTGCAGATGGACGACCGCGCGGGCTGCGCCACGCGTTTCGTACAGCGCGCTGTGCAGCGGCACTTCCTTGGTCGGAGCGTCGCCGGACAGGAGCCGGCCGGCCGCATCGAGCCGCGACAGCTTCGCCGGATCGAGGAAGCCGAGCGAGGCATTGGTCGGCGTCACCAGCCAGCCGCCGTCGTCCAGCTTGACCGAAATATTGCCGGAGGAGCCCGGCGTCAGGCCGCGCTCGAACAAAGAGCGGCCCAGGCGGCAGATGTCCTCGCGGAGTTTTGTTTCGCTCATGGCTAGCGTCCTCGCTCTAACATTCGCACTCCGTTGCCGCGAATTCCATATGCGAATGTTAGAGCGCAAAGGACACTAGCAAATATAGGTTACCGGTACGGCTTCGGATTTGGCATTCGCCATAACGGGGGTCGCAAATACCGTGGCGAATGCCAAATCTGCCGTACCGCTATCCTTGTTGCCCGCTTGTCTCACGCTTTGGCAGCGCGGCCAAGCCGTGATAGGCAGGGGACAAATTCGTAAAAAGCGTGAGGGAACGCCACATGACTTCTTCCGCCAAACCGCGCATCGCCGTGATCGGGCTGGGCTCGATGGGCTACGGCATGGCCAGCGCGCTCAAACGCGCCGGATTTGAGGTGACGGGTTGCGACGTGTCGGCCGACGCGGTCAAGCGCTTCGCGTCCGAGGGCGGGAAGGGCGCAGGAAACCCGGCGGAAGCCGCCAAAGACGCAGATATTGTGGTCAGCGTGGTCGTCAATGCCGCACAGACCGAAGCTATTCTGTTCGGCAAGAATGGCGTCGCCGAGACGCTGGCCAAGGACGCCGTGTTTGTGTCCTCCGCGACCATGGATCCAGAGATTGCAAGGCGGCTTGCCAAGCAACTGGAAGCGACCGGCCGGCATTATCTCGACGCGCCGATTTCCGGCGGCGCGCAGCGCGCGGCGCAGGGGGAGCTGACGATCCTCGCTTCGGGCAGCCCGGCTGCGTTTGCCAAGGCGAGGCCGGCGCTCGATGCGATGGCAGCGAAACTCTACGAGCTCGGCGATGCGCCCGGCCAGGGCGCGGCTTTCAAGATGATCAACCAGCTGCTCGCCGGCGTTCATATTGCGGCGGCGTCCGAGGCGATTGCGTTTGCCGCTAAGCAGGGCCTCGATATCCGCAAGGTCTATGAGGTGATCACGGCGTCGGCGGGCAATTCCTGGATGTTCGAAAACCGCATGCCGCATGTGCTCGACGGCGACTATACGCCGCGCAGCGCGGTCGAGATTTTCGTCAAGGACCTCGGCATCATTCAGGACATGGCGCGCAACGCGAAGTTTCCGGTGCCGGTTTCGGCTGCCGCGCTGCAAATGTTCCTGATGACGGCAGCCTCGGGCATGGGCCGCGACGACGATGCATCGGTGGCGCGGATGTATGCGCGCGTCACCGGCACGCATCTGCCCGGCGAGCCGAAGTAAGCGTGAGAACAAGAGGACAATCCGATGCCCCGTTTTGCCGCCAATCTGACGCTGTTGTTCAACGAGGTGCCGTTTCTCGACCGTTTCGAGGCTGCGGCAAAAGCCGGCTTCACGGCAGTCGAATTCCTGTTTCCGTATGCTCACCCGGTCGAAGAGATCGGCAAGCGCTTGCGCGACAACGGCCTGACGCAGGCGCTGTTCAATCTGCCGCCGGGAAACTGGGATGCCGGAGAGAAGGGCTTTGCCGCGTTGCCTGAGCGTTTTGACGATTTGAAGCAGAGCCTCGTCACGGCCTTGCCCTATGCGCAGGTGACCGGCGTCAAGCGCCTGCATTTGATGGCGGGGCTGGCCGATCGAAAAGATCGGCGCGCTGTGGAAGCGTTCTACAAGTCGATAGCACATGCGGCGGAATTCTTCGCCCCTCACGGCATCGACGTCGTGCTTGAACCGCTCAACGCCCGCAACACGCCGAACTATTTTCTCAATGACTTCGGTTTTGCGCGCGATGTCATCCAGGAATTGAAAATCCCGAACCTGAAATTGCAATTCGATATCTATCACTGCCAGATCCTGCATGGCGATGTGACCATGCGGCTCCGTGAAATGATGCCGATCACCGGCCATATCCAGATCGCGAGCATTCCCTCGCGCCACGAGCCGGATGACGAGGAGCTGAACTATCCGTTCCTGTTCGCCGAGCTAGACAAGCTTGGCTATAGCGGCTTCGTCGGCTGCGAATATAACCCGCGCGGCAAAACCACCGACGGGCTCGCCTGGTTCAAGCCCTATGCAGGAGTGAAGTCGTGAAACTGGCGCTGGGCTGTATCGCCGACGACTATACCGGCGCGTCCGACCTTGCCAACACGCTGACGCGCGCCGGTTTGCGCACCGTGCAGACAATCGGCGTTCCCTCGGATGATCTCGATCTGCCCGACGTCGATGCCGTGGTGGTATCGCTGAAGAGCCGCTCGATCGAGGCGGGCCTTGCGGTCTCGCGTTCGCGCGCCGCCGAGAAATGGCTGCGCGCACGCGGCGCAGACCATGTGCTTTTCAAGATCTGCTCGACCTTCGATTCCACAGACGCCGGCAATATCGGCCCGGTGATGGATGCGCTGCGCGCCGATTGCGGCGAGAAAATCGTGCTGGTCACGCCCGCCTTTCCCGAGACCAAGCGCACCGTCTATCAGGCTAATCTGTTCGTCGGCTCCGTGCCTTTGAACGAGAGCCCGCTGAAAGATCATCCGCTCAATCCGATGCACGATTCAAATCTTGTGCGCGTGCTGGCCCGGCAAAGCAAAACCAAGGTCGGCCTCGTCGATCTCGCAACTGTCGTTCGCGGACCTGAGGCGGTGCGGACGCATCTGGCACATCTCTCGGCCGACGGCATCGGCGCTGCCATCATCGATGCGGTGTTCGATCTCGATCTGGAGACGATTGGAGCCGTTGCGCTCGATCATCGGATGTCGGTTGGCGCTTCCGGCATCGGGCTCGGCCTGGCGCGCGCGCTGGTCGGATCGGGCAGGGCGCAGAAGGGTGCGTCGAGCACAATGGCGGAAGCCGCGGTCGGCGGCCCGGCCGCCTGCCTTGCCGGCAGTTGCTCGCAGGCCACGTTGCAGCAGATTGCCATCGCGGAGGAGAAGATGCCCGTCCTTCATCTCGATCCCGACCGTATAATTGCGGGGCAGGATGAGGTCGCGCGCGCGCTCGCCTGGGCCAGGCAAAGGCTGGCCGAAGGCCCTGTCTTGATCGCCTCCAGCTCAACGCCCAATGAGGTCGCAGCCCTGCAATCCCGTCATGGCCGTGATGCAGCCGGACATGCCATCGAGCAAGCCATGGCCGACATCGCCGAAGGATTGGTGCAATCAGGCGTGCGGCGGCTCGTTGTTGCAGGTGGCGAAACTTCAGGCGCGGTTGTGGATCGCTTAGGCATTCCGGGTTTTCTGGTCGGGACGGAAATCGCAGCCGGAGTGCCTGTATTGCGGGCTGTCGGTGCGAAAGAGGGTGATATGCTGCTTGCCCTCAAATCGGGCAATTTCGGCGGGCCGCAATTCTTCACCGATGCGCTCGATCTGATGCGTTAACCGAACACCGGCACTGCGGCGCCAGAAATATTGCGAAAAGGACGCCGTGGTTCGCGCGGAATTGAAGTGTGTTGACGTGCGTGACATTGGCCATTTGACGCCATTTCAGGTAAATGCCGCGCTGCATCATTGATCATCTGATAAGTTAGATTCGGGAATGCCTGTGCTATGACCGAACTGGTCCGTATTGCCCTGAACCGGCCATACACGTTTGTCGTGCTCGCGCTGCTCCTCTTGATCATCGGGCCGCTGGCCGCGCTGCGCACACCGGTCGACATCTTTCCGGATATCCGGATTCCGGTGATCGGCGTGATCTGGCAGTACACCGGCCTGCCACCGGATCAAATGGCTGGCCGTATCACCACGCAATACCAGCGAATCCTGACGACGACCGTCAACGATATCGAGCACATCACCGCGAACTCCTATAACGGCATCGGCATCGTCAAGATCTTCTTCCAGCCTTATGTCGATATCCGTACCGCCAATGCGCAGGTGACCTCGGTCTCGCAAACGATCCTCAAGCAGATGCCGCCGGGCGCGACGCCCCCGTTGATCATCAACTACACCGCCTCGACGGTTCCGATCATTCAGCTCGCACTGTCGGGCGAAGGGCTCACCGAGCAGATCCTCGGCGACATCGCCATCAATCAGTTGCGTACGCCGCTGGTGACGGTGCCCGGCGCGGCCATTCCGTATCCCTACGGCGGCAAGCAGCGTCAGATCCAGATCGACGTCGATCCGTCAAAATTGCAGTCGCTGGGACTGTCCGGGCAGGACGTCGCCGCTGCGCTCGCCGCGCAGAACCTGATTCAACCGGCCGGCACGTCGAAGATCGGCAGCTTCGAATACGTCATCCAGGTCAACAATTCGCCGCTGAAGGCCGGCGAGATGGGCGATCTCCCGATCAAGGTCGTCAATGGCGCCACCGTCTACATCCGCGACGTCGCGACGGTGCGCGACGGTAACCCACCGCAGCAAAATATCGTCCACGTCAACGGCAACCGTTCCGTGCTGATGATGGTGCTGAAGAACGGCTACATCTCGACGCTCGATATTATCGCCGGCATCAAGAACAAGGTTGCGGCCTACAAGGATTCGCTTCCCGATGCGCTCAAGGTCGGCTTCGTCGGCGACCAGGGCGTGTTCGTCGCCGCCTCTATCGAAGGCGTGGTACGCGAAGGCGTCATCGCGGCGCTGCTCACCAGCGTCATGATCCTGCTGTTTCTGGGAAGCTGGCGCTCGACGATCATTATCGCGACATCGATTCCGCTCGCCGTGTTCGGCTCGATCATCATGCTGGCGGCGTTCGGCGAAACCCTCAACATCATGACGCTGGGCGGCCTTGCGCTCGCGGTCGGCATTCTCGTCGACGAAGCGACCGTGACCATCGAAAATATCAATTGGCATCTGGAGCAGGGCAAGGAAGTTCGCCCCGCGATCATGGACGGTGCGCAGCAGATCGTAGTGCCGGCGTTCGTCTCGCTGCTCTGCATCTGCATCGTGTTCGTGCCGATGTTCTTTCTGCAAGGCATTCCGCGCTTCCTGTTCGTGCCGATGGCGGAAGCAGTGATTTTCGCGATGGTCTGGTCGTTCATCCTGTCGCGTACCCTGGTGCCGACGATGGCGATGTACCTGCTGAAGCCGCACGAGCACCAGCACGGCGCGCCGCCGCCGACGCGCAATCCGCTCGTCTGGTTCCAGCGCGGCTTCGAGGCCAGGTTTGAGAGTTTCCGCGCGGGGTACCGCGATCTGCTGACGCTGGCGCTGCGCCACCGTCCGACTTTCGTGGTCGGTTTCCTGGCTTTTGTCGCCGCCTCGTTCGCGCTCGTGCCTTATCTTGGCCAGAACTTCTTTCCGTCGGTCGATGCCGGTCAGATCCTGATGCATGTGCGCAGCCAGGTCGGCACCCGTGTGGAGGAGAACGCCTATCACTTCGCCGACATCCAGAAGGCGATCCGCAAGATCATTCCGCCAGACCAGATTGATACGATCACCGACAACATCGGCATGCCGATCTCGGGGATCAATACGACCTATAACAACACTGGCGTCATGGGTCCGTCGGACGGCGACATCCAGATCAAGCTGAAGGAAGATCATCCGCCGACGGAAAACTACATCAAGGCGATGCGCGAGCAGCTTCCGCGGCTCTTCCCCGGAACGAGTTTTGCCTTCCTTCCGGCCGACATTGTCAACCAGATCCTGAACTTCGGTGCGCCCGCGCCGATCGATTTGCAGATCCGGGGCAACAATCTGAACGCCAATTTCGACTACGCGATCAAGCTACTCAGTCAGATCCGCCGAATTCCCGGCGTCGCCGACGCGCGTATTCAACAGTCGATGAAGAACCCGACCTTCAACATCGATGTCGACCGCACGCGCGCGCAGTATGTCGGCCTGACCGAGCGCGACGTCGTCAACAGTCTTACTGTCAACCTGTCGGGCAGCGGCCAGGTCGCGCCGACCTATTACCTCAATCCGGATAACGGCGTGAACTACGCGGTCGTGATGCAGACGCCGCAATACCAGGTCGATTCCCTGAGTGCGCTGGAAACACTGCCGATCACCTCCAGTGCGCCGACGCAGGCTCCGATTCTCGGCGGCATCGCCAATATCTCTCGTACGGCTTCGAGCGCGATGGTTTCGCAGTATGACATCCAGTCGCTGATCCAGATCTTCGCAACGCCGCAGGGGCGCGACCTCGGCGGCATTGCTTCCGACATCAGCAAGGTGATCGCGGCCAACGCCAAGGGGGTGCCGAAGGGCTCGACTGTCGTGCTGTCCGGCCAGGTGCAGACCATGAACAGCTCGTTCTCCGGGCTGCTGTTCGGTCTGCTCGGCGCAATCGTGCTGATCTACTTTCTGATCGTGGTGAACTTCCAGTCCTGGCTGGACCCGTTCGTCATCATTACGGCGCTGCCGGCGGCACTTGCAGGCATCGTCTGGATGCTGTTCACGAGCCACACCACGCTGTCGGTTCCGGCCCTGACCGGCGCGATCATGTGCATGGGCGTCGCGACGGCCAACAGCGTGCTGGTGATCAGCTTTGCCCGCGAACGGTATGACGAGCTGGGCGATCCGGTCGCCGCCGCCATCGAGGCCGGCTTTGTCCGTATCCGCCCGGTGCTGATGACGGCGCTTGCCATGATCATCGGCATGCTGCCGATGTCGCTGGGTCTCGGTGATGGCGGCGAGGCCAACGCGCCGCTCGGCCGGGCCGTGATCGGCGGGTTGATGTTCTCCACCGTTGCAACATTGATGTTTGTTCCGGTGGTATTTAGTATGCTGCATAAAAAGCAGGACGCCAAAGTCGCCGTCCAATCGGAGAAAGAAAATGCCCACTGAAACACGCCCGACGATATCTCGCCGGAAACTGGGCATTTTCGGCGTTCTCGCCGTCGTCGGCGCGCTGACGCTGGTTGTCACCGGCATCCGCGCCCGGGAGGACTCCAGCGTCAAGCTGAAGGAATGGACGGACGATCAGGCCATCCCGGCTGTTGCCGTGATCTACGCGGACGCCGGCGCGCTGACCGCCACGATCGATTTGCCGGGGCGGCTGGAAGCCTATTACCGCGCCCCGATCTTTGCCCGCGTCAATGGCTACGTGAAGAGCTGGAGCGCCGATATCGGCGCGCGGGTGAAAGCGGGCGACGTGATCGCCGAAATCGACGCGCCGGACCTCGATCAGCAATTGCTGCAGGCGCGCGCCGATCTGACCAATCAGCAGGCCAGTGCAAAGCTTTCGGAAGTCACGCTGGCCCGCCGCAAGACGCTGATCGCCTCGAATTTCGTATCGATGCAGGAGATCGACGAGCGCACTGCCGACCTCGCCAACAAGAACGCCGCCGTCAACTCAAGCCAGGCCAATGTCGAGCGGCTTGAGGCGCTGGCCGGCTACAAGAAGATCACCGCGCCGTTCGACGGCATCGTGACCGCGCGCAACACCGACGTCGGCGCTTTGATCAATGCCGGTGGCACCAACAGTGCGCCGATGTTCATCGTCTCCGACATCAAGAAGTTGCGCGTCTACGTCAACGTCCCGCAAACATACGTGCCGTCGGTGAAGATCGGCGCCAAGGCGACGATTTCGGTGCCGGAATATCCGACCCGGACCTTTGAAGCCACGGTCGAGGCTTCGGCGCAGTCGGTCGACGTAACGTCCGGCACGACGCAAATGCAGCTTGGTCTCGACAATTCCGTCGGTGAGTTGATGCCCGGCGGCTTTGCCAATGTGCGGCTGGTGTTGCAGCGCGAAAGCGTGCCGCTGCACATTCCCTCCAGCGCGCTGATCTTCGACCAGGCGGGCCTGCGCGTTGCGACGGTAACGGCTGATAGCAAGATCCTGTTCAAGCCGGTAACGATCGCGCGCGACCTTGGGCGCGACATCGAGCTTGCCGGGGGGATTTCGCAAGACGACCGCGTGATCAGCACGCCGCCCGACGGCATCGTCGACGGCGATCCCGTGCGTGTCGTCAGTACCAAAGGCCGGCCGGCGACCGCGACGGCCAAGCCGGGCGGCAAGGGCTAGGGCGCTGCTGACGTGCCCCGGATGCTGCGCAGCGTGAAACGATGCGCTGCTGATCCGGGGCCCACATTGGCGAGCACGGCATGATCGTAGGTCCCGGCTCTGCGGAGCAGCGTGAAGGACGCTGCACCGCGTCCGGGACACGACGCTAACCCACCCGCCATTCCAGCCCCCCGTCATCGGCGCGCGAAAGCGCGCCGGACGAGCCGACGGGACTTCGGTCCATATTCAAGAGATGCGCGAGTGTCGCCTTGTCGTAGGCGGGCACCTGCGCCAATGCGCGCGCATTGTCTGGCGTCCGCGCCATGACCACGCCGTGCTCGATGGCGTTGTCGCGGCCATAGAGGGCGGTAAAACTCTCGACGGTCGCAGGGCCGCTGGCTTCGGTGACGAACGGCGGCACCACGCCACGATTGCGATCCGCTTCGCTCTGGACGCTCGTCGCCTGCGCCAGCGGTTCGCCTGAGGCCCGCCGCGACAGCACCAGCGCATGATGCTTGGTGACAAAGCCGCCTTGGCCATAGAGCAAGCCGAGCGTGGCGTCCTCGCGCAACTTTCGTACCATCGCGCAGGCCGCATGCGTCATATAGGTGTTCAGCGGTGCGCCAAAGAACGTCAACCCGCCGGTCACGGTCGGCTTGACGTCCGCGCCCAATCCCAGCGTCCGCCGCGCCATCTTTGGCACGCAGGGAAAGCAGCTATAGAGCTCGATCGCATCGAAAGCCTTTGCGTCGCCGCCTACCAGTTCCGTCACCGCCTTGAGCACCGCGTTCTGCGCGTGACTTTCCGCGAACTGGTCGCGCTCGAGGTAATCGCGCGGTTCCTCCGCCGAAGCGCCGCCAACGATATGGATCAACCTTTGTTCGGGGATTCCGGCCGCGCGCGCTTTGGCGAGACTCGTCATCAGAAGCGCGCCGCCCATATTGACCGTCGGGTTGGCCACCATGAGCTTCGTATAAGGCCAGGCGATCAACCGGTTGTCGGCTGATGGTGTCGTGATCTCTTCAGGCGTAAAGCGCCGCTTTAGCCAGGCATTGGGATTTTCGCTGGCCTCTTCTGAATAAGCCGACCACAGGCTGCCTGACTCGGCCATGGCCTCACGCGGCGTCTGGCCCCAATGCGCTGCGGTCGCCGCTTCATAGAACGGATACACGCTGACGGGGCGAAAGACCCCGAGCTTCACGGCCGCCGGCTTCTGGAATGCCGCGCCGCGCTTCGGCTCCTCGACGTCATGGGCAAACGGAGTCCAGGGCAGGGTGATGCCGGCGCGCTGGGCTCGCGTCGCCGTGCTTTGCGCTTCGGCGCCGCATACGGCCGCTACCTGGCATTCGCCGCGCGCGATGCGTTGTGCCGCTTCGTGCAGGTAGCGGATCGGGCTCTCGCCGCCGACCGGTCCGTAGTAAGCGTGTTTCGGTTGAATGCCGAGACGCGAGGCGAGCAGCTTTTCGGGATCGCGATAGCGCCAGCTCAGGAAATTGACGATATCGAGCGAAGAGATCTCGCCGAGCAGCCTGGCGCCACTATCGGCTTCGGCGCGCCTCAGCGCCTCGACCAACAGCGCAAGCGGCTCGAGGCCGTCGGTGATCTCTTTCGGGCGGTCGGTGATTTCGCCGATACCGACAAGGACGGGGATGCGATCGGGCGGTGGGGTTGAGACTGAGTTCATCATTCTTTCTTGTCTTAGAAGGTTGTCTTTCCGTCATTGCGAGCAAAGCGAAGCAATCCAGAAGATGCGATCAGGTACTGGATTGCTTCGTCGCCTTGCTCCTCGCAATGACGGTGCGGCCGCGATCAGTCCCCGACCAGCGCGTTCATGTGCTCCACGGCTTGCGCAAAGTCTTCCTTGAATTCCTGTACCACTGAGGTCGCCGACTTCACGCTGTCGATCAGGCCGACGCCTTGGCCGACAAAATAGCTGACGAGGTCGCGCGCTTGGGCATTGCCCGCGGCTGCGGCGCGGTCGATGGCCTGGAACGCATCGCGGCTGATGATGCTTTGCAGCGGCATCGGTAGTGCGCCGGGCGATTGCGGGTCTCGGTCCCAGGCATCAGTCCAGACCGAGCGCAATTGCCGGGCCGGCTTGCCGGTGCGACCTCGCGAGCGCACGGCGTCGCGGGAGGAGGCTGCAATCATCTTCTCGCGGAAGATCTCGCTGGTTTCGGATTCGCTCGTCGCGAGCCAAACCGAACCGGTCCAGACGCCGGCTGCGCCCATCGCCATGCAGGCCGCCATCTGACGCCCGGTCATGATGCCGCCGGCGGCGAGCACCGGCACATCGCGAACGGGCTTGATGGCCTTGATCACTTCGGGTACCAGCACCATGGTCGAGACTTCGCCGCAATGGCCGCCAGCTTCGGTGCCTTGTACCACCAGGATATCGACGCCGGCAGCGACCTGACGCAGCGCGTGCTCTTTGGCGCCGACGAGCGCTGCAACGGGGACACCGTGCTTGCGGCCCATCTCGATCATCGCCTTTGGCGGCACGCCAAGCGCGTTCGCGATCAGCCGCACAGGATGACGGAACGAAGCCTCCAACACCTCCAGCGCGCGGCTCGTATCGAAGGGCTGCGGCGTGTCGGCGGGAACCGGCGTGCTTGCAGGCTCGACACCATATTTCTTCAGGAGGTCGCGGGCGAAAGTGCGATGCTCGGTTGGAATTCGCCGCTCAAGGCTCTGCCAGCTGACGTCGGTTTCGCCTGAGGTCGAGGTGTTTTCGGGAATGAGAACGTCGAGGCCATAGGGCTTGCCGCCAACGTGATCGTCGATCCACGTCAATTCCTGCTCGATGGTCTCAGGCGAATGGGTGGTGGCACCGAGCACGCCGAACCCTCCGGCGCGGCTCACGGCTGCGACGACATCGCGGCAATGGCTGAAGGCAAACAGTGGAAACTCGACGCCCAGCATCTCGCAGACCGGCGATTTCATTCTTGTGTCCGCTCCCTCTTTAGTCCGCTCCCTGGCGCGCGCTTGCTATGGCCCGGACGATAAATCACGTCGTGCCGACATGAAAGCTTTCCGCAGCATAGAATATCCCGCGGCGCCATCGCATCTGCATTCGGCCTTGCGCTTTCGCGCAATGCGGAGAATGCTGACCCCTGACCGAGAACGGAATTGCCAAGGGAGTGCCCCGATGCCTGTCGCGCCATCCATTGCGGAAAGCAGCCGCGACCGGGCTTTTGACGTTGTCGTGGTCGGCGCGGGCTTTGCCGGGATGTACATGCTGCACCGGCTGCGCGAGCTCGGATTTTCCGTTCGCGTCTATGAGCAGGGCAGCGATGTCGGCGGCACCTGGTACTGGAACCGTTATCCCGGCGCGCGCTGCGACGTCGAGAGCATGCAGTACTCGTATTCTTTCTCCGAGGAACTGCAGCAGGAGTGGAACTGGAGCGAGCGTTACGCGCCGCAGCCGGAAATCTTGAAATACGCCCGGCATGTCGCCGACCGTTTCGGCCTGCGCCCGGACATTGTGTTCGACACTTGCGTCGAGCGGGCGGAATTCGATGAGAGCACTGCCACTTGGCAGGTCGCGACCTCGGACGGAAATACGGTCCAGGCTCAATTTGTCGTGCTGGCGACCGGCTGTTTGTCCAATGCCAGGATGCCCGACTTCAAGGGCCTGGCGCAGTTTGCAGGCAAGGTCTATCACACCGGCCACTGGCCGCATGAAGGCGTCGACTTCTCAGGGATGCGCGTCGGCGTGATCGGCACCGGCTCCTCGGCTATACAGTCCGTCCCCGTGATCGCCGGGCAGGCGAGCCATCTCTTTGTTTTCCAGCGCACGCCGAATTTTTCAATTCCGGCCCGCAACGCGGCGCTGACGGTGGAGGACCGTGACGCCTTTCGCAACAACTATTCCGAGATCAGGCGTTTTGCGCGCGAAGAGACGCGCAATGGCATCTATGCGGAACTGCCCGACCATGGTGCGCTGGATGACGGCGAGAATGCACGGCAGGCCAAATATGAGCAGCGATGGGAGAAAGGCGGTCTTACTTTCATGCTCGCCTATAACAATCTGCTGCTGGATAAGGCCGCGAACGACACGGCCGCCGATTTTGTCCGCGAGAAGATTGCCGAGATCGTCAAGGATCCTGCGACCGCCAAGCGGCTCCAGCCGAACAATCATCCGATCGGCACCAAGCGCATCTGTGTCGACACCGACTATTACGCAACGTTCAACCGGCCCAACGTGACGCTGGTCGATATACGTGACGGTGGCATCGAGGAAATCCTGCCGAACGCGGTGCGGGCGGGCAGCGAGAATTACCAGATCGACGCGCTCGTGCTGGCAACCGGTTTCGACGCGATGACGGGTTCGGTCGCCAAGATCGACATTCGCGGTCGCGACGGCATGACGCTGAACCGGAAATGGGCGGAGGGTCCGAAAACCTATCTCGGTCTGATGAGCGAGGGCTTTCCGAACCTCTTCATCATCACCGGACCCGGCAGCCCATCGGTGCTTTCCAACATGATCGTTTCGATCGAGCAGCACGTCGACTGGATCGCCGATTGTCTGGCTTTCATGCGCCGCCGCGCACTCACGTCGATGGAAGCCAGCCGCGAGGCCGAAGAGCAGTGGGTCGCGCACGTCAACGAAGTCGCGCACATGACGCTCTATCCGCAGGCCAATTCCTGGTACATGGGTGCCAACATCCCCGGCAAGCCGCGCATCTTCATGCCCTATATCGGCGGCGTCGGCGTCTATCGGCGTACCTGCGATGATGTGGCGGCCAAGGGCTATGAGGGCTTTACGATGACCGCGCGCGAGGTCGAACCGGTTGCGGCGACTCCGTGAAGCGTCACTCCACCTGGATGCCGGTTTCCTCGATCACGCGCTTCCATTCACGCGCCTGTTCATCGAGAGCCGAGGTGAAAGCCTCCGGCGTTCCGATCCTTGCGTCCACGCCGATGCCCTCGAGGCTGGCGCGGACATCCGCCGACTGAAGCGCCTCGTTGATCGCACTGTTGAGCTTCATGACGATGTCGCGCGGAGTTCCGGCCGGCGCCAGCAGGCCGAACAGGACCTCCTCCGGAAAGCCGAGAATGCCCACCTCGCGCATGGTCGGCGTCTGCGGCATTTCCGGCCAGCGTTCCGCGCTCGTCACCGCAAGCGCCTTCAGCCCGCCGTCCTTGAACTGCGGCAACAGGTTCGACTTGTTGTTGACGACCATCTCGATGTGGCCGCCGAGTGCATCGGTGACCGCGGGCGCGCCGCCCTTGTAAGGCACGAACAGGATATCGGTGCCGGTCTTCAGCTTGAAGTACTCGCCGGCAAACTGGGTGTAGATGCCCGGTGATGCGCCGTATTTGAGTTGCCCGGGATGGCTCTTCGCGTAAGCGACGAATTCCTTGAAGTCGTTCGCCGGCACCCGCGGCGAGATCGCGATCGCCAGCGAATCGACGCAGACCACGCCGATCGGGGCGAAGGATTTGACCGGATCGAAGGTAAGGTCGGTGTAGATCGCGCCGATCGCGTTGACGTTGGTCCCTCCGAGCAGGAGCGTGTAGCCGTCGGGCGTCGCGGTCGCGACCACTTTAGCGCCGATCCGGCCGCCGGCGCCGGGATGATTTTCGACGACGACGCCTTTGCCGAATTTTGTCGCAAGCGACTGTGCGATCAGCCGCGCGGCCACGTCGGTGGGGCCGCCGGCGGGAAAGGGAACGACGATCTTGATGGTTCGCTCCGGATACTCGCCGGCGCGGCTTGGGTGCCAGGTGAGAGCTGTCAGGACGAACGCCAACACGGCGACCCAGCGCAGACTCCGCTCCGGTCGTCGCAGCCCGATTTGCTCAACGACTGCCATATGCTCCTTCAATTCACCTGCCGCTCGCGTCCGGCCCAATAGGGGTCACGGAGATGGCGGCGCAGGATCTTGCCCGAGGCATTACGGGGCAGGGCATCGATGAAGTCGACGGTCTTCGGCGTCTTGAACGCCGCGATATGCGAACGCGCAAAGCTGATGATGTCGGAGGCCGTCGCCTGCTTGCCGGGCTTTAGCACCACGATCGCTTTCACCGCTTCACCCCAGGTGTCATCGGGCACGCCGATCACAGCGGCCTCCGCCACGTCAGGGTGATCGCAAACCGCGCTCTCGACCTCCGCCGGATAGATATTCTCGCCGCCCGAGATGATCATGTCTTTGATGCGGTCCTGAACGTAGAGATAGCCGTCCTTGTCGATGTAGCCGGCGTCCCCGGTGCGCAGCCAACCATCGCGGCCGATGGTTTTTGCGGTCGCCTCCGGCAGATTCCAGTATCCGACCATATTGGAGCCGGACCTTGTCGCGATCTCGCCGACCTCGCCGGGCGGCAAGTGCTTGCCGTCGACGTCCAGGATTGCAAGTTCGACGCCCGGCAACGCCTTGCCGGCGGATCGCATCCGCTCCAGCCCCTCGACATGATCTTCCGGCGGCAGCGCGACGATGGTGCCGGTGGTCTCGGTCATGCCGTAAAGCTGCACGAAGCCGCAGCCGAACACCTCGATGCATTCTTTCAGCAGGGCTGCCGGAATCGGCGATGCACCGTAGAGGATGTATTTCAGGCGCGAGAAATCGACACTGCGCGCCCGCGGCTGCCGCACCACGAACTGCATCGCAGCCGGAACCATGAAGATCTTGGTAATCTTGTCGCGCTCGATGAAATCGAGCACCTTAGTGGGATCGAACTCCCTTGCGATCACGCCCTTGGCGCCGTGATAGAGGCCAAGCAGTCCCCAGCCGGTCCCGCCGATATGGAAGGCCGGCATCGCCACCAGCGAGACATCGTCTTCGTTCCAGCGGTTCCATTCCGGCTTTTCACCGTCTCCGGCCTCGATCAGATTGAAAAGGTTGGCATGCGACAGCATGGCGCCTTTCGGCTTGCCGGTGGTGCCTGACGTATAGAGCTGGATCGCAACATCGTTCCGGCTGATCTCGACCTGTGGGTCTTCGGCGCTCTGCGCATCTCGCCAGGCCGAATAGCCTTGCCATTCACCCGCATCGCCTTCGGTGACGATCACGACGCGCAGCTCCGGTACGCGCTCCCGGATGCCGTGGATCTGCGCCGTGAATTCGGGCCCGACGAAGAGAACAGGGGCCTTGCAGTCCGCGACGATGAACGCGATTTCGGGCAATGCCAGCCGCCAATTCACCGGCGTCATCACGACATTGGCCTTTACCGCACCGAACAGCAGTTCGAAATAAATGTCGCTGTTCTTGCCGAGATAGGCGATCCGTTCGTGCTGGCGGACGCCAAGCGCGATCAGGCCGTTGGCGACGCGATTGGTCAGGACGTCGAATTCAGCGAATGTGGTCTGACGCCCCTCGAATTCGAAGACGATTTCCTTCGCTCGTGACGTCGCGAGTGCGCGTACCACGCCGGCAAGATGCTCCGGCTGCTCCGTAACGGCCATGTCCTCCTCCCGACGTATTATTTTGCGAGGAGTTTGGCGGCATCCGGCAGTAAAGACAATAGCGCTGCGTCCTTACTCCCGGACCGGACGAAGCTTCTATTGTCTTGCAGCGCGGTCTTTCTCGTTCTGCGCCTTGATCTGTTCGCGCGCAGCTTCCCAGTCGGCGTCGGACCAGTCGCGCAGCTGATAAAAATTGCCGCCCATCGCGAGCGCCTGGCCGCCGTCCATTGCGATCGTTTCGCCGTTGATCCAGTCGCAGCCGCCGGAGATCAAGAACACCGCGAGATTTTGCAGCTCTTCCATCGTGCCGACACGACCCATCGGGTTCATCGCCTTGGTGCGCGCACCGGCCTCGTCGCCCGGTTTGATGCGCTTGCTCATGCCTTCGGTCGGAATTTCGCCCGGGGCAATCGTGTTGAGCCGGATGCCATAGCGGCCCCATTCGGCCGCAAGCGACATCGTCATGGCATGCACGGCGGATTTGCTCATGGCCGACGGCACCACATAAGGACTGCCGTTGCGGACCCAGGTGACGGTAATCGACACCACGTTGCCGGGCAGCTTGCTGGCGATCCAGCGCCGCCCGACGGCCTGGGTGACGTAGAATGTGCCATGCATCACGATGTTGGCGACGGCGTCGAATCCGCGCGACGAAAGATCCTCGGTGCGCGAGATGAAATTGCCGGCCGCGTTGTTGACGAGGTCGGTCAGTGGACCGTCCTTGAAAATCAACTCGACCATTTCGTCGACGGCCTGCGCATTGCGGATATCGACACCGTGACTGGTCACGCGGCCGCCGTAGAGGTCCATCAATTCCGTCGCGGTCTCGTCGCAGACGCTCTTGCGGCGTCCGCAGATATGGATTTCGGCGCCGAGTTCGAGAAAGCGGGTCGCCATTGCCTTGCCGAGCCCGGTGCCGCCGCCGGTGACAAGAATTCGCCGGCCTTCGAGGAGTTTTTCGCTGAACATGATGTGGTCCCCCTTCTTGCCTGACAAGCAGCCGACTAAAACCGGACCAGGCTTTCGTGTAAAGCTGTTCGTTGGATATAGGAGGGAATCGACATGGACGATCGGGTGCAAGTGACGATCACGGACGGCGTTGCCGATGTCCGCCTGGTTCGCGCCGACAAGATGAATGCACTCGATGCCGCGATGTTCGATGCGCTGGTCGCAACCGCGACGCGACTTGCCGCGGAGAAAGGCCTACGCGCGGTAGTATTGTCCGGGGAGGGCCGTGCATTCTGTGCAGGGCTCGACATGGGCCGCTTCGCCGCGATGAAGGAAAAGGGCGGCAACGGCATTGCCGGCGCCGAAGCGCGCGATCTCACCGTACGCACTCACGGCATCGCGAATTTCCCGCAAATGGCGGTGTGGGGCTGGCGACAGATTCCGGTCCCGGTGATCGCCGCAGTTCACGGGGTCGCATTCGGCGGCGGCTTTCAGCTCGCGCTGGGTGCAGACATGCGGTTCCTGAGCGCTGATGCGCGGATGTCGATCATGGAAATCAAATGGGGTCTGGTGCCGGACATGGCGGGAACGCCGATCCTGGCCAGCCTCGTGCGCGACGATATCCTGCGCGAGCTGACCTATACCGGGAGGATCTTCTCGGCACAGGAGGCGCTCGGCTACGGTCTCGCGACCAGGATCTGCGATGACCCCCGCACGGCTGCATTTGAAGTCGCGCGTGAAATTGCCGCCAAGAGCCCCGAGGCGATCAGGGCGGCCAAGCGCCTGCTCAACAAGCTCTCGGTCGATGCTGCGCCAGCGCTCCTTGCCGAATCGGTCGAACAGCAGAAGCTGATCGGCAGCCGCAATCAGCAGGAGGCCGTGCGCGCCAATATCGACAAGCGCGCCCCGCAATTTGTCGATCCGTAACGCGCATCCGCCACGCAATCCGCGCCGACGGAAACGATTGGGGCATGGCAAGGGCAATCCGCCTGTTTCTTGACCTTGCGCTGCGCCGCAAAAATTGCGACTCAAGGGTGCACCCTGGAGCATTTTAGCGATGTCGTCGCACACCATGCTTTCTGAAAACGGGCTCGAATCCAGTCGCGGCGAAGAGGCTGCCGCGCTTGAGGAAGATGTCCGGTTGAGGAACGACATCCGCCTGTTGGGCCGCATCCTCGGCGATACCGTCCGCGACCAGGAGGGAGCTGACGTCTTCGATCTGGTCGAACGCATCCGGCAGACGTCGATCCGCTTTCACCGTGGCGACGACAAGGCGGCTCGGCGCGAGCTGGAACTGATCCTCGACAGCATGTCGATCAGCCAGACGGTACGCATCGTGCGCGCCTTCAGCTATTTCTCGCATCTGGCCAACATCGCCGAAGACCAGAACAACATCCGCCGGATGCGCCAGCACGCCAGGGCCGGCGGGGAACCACGGCCGGGGACGTTGGCGCAAACTTTGTTGCATGCACGCACGGCCGGCATCAGCGCAGCAAAGTTGCGCAAATTCTTTGCCTCCGCGCTGGTCAGTCCCGTGCTGACCGCGCATCCGACCGAAGTCCGCCGCAAGAGCACCATCGACCGCGAAATGGAAATTGCCACCGTTCTCGGCCACCGCGAACGGGTGCAGTTCACGCCGGAGGAACTCGCCGCCAGCGACGAACAGTTGCGGCGGGCGGTGTTGACGCTGTGGCAAACCAACATCCTGCGCCGCACGCGGCTGACCGTGCTCGACGAAGTCGCCAACGGCCTGTCCTTCTATGACTATACGTTTCTGAACGAAGTTCCGAACCTGCATTGCAGGCTCGAAGACCGCCTCAACGAAAGCGATGGGACTGCGCAAGGCGAACTCGCATCCTTCCTGAAGATGGGTAGCTGGATCGGCGGCGACCGCGACGGCAATCCGTTCGTCACCGCCGACGTGATGCGCGGCACCCTGAAGATGCAGTCGAGCCGCGTGCTTCGCTTCTATCTTGATGAATTGCACATCCTCGGCTCCGAGCTGTCGCTGGCCGCGCATCTCGCCGACGTCTCGAAGGATCTGCGGGCACTGGCCGAGAAATCGCCGGACAAGTCACCGCATCGAAGCGGTGAGCCCTATCGGCTCGCGGTCTCCGGCATCTTCGCCCGGCTCACCGCGACCGCCGCGCGGCTTGAGGTCGAAACCACGCGCGCCGCGGTCGGCGAAGCTGCGCCATATGCCAGCGCCGCCGAATTCAAGGCCGAGCTCGATATTCTCTACCGCTCGTTGCTTGCGAATAATTCCCGCGTGATCGCCCGCGGCCGGTTGCGTCACCTCCGGCGTGCCGCAGACTGTTTTGGCTTTCATCTCGCGCGTCTTGATATGCGTCAGAACTCGGCCGTGCATGAGCGCACGATCGCCGAACTGATCGATGCCGCGATGCCGGGCAAGTCTTACCTTGCTTTGAGCGAGGAGGCGCGGATCGCGCTTCTAACCAGCGAGCTGCGCAATGCGCGGCCGCTGACGTCGGCCTTCGTCAAGTACAGCGAGGAGACGCTGGGCGAACTCGCGGTTTTCCGCGCTGCCGCCGAGGCCCATGCCATGTACGGAGCGGATGCGATCCCACACTGCATCATCTCGATGTGCAAGGGTATCTCCGACATGCTGGAGGTCGCGGTTCTGTTGAAGGAGGTCGGCCTCGTCGATCCTTCCGGCCGCAGCGCGGTCAACATCGTGCCGTTGTTCGAGACCATCGAGGACTTGCAGGCGTCCGCCCATATCATGGACCGCATCCTGTCGATGCACGATTACCGCAAGCTCGTGGATTGCCACGGCTCTGTGCAGGAGGTGATGCTCGGTTACTCCGACAGCAACAAGGATGGCGGCTATGTCACCTCGGGCTGGGAGCTCTACAAGGCCGAGATCGGTCTCGTCGACGTGTTCGAGCGGCATCATGTGCGGCTGCGGCTCTTCCACGGCCGCGGTGGATCGGTCGGACGGGGCGGCGGCCCGAGCTACGATGCGATCATCGCCCAGCCGGGTGGCGCGGTGAACGGCCAGATCCGGATTACCGAACAGGGCGAAATCAATTTCAACAAATACGCCAATGCGGATGTTGGCCTCGACAATCTCGAAATTCTGGCGGCGGCGACGCTGGAGGCGAGTCTTCTGCATCCGAGACAAAGCGCTCCCCGTGCGGAATATCTGAAGGCGATGGAACAGCTCTCGGCGCACGCTTTCAAGGCCTATCGCGGTCTGGTCTATGAGACCGAGGGCTTTTCGGATTACTTCTGGGCTTCCACGGTCATCACCGAGATCGCAACGCTTAACATCGGCAGCCGGCCGGCGTCGCGCAAGAAGACGCGCGCGATCGAGGACCTGCGCGCCATTCCCTGGGTGTTCAGTTGGGCGCAGTGCCGCCTGATGCTGCCGGGATGGTATGGCTTTGGCAGCGCGGTTGAGGCATGGGTGAAGGAAAATCCCGACGCCGGTATGGCCTTCCTGAAGGAGCTCTATCAGGAGTGGCCGTTCTTCCGCTCGTTGCTCTCGAACATGGACATGGTGCTCGCCAAGAGTTCGATCGCGATCGCCTCACGCTACGCGGAGCTCGTGGGCGACGTCGCGCTTCGCGAAAAGATCTTCGAGCGCATCCGGCGCGAATGGCAGAGTTCGATCGACGCGCTGCTGGAGATCATGGGGCAGACACGGCTACTTGAAAGCAATCCGCCGCTCGAGCGCTCGATCCGCCATCGTTTTCCTTACATGGATCCATTGAATCACGTGCAGGTCGAGCTTCTGAAGGAGCATCGGGCGCAAAACACCGACGAGCAGGTGCTGCGCGGCATTCAGATCACCATCAACGGAATTTCCGCCGGCTTGCGTAACAGCGGCTAAACGCGGTGGGATTTCCTGCGGGCGTCACCTCTCCCATGGGGAGAGGTCGGATCGCTCCTGGCGATGCGTCAGCATCGTCCAGTGCGATCCGGGTGAGGGGGTTCGCCTCAGGAAAGACCGTAACCCCTCACCCCAACCCTCTCCCAAAGGGAGAGGGAGCACACTGCCGTGGCGGCTAGCAATTGTGTGCGCCCTGCGTTTCGACATAGACCGCGTAGAGCGACTGGCTCGCGGTCATGAACAGGCGGTTTCGCTTTTTGCCGCCGAAGCAGAGATTGGCGCAGCACTCCGGCAGGCAGATCTGGCCGATCCGCTGGCCATCGTCGGGCGCGAACACCTGTACCCCGTCATAGCCTTCGCCGACCCATCCGGCGCCGACCCAGATGTTGCCTTCGGTGTCGACCCGCAGTCCGTCTGGAAAACCCGATCTTCCATTGAGCGCCATGTCGATCAGCGGGCGCGGATTTGAGAGCTTGTCGCCGTTGAGGTCGTACTGCCAGACGACGTTTCTGGCCTGCGGATAGTGGGTGATCCCGCTGTCGCAGATATAGACCTTCTTGTAGTCCGGGCTGAAGGCGATGCCGTTCGGCTTGAATGCTTCGTCGGCGACCTTCCTGACCTCGCCCGTTTGCGCATCGACGCGGT
The DNA here is from genome assembly GCF_035652035.1 of Bradyrhizobium sp. Lineage (GTDB taxonomy): Bacteria > Pseudomonadota > Alphaproteobacteria > Rhizobiales > Xanthobacteraceae > Bradyrhizobium. The sequence goes on from NZ_DASREO010000022.1 coordinate 197,344, forward strand.
ACACGGCTTCCTTCTGATACGGCTGGACCGAGCCGTCGGTGGTGCGTTGCCCTTCGTAAAGGACAATCGCGCCATAGCCGGGATCGGTGAACCAGATCGAGCCGTCATTGGGATGGACGACGACATCGTTCGGACTGTTCAACGGCTTTCCGCCTGCATGTTCGGCGAGTACCGTGACCGACCCGTTGTGCTCGAAGCGAACCACGCGCGTCCGCTCGCAGGTGATCTGCCGTCCCTGAAAATCGAAGGTGTTGCCGTTGGCTTCGTTGGTGGGCTTGCGGAACTGTTCGGAGACGTGCCCATCGCCTTCGAGATAAAGCAGTTGCCGGTTGTTCGGAATGTCGCTCCAGACGAGATACTGGCCTTGTGCATTCCAGGCCGGGCCCTCCGCCCACAGGCAGCCGGTATAGAGTCGTTTGATGGAGGTGTTGCCGACCTTTGCCTTGAAGCGCTTGCGATCGATGACGACGATGTCGGGATCGGGATAGCGCTGGGGTGGCGCGTTCGGTCCGAAATCACGCGCGGGTCCGCGCGGAGGCCGCAACTCGTTGGTCATTTTCGCTTCTCGCCTTTAGCCGCCCTTACATGACATTCGGGACGCGTCACCGCGTCCCGAATGAGGCAAGCTAACGCGAACTGCGCTTCTCAGCAATTATGCGAAGAGGAAGCGATCACGGCTTCATGGCGCCTTTCGCGCTGGTGTACAGCGCATAAAGCGACGTCGAGCCGCAGATGTAGAGCCTGTTTCGTTGCTGGCCGCCGAAGGTCAGATTGGCAACCGTCTCCGGCAGATGAATCTTGCCGATCAGGTGGCCTTCGGGATTGTAGCAGCGCACCCCATCTTCCTTGGGGTCACCCCAACCCATGGAGCACCAGACATTCCCGTCGGTGTCGCAGCGCATTCCGTCGGTAAAGCCGGGCGCGAAGTCCTTGGCGAAGACCTTGCCGTTCGACAACTTGCCCGCATCGATATCGACGTCGAACACGCGGATCCACGCCGGATTTCCCTCTCCCTCGGTGAGGCCGGTGTCGATGACATAGAGCTTCTTCTCGTCGGGCGAGAACGTGATGCCGTTCGGCATCACGAAATCGTCGGCGACGACCTTGATCTCGCCGGATTTTGGATCGACCCGGAAGACATTGTGCTTGTCCTGTTCGAACGGCTCCTTGAGGCCCTCATAGTCTCCCTTGATCCCGTAGCCCGGATCCGTGAACCAGATCGCGCCAGTGGAATCGACGACGATGTCGTTCGGCGCGTTGAGCTTCTTGCCCTGGTACTTGTCGGCGATGACGGTGAGCGAGCCGTCAAGCTCGGTGCGCGTGACGCGTCGGCCGCTATGTTCGCACGTGAGCAGCCGCCCCTGCCGATCGATGGTGTTGCCGTTCGAGTTCATCGACGGCTGACGAAAGACGCTCAAGTGCCCATCATCTTCGCTGTAGCGCATGATGCGGTTGTTCGGAATGTCGCTGAACAAGAGAAAGCGCCCGGCCGGGAAGTAGACCGGCCCCTCGGCCCAGCGGAAGCCGGTCGCCACGCGCTCAACCGCGCCGGTCCCGGGACTGCCCTTGAAGCTCTTGTCCAGAGCTTCGATATGCGCGTCGGGGTAGCGCGTGCCGGGCAGTGGCCCCAACGGGAACGGTTGGGTCTCCCGGAGCCGAACCGCCGTTTCGCCCAACGGCCGCTCGGTCGCAGAGGCCGCCGTCGCGGTTACCGCGGTTGCGGCGAGGGCGGCTGCTCCCTTGATCAGCTTGCGCCGATCGACGCCGCCTGACCTTTGGTCGCCATCATGAGAGTGCAATCTGTTCGTCATGTTTCCTCCGTTTGTTTTGCTTTGGCAGCGAAACGTCTGCCCGAATTCCGGCACAAAACGGGCGGCGCAACAGAGGCAACTGCAGATCGCGGGTATGGCGGCTATGCAGATTGGCGTCGGCCAACTGGATTTAGCGCGAGCGCGATTAGGAACAAAATGCTGGGAGCCGTCTCTCAGATCGCATCCCAGCTGAAAATATCCGCCGAGCGGTCCAGCTTGTAGAACGATGGCTTCAACGCGGGCATGCCGTGCTCCGCAAGACTTTCCACCGTCCAGCCTTGGCCGCGATGAACCGAGCGCAGCGGGCGCGACTGGCTCATCAGGAAAATCTCGTTCAGTCGCACCGCAAAAATCTGGCCTGTGACATCCTTGGCCGCATCGCCCAGCAGGTAGGCGACCACAGGCGCGATCCGCTCGGGACCCATCCGTTGGATATTCGCCACGCGGGCCTTCTCGGCTTCCGTTTCGGTCGGAATGGTGCCGATCAAACGACTCCAGGCGAAGGGCGACACACAGTTCGAGCGCACGTTGAAGCGGTTCATGTCGAGCGCAATCGATTTTGAGAGACCAACAATGCCGAGCTTCGCCGCCGAATAGTTTGCCTGACCGAAATTGCCAACCAGGCCAGACGTCGAGGTGAAGTGGACGAACGATCCGCTTTCCTGTTCGCGGAACAGGCGCGCTGCGGCATGCGAGACATAGAATGAGCCCATCAGGTGCACCTTGATGACGGATTCGAAGGCATCGATGCTCATGCGGTGAAAGATCGCGTCGCGCAGGATGCCGGCATTGTTGACGACGCCGTCGAGCTTGCCGAAATGATCGACCGCCATCTTGACGATCCGGCTTGCCGGAACGGCTTCAGCAACCGTTTCGAAATTGGCGACTGCCGTGCCGCCGCGCTTCTTGATTTCCTCGACGACTTCCTCGGCCGGCGCTGCACTTGTGCCCGAACCATCGGCCGCGCCGCCGGGATCGTTGACGACGACCTTGGCGCCTTCCGCCGCACATAACAGCGCGATTTCGCGCCCGATGCCGCGGCCAGCGCCGGTCACGATGATGGATTTGCCGTCGAGTGATTTTGTCATGAGGATCTCCCGGTTATCTTTTGTCATTTCCGGGGCGATGCGTCAGCGTCGAATCCGGAATCTCGAGATTCCGGGTCTGGTCCTTCGGACCATCCCGGAATGACGAGGCTATTTCTCGTTCGTAAAAATGATCGTGCCCGACGCGGCAAACATGCCGCCGACGCCATGGCAGACCGAGATTTTCGCGCCCTGAACCTGCGCCGGCGCGATGCCGCGCATTTGCCGCACGCTCTCCTGCAGCGCGTACATGCCGTACATGCCGGAGTGCATATAGCTCAGCCCACCGCCATTGGTGTTGAGCGGCAGCTTGCCGCCGGGCCTGGTGTGGCCGTCGGCGATGAACTTGCCCGTCTCTTCATGCGGCATGAAGCCGAGGTCGCCCAGGCCGTAGAGCGGCAAATGCGCAAACGCGTCGTAGATCATCAAATGATCGACGTCCTTGTGGGTGATGCCGGCTTCCTTGAAGGCGAGGGGGCCGGCGACGCGAAAAGCGCGAGAGCTGTCGAAGCTCTGCATCTGGCTGACCATCGGCGCTTCCACGCTCTCGCCGGTACCGAGAACATAGACCGGCTTCTGCGGAAAATCCCTGGCGCGGTCGGCTGACGTCAGGATCAGCGCGCCGCCACCGTCGGTCACGAGGCAGCATTGCAGGATGCGAAACGGATAGGCGATCATCCGCGAATTCAAGACGTCCTCGACCGTGATCGGCGTCTTCATGGTGGCGCGCGGATTTTTCGCCGCCCATTCGCGCTGCACCACCGCGACCATCGCGAGCTGCTCGTGGGTGATGCCGTGCGTCTTCATGTAACGCAGCACGGGAATGGGGAAGAGGCTTGCCGGCGTCGAGACGCCGTAGGGCAATTCGAACTGACCGTTCAAGCTGTCGGGCCCGATCATGCGCGGGGTGCGGCCGATATTCGATTTGCCGCTTTCCGCATGTGTGATGAGGACGGTCTTGCAAAGGCCAGCCTCGATCGCAGCGGCGGCATGGCGGACATGCAGCATGAACGAGCAGCCGCCGACCGACGTGCCGTCGACCCAGGTCGGCGTAATGCCGAGATAGTGCGCGATCTGCTGCGGGGTCTCGACCGCCGTCGCAAAGCCGTCGATGTCGGACAGTTTCAGACCGGCATCCGCGATCGCATTCAGCGCCGCATCGGCATGGAGCTGGATTTGCGACATATGCGGGATGACGCCAAGCTCGGTGGTCTCCGCAGCGCCGACGACGGCCACTTCATTCCTGCGCATGCCGCTCAATCCTTCGCTGGCCGGAACAGAGGCAGGGTGGTGGCGTCGTCGAGCTTCTCGAAGACGACCTCAAGCTTCATGTCGAGTTCGAGCGCTTCAGGCGTCGGCGGGCAATCCACAATGTTGGTCATCATGCGCGGGCCTTCTTCCAGCTCAACCACGGCGATCGCGTAGGGCGGGGTGAAGCCGGGGACCGGCCGGTGATGGATGACATAGCTGTAAAGCGTGGCCTTGCCGCTGGCCTTGAAGACGCTGACCTCGCGCGAGCCGCAGGCGGGACAAAAGGGGCGGGGCGGGAAGTAGGCTGTCGCGCAGGCGTCACAGCGCTGGAGACGAAGCTCGCCCGCGCGCGTGCCATCCCAGAAATGTTGCGTTTCGGGTGTCGGCTTTGGTCGCGCACGCGCCGGCTCGGCCATCTTATCCTCCACTAGTGTCCCGGTTCTGACATTCGTATGATGTCGCGGCGGGTTGGTTTACGAATGTCAGAACCCAAGGGACACTAGCAAACCTATGATTCTAGTGTGGCTTTGACTCTGACGTTCCTTTGACGAGGTCGCAGCAGAACTGAAAGGAACGTCAGAGTCGCCACACTAGGAACGGGACATTAGGCCCCGCGTTTTGATCGTTGATGCGACAATGGACCGCGTGCCGTCAACGGTCCAGTCGACCCGCCCGATGCGCTTCGATTCCCTAGTGATTTTTGCCTAGACGGGGGCGCTTGTATCCCGGCAACCCCCCGGGCTATGGTCCGCCGGAACTCAAGAAAAAGCCGGGAGAAAGTCATGTTGAGGGTGGTAGTTGCGGCGCTTGCCGGGTTGTTTGCCGCGCAGGCTTATGCTGCGGATGCGCCGACGGAAATCAAGATCGGCACCCTCTACGCCTCGTCCGGGCGCTTCGCATCGATTTCGATGCCGGTCTACACCAGCCTCAAGCTTTGGGCCGATCTGAAGAACGCCGATGGCGGGGTCTACGTCAAGGCGTTCGACAAGAAATTGCCCGTGAAGATTGTCGCCTATGACGACCAGAGCAACACCGCGACGGCCTCCACACTTTATAATCAGCTCATCACCCAGGATAAGGTCGATTTGCTGGCCGCCGATTCCGGTTCGGTCCTGACCGCGCCCGCCGTGACGATCGCGCGCGACCACAAGTACTTCCTGTTCGACCAGACCGGCACCGGCGCCAGTTTCTTCTCGAAAGACAATCCCTACATCGCGCTGATGGCCGACCCGGTGTCGACCATCTGGCCCAAGCCCGTGGCGGATTTCGTCATCCATGACGGCCCGGCGCTCGGCATCAAGAAGATCGCGATCCTGTACTCGACCAACGAGTTCACCGGCACCCAGGCCAATGCGTTCCGCAAGTTCATCAAGGATTCCGGTGTGCCGGTCGAGATCGTCTATGACCAGGGCGTGCCGACCGAGACCACCAACTACACGGTCATCATCAACAACATCAACAACGCCCAGCCTGATGCGGTCTTTACCTTCGGCTACGCGCCAAACGACATCGCCTTCCTGCGCAATGTCGCGGATGTCGGCGTCAAGTTCAAAATGCTGTTTGTGATCTATGCGGGCCTCGAGAAGGAGCTTCTCGAGAAGAATGTCGGCGACAAAGGCCTTGAGCACGTGTTCACCTACGTGCCGCCGTCCGACCTGGAATACCCGGTCAACTTCGGCATGAACCTCAAGGACTACAAGGCGGCGTGGGACAAGAAGAATGCCGATGGCAAGCTGGAGTTCGGTCTCAATGCCATTGCTGGTTACACCACCGGGCTCGTTATCGAGAAGGCGCTGTCGGTCGCGACCAGCCTCGACCAGATGGAGTTGCGTCGCGCCGTGTTCAGCCTGTCCGGAAATCTCAAGACCCTGTGCGGACCTTTTGCGCTTGATGAGACGGGCGGGCAGACCGGCGAATTGACCCCGCTCGGCCAGCTCGAATTCGACGACCACGGACATCTGAAGTTCGTGTCGATCTATCCGCATGAGACAGCGACCGGCAAGCCCGTCTATCCGCGGCCGTGAGCGTTGGTAGCCTGTTGGGGGTAGAGCGCCGATGCTGACTTATGCGCTGGTCGCCGGCGTTCTCTTTGGATTGTATTTCAGCCTGGTTGGGATTGGCCTCAATCTCGTCTTTGGCGTCATGCGCATCGTCAACCTCGCGCACGGCGACTGCCTGATGCTGGGTGCGTTCATCGCATTCGGCCTGGTGGCGCTGACCGGGATCGATCCCTTGTTCGCCGTGCCGCTTGCCTTTGTGATCTTTCTGATCGCAGGGCTTCTTTTGTACTGGGTGCTGGTGCCGCGGCTGCAGGGCTCGACCAACCCGGAAATGCTGTCGATCATCCTGTTCTTCGGCCTGTCGCAGGTCATCGAAGCCGTCACCACGATCTTTCTTGGCACCAGCGAGCGCTCGATACCAAGCCGCACATTGGGGAGCGTGTTTTCCACCATCAAGGTCAAGCTGTTCGGCGGTACGCCTGGTAGCACCGGGCCAGTGCAGATTTTGGGCCAGGGATTCCCCGCGCCCTGGGTGATTGCGGCCGTCACCAGCCTGATCGCGATCGGGCTGGTCTACCTTTATCTCTATCAGACTCGCCTCGGTACACTGACACGCGCCGTGATGTCGCGGCGTGACGAGGCATTTGCAACCGGGATCGACGTCGATCGCGTCTCGGCGGCGGCGTTCGGCATCGGGCTGGGATTGGCGGCGATCGCCGGCATTTTCGTGCCCTTCATGTTTGGCTCGGTCACCCCGGCTTTCGGCGCTGACGCTACCGTCACGTCATTTGCCATCGTCGTGCTGGGCTCGCTTGGCAATCCCCTCGGCACCGCGCTCGGCGGCGTCGTCTACGGCATCTGCTACATGGTGGTGCAGACCTATTTGAGCTCGTGGGCGGACTTGCTGCCGTACGTGCTCCTGATCTTCATCCTGCTGCTTCGTCCGAGCGGTCTGCTCGGAAGGCGGGTGCGTGTTGCCTAACGCCCTTAAACACACACTGCTCATTGCGCTACCGCTGCTGGTCATCTTCGCGGCGCTGCCGGGCGTCTATCAAAACCATCTGCTGCTGTTCAACTTCGTGATCTTCCTGATCCTCGCGCAGGGCGTGAACATCATCTACGGCTTCACCGGCTATCTGCCGTTCGGCTATGTCGGCTTCTTCGGCGCCGGCGCTTATGGCTTTGCGGTGCTGGTGATGCATTTCCAGACGCCGGCGGTCATAGCGGTGCTCGCCGGTGGTGCCGTCGGCGTCGTGCTTGGGCTGATATTGACGCCGCTGTTGCGTCTCTCCGGCGCCTATTTCGCGATCGCCAATCTGGCGGCGTCGCTTGCGGTGCTGCACTTCATCGCCAATCCGGCGCTTGAACAGATCACGCGCGGTCCGTACGGCGTCTCGCTGTCCGGCACGTTCAACCCCGATCACGCCTATGTGGCGGCGCTGGTCGTGCTGGCGCTCACGCTCGCTGCGGTGGTGTTTCTGAAGAACTCGCGCTTTGGCCTGGCGTTACAGGCGGTGCGGGAAGATGCCGTCAGCGCATCGATGGCCGGCGTCAACGTCGTGCGCATGCGCATCATTGCCTGGCTTGCCTCCGCGCTGGTCGCCGGCCTCGCCGGCGGCGTCTATGCCTGGTACGTCTCGGTGTTCTATCCGGACAACGTGTTCAGCGGCGAATTCAGCATCTTCGCCATCGTGTTCGCGCTGTTCGGCGGCGTTGCCACCATCACGGGGCCGATCGTCGGCGTGATCATTCTCTATGGCATCTACAATTTGATCGGCTTCACGACGCCGCAATATTTTCAGCTGATCTATGGCCTCTTGATCATGGGGCTCGTGCTGTTCCTGCCCGCTGGCCTCGTATCGCTCGCAACGCGCAGGGGGTGGCATGTCCCCTGAAAACGCGCCCATCCTTGAACCCATTCTTGGCGTCTCCAAGCTCGTGAAGCGCTTCGGCGGCTTCTTCGCGCTGGACGGCTTGAGCTTCCATGTCTCGGCCGGCGAGATTTTGGGGCTGGTCGGTCCCAACGGATCCGGCAAGACCACGGCCATCAATGTCATCTCCGGCCTTTATGCGCCGGATGGCGGCGAAGTCATGCTGGAAGGGGCGTCGATCGGCGGCGTTGCCTCGCACAAGCTCGTTCATCGCGGCATCAACCGCACCTTCCAGGTTCCAAAACCCTTCCTCTCGCTGACCGTGCGTCAGAACGTCGAGGTTGCGCTGGCCTATGGCGGCGCTGCAGCGGCGCCTGTGATGGCCGATTTGCTGGACGAGTATCGCCTTGCGGACGTGGCTGACCGCCCGGCAGCCGATCTCAACAATGCGCAGCAGAAGATGCTCGATCTCGTGCGTGCGCTCGCCACCCGTCCGCGGCTGCTGTTGCTTGACGAGCTTGCTGCGGGACTGAACCCGGCGGAGCTCGACTGGATCGCCGGGCGCATCCAGGCGCTCGCCAAAAGCGGCATGGCGATCATCGTGGTCGAGCATCTCATGGGCTTCATCGAGCATATCACCGACCGTGTTATCGTTCTCAACGCCGGCAAGGAGATCTTCGAGGGCAAGCTTGCGGTTGCGGTCAAGGTGCCGCAGGTGATCGAGGTGTTCCTGGGAGGCGAACATGCCGCCTGAAGCCACGCCCTTGTTGACCGCGCAGGGCGTCGATGCCGGTTACGGCACGATGCAGGTGCTGTGGGGCGTCGACCTCGACGTCCGCGCCGGGGAAACCGTGCTGCTGCTCGGCACCAACGGCGCCGGCAAAACCACTTTCCTCAAATCGCTGGTCGGCCTGATCGAGGCACGCCACGGTCATATCCGGTTGGGTGGGGCTGACGTGACGCGGATGCGCTCCAGCGAGCGGATGCGGCTCGGCATGACCTACATGTCGGAGCTTGCCGTATTTCCCGACCTGTCGATCGAGGAAAACATTCGCATCGGCGCGCAGGCGCTCGGGCATCCCAACCCAAAAATCGATGATCTCTATGACACCTTTCCGGTCCTGCGCGACAAACGGCGGAACCCCGCGTCCAGCCTTTCCGGCGGTCAGCGGAAAATGCTTGGCATCGCCAAGGCGCTAGCGGCCGAACCTCGCCTTCTGGTGATGGACGAGCCGTCCGCCGGATTGTCGCCATTATTCGTCAAGGAGGTCATCCGGATCCTGAGCGACCTGCGCGGAAGGGGATTGGCTTTGCTGATCGCCGAGCAGAATATCGGCTTCCTTGAGGTGGCGACCCGCGTGTTCGTGCTCGAAGGCGGCCGTATCCGCTTTTCCGGAACGGTCGCGGAAATGAGCGACAACGAGGCGTTGCGGCAGGCATATTTCGGACTGAAGTAATGCGAACCATCCGGATCGGGTCAGGCGCGGGCTACTCGGGCGATCGCATCGAGCCCGCGGTGGAACTCGCCGAAAAGGGCGACATCCAATATCTCGTATTCGAATGTCTGGGCGAGCGCACCGTGGCGCTGGCCCAGCAGGCGCGCCTAAAGAATCCGGAAAGCGGCTTTGACCCGTTGCTGGAAGAACGGATGCGGGCGGTGCTGCCGATCTGCGCCGCCAAAGGCATCAAGATCGTCACCAATATGGGTGCGGCCAATCCGCTCGCGGCGGCGCGCAAGACCGCCGCCATCGCGGCGTCAATGAATCTCTCGCGATTGAAAGTTGCGGCGGTCGTCGGCGACGACGTTCTCGAGGCCTGCAAGCAGCGCGACCTGCCGATCATGGAGTTCGACGGCAGGATCAGCCAGCTCGGCAACCGCCTGATTTCCGCCAACGCCTATCTCGGCGCAGCGCCGATGGTCGAAGCGCTCGCTGGCGGCGCCGATGTCGTGATCACCGGCCGCGCCTCCGATCCTGCGCTGTTCCTCGCGCCCCTGATCCATGCCTTCGGCTGGCCGATGGATGACTGGAATTTGCTCGGCAAGGGCATCGTTGCCGGGCATTTGCTGGAATGCGCCGGCCAGGTCACCGGCGGTTACTTCGCCGATCCCTTATACAAGGACGTCGCTGATCTCGCGCGGCTTGGTTTTCCGATCGGCGAAGTCGGCGAGGATGGAAGTCTCATCATCACCAAGGTTGATGGCTCCGGTGGCGCGGTGACCGCGCAGACCTGCAAGGAGCAACTGCTTTACGAAGTGCATGATCCGGCGAGATATATCCAGCCGGACGTGGTCGCGGACTTCTCGCAAATCGAGATCGAGGAGCTCGCTAAGGATCGTGTGCGCATCAGCGGCGGTCGGGGCAGCGCTCGCCCGCCGACGTTCAAGGTATCGGTCGGTTATGTCGACAGTTTTATTGGCGAGGGCCAGATCTCCTATGCCGGTCCCGGTGCGCTCGCGCGTGGCCGGCTCGCGCTCGACATCGTGCGCGAGCGGCTCGAGCTCACGGGTGTTGCGACAAGCGAATTGCGCTTCGATTTGATCGGCGTCGATTCCCTGCATGGCGCGCAAGTCTCAGGTCACGCCAACGACCCCTATGAGGTGCGCGTTCGCGTCACTGGCCGCACGGAAAACCTGCGTGAGGCGGTTCGGATCGGTAACGAGGTCGAAACGCTCTACACCAATGGTCCGGCCGGTGGGGGCGGGGCATTCAAATCCGCGCGCGATGTGGTCGCGGTTGCTTCCGTGCTACTGCCGCGCGAATTGGCGGCGCCGCAAGTACAGTTCGTCGGAGGTACTTAAGCGATGAAGCTGCGCGAGATCGCTCATTCCCGCACCGGCGACAAGGGCAACATCTCCAATATTTCCGTCATCGCCTATGACGCGAAGAATTACCCGCTGCTGGTGGCGCAGGTGACGCCTGCGCGTGTGAAAGCGCATTTCGCCGGCGTTGTCGAAGGCGAAGTGGTCCGCTATGAGCTGCCGAAGATTTTCGCACTCAACTTCGTGATGGACCGGGCGCTGGGAGGCGGAGTCACACGGTCGCTGGCGCTCGACGCGCATGGCAAATCGCTGAGCTCTGCCTTGCTCGATCTGGAGATTGATGCTGTTCCGGATAAAATATAACCGATCGACGAGAAATGATGACCATGCCGAACACGCCGACACTGACCTCGCTCGCAGCCGATCTCGAAAGCGGCCGCACCAATGCACGGAAACTCGTCGACGAATGCCTCGACAAGATCGCCGACAAGTCAGGCGAGGGGGCTCGCGCCTTTGTGCATGTCGATGTCGAGGCCGCGATCGAGGCTGCGAAAGCGATGGACCGGCTTCGCGAAGTGCGCGCCGCGCCGTCGCCGTTTGCCGGCATTCCGATCTCGATCAAGGATCTGTTCGACATCAAGGGTCAGGTGACGCGGGCCGGCTCGCGCGCGCTCGACGATTCACCGCCGGCCGAGGCCGATGCGCCGGTCGTGTCGCGCCTGCGTCGCGCCGGATTTATCTTGATCGGGCGCACCAACATGACCGAGTTCGCCTATTCGGGCATCGGCATCAATCCGCATTACGGCACGCCGAAGAGCGTCTGGCGACGCGAAGTCGGCCATGTGCCCGGTGGATCGTCGTCGGGAGCGGCCGTGTCGGTCGCCGATGGCATGGCCTACGGCGCGCTTGGCTCGGATACCGGCGGATCGTGCCGCATTCCGGCGGCCTATAACGGTATCGTCGGCTACAAGCCGACGCAGCAGCGCATCCCGCGCGATGGCGGCGTGCCTCTCTCTTTCACACTCGACAGCTTTGGGCCGCTGGCGCGCACCGTCGAGTGCTGCGCCGTGCTCGATTCCATCCTCGCCGATGAGCCGGTCCGGCCGCTCAACCCGCGTCCCGTCAAGGGAATGCGGCTCGCGGTGCCGACGACGATTGCCCTCGACGATCTCGACGATCACGTGGCAAAGAGCTTTGAGCGAACGCTCGACAAGTTGTCGCGCCAGGGCGCATCGATCGAACACATCGAAGTGCCTGAATTTCTCGATGTCGGTGTCATGAACAGCAAGGGCGGCTTCGCCGCGGCAGAGAGCTATGCCTGGCACCGCTACCTGATCGAGAACCATGGCGATATCTACGATCCACGCGTCTCGTCGCGCATCGCCCGCGGCGAAGCCATCACGGCGGCCGACTACATCGACATTCTGCAAGCGCGAAAGTCGTTGATCGCGCGCGCGACCGTGCGGCTCGCCCCCTATGACGCGGTGGTGATGCCGACTTCTGCGATCACACCGCCGCGGATCCTGGATCTTGTCGACGACCGCGCCTTCGCGAAGGCCAATCTGCTTTCCCTGCGCAACTGCACGCTGATCAATATGATGGATGGCTGTTCCATTTCGGTGCCCTGTCATCAAGCGGGCGAGGCGCCGGTCGGGTTCATGCTGAGCGCGGTGGGCGGTTCGGACCGCCGCATCTTCGCACTGGGCGCTGGCGTGGAGGCTGCAATCCATGTTTGACCTGACCTTCACCATTCAAACCAGGGATGGCGGCACCACGCCGCTAACGCTCGCGATCGACCAGGCCGTGATCGCCGGGTGGACCGGGCGCGATCCGGTGGCGCGCGACAAGCACATCGCGGAGCTCGAAGCGATCGGCATTGCCCGGCCGGCGACGACGCCGATCTACTATCGGTGCTCGGCGCGGCGGCTGACCCAGGAAGACAGCATCGAGGTCTGCGGCGGCAATTCAAGCGGCGAGGTCGAGTTCGTGCTGATCGGCTGGGAGGGCCGCACGTTCGTCGGCCTCGGCTCCGATCACACCGACCGCAGGGTCGAGAGTTACAGCGTCACCGTGTCCAAGCAGATGTGCGACAAGCCGATGGCCGCGACACTCTGGGAACTCGAGGACGTCATCGATCACTGGGACCAGCTGATCCTGCGTTCCTACGCCTGGATCGGGGGAAAACGGGAACTCTACCAGGAGGGAACACTGGACGCGATGCTGCCGGTGTCAGAGTTGCTCGTGCGCGGCTTTTCCGACGGAAAACTACCCGACGGATGCGCCATGTTCGGCGGCACATTTGCCGCCAAGGGCGGCATCCGCCCCGCCAGCCGGTTCGAATATGAACTGGAAGATCCAGCCCTGAAACGCACCATCCGCCACGCCTATGATGTGCTTGAGCTGCCGGTGTTGGGGTAGCCAGAAATCGGGTGGCTGCGGGCATCCTGTTTTGGGAAGGTGCCCGCATGAAAACAGCAACGCAAAATAGACGTCCCCAGCTTGAATCCGATATCGCCGCTCGCGTGGCCGCGATCGATTGGACGCAAGCGACAAACGATCTCGACGCACAGGGTTGCGCCGTTCTGAAGGGATTGCTCACGCCGGACGAATGCCGCGCGCTGGCGGCGCTCTATCCTGAAGACAGGATTTTTCGCAGTCGGGTCGTGATGGGCCGCCACGGCTTTGGCCGCGGCGAATACAAGTATTTTTCCTATCCGCTGCCGCAGCCGATCGCGGAATTGCGGCCGCTGCTTTATGCGGGCCTTCAGCCGATCGCCAATCGCTGGAACGAGACCATGGGGATCGATATCCGTTACCCCGAAGACCACGCGGCATTCCTGAAGCGATGTCATGATGCCGGCCAGCCGCGGCCGACGCCGCTGCTGTTGCAATACGAGGAAGGCGACTTCAATTGCCTGCATCAGGATCTCTACGGCGAGCACGTGTTTCCATTGCAGGTCGCGATCCTGCTGTCGGAGCCTCAGCGCGACTTCGAAGGCGGCGAGTTCGTGCTGACCGAACAACGCCCGCGCATGCAATCACGGGCCGAAGTCGTTCCGCTTCGGCAAGGCGACGGCGTCGCGTTTGCTGTGCATGTCCGCCCGGTGCAGGGGACGCGTGGCGCCTATCGTGTCAATATGCGCCACGGCGTCAGCCGGCTTCGCTCCGGCCGACGTCATACGGTCGGCGTGATCTTCCATGACGCCAAGTAGCGATCGGTGTGACGAATTGTTGTGAGGATGGGTCGCGTTGACGGCGGATTTGTTTGCTTGTCTTCCCAAGGTTCGGGCGTCGCGCGAGCAGATGGCCGAAGGCGCCGTGCTGTTGCGCGGCTTCATCGGTGAGTCCGAAGCGGACCTGATTGCCACGTTGCGCGAGATCGTGGCCGCCGCGCCATTTCGCCGGATGTTCACGCCCGGCGGTCACCAGATGTCGGTCTCAATGACCAATTGCGGTAGCGCGGGCTGGGTCACCGATCGCAGCGGCTATCGTTACGATCCCGTCGATCCCGAAACCGGCAAGCCGTGGCCGGCAATGCCGCCGGTCCTTCGCGAGCTTGCCGATCGTGCTGCCGAGGCCGCCGGCTTCTCCGGTTTCGCGCCAGAGGTCTGCTTGATCAATCGCTATGTGCCCGGCGCGAAAATGTCATTGCATCAGGACAAGGATGAACTCGACTTCGGCGCGCCGATTGTCTCGGTATCGCTCGGTCTGCCTGCGATTTTCATGTTCGGCGGCTTGAAGCGGAGCGACAAGCCGCGGCGCTTTCGCCTCGAGCATGGCGATGTCGCGGTGTGGGGCGGACCGTCTCGGCTGTTCTATCACGGCGTCGCGCCGCTCGCCGAAGGCGATCACCCCGTGATGGGACCGCAGCGTCTCAATCTGACGTTTCGCAAGATACGATGATATCAGGGGCTTGCCCGTCACGGCGTGTCAACGGCTGACGGCTCTCTTTCAGAACATGGGCAATGAAGCGCGACGCGGGCGCCGCTTCCGGTAACCCGCTTGGTGAAATGACCTTCAAGTCTTTCGCAAGTTCGATGCCGCTCAGCGGCAAGACGACGAGCTGTCCTGCCCGGACCTCGTCCGTGACTGCGGCCTCGATCACGAGCGAGATGCCTCGACCGGCACGGACGGCCCGTTTGACGGCCTCCGTGCTTCCGAGCCCTCTGACGGCGGTCAGTTGGTCTGCAAAGTGCCCGAACTGCTTCCTCAGAACTGTGTTCGTGCCGGTGCCCGGTTCGCCCCCGAGCAGTGCTTGACTGGCAAGCTCGCTTGCCTCGATCGCGCCGCGCCTTGCCCAGGGATGGTCAGGCGCGACGATGACGACGAGCGGCTCCCGGCGCCAGCTGTACTGGGTAAAACCCGGACGATCGCTCCACCATTCCATCAATGCCACGTCAGCGCTGCCGTTTGTCAGACGCTCGGCGACATCATGGTTGGGACCGACCCAAAGATCGACTGCAAGCGGGTCGCCGGCCTGGAAAGCCCTGAGCATCGATTGCAGCAGGTAGATGCCGATGTTGCTCGATGCCGCGACATGCAGGGACGGCCGCGCAATCATGGCGCGACTTCGTTCGGCTGTTTCCAGCATGGCCCGTGCGAGCGGCACAAAGGCTGCGCCTTGAGAGGTCGGTTCGACGACACCGTGACGACGCACGAGCAGTGGTGCGGCCAGGTCTTCCTCAAGCTGCCTGATATGTTCGACGACGGTCGAAGGCGACAGCTTCAGGTCCCGCGCTGCGGCTCGGAACCCGCGCTCGCTGAGAACGGCGAGGAATGTCCTAGCGTGCAGCAGGTTGAGCATGAGCCAACTGCTTGCCGGGATCGTTGACTGCGCCGGACGGAACGCGCCCGGCAAGAGCGTCGAGTATGCTCCGCGCTGCCGACAGTTCGATTTCACGTCTCACGTCGGTGACGGCTGATCCGATATGGGGCGTGAATACGGTCGGCGCCGACAAATCTGTCAGCCGCCGATCGATACCGGACGGCCTGTGCTCGAGCGCCCAATCCTCGCACTCGAACGCGTCAGCGGCATAACCTGCAAGGTGCCCGCGTCCGATGGCATCCGCCACCGCGCTCTCGTCGACCAGCGATCCGCGTGCAGGATTGACCAGCCTGGCGCCTCGCTTCATGGCTGCGATGGTTCTGGAATTGATCAGGTGCCGGGTGTCGTCCGTCAAAGGCAACGCCAGCACGACATAGTCGGACCGGGCCATCACGTCCTCAAGGCTCGTCATGGTGACGCTGGGCCATGACGCTGCAAGCGCGACGGATACCGACTGATCGTACGCCAGCAGGCGGCACTGAAATCCGGCGAGCCTTTCGGCGATCGCACGTCCGACAAGGCCAAATCCGACGATTCCGACTGTCGCGCTCGCAAGGCCTGCGCCGTAAAGCTCGGCGCGCCAGCCGCTATATCCGTTCGCCTTGATGTTTCGATCGCCAGTGACGATGTTTCGTCCGAGAGACAGCATCAACCCGATCGCGAGTTCCGCTGTCGGGATCGTCAGAAGATCGGGCACGATCGTGACCCATACGCCTGCATCCGTTGCGGCCTGAACATCGATGTTATCGAAACCCTTCAGCGCCGCTCCAATGACTCGAAGATCGGGACAGGCAGCGAAAAAATTCGCATCGATGCTGTCATTCATGAACACAAGCAGGCCCGCGGCGTCCCGGCACCGTTGCCGCACTTCCTGATAACTCCACGGGTCAAGCGATCGGTTGATCTCGACAGTCGCATGCGCCTCGAGAAGCGCCTGCGTCTCGGGGAAAACGGGGTTGGTGGCAAGGACCTTCGGTTTTGGGGCCATGTCGTGGTCTACTTATTTGAGGTGATTTCGCATGAGATCTCCGATCCCGTCGACCATGGTCACGCAGACCAGGATGCAAATCAGAATGGCGGAGACCTGGGCGTATTCGAGGACGCGGAGCGCCGCGATCAACTCGAAGCCGATGCCGCCGGCGCCGACCGCGCCGAGCACGGTAGACGCACGGAAATTGTATTCCCAGCGATAGATCGTCGTGTCCGCCAGTTGCGGCAACACTTGCGGCAAGATCGCGTGGAATACGACCTGGAGCGGCGAGGCGCCCGCTGCCCGGGCGGCCTCGATCGGCTTTGGATCGACATGTTCGATGCTTTCGGCAAAGAATTTTCCGATCATTCCGACAGAGTGGATGCCGACGGCGAGGACGCCGGGTAACGCTCCGAAGCCGACCATCGCAACGAAGATGATTCCCATGATCAGTTCGGGAATCGACCTCAGCAAATTCAACAGCGCACGTGAGGCGCGGTAGACGATTTGATTTGGCGTGGTGTTGCGCGCGGCAAACAAAGCAAGCGGCAGCGAAATCGCGACCGCGAGCGCAGTTCCTGCGACCGACATCGCGAGCGTATCTGCCAGCGGCCTGATCCAGGCGTCGAAACGCCTGAAGTCGGGCGGAAACATTTCACTGGAGAGCTGCTTGACCGCGGGCCACGCATCCGCGAAGCGTCTCGGGTCGAGTAGGCCGGTCAGCGCCATCGCGATGACGATCAGAACGATAATCATCAGTACCGCAGCGCCGCGTCTCAATCGCGCCGCGCCGTCACGGGCGAGGAGCGCTTCATACGCTGAAGGAACACCACTCATCCCTTGAGCTTTGCCAGATCGAGATCGAGCAGCTTCGCCGTTTCGCGCAGAATGTCGTAGGCATGGTCGTCCGTCGCCACGAAGCCTTCCGCGCGGAACGTCTTCAGGATGTCCTTGTCGTTGAGGTCGAGGAAGGCCTTCTTGATGGAGGCCTTGAGGTCCGGCGAAAGGTATCCTTGCATGGTGACGGGATAGTTCGGGATCGGATCGCTTTCCGCCAGAACGGTGATCTTGCTTCCGTCGATCGAGCCCTTGGCAACGAGCGATTTGAAGATCTCCTGGCTGAGGCCGCCCGCCTGAACCTGACCGGACTGGACGGCGCGCGCCACCGCATCATGTGCGCCAAGAAGAACATATTTGTAATCGGTATCGCCGACGAGGCCGTGGCGGGCGAGCAGCGCACGCGGGATCAGATGGCTGGAGGTCGAGGCGAAGTCGCCAAATCCGACCATCTTTCCCTTGATGTCGGCCAGCGTCTTCACGGGGCCGTCCGCCCGCGCGATGATGACGCTCTTGTAGGTGGGAGAGCCCTTCGAAATGCCAACGGCGAAAGCCTCGATGTCCGGAGCCTTTGATTTCGCCAGCACGTAGGAGAGCGGACCAAAATACGCGACTTCGATGCGGCCGAACCGCATCGCCTCAATCATCGAGGAATAGTCGGTGGTGACGACGAGCTCGATGCTCTTCGCCAGCGTCTGCTCCAGATAGGCCTTCAAGGGCGCCGCGTTCTGGATGATCGTGGATGCGTTTTCGTCGGGGAGGAGCGCCACACGCAAATTGGCGGGGTTTGACGCCTGCTCCGCTTCGGCCTTGCCGAGGACGAAGCCAAGGCTGCCGATCGTGCAAGCAAACAGAAAGCTTCTGCGTTCCATGACTTTTCCTGTTCTGATGTGCCGTGACTTAAGCTGCGGCCATTCGGGACGATGCGGTGAGGTAAATCTGATCGAGAACGTTCTGGCCGAGCTGCGAAGCCGGCCCTTCGAACACGACGCGGCCGCTCGTCAGTCCGATCACGCGATCGGCGAAGCGCCTGGCCAGTTCAACCTGATGCAGGCTGACAATTGCGGTGATGCCGTCCTCGCGGCAAATACGATGAAGATCGGCGAGCACTTTCTCGCCGGTTGCCGGATCGAGGCTTGCAATTGGCTCGTCCGCCAGAACGATCTGCGGGCGCTGTGCCATGGCTCTGGCGATTCCGATGCGTTGCTGCTGTCCACCGGAGAGCTCGTCCGCGCGATCAAGGGCGCGATCGATCAGGCCGACCCGGTCGAGCGCTTGCAGCGCGAGCAGGCGGTCTGTGCGTGGCAAGGGAAGCAGCGTTCTCAGGACGCCATGTGCGCTGATGCGGCCGAGCAGGACATTTTGCAGGGCCGTCAGGCGGCCAATCAGATGATGCTGCTGGAAGATCATGCCCGTTCGCTTCCGGTGTTCACGGAGAGTGCGGCTATCCCCAAAGATCGAGCCCAGGCCGTCGACGATAACATCGCCTTGCGTCGGCCTCACCAGAGCGTTCATGCATCGAAGCAGGGTCGACTTGCCGGCGCCGGACGGACCCAGCAGGACGAGGAATTGCCCCTTCGGCACGTCGATACTCGTCGGCAATACAGCCCGCATGCCGTTGGGATAGGTCATCGCAACATCGCGCAATTGCAGCATCGTTGGATTCCCAATAGCCGCCATGCCCCCGCCCTGGTGGCGAAGGTGATCGGCATTTGCAAACAGAAGACCGTTTTGTTCGGTAAATCCGGTTAGCAGCCGCACACGACAATCAAATGACGGCTTCGCAGCCGCAGGCCGCGGAGGGAGCCCCGGTCGTGGATATTTCCGCTAAGTGGATATTTCAGCTAAGGCTTGGCCGGATGGATGAAGGCCCAGGGGCTGACTTCGGAATCGCGGGGCACTTCGATATCGATCAGATAGGGACCGCCGTCCTTCAGCGCCTTTTCCAGCGCCGGCTTGAAATGATCCGGCGAGGTAACGCGAGCCGCGCCGACGCCAAAAGAGTCCGCGAGCTTGACGAAATCCGGATTGACCAGGTCGGAGGCGACGAGACGTCCGTCAAAGCGCTCGCGCTGGTCGCGCCGCACGTTGCCGTAAGAATTGTTGTTGAACACGAGGACCACGACGCCGATCTTGAACTGCACGGCGGTCGACAATTCCTGCACGCCGAACATGAAGCCGCCGTCGCCGGTGATCGCGACCACCGGCCGGTCGGGATGGGCGACCTTGGCGCCGAGCGCGGTCGGAAAGCCGGAGCCGAGCGTGCCCTGATAGCCTGAAGTGATAAACGTCCGTGGCTCGTAGATGGGAAAGCCATACCAGGACGCAAAGCCGACCTGCGACAGCTCGTCGGTGACGATCGCGTTCGACGGCAAGACCTCGCGCAGGATGTTGAGGTACGCCATCTGCGGCTGGATCTTCTGAATCTCTTCCAACGCCACGGCCGAAGCCTCGCGGATTGCCGCACGTCGGCCTTGGGTTTTGGAGTAGCCGGTCTTCCTGACGGCGGCCAAGAGCTCCGATGTGCCGGCCTTGGCGTCGGCCACAACTGCGGCCGTCGGCGGGTATCGCCGAATCTCGATCGGATCGATATCGATACGGATGGACTTCAATCCGTCGGGGCGGAACGGCCAGCGCGTCATCGTCGGCAATTCCAGCCGCGTGCCAATGCCGATCATGAGGTCGGTTTGCGGCCACAGCCCATAGGCGGCCGCCATGGTCAGTCCGAGTTCGTGTGCGTTGGAGACGATGCCGCGCCCGCTGCGGAAGGCGACAACAGGCGCGTCGATCAACTCAGCCAGCTCCAGAATCTCATCGCCGGCCTCGATTGCGCCTGAGCCGACGAAGATCATCGGCGTCTTGCTGGCCGCGATCAAACTCGCCGCGGCCTTGATCCGGTCGGGGTCGGGCTGCGGCACCGGAAAGCGATCGTAAACTTCGGCGGCGCCTGTTTCCGCCTTCTGCGTGAACACGTCCCAAGGCATTTCCAGCGAGGCCGGGCCGCGGCGTCCCGACATCATCTCCTGGAATGCGCGAGCGACCAGGGCAGGCGCGTTGGCGGGATATTCGATGCGCTCGGCCCATTTCACGAAACTGCGCAAGGTTGCGAGCTGGTCCGGCATTTCGTGCAGGTGCCCGCGTCCCTTGCCGAGAAAAGCTGTCGGCACCTGTCCGGTCAGGCAGAGTACCGGCTCGTTGCCGCCAAAGGCCGTCAAGAGCGCCGCGCTGGCATTGAGCACGCCGGGGCCGGGAACCACGCTGAACACGCCAGGCCTGCCGCTGGCGCGCGCATAGCCAAAAGCCATGTAGCCGCAGGCCTGTTCATGCCGCGCGCCAATCACCTTGAGCTGTGCCTGATGGAAGGCGTCGAACAGGCCATAGATCTGCGCGCCGGGCAGGCCGAACACTGTGTCGACGCCGTGCGCGACCAGACCGCTGACAATGGCTTCGCCGCCGGAAATTTGGGGCATTGAATGATCCAATCAAAAAGCTACGTGACTTCGTCGATCACGCCGTTGCGCAACACGCCGATATCATCGGCTTCAACTTCGATGACATCGCCGGGTTTCAAATAGCGCGGCGGATCGAAACGCGCGCCGGCGCCGGTCGGTGTGCCCGTGACGATGACGTCGCCGGGCACCAGCGTCGTGAAGGTCGAGATATAATTGATCAGATAGCGGAAGCCGAAGATCAGCCGCGAGGTGCGGTCATCCTGCCGTGTCTCGCCATTCACTTTGGTGGTCAGCCTGACATCGGCGATCTGGGACTCGCTCAGATAGGGAACGAGCCAGGGGCCGAGGCTGCCGGTGGAATCGAAATTCTTGCCTTGCGTGACGTTGAACTTGGCGTGGCGCACCCAGTCGCGGATGGTGCCCTCGTTGCACAGCGTGACGCCAGCGACGTGGCCAAGCGCATCACGCTCGGTGATATGCCGGCCGGCCTTGCCGATGACGAGCACGAGCTCGCCTTCATAGTCGAGCTGCGCGGAGGCTTTCGGCCGCACCAGCGGCGTTTCGTGGCCGACGAACGAGCGCGGGTTACGCAGGAACATGCTCGGATATTTCGGCGCGTCCGAGCCGTCTTTATATTCGGCGTTGCGGTCGGGATAGTTGACGCCAATACAGATGATTTTTTCCGGCGAAGGAATTGGCGGCAGCCAGGTGACGGCTTCGATCGCGTGATCGGCTGGATGACGCGCCGCATCCTCGGCGAGCCTGTTCAGGGCGCCGGCTGCGATCACCTCGCGCAAGGTCGGAAAATCCTTGGCCCATCGCGCAGAGAGATCGACGACCCCGCGATCGGTTACGGCGCCGTATTTGGTGGCGCCATTGACGGCGAAAGTGGCGATGCGGGAGGGGATCATGAATGTCTTGAAACCGATGAGCGGTCCTCAGCTGCGACCGGGGGTCATGCCCTTGGCTTTGACGACGACGGTGGCTGCCGGCGACATGATGAAGTCGATGAACGCCTTGGCGGCTTCCTTTTGTTTGGTATCGACGGCCAGCGCCGCCGGGAAAACCAGCTCCTGCTGGTATTTGGCGGGGAAGGGGCCGACGATGTCGACGCCCGGAGCAGTCAGGACGTTGTTCACAAACACGGCCAGTTCCGCCTCGCCATTGACGACGGCCGGGATAATGCCGGTCGGCTGGTCCTGCGCGATGGTCTTGGCCCGCATCTCGTCTTCGATGCCGAGCCTTTCGAACAATCTCAGGATATAGGAGCCAGCCGCGCTCGCCGGCAGGAACGTAATGGATTTTGCTTCAAGCAGCGTTTTCTTGAAAGCCTGCGGCGTAGAGATATCCGGCTTTGGTGCGCCGGCTTTTACCGCGACGCCATAGCCGACGCGTGCAAACTCGACCGGCGGTGTGAAGTGGGTCTTTGCCGCCTGATCATAGAAGACGTCGATCGGAACGATACCGACGTCGAAGGGCTCGCCCGTCGTCGCGGCCTTGATCAGATTGGGCGTGGTGTCGAAATGGATGGCAAGCTTGTGGCCGGAAGCCTTCTCGAACTGCGGCGCGAGCTCGGTCAAAATGCTGCGCAATGAGCCGCCCGCCAAAACCCTCAACTCGTCGGCGTGCGCGCCGTCCATGGGTGCCACCGCGGGCGTCAGGCCGAGCAGCGAGGCCGCAGCGACAATCAGGGACATCTTCATAGGGTCTCCATTAATCGGCAACTGTGACGTCAGCCACGAATTGCGGTTCGCGCACGGCCTGTTCGGGGAACGGCGATCCCTGCTCGAACCACGAGCGCGGGGCGGGTGCGCCCCACAGCGTCTGCCGACGCGGATCGTTCAACGACCAGCGCATCGGTGCATGGTCGTGATCGCCGGTGAAGTAATCGCTGGTGTAGAGCTCAAGGCGGTGACCATCGGGATCGCGGACGTAAAGGAAGAACGCATTCGAAATACCATGCCTGCCGGGGCCGCGCTCGATATTCTTAAGGTACCCGCTCGAGGCCATCACATCACAAAGATGCAAGATGTTCATGGCAGTCGGCACCCAATAGGCAAAATGATGAAGGCGAGGACCTCTGCCGTTGGTGATAGCGAAATCGTGAACATTGCCTTTGCGGTGCAACCAGGCCGCCGCGATGCGCCCGTTGGGTCCGTCTTCCTCGGCATACTCGGTCAGCCGAAAGCCGAGCCGCGCGTAGAAGTCGACCGTATCCTGCACCTCGGCGGCAAAAACATTGAAGTGATCGAGCCGCTGCGGATGGCAGCCCTTGTAGAGATCGTAGCGACGCAAGAGATGAGGGCGCTTTTCCATGGCCGCATAGAGTTCGATCCGAAAGCCGAAGGGATCGGAAAACTGCAACGTGCGGCCCTGGAACGGCTGGTCGGAAAACGTGTGAGCGATGCCATGCTGTGAAAAGAACGCGGCGGCCTTGTCGAGATCGTCTTCGTTGCCGACCTTGAACCCCAGCCGGTGGCAGGCGGCCTCTCGCGCCTTGCGCAGCACCAGTGAGTGATGCTGATGCTCTTCGCTGCCGCGCAGATAAATCGCCGTGTTGCCGCGATCCTCGACATGCAGGCCGACGGCGTTTTCGTAGAACGCGCAAGCCTTGGTCAGGTCCACCACGTCGAGGACGACATGGCTGCTCCTGACGATGTTGAAAGGCGGATCGAACACGTGTTGTGGAACGGGCATCGGCGTTAAATCCCCAATCGCTGGATCTTGTGTGTGCCGCGCGCGAGCGAGACATGCTTTGTTTCCATGTAGAAATCGAAGGAGTAGTCACCGCCGTCGCGGCCGATACCGGAAGCCTTCATCCCGCCGAACGGTGTCGGTAAATGACGGACGTTTTCCGAATTGAGCCAGATCATGCCCGCTTCCAGCGCGTCCGCAACACGTAGCGCGCGGCCCATGTCTGATGTCCAGACATAACCGGTAAGCCCGTATTTCACGTCGTTGGCGATGGCGACAGCGTCTTGTTCGTCGCGGAACGGGATCACGGTCAGGAACGGCCCGAACACCTCTTCCTGCGCCACGCGCATGTCGCGTCGGGCTGCAGTGACGAGGGTCGGCTGAACGTAGTGCCCACCGCCAGGACCTGCATGCGCCGCGCCGCCCACCGTGATGTCAGCGCCGTCTGTTCGCGCCACGTCGAAATAACTGCACACCTTTGCCAGGTGCCGCTCATGGATCAGCGGCCCAATTTCGGTGGCCGGATCGAGCGGATGTCCTATTTTCAAAGCCTTCACGCGTGCAGCGAGTTTTTCAACGAATGTGTCGGCAATGCTCTCCTGGACTAGGAGCCGGCTGGAGGAGGTGCAGCGCTCGCCGTTGAGCGAGTAAATCATGAACACCACGGCATCGAGCGCGCGATCCAGTTCTGCGTCGTCGAATACGATCACCGGATTCTTGCCGCCAAGCTCGAAATGAACGCGCTTCAGGGTCGGCGCACCCTGAGCCATGATCGCAGATCCCGTCGCGCTTTCGCCCACAAAGCCGATCGCCTTGATCGCCGGATGTTCAGTGAGAGCCTTGCCGGCCTCTTCGCCCAGACCCTGGACCGTATTGAGGACGCCGTCGGGAATACCGGCCTGTTTGACAAGTTTCGCAAGCAAGTCGGCGGTGACCGGAGACCATTCGGCGGGCTTGTGGACGACGGTGCAGCCGGCCGCCAGTGCCGGCGCAATTTTCCAGGTCGAAAGCATGAACGGCGTGTTCCACGGCGTGATCACGCCAACCGGGCCTATCGGCACGCGCGTCGAGATATTCCAATGCTCTCCGCTCGGCATGTTGAGGCCGTCGCGGGCATCCGCGCACTTGTCGGCGAAGAAACGGAAGTTTTCGGCTGCGCGGACCGCGGCCTTGGCCATGAAGCGGTAGGCCTGCCCGGTATCGATGCATTCGAGCACGGCGATATCGTCGGCATGATCCTCGATGGCATCCGCGACACGGTGCAGAAGCTTGCGGCGCATCGCGGCATCGACGTTGCGCCAGGCACTGAAAGCGTGGCTGGCCGCAGTTGCGGCGCGGTCGATGTCTTCAGTGTTGCCACGCGCAACATGAGCGAGCACCGTATTGTCGATCGGTGAGCGAGTCTCGAAGCTCGCGCCGGAAATCGACGGTACGCTCTCGCCACCGATCATGTGCGCGATGCCTTCCGCCTTGAGTTTCGCGAGCAAGGGAGCGGCACGCTCGATGTTGACCTGGAACTGGTCGGCTTTTGGCGTCGCTTTATCCATGGACGCCCTCCGATTTCAAAGCCTCATGAATGTTGTTGCGCTTCCAGCTGGTGTCCTTGTCGTTGATCTGCATGTCGAATGACAAGGCGAATTTACATGTCGCAAAAGCCGGATCGAGATGGGCCGACAATGCGCGAAAGATATGTTCGCCGGCCGCCTTGCGGGTCGAAAGATCGCGGCCCTCGCCAAGCCGCAGCACCATGTCGAGAAAGGCAAAATCAGGATTGCCGTCGCCGATGGCATAATGTTCGCAGCGCACCGCGCGCACGCGGATGCCGCCGAGCGGAAAGATACCGGTCTCCACCGCGGCCTTGCGAACGATTTCCACCGCTTTGGCGATGTCGACATGCCCCTCAAGATTTGCAGAGTATTGAAGCGTGAAATGCGGCATGGCGGGCTGCTCCACGTTGAGACGCCATCATCGGCAGCGATTTGTCGTCCCCGATCAAGGAACGCGAAAATCCCGGTGTCGGAAAAATGATTAACATGTTAAGTTACGTCTCGCAAACCGAATTGGGATTTGTGCGGCGCAGCGGATGTTGCGCATCGATCCCATCCTTGCGCGAACGGACACGACCATGACATTGAGAAAATCGGCCGGCAGCCGCGCCGCGCATGCCCTTGAGCGTCGAATTCCGATGCGGGACTTTTCCAGGTCGCTGCCGATGGCGCTGCTCCGCGCGCGGGAGGCGGTGATGAAACAGTTCCGGCCATCGCTGCGCCGTCATGGATTGACCGAGCAGCAGTGGCGAATTTTGCGCGCGCTGTCGGCCGTCGAAGCAATTGAGGTAACCGAGCTGGCGCGCGTTGCCTTCCTGCTTGGGCCGAGCCTGTCGCGGATCTTGCGCGACCTCGAGGCGCGTCAGCTGATCGACCGCCGCACGGCCAAGGATGATCTGCGCCGTGGCGTCGTCTCGATTTCGCAGAAGGGATTGAAGCTCATCGAGCTGGTGGCGCCGACGTCGGAAGCCGTCTACGCGGCGATCACGCAGCGCTATGGCGCCCAAAAGCTTGCCGAACTTCAGGATATGTTGGCCGTCCTGGAAAACAAGCTGGCGACGCTGGAGGCGACGGATGGCGGGCCTTCGGAAAGTGAAAGATAGCTGCAGGGCTGCCGCGAATTTAAGCATCGCCAATATCGCAAGAGGCAAGATCGCAAATCGCATGGCTCATTGATGGAGCTGGAGCCCAAATCGCTGCAATATCAATTTACTCGCGGTTGAAGAGTTCGTAAGTAGGCGAATTAAGAGCCGGCAAAAAGCACGGCTCCAGGGAGGATTGAATGAGTCTGACGAGACGTGAGTTTGCCGCGGGTTTGGCAGCCGGTATTGCGGCGCCCTATGTCGTGACCCGCGCGAGCGCGCAAGGCGCCTCCACGATCAAGATCGGGATGTGCGTTCCGGTCACGGGGCCTGCGGCGGAGCAGGGGCTTTGGGCGCAGAACGGCGCCAAGCTCGCGCTCGCGGCCGTCAACAAGGCCGGTGGTGTGCTCGGCAAGCAGGTGGAGCTCGTGATCGAAGACGATCAGACCACCAATCCCGGCATCGTGCTGGCATTCTCGAAGCTCGCGGCGCAGTCCGACATCGTCGGATTTCTGGGGTCAGTCCGTTCGACCCAGGTCCACGCGATGGCGCCCGACGTGCTCAAGCTCGGCAAGCCCGTGATGATCGGTGGCACCGACCCGAACCTCACGCACATGAATAATCCCTGGCTGTTTCGTTTCCGCCCCAATGACAGCTATTCCGGCCGCGTGATCGCCGATTTCGGCGTCAACACGCTCGGCAAGAAGAAGTGGGCGATCGTGCATTCGACCGACGCGTTCGGCACGGCCGGCGGCAAGGCGCTGTCGGCTGCGCTGGAAAAAATGGGCACGCCGGCAGTCCTCGATCAGGGCTATGCCAACCAGAGCCAGGATTTCACGCCAGTGGTGCTCGCGGTGAAGCAGTCGGGTGCGGATGTGCTCGGTACCTATTTCACATTTGAAAACGACCTCGGCATCTTCTCCCGTCAATTGCGCCAGCTCGGCGTCAACATTCCCTGGGTGGGATCGCCGTCGACG
This sequence comes from Bradyrhizobium sp., assembly GCF_035652035.1. Taxonomy (GTDB): domain Bacteria; phylum Pseudomonadota; class Alphaproteobacteria; order Rhizobiales; family Xanthobacteraceae; genus Bradyrhizobium. The sequence continues at coordinate 224,507 of NZ_DASREO010000022.1, forward strand.
GTTGCTGTGTCATCGATCAAGCTCGCCGGGCCCGCGCTCTACGGCACCTATGGCGTTGCCGATTATGCCGAGCAATCAAGCGAGGCGTCGAAGAACTTCGGCAACTCCTACCGCGAGGCCTACAAGACCGCGCCGGATCTGCAGAGCGCCTGGACCTATGATGCCGTGACGGTTCTGTCGGCCGCGATCAACAAGGCAGGCGGGACGGATCCCGGCAAGATCCGCGAGGCCATTCTCGGCTTGAAGAAATTCCCGGGCGCCGAGGGCGAATATAATTTCGACCAGAACGGCGACGGCCTGCATGGCTACAATGTCGTGCGGAACGACAAGGGGAACATCGTCTTCGACAAACACATCGAGTTCGAGGACTGATCGCGCGGATTGCGGTCTCGCCCGCGACGGGCGAGGCCGTTTTTGACGTTCGCTCCCAGCATTAGCCCGGCACCTTCATGGATCTCGTACTGCAACTGCTCTTCACCGGCATCGGCATCGGCGCCGTCTATGCGCTGGTCGCGCTCGGCTTCGTGCTGATCTTCCGCGCCACCAATGTGGTGAACTTCGCGCAAGGCGAGTTCTCGATGGTCGCCGCCTATCTGATGGTGGTGTTTGCGGTCGATCTCGGCTGGCCGTACTGGCTGTCGTTCCTGCTGGCGCTCGCAGGGATGGCGCTGCTCGGGGTAATCTTCAACCTCGGCGTCTATTATCCGCTGCGTCACCGCAGCTTTCTGCCTGTCATTATCGCAACCATCGGCGCCTCGATCCTGCTCGCCAATTCGGTGCTCGCGATCTACGGGCCGCAGCCGCAGGTGTTGGAAGGCTGGTTCGAAACGCCTGGCATTCAGCTCGGCCCGGTCTATCTCGACAGCCAATACCTCTTGATCATCGCGGTGACGATCGTGCTCGTCATCTTCAATTACTGGTTCTTCGAGCACACCATGCTGGGCAAGAAATTGCAGGCGACCTCGCAGGACAAGGAGATGGCCTCGCTGCTCGGCATTTCCGTGTCCGCCATGATCATGATCACCTTCATCTATTCGGCCGTGCTCGGCGGACTGGCCGGCATCCTGGTGGCGCCGATCCTGTTCGTGTCGATCCAGATGGGATCGACCATCGCGCTCAAGGCCTTTGCGGCGACCATCATCGGCGGGTTCGGCGACGTCGCCGGCGCGATCATCGGTGGACTGGCGCTCGGCATCATCGAGACATTCGGCGCGGCTTATATCTCCGTTCCTTACAAGGACGGCTTTGCCTTTCTGGTGCTGGTCGCTTTCCTGGTGTTCCGCCCGCAGGGCATCTTCGGCGAACGCGTCGCGGAGAAGGCATGAGCGCGCCGAGCGAGAACCTGGCCGTACCTGCGATGGCGCCGCGTGGGAAACCGCTGTTGCTGCGGCACCTGCCGTATTTCGCGGGCAGCGCCGTTCTTGTGGCGCTCGCCGCCACGGTTCAGTTCGACGGTTACATCCACAACATCCTGATGGAGGCGACGACGTTCGCGATCGCCGTCTTTGGTCTGTCGGTCGTGTTGGGGCTGTGCGGCCAGATCAACCTGGCGCAGGCGGCGTTTTTTGGCCTCGGCGCCTATGCCGTCGGGCTCGGCACCTCGGACTATTATCTCAGCTATTGGCTTTGCCTCGCCGGCGGTTGCGTGATCGCGCTTTTGGCGGGCGCCTTTCTCGGCATGTCGACGCTACGGCTCGGTGGGCATTACCTCGCCATGGTGACGATCTCGTTCCAGCAGATCGTGACGCTCGTCATGATCAACTCGATCTGGCTCACGCACGGTCCTGATGGCGTGTCGCGCATCGGACGGCCCGAACTTTTTCAATCCTCGCAGTCGTATCTTGCCTTCTGCGTCGCGATGCTGGCGCTGGTCGGCTACGTGGTCTGGCATCTCGCCGACACAAGGCTTGGTCGGGCGATGCGCGCGGTGCGCGACAATGAGCTCGCCGCCGGCGTCGTCGGCGTCGACGTGTTCCGCACGAAGGTTATCGCTTTCGCGCTCTGCGCGGTGCTGGGCGGTTTGGCTGGCGGTCTGTTCGCGGGCGGCTTTGCCTATGTCAGCCCGGATCAATTCTCGTTCGCCGAATCCGTGGTGTTCCTGACGATGTCCCTGCTCGGTGGCGTGGCCTCGCCGATCGGGTCGGCAATCGGCACCGGCTTGTTGATCCTGATCCCGGAGTGGCTGCGTTTCCTCAAGAGCGTTCCCGGACTTTATCTCGCGATCTACGGCCTGTCGGTGATCCTGATCATCCGCTACATGCCCGATGGTATCTGGGGTTTTGTCAAACTCGCAACCGAGCGCTGGTGGCTGAAGGCGAGGGCGCTTGCGGCGGGGCCGGCTCTGCAACTCGCGCCGGCGGCCAAAGGCGGCGACATCGTGCTGTCCGTACGCGGCCTCTCCAAGCATTTCGGCGGCCTCAAGGCCGTCGACAACGTCGACATCGACGTCAGGCGCGGCGGGGTGCATGCGCTGATCGGCCCGAACGGCTCCGGCAAGACGACCACGCTGAACGTCCTCTCCGGTATCTACAAGGCGACCAGCGGGACGGTCGTGCTCGACGGCACCGACATGTCAGACATGCCGCCGCATCAGCGTGCGGCTGCCGGTCTTGGACGGACTTTCCAGAATATCCGCCTGTTCCGCACGATGACGGCGCTGGAGAACGTCGTGATCGGCGCGGAGCGGCCGGGCAATACATTGACGGGCAAGGGCGACGATGCAGCGCTTACCGCACGCGCAATGTCAGCCTTGACCTTCGTCGGGCTTGGTTCGCGCGCCAACGAACTGATTTCAAGCTTCTCGTATGGTCATCAGCGCCTGATCGAGATCGCACGCGCGCTCGCTGCCAATCCGACGCTGCTGCTGCTCGATGAGCCGGCGGCAGGACTGAATTCCAGCGAGAAGCTCGAACTGCACGCACTGCTCAAGCGCATCGCAGCGCAGGGTCTCACCATCCTGATCATCGATCACGACATGACGCTGGTCAGTGAAGCCGCGCAACACATCACCGTGCTCAATTTCGGCAAGCGCATTGCCGACGGCGAGTCGCTTTCGGTGCTGCGCCATCCCGATGTCGTCTCCGCCTATCTTGGAACCGAATAATGGCGCTGCTGCAAATCAACGATCTGGTGGTGCGCTATGGCGAGATCGAAGCCTTGCGCGGCGTTTCGCTCGCGGTCGATGCAGGTCAGGTCGTCACGTTGCTGGGCGCCAACGGCGCCGGCAAGTCGACCACGCTGCGGGCGATTTCCGGATTGATCAAGCCGGCGTCGGGCGAGATCCTGTTCGACGACAAGCCGATCGCAGGGCTCGGGCCGGAGGCGATCGTGCGGCTCGGCATCTCGCATGTGCCGGAGGGACGGCGGGTCTTTCCCGGGCTCACCGTCAAGGAAAACATCATGCTCGGCGGATCGAACCGTCGCGCCGGCAAGGCCGAGCTGTCGCGTGAAGCCGACGCCATGTTCGACCTGTTTCCGGATATTCGCATCTTCGCCAACGCGCTCGGCTGGACCCTGTCCGGCGGCCAGTTGCAGATGGTCGCGGTTGCGCGCGGGCTCATGGCCAAGCCGCGGCTGCTCCTGCTCGACGAACCGTCGCTGGGCCTTGCGCCCGTCATCGTGCAGGCGGTGTTCCGCATCATCGCCGAGATCCGCCGCACCACCACGGTCTTGCTTGTCGAGCAGAACGCGCGCATGGGATTGTCGGTCGCAGATCACGGCTACGTTCTGGAGACGGGGCGGATCGTGCTCGGCGGCAAGCCCGACGAACTCTGGGGCAATGAAGCGATCCGCGCCGCCTATCTCGGCGGACATGCCAAGGTGAGCGCTTGAGCGCCACGACACGCATAAAAAGAAGAGCGACGAAGAAATGGTCACGATCAAGGTTTCCCATCTCATCGATTTTGTTGCCGACATTTTCGGTCACGCTGAATCCTCTTCGGAAGAGGCGCGGCGTATCGCGACGTATCTGACGACCGCGAACCTCACCGGCCACGACAGCCACGGCGTGATCCGCGTGCCGGTCTACATGCGCTGGAAGAAAACCGGCAACGTCGTGCCGAACCAGACCGCCGAAGTCGTCGTCGACACGCCGTCGCTTGCTGTCGTGGACGGCAGGTTCGGTTACGGCCAGACCGTCGCGCCGGTTGCGGTGAAGGTCGGCATCGAGAAGTGCAAGAGGGTGGGGCTTGCCGCTGTCGCATTGCGCAACGCCGGGCATATCGGCCGGGTCGGCGACTGGGCTGAAATGGCGGCGGCCGAAGGTCTTGTTTCCGTGCATTTCGTCAATGCGGCCGGCTCGCTGCTGGTGGCGCCGTTCGGCGGGGTCGAGAAGCGGCTGTCGACCGCGCCCTATTGCGTCGGCGTGCCGCGCGAGGGTGCGGATCCAATCGTGCTCGACTTCGCCACCTCGATCGTAGCGGAAGGCAAATGCCTCGTTGCAAGCCGCGGCGGCAAGAAATTGCCGAAGGGCGTGCTGATCGATGGCGACGGCACGTTGAGCGAAGACCCGCACGTGCTCTACGGGCCGTACACGCCTGATGGTCCGCGCGACCACACCAAGGGGACAGGGGCGATCCGCGCCTTCGGCGAACACAAGGGGTCGGGGCTTGCATTCATGTGCGAGCTGCTCGGCGGCGCTCTGACCGGAACAGGCGCGACCGCACCCAACCGGCGCTTCGCCAATGGCATGCTCGCGTTCTACATCGATCCCAAAGTCGTCGACCCCGCCCATTTCTTCGATGGCGAGGTCTCGCGTTATGTCGACTTTATCCGCGGCACCAAGCCGATTGCGGGCGGCGAGCCGGTCATGATCCCGGGCGATGTCGAGCGCAAGACGCGCGCCGAGCGGACCAAGAACGGCATTCCGCTGCCGGACGACACCTGGGCTGCCATCGTCAACACCGCCCGCGAGGTCGGCGTCAGCGAGGCAAGCATTCAAAGGGCGACCCAGTAAGCAACCCAGTAATGCGCGATTTTGGCGAGCCAAGGGCCTGGTTCGACGCTACAAGCGGGTATCAAGTTGGTCTTTAGCCGCCTCCGTTCGCGAGGCCGGAACAGATTTGCAAAGCAGGGACAAAACTCAGGGACAGAATGATGGCAAACAAGGTCAAGGAAATCTGGGCGTCGGGCAAGGTGGTTTTGAACTCCTGGCTTGCGATTCCCTCCGGCTTCTCGGCCGAGGTGATTGCGCAATGCGGCTTCGACAGCGTCACCGTCGACATGCAGCACGGCGTGCAGGACTATCTGTCGATGATCCAGTGTTTCCAGGCCATGCACGGCCATCCGGTGACGCCGATGGTTCGCGTGCCGTGGAACGAGCCCGGCATCATCGGCAAGGTGCTCGATGGCGGCGCCTATGGCGTGATCTGTCCGATGATCAACACGCCGGAAGAGGCCAAGAACCTCGTTTCCTACAGCAAGTACCCGCCGATGGGCACACGGTCCAACGGCCCGATCCGCGCCGGTCTCTACGGCACGGCCGGCAGCTATCAGAAGACGGCGAACGACGACATTGTCCTGCTGCCGATGATGGAGACCAGGACCGCGATCGGCAACATGGAGGCGATCCTCGATGTCGAAGGCATCGATGGCGTCTACATCGGGCCGTCCGATCTCGGTTTCTCCTATGGCCTCGTGCCGAAGCTCGATCGCGAGGAGCCCGAGATTCTCAACATTTATGAGAAAATCGTGAAGGAGTGCGGCAAGCGCGGACTGCATCCGGGCATCCATTGCTCGGGCGCCGACGGCGCGCTGCGCGCCATCAACATGGGCTTCCAGTTGGTGACGCTGTTCAACGAAGTGGGCCTGATGGCGACCTATGCGCGGATGCAGGTTGCGCAGACCCGCAAGGATTCGGGCGGCAAGGCGTGAGCGCGTTCCTCATGCTGAGGAGGCTCGAAGAGCCGTCTCGAAGCATGAGGCACCCGCGGTTTCCGCGGCCATCCTTGGAGACGCAGGCTTGCGCCTGCTCCTCAGGATGAGGTTCGTGATTGTTGCGATACCGGTTTGAAGGAGACACCCATGACCCCGGCACCCGTCATTCGTCTGCATCCCGATGATGGCGTGCTGATCGCGCGCTCGAGCCTGCCACCGCGTTTGGTGGTCGCCGAGGGCGTGACCACGGTCGAGCGCATTCCGGCCGGCCACAAGGTCGCGATCAAACCGATCGCGGTCGGCGAGCCGGTTCGCCGTTACGGCCAGATCATCGGCTTTGCGACGCAGCCGATTGCGCCGGGCCAGCACGTCCACACCCAGAATTGCGGCATGGGCGATTTCGCCAAGGACTATGCGTTCGGCGTCGACGTAAAACCTGTGCCGAACTTCGATCTGCCGGCGACGTTCGACGGCATCCGCCGGCCCGACGGCCGGGTCGCGACCCGCAATTACATCGGCATCCTCACCTCGGTGAATTGCAGCGCGCATGTCGCGGGTCTCGTTGCAGACGTGTTCCGGAAGAATCCGTTCACGGGCGACAATCCGCTCGCCGATTTTCCCAATGTCGACGGCGTCGTTGCGCTGACCCACAAGACCGGTTGCGGCATGACGCAGGACGAGCCGCTCGCGCTTCTCCGCCGCACGCTAGGCGGCTATGCGCGGCACGTCAATTTTTCCGCCGTCGTCGTGCTGGGCCTCGGCTGCGAGGTCAACCAGATCGGCGGGCTGATGCAGGAACAGAAACTCGCCGGGCGGCTGCGCGAGCTGGAGATTCAGCAGACCGGTGGCACGCGCAAGACGGTCGAGGCCGGCGTTGCCTTCGTGCGCGAGGCGCTCACTGACGCCAACAAGGTCAAGCGCGAGGCGGTCCCGGCGAGCGAACTCACGGTGGCGCTGCAATGCGGCGGCTCGGACGGCTATTCGGGCGTGTCGGCCAATCCGGCGCTCGGCGCCGCAAGCGATCTCCTGGTGCGCCACGGCGGCACCGTCATTCTGTCGGAGACGCCGGAGACCTATGGCGCCGAGCATCTTCTGACGCGGCGCGCGGTCAGCCGCGAGGTCGGCGAAAAGCTCGTCGGGTTGATGCGCTGGTGGGAGGATTACACCGCGCGCGAAGGCGCCGAGATGAACGCCAATCCGAGCCCCGGCAACAAGGCCGGCGGCCTCACCACCATCCTGGAAAAATCCCTGGGCGCGATGGCGAAGGCCGGCAGCACCAATCTCGTCGACGTTCTCAACTATGCCGAGCCCGTCACCAAGAAGGGTTTTGTGTTCATGGATACGCCCGGCTACGACCCGGTCGCGGCCACGGGGCAGGTCGCGGGCGGCGCCAATCTCGTCTGCTTCACCACCGGGCGCGGCAGCGTGTTCGGCTGCAAGCCGGCACCCTCGATCAAGCTCGCCACCAACACGCCGATGTACAGGCGCATGGAAGACGACATGGACGTCAATTGCGGCACCATCCTCGACGGCGATGAGACCGTGCAGCAATGCGGCGAGCGCATCTTTGATCTCATGCTCAAGACCGCCTCGGGCCAGCCGACCAAGAGCGAGAGTTTTGATTTCGGCGGCGCCGAATTCGCGCCCTGGGTGCTTGGGGCTACGATGTAGCGAAAGCCACGGGCTCTCTCGTCGTCCCTGCGGAAGCAGGGACCCATGGCCACCGATATGTGCTGCTGCCGTCATTGCGAGCGTTAGCGAAGCAATCCAGTCGCGCAAGGATTCTGGATTGCTTCGTCGCTCCTGCGCAAAATTGCTCTGCAATTTTGTCGGGGGCTCCTCGCAATGACGGAATGAACGTCGTGATGGCGAGCTGGATCCCCGCGTGCGCGGGGGCACGGCGCGGCGCCAGCAGGATCTTCGCTAAATGAAGTTGTCAGGTGTCGGTCGTGACATCATCCCACGCCTGCTCCAGGTATCCGATAAGCCAGTTCAAGGCGTAGTGTCGTTCTTCTGTCACGCCAGGGTGGAGAGCTGCGGGTATTTGTCGTCCGTTGATCCGTGCGTCTACAACGGCCCAGTGATACCTGTAAATCAGATCGGCCTGATCAAGAATGTCGGCGATCGGACGAAGTTCGGCGTCGTTGATGAACTGTGACCTTGTCCTTCCGGACACCGTGCTTCCGATGAAGTCCGCGTCGCACATCTGAGCTGGCTTGCCCAGCTGGCCCACGAAGCCCAATGCCCAAAGCAGGGCCCAGGCGGCTTCGTGCCTCCAGGAGAATCGAACCCGGTCTTGCCGCGAGGGGGAACTGTCGAGCACGAAGGCGAGTTCTTTAGGCGAGAGATGTGGCCGGAGTTCCAATGATTTCAGAACCCGTTCTACTATTTCTTCCTCGAGTCCTGAGCCCTTTGCAGCAACCAAAACGACACAAAGCGTGCGCAGCGCGACCTCTTCCTTGGATCGCTTAAGCGCCTCAGCCGCCGTCTCGATAACGGGCAAATGGGAAATGAAAGGTACGCCTTCGGCCCGAAGGATCGCTTCTGATCTGAGCTTCCGCTCAATAGCTTCCGCTGAAATTTCTCCGTTCTCCGTCGACACCATCGCCAATCCCCCACGCTTGTCAGGCGTACGATATCACGAAGCTT